>CAITYF010000183.1 GCA_903896545.1 uncultured Myxococcales bacterium | reverse complement strand
GCTGCCGTCGGGCGCCTCTGCCATGAGCGAGGACGCGGGTCCTTGGTGCAGGGCCGTGACCAGCAGACGGTGGCCGAAAAGCGGGTGAAAGCGGTAGCGGACCGCGAGATCTGTGGTTACTGGTATTGTGTCTGAGGTTCTTCCATTGCCCAACAAACAAAGTCAGGTCACACGTCGCTGACGGACTGAGAACGAGGTGCGCATGGTCCGGCATGATGCAATACGCGTGGACGTGAACGCAGGAAACGACGGCACGGTCACGGAGAACGCGAATTGCGGCGTGCGCGGCTTCACAGTCGGCGAACAGAGCGCGGCGGTCCTTCAGGGCGATAGTGATCGCACAGACCGCGTGAATGTCGGCGTATGCGTCGCGGTGGAGGCGCGTGTGTCGGCGTTGCGGTAGCCCGTGGTGCATGAAGGTCTCCGGGAGCGTGAATCGGACGGACCGGATTCGGTGTGGGACGCTGATTGGCAGGACCAAAATGTGATTCGCACCGGCCGGGGACAAGCCCCGGCCCTACGTTGGGTGAGACCAGCCGCGTTGGGATGCGGCCGACAGCACACCGGCCGTCAGGAGGTATTCGTGGTTTCTCAGCTATTGCCGCGCGCACCACCTCCAAAACGCCCAAGCCCCCGCCGCAGCATCACGCCACGACGGGGGCTTGGTTCAACATCTACCGCGCGAAACCGGCCAGCCGCAGAGGGCTGGCCCTACCCGTTCCACGATTCGCAGGCATTACCCCACGAATTCAAACGCGCTCCCGAAGAAATACGCCAGTTCCCGCGCCGCCGACGCCGCGCTGTCCGAGCCGTGAACCGTGTTCACGCCCTTGCTCTCCGCGTACAGCTTGCGAATCGTGCCGGCATCCGCCTGCGCCGGGTCCGTCGCGCCCATGAGCGTGCGGTTGGCCGTAATCGCGTTCTCGCCTTCCAGGCAAATCAACAGCACCGGGCCGGACGTCATGTAGTCCACCAGCTCGCGGAAGAAGCCGCGCTGGCTGTGCTCGGCGTAGAAGCCCTCGGCCTGCTTGGTCGTGAGGTGAACGAGCTTGGCGGCCTTGATCGTCAGGCCAGCGGCCTCAAAGATCGAGATGACGTGGCCGATGTGGTGGTTCTTCACGCCGTCGGGCTTGATGATGGAGAGGGTCTGTTCGATGGCCATTGGGAATCCTCAATGCTGTGATGAATCCGACCGTGGGGCGAAGGCTCGTCCCCCGCCGTGGTCGGGAATGGAAATGGGGGACGTCGACCGCGTGGGCGACGACCACGGAGGGGCGTCGCTACCGGGGCTGCCACACCGTGAGCAGCGTCGACGCGAGGTCGCCCGGCGTCGGCGCAACCTTGATGCCGTTCGCTTCAAACGCCGCGATCTTCGACTGGCCCGTGCCCGTGCCGCCCGAAATAATCGCGCCCGCGTGACCCATGCGACGGCCCGGAGGCGCCGTGAGGCCGGCAATGAAGCCGATGACTGGCTTCTTCAGGTTCGCCTTGATCCACGCCGCGGCTTCTTCTTCCGCCGAGCCGCCGATTTCACCAATCATGATGATCGCGTGCGTCTCCGGGTCTTCCGCGAACAGCGTCAGCGCGTCGATGAAGTCCGTGCCCTTGATCGGGTCGCCGCCGATGCCGATGCAGGTCGACTGACCGATGCCGAGCGCCGTCAGTTGCCCCACCGCCTCGTACGTCAGCGTACCGGAGCGCGAAAGCACCGCCACGTTGCCCGGCTTGTGAATGTGACCCGGCATGATGCCGATTTTGCACTGACCCGGCGTGATGATGCCCGGGCAGTTCGGCCCGATGAGGCGCGTGTTGCGTCCCGCGAGGAACTGCTTGACCTTCAACATGTCCAGCACCGGAATGCCTTCCGTGATGGCCACGCACAGCGGAATGCCGTTGTCCGCGGATTCCATGATGGCGTCCGCAGCGAACGGCGGCGGCACGTAGACCACGCTGGCGTTGGCGCCCGTGGCTTTGACGGCGTCGGCGACGGTGTCAAAGATCGGGATGCTATCGTCAAACTTGGTGCCACCTTTGCCCGGAACCACGCCCGCGACGACGTTGGTGCCGTACGCAACCGCGCCGCGCGTGTGGAACGCGCCGGACGTGCCGGTGATGCCTTGAACCAGGAGCCGGGTATTCTTGTCGACCAAAACAGCCATTGTGAGTCCTCGCTTTCTGGTATTCTTTTTAGGCGTGCGCCGCAGCGTATTTTTTGGCCGCTTCCACAGCCTTCTGCGCGCCGTCTTTCATGTCGTTGCCGGTGAGAATCGGCAGGCCGGATTCGCTCAGGATCTTCTTGCCCAAGTCGACGTTCGTGCCTTCCAAACGCACGATCAGCGGGCGATCGATGCCCACTTCCTTGGCCGCCGTGACGACGCCCTCGGCGATCGTGTCGCACTTCATGATGCCGCCAAAGATGTTGACGAAGATCGCGTGCACGCGCTTGTCGCTCAAGATGATCTTGAACGCCGCCGTCACTTTCTCCGCCGTCGCGCCGCCGCCGACGTCCAGGAAGTTCGCCGGCTCGCTGCCGTAGTGCTTCAGGATGTCCATCGTCGCCATCGCCAAGCCCGCGCCGTTCACCAGGCAGCCGACGTTGCCGTCTAGGTGCACATAGTTGAGGTCGTACTTGGACGCTTCGATTTCACGCGCGTCTTCTTCGTCCAGATCGCGGAACGCCATGATGTCCGGGTGGCGGTACATCGCGTTGTCGTCAAAGTTGACCTTGCCGTCCAGCGCGATGATGGAGCCGTCGCCCTGCACCACCAGCGGATTGATTTCCACCAGCGAGCAGTCCTTGGCCATGTACAGCTCGTAGAGACTGGCCAGCACCTTCCCAAACGCGTTGACCGTCTTGTCGGACATGCCGAGCTTGAACGCCAAATCGCGGCCCTGGAACGCCTGCACGCCCACGCGCGGGTCGATCCACGCTTTGTGGATGAGTTCTGGCGTGTTGTGCGCCACGTCCTCAATGTTCATGCCGCCTTCGGTCGACGCCATGACGACGATCTTGCCGACGTCGCGGTCGAGCAACATGCCGAGGTACAGCTCGCGCTTGATGTCCGCGCCGCCCTCGATGTACAGCCGCCGCACCAGCTGACCTTCCGGCCCCGTCTGATGGGTTTTGAGCTGCATGCCGAGAATCTGCGATGCGCGTTCCTGAACTTCAGTTTTGCTTTTGCAAACTTTGACGCCGCCGCCCAGACCGCGGCCGCCCGCGTGAATCTGTGCTTTGACGACCCAAATGGGCCCCGGCAGCTTGTCCGCTGCGGTCATGGCTTCCGCGACCGAGAAGGCAGCAAAGCCTTGCGGAACGGGGACGCCATACTGGGCAAAGAGTTGCTTGGCTTGGTACTCGTGGATCTTCATGGTGGCCAGCCTGGATAGCGCGGGGAGAGCCCCCGATTCGGGGGCGGGCATGTAGCATAGCTGGACGCGCGGGGCAATCGTCGGCGTGGCGGTGCGTCATGTACGTGTCATCGCGCAGGTCGGGACTGCGCCTCAGGGCCGTCCGGCAAGTGCATCTTTGCGGAAGTTTTGAAGCTGCAGCTCGGTCCTTTCCAGAACAACGAGCGTCACCCAGCCGGATCAGGTCGGAGGCGTCATGCGGCGACGTGATTCACCACACGTAGCGCAGCGTGAAGTTGAGCGTGTCCGTCACGGTCATGTGGCCGTTCGGCGCCATCTTGATCTCCCACGGTCCGTTGAACTGCGCGAGAGCCAGCGCGACGTAGTCCCCGGCAGCACCAGCGGTCGCCGTTCCCGCAACCGTTGTCACTTTGCCAAGCGGATCGATCTGGCGGATACGGTTCTTGCTGTATTCGGACACGAGGATATTGCCGTTTGCATCCAAGGCGATCGACGTGATGCTACCAAAGACAGTCGCTTTGGCGTCAATTCCCTCATCGTCCGTGCCGTCGCTTTTGCCACCCAACCACGTGAGTGCGCCGTTGGGCGCGCGTTTGACGATCGCCGTTGTCGCCGTCCCAATCTCCGTGCTGCAGAACCGGCCGACGACGTAGGCGTTGCCGCTGCTGTCCCAAGTCGCCGCGCACCCGGTTGTTAGCCCAAGGCTGCCACCGGCATCGCAGTCGAACAAATCGGGATCGCTGCTGCCGCACGCGGCACCGTTGGCCGAGCCCATCCACGCCTCGATGATGCCCGTTGCCAGGTTGACGCGGCGAATACGATTGTGGCTGCCATCCGCGACGTAAAGCGCGTTATCGGGTCCTTTGTAGATGTGCGTGGGGTAGGAGAGCACCGCCGCGCTGGCAGGGCCACCGTCACCCCAGCCGGGACCCGTGGCCGAGGCGCCCCCGCCGCCAAACGCGGAGACGACGCCGGTCTTCAAGTCGACGCCGCGAATCACGTTGTTGAAGCTGTCGGTCACAAAGAGCGTATCGTTGGCTTTGCCGGCAGCGGGCAGGAAAGCGACACCAGCTGGGGCGTGGAACTGGGCCTTCACCGCGGGACCGCCGTCGCCACTGTAGCCAGAGTTCTGGCCACCCGCCGAGGAGCTGCCCGCGACCACAGAGAGAGCGCCGCTCGGACTGAGCGCGTAGACCCGGTGGTTGCCCGCGTCGGCGATGTATTGGGTGCCATCGCTGCCGAAGACCGTGTCCATCAACGTGTCCGTGTGCGCCAGGCTGCCGGGACCAGGGATGCCCGCGAGCCCTTGGCTGTGGTCGGCGTTGATCGCAGTGAAGATGCTCCCGACGTCTGGGGCGATGGCCGTCATCGCGAGGTCGAGAGGACTGCCTGCGACGTCCTTGCCATCGAGGTCGCGGAACGTCGCCTGAACGCCGTACGGTCCCGGCGCGAGTCCGACCCGTCCTGTTGTGCTGGCCGTGCCGTCGGAACCGGTCGACGCTGCCGTGTCGTAGAGGCCCGCTCCGGAACTGACCACGTTGAAGTGCAGCGTGAAGCCCGCGAGCGGCTGATCGTTGGCGTCCGTCAACTTCACCACGAACGGCTCCGTCATCGCCTGGTCGACAAGCCCGCTGAGATTGCTTCCACTCACCAGACTCAGCTTGGCGGGTGTGGCGACCGTCTGTCCGAAGGTCACGACCTCGCGCACGTCCGCATTTTGGCTGTCGGTAACAAACAAGTTCTGGCCGCCATCCAACCACAAGCCGTACGGCTGGCCCACCTGCGCGAGGTTCACTGGCCCGTCGTCGCCAGCAAATCCTGCGATCCCGGTGCCCATCACGGTCACCACGCGGCCGCTTGCGTGCTCGATCTTGCGAACCTGCGCTTTGTCGAACTCGGTGACGAAAATGTTGCCGACCTTGTCGACCGCGATGCCGCCGATTCCACCAAATGCCGTGAGGTTTGCCGGACCGCCGTCGAGCGCCGCCCCGTACGCTTGGCCTGCGACGTGGGAAAGTGCGCCGTTCTTGTCCCGGCGGATGATCCCGCTCGTCGCGTAACCGGGTCCAGTCCCGCAGACCTTGCCGGTGACGAAGGCGTCGCCCGCTGCGTTCCAGGCAATGTCACAGCCGAGGTTGCTGTAAGCGGGTCCGCCATACGGCCCGCACTCGGACAAGGCCACCGGCTGCGTGCAATCCACGCCTGCCGCGTTGCCGACGAAGGCGCTGACGGCCTGCGTGTCCAGATCGATGCGCCGCACACGGTTGTGTCCGGAATCGCCGACGTAGAGGCCATGATCCGGGCCGATCCGCACGTGGGTCGGCGCCAAAAACTGCGCGGCCGCGGCGACGTTGCTATCGCCGAATCCGGGTCCGGGCGCAGTCCCGCCGCCGGCGAAGCTGCCGATGCTGCCGTCCGCCAAGTCGACGACGCGAATCACGTTGTTGCCGCTGTCGGCGATGTAGAGCAAGTTGGTCGCCTCGTCGATCGCGACGCCAAGCGGCGCATTGAGCGCTGCGGCGATCGCCGGACCACCGTTGCCGCTCGCCCCAGCGCTGCCGTTGCCCGCCACGACGGACGCCGCGCCCGCCTTGCTGATGCGAATCACCCGATGGTTGCCGGGCTCCGCAACGTAGATGGTGCCGTCACTCGCCGCGGAGATATCGCCAACTTGCCCGACGTGCGCGAGCGTCGCCGGGCCGGGTAAACCGTCGTTGCCCATGCTATGGTCGCCGTTCAGGATCGAGAATATCGTGTTATTTTGTGGCATTATCGCCGTTGCCTGGAAAGTGATGGACGCCGCGTTGGTGGCGTTGACGACGAATTCCTGAACGCCCACAGAGCGCCCCAGCCGCGGTGAACTGGTGAACTTGCCTTGGCTCGTCGAAGTTCCGCTGGCCGGAATCGCCGCTGCGCCTTCTGTCGGCACGATACTCACTTTGGCACCCGACACCGGTGCGCCGCCGGAATCGACGACCTTGATGACGACTGGCAAAAGTTGTCCGTTCACGCTGCCGTTCTGGCCGCCACCGCTGAAGACGCTGATCTTGTTGGCGTAGCTCTTACACACGCCGGCGACGCAGCCTTTGTTAAGGCCGCACGGGAGATCGTCCGCAGCGGGCGCGGTGGTGTCCGTGCACTGCGACGCTTTGCCGATGCAAGTCGTCATGCCCAAATGGCAGACATCGGCGGGTACGCACGGGTCGCCGGGTACGCAGGCCTTGCACGCGACGGGCGTGTATTTGCAGCCGCTGAACGTGTCGCACTTGTCCGCCGTGCAGTCGTCGTCGTCGTTGCAGTCGGTGACCGCACCGGGGAGGCACTTGCCGCCACCGCATCCGTCGCCGATCGTGCAGAAGTCGCCGTCATCGCACGGGCCAACCACGGGGGCGTGTTTGCAGGCGCCGCTGCTGGGGGCGCAGGTGTCGGCCGTGCACGGGTTGCTGTCGTCGCAGTCGGCAGCGACGCCTGCGCAGGTCGCTTCCGAGCAGGCGTCGCTGAGCGTGCAGTTGTCCCCATCGTTGCACGCCGCCGTGTTCGCGCCGTTCACGCAGCCCTTGGTCGGCACGCACGCATCGTCCGTGCACGGGTTAGCATCACCGCACGAGGCCGAGTCGGGAACGTGCGCGCACTGTCCGTCGGAACCGCAGACGTCGGTGGTGCAGGTAATGGCGTCGTCGCAACCTTTGGCAAAGCAGTTGGCCTGGCAATCCGTCGTGCACGTCTGCGCCGACTCGCCAAGGCCGCTGCAGGTGCTGCAGACGCCGTCGCCACAGAATCCGCAGTCCAACGGGCACGACAAGAAGTCCTCGCCTTTCTCGCAGACGCAGTTGCCGCACGATGTGCCACAGTCTTCTGGGCAGAGCTTCGGCCCGCCATCTTCGGGTTCGCAGACGTTGTTGCCGCACACCTGGTGTTTGCAGTCCTCTGCGCAAGTGCTGGGCGATTCGCTCTTTTCGCACACGCCATTGCCGCACGCCTTGCCGCAGTCCTCCGGGCACTTCTGCGGATCTTCGCCGCAGCTGTAGCCGACGCACTTCCCATCGCCACAGCTGCCGCAGCAGTCGATGGGGCAGGATAGAGGGCCTTCGCCGGGCTCGCATTTGCCATTGCCGCAGCCTGCACAGTCGGCGGGGCATGAGGCCAACGACTCGCCGCACGCGTCCCCATTGCAATTGCCGTCACCGCACGTACAAACCGTCACGGTGACGTCCGATGCCACATCCGCGGTTACGTCAGGCGCAATATCCTCCGCGACTTCAGGTACATCTGGCGCGACGTCGGACGTGTCCGCGGCGATGGCGTCCGTGCCAGGTGCAACGTCGGTTGCAGCGACGTCCTCGACGGCCACGTCCGGCTCCGCGGCATCGGTGTCTGCCGTCCCGTTGGAGGCCGCGGTTGTGCCACAGGCCGCCAGGAACAGCACGGAGAACGCGGCAGCAACGCGGCCGAAGGGAAGTTGCAGAGCCATCGTGCGCCTCGCTCGATCACATGGAGTTGCGCGCGCCAGATCACTGACTCCGCCGCACGTTTGCGCAGAGTTTACTCCCCAGTCGAATCGATGAAAAGCGCAGACCCGCGCGGCTATGGCACCGGGTGCTCCTTGGCGAGATGCGAACTCAGCAAATCGAGTCGCTCGTTTTGGAGCGCGAGCAGTTCTTCCTCCTGCTTTTGCCGCAGATAGTCCACTTTCTCGTGTAATGAGAGGCTCTCGAACTCCGGTTTCGCGCTGATGTCGCAGTCGTCCTCAGCTTCAGTCCGGCCCGTTGTTACCTGTTGATCCCGTGACATCAAAATGACAGGCGCTTGGATTGACGCCGGCATCGAGAGAACTAGACGGTCCGACCTTTGTCCAACACCAAACTGTGCGGGTCAAGCCTGTTGCCCTCTCGGACTGGACCGCGAGCGTGCACCTCCGGTGGCACGCCGCGGTTCGGCCAAGTTTGAGCTCGAACTTCGGTCGGAGCGTGTACTTCAGAAGAATATCGGGACAAGGGGCACGAGCGCCGCCATGCTTCGCCAAGATCAGGGGGTAAGTACCACCCAAGAGAGCGCGTTGAACGGACTCCGAGCGCTCCCGCAGTTCGGAATCAGCAAGCACGCCGACGGCGAATTCCCGTAGCCGCAAACCACGAAGCGTGCCCGGCAAGGCTGTGCACCGCCATAGCCCACGCTCTACACGCTGACAGAATTCCAACGTCACAGCCACCGACGCCGCGGCGCGCCAGCGGGGGGCGCGCTCTCGGTTAGTCCGAGATGCAACAGGTCTGCCCGACTCCAGCCCGGTAGTCACACTAGGTCAGCATGTGTAGACTCCCACCGTCGGCGGCGCGCGTCCCGGTAAAGATCGCTCGATTTTTGACGCTCGTCGCCATTTCAGTTTCCGGGGGCCCAATGCGATATCGGTTTGGCTGGCCAAGTGTACGTTGTGACTCCAAGCGGCCTTGGCGGGCCCGCCCCCTCGTCGCGTTGGCGGCGGCGCTTCTGATGCTATGCGGAGCGGCGGCGCACGCAGACGAAGCAACGCGGTTGAAGGAACTGGCAGGCAAATTCGTAGGCGACCCGCAACGCGGCATTCCGGCGATGCAGGCCTACCTGAAGCCGCACTTGTCCGCGATTCCGGCGGACTGGACGCTCACGAAAAAGCCCTCGGAGTTGCTGGATCAGCTGGATGCAGCGGTCACCAAGGTCGTCGCGCCGAAAGCAGTGAACAGCGAGTTCGGCGCCCTTGCCCCGCTCGAGGACAGCGGCGCCGCAAGCGTGCTGGAATACCGCATCGTGGCGTGTCTTTTGCGCGCCATCGCTGCGGCGCAAGGGCCCACGGGGCCAGACAGCGCTGCGGCGAACGCATGGGTTCGCGACTTCTACCAGACATGGCGCGCCCGCTACGCGCCGTTCTACGCCAGCAAGAAGCCCGCGGATCGCACGTCACTGGTCGCGCCTTCTCACCACCGCGCGATCTACGAACTGGGTGTGCTGAGCGGCCGCACCCTCCTGGCCAAAGACGTGCCCGTCTGGCCGTTCGACGTACCGCATCCCGTCGTGACCGATCTGACCGGCGAACCCGACGGCGCGGACGGGTGTCCTACTCGATACTCCGACCCGAAGCCAGACGAGTGCAAGGAATTCAGGACTATGGAACCGCGAGGCTTCAAGCCGTACGACTGGGGCGATGCGGGCAAGGACGAACTCTATTTTGGCCGTTTGGTTTGCCAGGGCGGCGCTGAACCCGAAGTTTCGTTCGCCTTTTCCGCCGAACCGCGCAGTAACCTGCAAAAGGCCGCGCCCAGCCGAATTGGCGTCAAGCTCCTGCAACAGCAGGCCGGTAAGAAGAAGCAGCCACTGCCGAAGGAAGTGACGACGTTAGGGCCCACGGACTTCTGGACGGTCCACTGCAGCAACATGGGCTTGGGCGAGAGCCTCGACGTGTCGCGGTATCGCTGCTCTAGCGCCTGCCCGCCGAGCAGCCTGTCGTTGATCCCAGGGGCCGCGGTCCGCGCGCTAGAGCAAAGTCATGCAGCCTACGCCGCAAAGGACATCGAGCACGCCATCGAATTCGCACAGGCAGCTCTGAAAACGATGCCCGAGGCCGAGCGCCTGAACGCATGGCTGGGCAAACTGTTGTTTGAGGCGAACCATCTTGCCGAAGCCGCCGTCGCGTACAACGCAGCCCTGAAAGTCTCACGGCGGGGTGCGGACTACCGGTATTACGTGCTGGCTGCAACGAAGGACGCGTTGAAGCGCCCGACCGACCTCTTGCGGATGGCGGAAGCCACACTATTCTACGTCGACGAAACCAACCCGCTGCACGCCGAGGTTCTTTGCCTCGTGGCGGATGGTCACCGTCGGCTGAACCACAAGCCAGAGGTCGTGAACAAATTCGCCGACGAGGCGTGCGCAGGCGGCGTCGCACGGTGCTGCCGGTAGAACATCCCGACGCGAATCTGGAACAACGAGCGGCGAGTCGAGCCGTAGGGACCAATGCGGTGTCCGCTCTGGCTACGGCCGCATCGGGATCTGCGGCGACCGGCGCACTTGCATGTGCTGGCTGGGGCTCTGGTCAGCCGCCGCCCGTCGGCCCGCAGCGTCCACACTCAATGCGCGGGCACCGGTGCCGCCGCTTTGTCTTCCAGCGGAACGAGCGGGCGAACAGAGACGCCACCACCGGACACGAGTAGCAATTGCGCGTCGCTGATGCGATACCAGAGAACACCCTCCACGCTGTTGATCGCCTGCCAGGTAGCGCCGCCATCTGTGGTGGCGATTTGCTGTTTCGGGCCAAACCACAACGACATCGCGCCTTCTCCGTGCACGGTGTGGGGCAGGCGGGCGGCGGAAGACGTGCCAACCGTCGTCCACTCGCCGCCCGCGACGAGACGTTCAGCCCGCTCATAGCAGGCGGCGGTCACGGCGTTCGCTGACGCTACCAAGTCGCAGCTACCCACATCGTTGACCGGGAAGTCCCGAACTTTCTTCCATGTCACGCCATCGGGGCTGGAGAATACTTGCATGACAGTCGTTCGGCGGCCCCCGATGCCCACGAACATCCAATGCCAGCCCGGGCCGACCGTCAGACTCCAAATCATCGCGGCCGGAACGGGAGACGGCGTGACCTTGCTCCAAGTCACGCCGTCCTGGGAGCGGTACAAGTTCTGCGCGGCGGTTACATACAACGCCTCGCCGTCGGAGACGACGCCTCCACGGCGGTCTGGCGCATCGGCAATGCGCGTCCAACTCCATTCAGCGGCTGATTCTTTTGCCGGCAGCGCAACGCTGTAGATGCCCACTTTGCCCTCGTCCGCCGTCGTGAACAGGCGGCCCTTGAGGACGGCGAGCCCCTGGGCGTTGACTAACGGGGCACCGGCGAACGGCACGATCTTCCACTCGCTGAAGTTGTCGCTTGCATTGGCGCGATAGAGCTCGGCCCCCACCAGCACAAACAACCACTTGCGGCCATCCAACTCGACTGCGACCAGTGGCCGATGCCTCGATGCGGCCATCTTCCTGAATTCCTCGCTGTCCCAGCCAACGGAAGTCCGCGTGGGCGTGCCGAATTGCCCTACAACGGGTACCTGGATCCGCCCGTCGTCTGCCACGGGCGGTCGCGGCGCGGCAAGGGCGGTCGGTGCCATGGTGCACAGCACCAGCGCGGGCAACCAGGCTGGTGCCCAACTGGCAACGAAGGTGCGCACGGTACGGTGATACGACATGAGACGTCCTCTTGCGCCGTCTCGCACCAGGAGCAGTCGGGGCGAGGTTGACGCCACGGTCATTGCGGTGGCAGTTGCCCAAGCCCCGAGTGAGCCTGCGGTAAATCGGACGCTACATTTCCAAGACGCAAGCGTCAAGGAGCCAGCCGGCCTGTATCCACCACCGCGGAGGCGCCCAAGCCGCGACCGCTTGCGTTGGAAATTGACGAGCGTGGCGCACGGAGCGAAGCGGTCGGCCAGCATGTCGGGAACCGATGCGTGCCACGAACGAGCGAGACGGCGACATCGCGTAGCACCCAACACAATCAGAGTCTTGCGCAAGAAGCCCCACCGCCCCTACGGCTTCTTCACCGGATCCATGATATCCGTCGCATACCCCGTCAGCTCGGTATACCCCACGCCCGTCAGCGGCGTCGTCCCGCGCGTCCCCTTCAGCGTCGTCTCGCCTTCCCAATAATTCTGCGCCGGATTGTACATTTCCTGGTCGTCGACGGACGTCTTCACGCCGAATTTCCAGTCCATGTTCGGAATCGTGATGTCCCAATCCAACGGATAAATGCCATCCGTGTGCGGGCTCGGCCACTTGCGCAGCGACTTCACCTGGAACGACTCCAGCCCGTCCAGTTCGGTAAAGTTACCCGCGGGATCGATGACCGTGCCCGCCTGGCTGGCGAGCTTGCCGTTCCAGTCGGTGAACTGAAACAGCATGATTTCCCAGCCGTCGTCGAACTGCAGGCTCCACCAGTCCCAGCCTTTGAAGTCGACGATGTCAAAACCGCCGTATTGGTGATCCATCCACGCTTGACCGGTGACGGGGAAGTCGCCCGCGGGCGTCGACAACGTGCCTTTTGTGGCCAGACGCGTGTAGGAGTAGTACCAGCTCGCGCCGGCGTTCGCGGACATGGGGATGATGCCGTCGCCGCCGTGGATCGCCGGGCGCTTCTTGGGCTCGGTCGTCAGGTCAAAGAGCCACGGGTCGGCCTTGTGGTCTTTCTCCTTGCCCTGCGGAATGCGCGCGATGATGTGGTCGCGGCCATCGCCGCCCAGCTCAAATCGGCAGTTGTCCACGTCCAGCACGACCGGCGCGTTCTGCCAAATGGTCGGCTCGAACGTGATGGTATCGGTGTGGTAGTGCTCCTTGACGTCCTTGTCGACGACCGCGACGTGGCACATGTAGCCGACGTCGGGCGAGCCGGTCAGCACCAGCATGTCGTAGCGGAAGATCGTGACTTCAAAGCCCCAGTGGTGCGCGCCGGAGTCGATGTGACCGGTGTAGTACCACCACTCCGAGCGCTCGTGGTGCGGCCCGGCGTCCTGCGGGAAGTGAATGCTTGTCGGCACGCACTTGGCGTAGTTGCAATAGGCGTCGACACCACACGGCGTACGTTTCTCGAAGCCGTCAACGCAAGCCTTGATGTCGTTGCCGTCGCAGACGGTGTCGGTCGGCGTGCAGGGCAACGGCGCGGAAGAGTCAGAGGAAACGTCGGAAGTCGTGTCGGTCGGAGAAGAGTCCGTCGACGTGGTGCCGCAAGCGGGCGTGAGCAGTAAAAAGCACGGCAGAAAGGCCGCAAAGACGAGATATTTCACGTGAACCCCAGCTCGCGCGCGTCCAAGCGCCGCGGCGCAAGTCTGGACCGCCTCAAACCAAGGGTCAAATCAGCTGTCGGTAGCCAAAGCCACAGCCCGCAACACGGCTCGCGGCCGACTCCTCAGCAGCTTGTCCCGAACTACTGGATGGCGCCGACACGACCCAGCGCATACGCCAACTGCGCGACGGCCGCTTGCACATCCAATTCTGCGCGAACCACGGCCAGACGCGCCTTCAGCAACGTACTTTCCGCATCTGCGACGTCTAACCACAGCCCTGCCCCCGCTTTGTAGCGCAGCGTCGCGGCGTCACGCGCCTTCTCGCCGTAGCTCGCTTGCGCGGCCGCCACGGGAATACGCTTGCGCGCTTGGACCAAGGACGTGATGGCCTGATTGATCTGCCCGCGAAGCGTCAGGATTTGCGCGTCCTGACTCGCCGCGAGCGCGCGGATTTGTGCACCGGTGTCGGCGATGACCGACGGCTGCGTCCAGACGGTCGAGAGCGGAAAAGCCAGCCCGACCGTGACGCCGTAGTTGAAAGCGAGTCCACTGACTTGCGGACCACCTGCGCCGGCTTGCCCGCTCACGTAGACATTCGGGCGAATGGCGCGTTCGGCGGCGCGCTCCAAAAGCGTGAGCGCCTGCATGCGCGCGCGAATCGAAGCGAATTCCGGACGATTCTCCACCGCCAGCGCAACGAGCTGATCGAGCCGCGCGTCGTCGTCGAGCGCGGACGCGTCGACCGCCTGCATGTCAAAAGCCGGCGCCGCCAAAGGTCCCGGCGGAATGTGCGGCTCGGCGACCGCGACGGCGAGAGCCAGACGTTGGGACCGCGCCAATTCCTCCGCGCGCAAGACGTCGCCCTGCGCGCCCGCAACGTCGGCTTCTGCCTTGAACAAATCCAATTCCGGCCGTGCGCGCAGCTCCACCTGCTGCTTCACGGCGTCGCGTTGCCGCTGCAGTTGCGTCAGCGTCGCCTCGTACACGCCGAGCGCTGCGTCGGCCGCCATGACGCCGACCCAGCCTTGAGCCAATGCCGACCAGAGTTGCACCCGCGCAGCGCGCAAGTCCTGTTCCGCGACTTGCGCGTTCGCCTCGGCAGCGTCCATGTTCGCGGTTGTCTTGCCAAAGTCCCACGCCACCCACTTGCTGGCCAGCGAGGTCTGCCAATACGGGTTGAGGCCAAAGGAGGTCGAACCGCCCGGCGCGTTCCCCGTCGATTCCTGATGGTTCACGTCGATGCTGGCCGTCGGTAGCCAAGCGTTACGCGCCACGCCGACTTGCGCGCGTGCGCTCTGCGACTTGGCAATCGCCTGCAACACATTGGGATGGTTGACGATTGTCTTGCGGTACGCGTCGTCGAGCGTCCATGCAGACGCCGGCGTTTCCGCGTGTGCGAGTGCCGGCAGCAGCAGAAAGAGGACGAGGCATTTGCGCAGCGACTTCATGCAACTACTCATAACGCAACGCGTCGATGGGATCCAACTGAGCCGCACGGCGCGCAGGCCAGAAGCCGAAAAACACGCCGACTGCACCGGAGACTGCGAAAGCGAGCGCGGCGATGCTGGGGTCAAAAATCGTCACCCAGCCGGTTGCGTCGCTGAGCAAACGCGCCGCCAGCCAGCCGAAGAAAACGCCGACCGCGCCACCGATCGCCGACAGCACCACCGCTTCCACGAGAAACTGGATCAGGATGTCGCGCGCCTTGGCGCCCACGGCCATGCGAATACCAATTTCGCGGGTCCGCTCGGTCACGCTCACCAGCATCGTGTTCATGATGCCAATGCCACCGACGAGCAACGACACGCCCGCGATCGACCCCAGAAGAAGTGTCATCGACTCCGAGACTTCTCGGCTCGCCGCGGCGATGTCCGCGAGGTTACGGATCGAGAAATCGTCGTCCGCGGACTCGCGCAAATGGTGACGCTGGCGCAGGACGGCCGTCATGTCGTCAACCGCCGCTTGCGCCGAATTCGCGTCGATGGCTGCAGCGTACGCCGACTGAATTTGGTCCCGCTGCGTGCCCGCCATTCGCGCGCGGTAGACGGAAAATGGAATAATCACAGTATCATCCTGATCGCTCCCCATCGGCGACTGACCTTTGGAGGACAGCACCCCGATGACGCGAAACGGCACTTTCTTGATCCGCACCCACTTGTCGATCGGGTCCTCGCGACCGAAGAGTTCCGTCGCGACGGTGCGCCCCAACACGCAGACTTTGTTCTGCGAGGCTTCATCCTGATCCGAGTGCGTCGTGCCCTGATCCGTGTGCCAGTCGCGCACCGAATAGAACCCTGGCGTAGTTCCCTGTACTTGCGTGCCCCAGTTCGCGTCGCCAGCGACGATCTGCACTTGCTGCCGATTCGCCGGCGCGATTTGCGAAATCGTCTTCACTTCGCGCCGCAGCGCGTCGATGTCCTCGACGTCCACGGTCGTGCTGGAACCGCCGCCGCCGCGTACGCCCGCGACGTTCGTGGTGCCCGGAATGATGATGATGAGGTTGGAGCCGAGCGCGGCGATTTGACTCGCGATGTTCTGCTGCGCGCCGGTGCCGAGCGCGACCATCGCGATCACCGCAGCGACGCCGATGACGATGCCCAGAACGGTCAAAGCAGCGCGCGCCTTGTTGCGGCCGATGACGCGAAACGCCAAGCGCAAGAGGGTAAAGAGGCTCATGCGACCACCGCCTGGCTTGGCGTGTGCCACGGCACGTCGATCGACGGCGTCCACTCGGCGGGCGGCGGACCGTCCAGGACGACGCGGCCATCTTTGAACTGAACCACACGCCGGCTGACGGCCGCGACGTCGCTTTCGTGCGTGACCATGACCACCGTGATGCCGTGGTTCACATTCAAATCGACGAAAAGCTTCAGAATTTCTCGGGTCGTCGTGGAATCCAGATTGCCGGTCGGTTCGTCGGCCAAAAGCAAAGCTGGCTGGTTCACCAACGCGCGGGCGATCGCGACCCGTTGCTGCTGACCGCCCGACAACTGGTTCGGCATGTGTCCCAACCGTTCGCCCAGACCGACTTGTTGCAGCGCACGCGTGGCCGCCGCTGTGCGCGCGCTCGCCGGAATGCCGGCGTAGAGCAAGGGCAGCTCAACGTTTTCCAGCGCCGAAGTCCGCCGCAGCAGGTTGAAACCCTGGAACACGAATCCCACCTTGTGATTGCGCACCGACGCCCGCTGATTGGGATTGAGCTGCGCGACGTCAACGCCATCCAGACGCAGCAACCCGCTCGTCGGCCGATCCAGCAGGCCGATCAAGTTCATGAAGGTCGACTTGCCGGAACCCGATGCGCCGACGACCGCGACAAATTCGCCAGGATGCACCTGCAAAGTCACGTCCGCGAGCGCGACCACGGGCGTGTCACCGGTCGCGTAGACCTTGCCCAGTGCAACTGCTTCAATGACCGGAGTGGAACCCATGCGCGCGAACCGCCTTGCCGTTTGTGCACCTGATTGGAGAACTATACATCCCAGCATTGACTCGGAGCCAAAAATCTCGTGTCGCCGTGAGTCGGCCCGCACGGACGCGAGCTTGGCGCCCCAGCTACCAGCATAAACATGCCCACCCAGTGTTCAGCATTTGATCTCCAGTCTTGGCAGGCATGTTTAGAACATGCGCCGCGGCATGCCGCCCTTGGGACCTTTCGCGCCGCCCATTGCGCCAGCCGATGACGTCCCGCCATCGATGCGCCGCACGACCACGGGATCGTCCACAGCCAGCTTGCCCGACAGCACTTCCGTGTAGCGGCCGTCGCTCACACCCGTCACGACTTCCACCGGCGTCAGCACCTTGCCGCGCCACACGTACACCTTGGACGGCAGCACTCTGGCCAAGTCCGACGGCGTTGCGGCGCCCGCTAGCCCCACAGCATCCGGCGCTTTCTTGCGTCCTCCGTGCCCGCCACTTTCGCCCACGGCGTCTGGCATCCCAGGCTTCTTGCCGACCGGCGTCTCGCCGAGCACCTTGTCATCCGCCGTCGGCTTCCAGCGCAACGCGGCGTTGGGCACCGCCAGCACGCCTTGGCGCGTCGCCGTCTCGAACACCACCGTCGCCGTCATGCCAGGCTTCAGGCGATTCCCCGTGTTCATCACGTCGACAACTGCGTCGTACGTCACGACGTTTTGCACGACCTGCGGACTCAGGCGCAGCTGGCTAATCACACCCTGAAAATTCATGCCGCGGTACGCATCGACGGTGAACGTCGCCGGCATCGCCTCCGCCAACTTGCCGATGTCCGCCTCGTCCACGTTGGCATGCACCTGCATCTTCCCCAGATCCTTGGCGATCGAGAACAGCACCGGCGCTTGCAAGGAAGCCGCGACCGTTTGACCGACGTCAACACTGCGACTCAGGACCACGCCGTCCACCGGCGAATAGATCTTGCAATACGCAAGGTTCGTCTCATTCAGCGCCAGCGCCGCTTCCGCCTGAATGATGCTCGCTTCCGCGTTCGCGATGTCCGCCTTGCCCATCTCAACCGCTGCCGTCGCTGCATCGTGGTCGGCTTGGGTCGCCAGCTGCTTTGCAAACAGCACTTCCGTTCGCTTCAACGTCTTCTGCGCCGCCCGCTGCGCTGCCTGTGCGTGCTGCAAGTCCGCTTTCACCCGCGCCAAATTCGCTCTGGTCTGGGCAACCTGCGAGGCGTAAAGCGTCGGGTCCAGCTCCGCCAGCAGATCGCCCGTGTGCACAAGACTGTTGTAATTCGCGTACAACTTGATGATCCGACCGGACACCTGCGCGCCCACCTGCACGGTCAGCAGGGGCTGGAGCGTGCCCGTCGCCGTGGTGCGTTCGACCAGAAGCGGCACGTTCTGCACCGCCTCGGTGACGTACTCCGGGCCTTTTTCGTTGGTTTTTTGATACTTTTTCCAAGCAAAGTAGCCGCCTACCGCCAAGCCGGCGACCACAACGATCTGCACGACAACGGTGACAATGCGGCGAGTGCGGCTGTGCGGTACGAGCGGATCCATGATCATCCTGGGCAGTGCGACCGGAGACAGGGTAAGCGCGATGCGGGCAGCGCGCCACACAAGCAGCGTGTGAAAGCGCGAGGACCGTGCAAAGAATCGTGACGATGCCGTTTCATGCCGCGCTCGCGGGCAATTCTTGCTGTATGCCGCCCCGCGACTTGATCATGATCAAGTTTGCCTACGCAATGACTTGAGATGCACCCGCAACGTCGTATGCTGCGAGCGGTGAATCGGGGTGACGACCGGCGCTGTGCTGGCTACCGCGGGTCCCAGGAGATAGCTGCCATGAATAAGTTCACGATCTCGATGCTGTTTGTTGGTGCAATTGCGCTTTGCGGCGTGGCGATGTCGCCGCTGACTGCCACTGCCGATGATGACGAAGGCGGCGGCAAGTGTTTCCGCACCAAGTTTGAGACGAAGCTCGGCGCCGACTCGTGCGCGAAGGGCGGTCAGGGCGAAGCGAAGAAGGCGTTCAAAGCTTGGACGGCCGAAGCCAAGAAGACCGACGCGACGCTGTCCTGCAAGTCCTGCCACACCAAGATGGGTCCGGAGTTCCCGCTGACGGCGGACGGTCTGGAGAAGTACAAGAAGCTCGGCGGCAAGTAGTCCAGTCGACACACAACGCGCCGCTTGGCACCCGCACGAGCTGTTCCCGCACCGTGGAACACACTTGCGCAGCGTCAAGCGGCGTGTTGCGTTTTTGTCCAACCGCGCGTCTCGGCAGAAGTGTGTCGTCGACGGCGGTGGCGTTGAGAAAATCTGCGACCCTGCTAGCCTTCTGCGCGGGCGATCAATGCCCTTGCTCTGGAGACCCCTATGCTCGCCGCTGACCGGATGCTGAATTACCCGCAATTTACCAGCGAACACAAGGCGCTACGCAAGACCGTGCGCGACTGGTGCGTGAAGGACCTTCACCCCAACGCCCATGAGTGGGAAGCCAAACGCCTGTTCCCGCGTGAAGTCTTCAACAAGGCGGCCGAACTGGGCTTGCTGGGCATTCGCGTGCCGGAAGAGTTCGGCGGTCTGGGCTTGGACTGGTGGTTCACCGTCGCGTACGCCGAAGAGATGGTGAACTGCGGTATGGCCGGCCTGACGATGGCTATGCTGGTGCAGTCGGACATGGCGACGCCGGTGATTGGTGAGATCGGCAATGATTACCACAAGCGCAACTTCTGGGCCCCCGCAGTGGCGGGTACGGCGATCGCGGCACTCGGCGTGACGGAGCCCGACGCTGGCTCCGACGTCGCCGCCATTCGGACGACGGCCCGCCGCGACGGCGACGACTACGTCATCAACGGCTCCAAGACCTACATCACGAACGGCACGCGCGCGGACTTCATCACGTTGGCCGTGCGGACAGGCGCGGCGGGCCACGGCGGCATCTCGCTCGTCCTCTTCCCGACCGACACCAAGGGCTATCGCGTCACCCGCAAGCTGGAAAAGATGGGCAACCACTGTTCCGACACGGCGGAGCTCGCGTTTGAGGATTGCCGCATCCCGGTCAAGAACCTCCTGGGCGAAGAGAATCAGGGCTTCTACTCGATCATGATGAACTTCCAGGGCGAGCGTCTCGTCGGCGCGGTCACGGCGACGGCGGGCGCGCAGCGAATTCTGGACGACACGATCCAGTGGTGCCAGGACCGCAAGGCGTTTGGTCGCTCGCTGACGGGGCATCAGGTTGTGCGTCACCAGCTCGTGCAGATGGAAACGGAGCTGGAGGCGTGCCGCCAGCTGTGCTACCGCGCCGTGGACCTGATGAACCGCGGTGAGGACGCGTTCCGCGAAATCACGATGGCGAAACTGTTCTGCGGCGAGACGACCAATCGCGTCGTTGACCGTTGCCTGCAACTCTGGGGCGGCATGGGCTACATGGACGAAGCGGAAGTCAGCCGCGCGTTCCGCGACATGCGCCTGATCTCGATCGGCGGCGGCACGACCGAAGTGATGCGCGAGATTCTGACCAAACTTCTGGGCGTGTGATTTCCGCGCGCGTGCGGGTCACTCCAGATCGACCCGCACGCGCGTGATCACGTCCTTCAGCGCCTGCCGACACGTCGCGGTGTCCGGCGCCTTGACGATCACCCAACCTTCGCCCTCGTAGCTATCGGCGCGTGGCTGGCCGATCTTCGGCAGCGATTTCTCGACGACGTACTGGCCCATCAGGTCATCCGCGCGCTCCAGACCGTAGACGCCCTTGACGCGCTTGCCCGTGCCCTGCCCGCGCAAAAACGCGACACCCGTCGACCACTTACGCTCCAACGGCGTGAACTCACCCAGCACCATCAGGCGCACCCAGTTCGCGACCATGTCGGTCTCATGCGCCAGCGACATCAGCGGCATGATGTGGACACCCGGCGGACGCGCGCCAACTTCTGAAATACACGCCGTTCCATCCTTGCGCACGAACCACTCCATATGGCTCAGGCCCGTGTCCATGCCCAGCGCCGTGAGCGCGGCGGTGTTCGTCGGCCAAAAGTCGCGGAACATCGGCAGTTCAGCCTCTTTGGGCAGCAGCACGCAGTACTGAATCCACGGATTCTCAAGCACTTCCAACGGCCCTGGCAGGTAGTGCGTCCCTGAATGCCACACAGGCCGCCCGTTCACCGTCACGGTCTCACAGGTGTGCTCGCTGCCCGTCACGAATTCCTCGCCCTGCAGCGGCTTGTCCAGACTCGGACGCAGCGACTTCAGCGCGTTCTTCAGCTCCGTTTCGTTGGCAATTCGCCACGTCGCGCGCGAGCCAAGCCCGTCCACCGGCTTCACGATGATCGGGAAGCCGACTTCCTCGATCAGCTTCCACGCGTCCTCGTCCGCTTCAATCAGGCGACTCCGCGCACACGGCAGGCCGGCTTCCCGGAGCACCTTCTTCATCTGCGCTTTGTCGCGAAAGTTGCGCGCCGCCCGCGCGTGCATGCCGGGAATTCCCGCGATTTCGCGCGCTTCAGCCAACGGAATCTGCAGCTGTTCCAGAACGCCCAGGAGTCGCTCGACCCGCCCGAAGCTCCGCGCGATCGCTTTGCACGCCGCAGCCAGCTGACCGCCGTCCATGCAATTCGCCACGCGGTAGTGCCCTGCCAAACGCGCCCGCAGCGCCGGTGGCAGCTTCTCTTCGGGATCGCTGGAGATCACGACGCTCGTCACGCCCGGCAATTCTGCCAGCGCGGACAAATACCGCAGCGTGTTGTCCTGAAAATAAGGGGCGACCAGAACGGCGACGCTCATCGGTTTCTCCTGAAGCTGTGCGGTATCCTACGCCGGTTGCCGACGGGCTGCCAGATGAGTCTTGCGAAGCGCCGCGACTTGGCGTAGTTCGACGTGCAGGAGGCGACCGTGACGCAGACCGCACAGAAGACCCCGCAATTGGAGCCGTCGTGGCTGGCGGTGATGGGCGACGCTTTTGAGCAGCCCTACATGCAGAAGCTGCGCGCGTTCTTGCTGGAAGAAAAGCGCGGACAAACGGTCTATCCGCCCGGCGCAGATATCTTCAACGCCTTTTGGGCGACGCCGTTCGATGATGTGCGCGTGGTCATTTTGGGTCAGGATCCGTACCACGGCGCAGGTCAGGCGCACGGGCTGTGCTTTTCGGTCCGCCCCGACGTCCGGCCGCCGCCGTCGCTGGTCAACATTTTCCAGGAAATTCGCACGGACGTGGGCGTGCCCTTGCCCGACAACGGCAACTTGCTGCCGTGGGCGAAACAGGGTGTGCTGCTGCTGAATTCGGTGCTCACGGTGCGCGCGGGGCAGCCGCAGTCGCACGCTGGGCAAGGTTGGGAGCAGTTCACGGATCGGGCGATCAGCGAACTCAATCGGCGCCGTGAAGGGCTTGTGTTTGCGCTGTGGGGGTCGCCGGCGCAGAAGAAGGCGCAGTCCGTGGATCGGAGTCGGCATCTCGTCCTGACCGCACCGCACCCGTCGCCGCTGGCGGCGCATCGCGGCTTTTTCGGCTGCAAACACTTCTCGCAGATCAACGCGCACTTGGTGAGTCGTGGGCAGGCACCGATCAACTGGGCTCTGCCGTCGATCGTTCCGCCACGCTAGCAGACAAAGCGCGGCTCAACTCAACCACGTGCACGAACGCCGAACGATGCTGGCGAGGCCGTTGGCCCAATCGCCGTCCGCGTTCAACGAGCGAACGAGCGTGAGCTCGGAACCACCCGCGGCTTTGAAGTCTTCACGACCGCGCATGCCGATTTCTTCCAGCGTTTCCAGACAGTCCGCGACGAACGACGGCTCGGCAACGACGATGTTCCGCTTGCCTTGCGCCGCCAATTCCGTGAGCACGAGATCCGTGTACGGCTTGATCCAGGGAACCCGCCCCAAGCGGCTCTGGAACGCCACGGTCGTGTTCGCCGGGTCCAATTGCAGCCGCTCCATGATGCCGCGCGCCGTCGCGATGCACTGGGCGCGGTAGCACGAGTTATTGGCGGCCTCCAAGGTGTCGCAGCAATTCGGTTTTTTGAGGCAGTGCGCGCCGGTCAGGTCTGTGCGCGTGCAGTGGTGCTCCGGCACACCGTGAAAACTGAGCACCACGTGATCCGGCTCCTGTTGCGCGATCGCGTCCTGCAAATGCGTCGACATGCCGCCCAGAAACTCCGGTTCAGCCCAAAACGGCGGGACAACGTGCAGCGATGGGACGACCCAACGCTCAGCCGCCGCCTCGATCGCCGCCTGAACCGCCGATCCAGTCGACGCCGATGCGTACTGCGGAAACAGCGGAACGACGCACACGCGCGTAATCCCCGCCTCAGCGAAGGCCTGGAACGCCTGCGGAATCGACGGTTCGCCAAACTGAAACGCCAGCCGCACCATCGCCTGGTCGCCTAGCGCCGCTTGCACGCCCTGCGCCAAGTCCAGCCCGTGAAACAGCAGCGGCGAACCGCGCTCCGTCCAGATCTTGCGGTACGCGTGCGCCGACTTGGCCGGGCGAAACCGCAAAATGATGAAGTTCAACAGCAGCCAGCGGTGCCACGCCGGGATATCGATAACGCGCGGATCGTTGAGGAATTGCCCCAAGTAGCGGCGGACATCGGCAACTGCGGGCGACGCCGGCGTTCCCGTATTCACCAGCACAACGCCGACTTTCTCCTGCACAGGCTCTGACATCCGATCTCACTCCTTGGGCACGGCCCCGCGGCACACCGGTTGGATGCGCGTGGGCGGTCGCGGCTGCGACTCAGCGCCGCTTTTTCTTTGGGGCGTCGGCATCGTCATCGCCGCCAGACGCAAAGGCTTGATAACTGGAGGCAAATGCGGCCAGCGCGTCGTCGTAACCCAGCGCGCCCGCAGCGGGACCCGCGCGTAAACCTGCCACCGTCCGCCAATCTTCCGCGCGCAACGCATCGCCGAGCGCAGCGTCGGCCGCAACCAGCGCGCCCAGTGCGCGGACTTGTGCGCCCGGATCTGCGTCCAAGTCCGCGTGCATTTCCACCGCCGACGCGTACCCCGCCGCTTGCGCCTCCGCGCCGCGCACCTGCGCAAGGCCCATTCGCGTCGCTTGCAGCGCTGCCAGCGGGTCGACCGCTTGAGCGTCTTGCAGTGCGCGGTACTCCGCAGCCTGATCCTTGTGGCTGTCCACCAGCCATTGCCCCGTGGCGAGCCAGAATTCGTACGGCTCAAAACGCACCGGCATCCGCGCATCCACCACCGGCGGCAAGAGATGCTGTTCCGCGAGGACAACAGCCGCCAGCGCCGTCACCGGCACGCAGGCTTGGAGCGCTGCCTGCGCGAGGCCCGGACCATGCTGTGCGTGCAACGCCGCCGCGTCCCGCTGCAGTGAACTGGGTTCAGGCTGCGCGCGCACAACCGGCGTCCGTCCCGTTTGCAGGGATTGCAGCGCTTGTCCCGCGGCGTAGCTGTGGCCCGCAAGTGGTGAACTCGACCGCGCCTGTCCAACGGCCGTCTGCTTGGGCTGCACCGGCTGTTGTTTGGGACGTTGGTCGTGCTTCATGCCCGACGCTTTTGCCACGGTCTGACGCGCGCGACAACTGCGACGTGACGAACGCGCAACACAGGTCTACCATGCGGCGCGGAGGCCGAGTGACTCAGCGCCCATTGCACAATTCCCAACCGCAGACCGATGCACTGGATTCCATTCCGATGCTGAGCAGTGATGCGCGTTTGGCGATCGTCGCGGACATTGCGCGCGCGCTGTCGACCAACCTCGCCCAGGGTTCCCTTTTGCGGCTGATCATGGAACGTGTGACCGAGGCGCTGAACGCCGATCGCTCGACGCTCTTTATCGTCGACGACGAACACCATCGCCTGTGGTCGACGGTCGCTTTGGGCACGCGCCACTACGACATCGAACTCAAGCGCGGACAAGGTCTCGCGGGCTGGGTGGCGCAAACGGGTCGCAGCGTGAACGTGAAGGACGCGTACCTCGACAGCCGTTTTGACCCGTCGTCTGACGTCCTGCTGAACTACAAGACGCGGTCCATGCTGTGCCAGCCGGTTTTTGACCGCGACGGCTTGCTGATCGCCGTGGTGCAAGTGCTCAACCGCCGTTCGGGCTGGTTCACCGTGGAGGACGAGTCGCTCCTGTCGACCATCATGGCCATGGCAGCGATCGCGATCGTGAACGCACAGTTGAACGCGACGTTGGTACACAACAATCTGGCGCTGAAAGAAACGCAGGAACAGCTGGCGGAACGTCTGGCGGAGATCGATCTGCTTTTTGCGATCGAGCGCGAAGTGGGTGCGACTGGCGATATCAACGCGGCGATCGACGCGATTATCCAGCGCATCGCTGTGACTGTGCCGAGTTCCTTGTGTCAGGTTGCGCTGGCGACGCCCAACGGCGGGCTCATCGTGCACCGGCAAGTGCGCCGCCAACCCGGCGTGCAAATCCTCGCGTTTCCGACGCCCGTGGGTCTGTGCGGTCTGGCGATGGAGCACCGCGCGCAGCTGGAAATCGGCCCCAATATGGCGAACTTACAGGCGCTGGCGGACGAGGAACAACTGCCGTTTCCGCCGGCAGCCGGTCTCGTCGTGCCGCTGATCGTCGAAGACGAAATGCTGGGTGCGTTGGCTGTGCTGGACCGCCCTGGCAAGCACAACGGCTTTTCGGACGCCGATGCCAAGGTGGTGTCGCTGCTTTCGGGTCAGGTCGCGCGCACGTTGGCTGTGCGGCAGGAACGGGCGCAAGCGGAACGCGAGGACCGTCTGGCGGCGCTGGGCAAGGCGCTGGCAGGCGTGTTGCACGATTTCCGCACCCCGATGACCGTTGCTTCCGGCTACGTGCAGCTGATGACGCGCGAAGAGGAACCGGAGGAACGCGCGGATCTCGCGGCCAAAACGCTGAATCAACTCGACGCGCTGACGCAGATGACCCGCGACGTGCTGGCGTTTGCCCGTGGTGAGCAGGTGCTCCTGACGCGCAAGGTCGCGCTCGGCGATTTTGCGAAGGAAGTCGAAGAGACGCTGCACGCGGTTTTTGCCGGCTCGCACGTGCAGTGGCAGGTTCACGCTGTGGATCGCGGCATGGCGCGCTTTGATGCGTTCAAGATCATGCGCGCTGTGCAAAACATCGCGAAGAACGCGCGCGAAGCGTTGATGGACCGCAAGAGTGGCCACTTCACGGTCGAGATCGCCGGCACGCCGAACGACGTGGTCCTGACGTTTGTCGACGACGGCGATGGCGTGCCGATGGCGTTCCAGCACCGACTCTTCGACGCGTTCGCGACGCAGGGCAAAGAGGAAGGCACTGGCTTGGGTCTGGCGATGGTCAAGCAGGTAGCGGAAGCGCACGGCGGCACCGCATCTTACCGCGATACGCCCGGCGGTGGCGCGACGTTCGAGCTGCGTATCCAACGTGAGACGCGCTCAGCCACGGGCGACCGCGCCACAGCGCCTGTTTCGAGCTTGCATACAATCCCTTAAACAGTCCGACCTTTGTCCAACACCAAGCTGTGTGGGTCAAGGCTGTTGCCCTCTCGGACTGGACCGCGAGCGTGCACCTCCGGTGGCACGCCGCGGTTCGGGCAGGTTCGAGTTCGAACTTCGGTCGGAGTGTGTAGTTTCAGACTCTTCCACGGCAAACCGCATCCAAGCGATCCGATTGCGCGGCAATTTGCCTTGAAAAGTTGACGAGAATCCAAGCTGCGTCATCTTCCGCCCCACGGGGCTTCCGTAAGGACTACGGAACTCAACGGGGCGAGGGCGGCAATGGCAAGCTGGCGCAAAAGAATCGCAACGACTTTCCGCTGGATCTGGAACGGCATCCGTCTGATGTTGTTCACGATCTTCGCCGTCGTCAGCGCCGTTGGCTTGTGGCACTCGTGGACCGCCAAGGGCAACGTCGACGATCGGCGCACCGAACTGCGCCGCTTGGAAGAACAGCTCCTCGAACAGCGCATGCGCGGCGAGGAACTGCAGTCGCGTCTGGGCGCGTTCGCCGGTCGACCGGATGTGCGGCGTCAGGTGATCCGCGCGGAGCTGGGCATGCTGGGCGAGAACGAGAAGTTCTTCATCTTCAAGTAGCGGCAAGACCGGCGCTTTCGCCAACCTTTACGCGCCCTTCTTGATCCGCCGCCCGTAAAAAATCTCCAGCATTTCCCGCGTCAGCCGCTTCTCCACCGTGCGCTGTTCTTCTTCCGTCAGCGTGTCCGCGACCGTGCCAAAAAGGTACGTGTCCAGCTTGAAATCCTTCAGCAACATCTTGGTATGAAAGATGTTTTCCTGATACACGTTGACGTCGATCATCTGGTAGCGGTGCCGCGTTTCCTTGGCGATGAAGTTCTGGATCGAGTTGATCTTGTGGTCGATGTAGAATTTCTTGCCGCTCACGTCGCGCGTGAAGCCGCGGACGCGGTAGTCGATCGTCACGATATCCGACTCAAACGAATGCAGCAGGTAATTCAATGCTTTCAAAGGCGAAATCCGCCCGCAGGTCGACACATCGATGTCAGCGCGGAAGGTCGAGATGCCGTTGTCCGGGTGGCTCTCGGGATACGTGTGCACCGTGATGTGGCTCTTGTCCAAGTGCCCAACCACCGAATCCTTCTTGGTTTTGTTGACCAGAAGCGGACCGGGCGCTTCTTCACCATCGTCGGCGAACTCCGCGGTTTCAATCGGGTCTTCAGAGATCAGCATGGTGACGCTCGCGCCCTGCGGATCGTAGTCCTGGCGCGCCACGTTCAACAGGTTCGCGCCGATGATCTTCGCGACGTTTTCGAGGATTTCCGTCAGCCGTTCGGCGTTATACGCCTCGTCGATGTACTGGATGTACGAGGCGCGATGTGCCGGCGTGCGCGCATAGCAGATGTCGTAAATGTTGAAGCTGAGCGTCTTCGTCAGGTTGTTGAACCCCTGCAGACGCAGCTTCTTGAGCGGCTTGACCGTCGGCATTCCCCGTGACTCCTGTCGCCAAATGCCCGCAACCGCCGCGGGCGGCGCGAGCGTAGGGACAACGGTCCGGCGATGCAAGACCTGCGGAACGTGTCACCGGAACGACGCCTGAACGTCAAACGCGCGTCACGCGGTGTGCTACATTGTCGGCGTCAGAAGCCGCGTTGCGGCATCGGAGGACGCATGTTCGAGCGCACCCACGTCGCAGCAACGCTGGAAAAGCAATTCCGCAGGTTGTCGGAGCTGTTGTACGACACGCGCGTCGACCCCAAGTTGGCCGACGCCGCCGTGACACCGCTGCTGGCGGAGAATGTGCGCTTCACCGACCCGTGGCAGACGGCTTCGGGGCGCAAGAAATACCGCATCGGCATCGCCGGGTTTCACGCGATGTTTCGGTTCCATTTGGACATCGCGCAGCTCAACGTGCACATCGCGGAAGACAACACGACGGCGCGCGTGCTGGTCGACGGCGTCATGCAGCTGCAACCCTTGGGTCCGTGGTACACCTACCCGCTGCGCACGATTCTTGTCTACGACCTGACGCTGACGGACAACGGCACGGCCGATCCGACGGTGCACAT
This sequence comes from uncultured Myxococcales bacterium, assembly GCA_903896545.1. Taxonomy (GTDB): domain Bacteria; phylum Myxococcota_A; class UBA9042; order UBA9042; family UBA9042; genus CAIYBN01. The sequence continues at coordinate 3,601 of CAITYF010000183.1, read as the reverse complement.
CGTCGCGCACGAGGAAATGTGGAGTCTGGCGGAGATGATCGCCAATGTGCCGCTGAGTGGCGCGTTCTATACGCGGGTGTTTCGCCCGGCTTTCAGCCGCGGTTTTTTGGTCGCTTCGTGGATGAGCGCGAAAGCGCGGGGGATGCTCCCCAACCAGGACTGACGGCTACGCTGGCGCCAGCACTTTCAGCAGCGCCGCGTGAAACTTCGCCATGTCCTCGCGCGTGCCCACGGAAACGCGCACATGGTTCGGCCAACTTGGCCACACGCGCCCCACAAACACGTTGTGCGTCCGCAGCGCCGCCACGAGGTCCGCACCGGGTCGCGGCGTTTGGATCATGAAACAGTTGGAGTGGGACGGCACGAACGCGACGCCATTTTGCTTGAGGAAGGCGAACGTCTCGCCGCGAATTTCCGCGATGAGCTTGCGGCGTTTGGCGACCAGATCGGGGACGCCTAAACTCGCCGTTGCCGCAGCCATGCCGAGCGAAGGCAGCGGTCCCGAACTCCACTTGGAAATCTTGGTCAAGTGCTCCGGACGCCCCAGCGCCGCGCCCGCACGCAGTCCGGCCATGCCGTAGATTTTTGAAAACGTCCGCAAAATAACGACGTCCTTGCCCGCGCGGATCAGCGCGGTCTCCAGCGGCGCGTCGGTCATGTGGATGTACGCCTCGTCGAGCAGCAGGATGCAACCCGGCGGCAAGTGGTCGGCAAGCCAGACGATGTCCGCATGCGGCGTCAGCGTGCCCGTCGGATTGTTCGGATTGCACAGGTAAATGAGCCCCGCGTTGGGCGACGCCGCCGCCATCGCCTTGACGTCGTGGGCGTAACTGGCCGTCAGCGGCACTTTCAGCACGGGGGCGCCGAGCACTTTCGCGGCCATTTCACCCGCCTCGTAGCCCGGATCCGCCGTCACAAACGGTCGATTTGGCCCGCAGAACGCCAGCACCGCCTGATGCAAAGGCGCGCTCGACCCCGCGTAGGCCGTGATGTGGTCCAGCGGCAAGCCCGCGTCCGTCGCCATCGCCTGCTTGAACGCCTCGATGAGCTCAAACTGGTAGCGCCCCGCGTTGGTCAACGCGCGGTGCACGGCTTCCAGCGCTTCCGGGCACGGTCCGAGCGGATTCTCGTTGGAATTGATGCGCGTCGCGCCGGGCGGAATCGCCTTGACTTGCGAGAGTTGCGCCAGCGCGGACTCGCTGTTGACGGCTTGCCAAGTCCCGGCAGCAAGGAACGCCGCAAGGCGGGCAAAGTCGCGGCGAGTCAGGCCCCGCGACGCCAGTTCGGCGGTGCGAGAGCCAGAAAATAGGGACGTCATGTGGGGCTCCGCAAGCGCGTGTGCGCTGGATGAGTGTGCACGGGCGATGGGGGGCGTCAAGCAGGGAATTTCGCCGCACTTTGGACGTCAGTTCCGACGCTCGAACCTGACTGTACGGCGGGCCAATTCGACAAACGGTTTACCCGCGCCTTGCCGCGTCAATGACGGCGACGTCGATCTTGCCCATCTCCATCATCGCTTCGAACGCGCGCTTGGCTTCATCACCACCGGCGGCCATCGCTTCCGTCAGCGTGCGCGGCGTGATCTGCCAATTGACACCCCACCTGTCTTTGCACCAACCGCACGCGCTCTCCGCGCCGCCGTTGCCGACAAGCGCGTTCCAATACCGATCCGTCTCGGCTTGGTCGTCGGTGGCAATCTGGAAGGAAAACGCCTCGCTCTGCCGAAACGCATCGCCGCCGTTCAGTCCAAGGCACGGGATGCCGAACACGCTGAACTCCACCGTCAACACCTGCCCCTGTTTGCCACCTGGGAAATCGCTCGGCGCGCGATGGACGGCACTGACTTTGCTTTCCGGAAAAGTTTCGGCGTAGAATTTTGCCGCGGCTTCGGCGTCCCTCTCGTACCACAGGCAGATCGTGTTCTTGGGCAGCGTCTGGGTCATGAGCGTCCTCCGTGTCTGCGCATTGATGCCAGCCCGAACATTCAACGTCAAGCACGACACCGCTTGGAAGGCGCGCGGAAAATGCGCGGACGCCAAAGCGCGACCGTGGTTGGCAAACGCACCTGTGTCCGGACGAAGGCGGCAGAGAACGAACATCTTGACTACGACTTGCCTTCGCTGATGCCGCAGCGCCACTCGCGCCGAAAACCGACAACGGTGCGGCGTCCAAGCTTCTGCACGCGGACGACGCGTGACCGTGGCGTGACAAGTAACCGTGACTTCTCACGGTCCGTCGGGGCGCGTCACCGGGTGGTTGTGAAGGACCAGCCAGTGAACTCTTCGTTGTTCATGAGGTACGCCGTCGTTCCGACTTGGAACCTCGCGTGCCCCCCAGAACGTGCATTCCAAGTCGAACGCCTCGCCAGCTTCCATGCGCGATGTCACAACGCGGAATTGATCCTGCGGTCCGAGCATCGAATCGCCGACGTCCTGGCGTTCAGCGAGCGCCTCCGCCTTGCGGCGTGCCTCCAGTCAAGTCATCGGGCGCCTGCCGATGGATTCCAACGCGAAGTCGCCGAATGCGAAGTCGGTGCCCGGCGAGGTTTCCGGCACACCGATCCAAAGCTCGCCCGTCTTGGTGTCCCTCGATGCCACGCTGCCGGGAATCCCGACTTGAATGCGGGGACGAATGACTTCCACAGCACGCTGAACGTCGGTTCGTTCAGACTGCAGCCCACAAGACCGTGGCGAAGCAGATTCAGCGTAGCGAGAAGCGGCGCGCAACGACCTCCGATCACGGGGCAAGAATAACGGCGTCTTGTACAAGGGACAACGAGCGCGTGATGGTACCCCAGGGCGGTCGGAAGCTCGACAATCCTCCAAGTCATGAGGACGCCGCCGCAGGGTCAGAAGTCGTAGCCGATGGAGACTTCACCGTCCAGAACCACCGGGATCCGGTTGTACACGTCCTCCACTGTCTTGATGGCGGACTGGACGTTGGGATTGGTGGACGTGCTGCTGATCGAGTAGAAGCCGCGGCCGAGGCCCGCGCGCAACGTGACGTTCAGGCCAAAGTCCCAGGCGAACCGTCGGCCGATGTTGAATACGGCGTACGGGACGCTCACGTTCAAGTCAAACGTGCTGCTGTCGACTGTCGCCTTGGCCGAGCCCAGCCGGTAGCCGAGGTTGGCGCCGAGGAAGCCGGAGTTCTGCGACTTGGACCAGTGCCAGCGGTAGCCAACCGCGAAGCCGCCGTCGACAGTCGAGGTGGTGCCGGACGACGACGTGGCGAACGTACCTTCCGCGAGCAAGCCGTGTTGTTCCGCAAAGAGGTGCTCAAAGTTCAAGCTATAGCTGCCGAAAAGCACGCCGATCGGATTCACGTTGATCGAGTTCTCTTGATGCGGCTCATCGGCCCACCCCGCGGAAGGTGCCGCGCTGGTGAGAAGCGCGAGGGCAAGAACCGTGAGAACGAGACGGGAAAGGCGCATGCGGGACCTCTTGGATGAGTAGGAGTACACTGTGAACGCAGTCAGCATCACCCACGCGACACGCTTGGTCAAGCGCAGGAATGAACTCCTACCGAGGGTGTTGAAAAACCTGCAACACCTTTGAAACACGGATCGACACCAAAATCCAACGTAGTATCATAACGTTGG
>CAITYF010000182.1 GCA_903896545.1 uncultured Myxococcales bacterium | reverse complement strand
TCGAGGCGTCGCCCTACGGTCTCCCTTCTACATGTCCTGCGGGCGGGAGAGGAGGGATTCGAACCCCCGGAGGCTTTCACCTCGGCGGTTTTCAAGACCGCTGCCATAAACCGCTCGGCCACTCTCCCCAAGTTCCTGCTGGCCGAAAGGCCGTCAAGAACGTCGGGCGAAGCAACGCTCGCGGGCGCACCGCAAGCGAGTGGGCCAAGAGTCTAGCCACGTCGCGGAGATTCTGCAAGCCCCTTGCTCCGCAAGCCGCGATGGTGGATGCTCGGCGCGCAAGCAACGGAGCCTTGGCGTGCGTGAACTTCAAGCAATTTCCGAACTTGCGGCGAGAGCTGCGGATCCAGCCGACCCGCTGTATGCAGCGCTGACCGACGAGATCGCCGAGACGTCAGGTTTGCACGCGACGAGCCTTGCGCACCTCGTTTCGATGTGGGCGCAAGCGTGGCAACTGCCCAATCTGGAAAGAGCTTTGCGGCGAGGTCTGGGTCCGCATCCGGCCGCATTTCGCCCTGTTGGTCAGGTCGCGATCGTCGCGCCCGGCAACCTGTGCGTGGCCACGTGGCAAGCGATCGCCGAGTCGCTGCTCGTTGGGAATCGTGTGAAAGTTCGCGCGAGTGCGGGTGATCCGCGGGCGGTCAGCAACTTCCGCAACGCGCTGCGACTGGTGGACGCCAAGTTGGCGGATCGCGTGCAGGAACACAGTTTTGCCCGCGGCGATCGCGCTGCGTGGCTTGCCTGGCTGCGCGGGGCCGACGCGCTGCTGGTTTACGGCGGCGATGCGGCAATCGCGGCGATTCTGCAACTTGCGGCGGAAGCGCAGTACACAGGGCGTTTGCGCCTGCACGGGCACTTTTCATCGATCGGCGTGTTGGCTACGGACCTTGTCGCGGAGCCAGCCGGGTTGCAGGCTGCCGTTGCGGGCTGGGCGGTTGACGCGCTCTTGGCGGACGGTCGCGGTTGCATGTCGCTCCGTGCGCTGTGGCTCGTCGGTCCGATCGATGACGCCGTCCGTCAACAGATACGTCACGCGTTGGCTGCGGAATTTGCACGGGCCGCGGCGGCGCTTCCGGCCGGCCAAGTGGATCCTCGCTGGGAGGCTGAGCGTCAATTGCTCCTGCAAGCGCACACGTTTGACGCCGCGGTGGACGGTGGGCGCTGGGTGGAGCGCGGCGCGGACTGGGCGATTCTGGGCACGCACGGTCCGATCCCTGTCGGTACGCCGACGCTGGGTCCCGGCGGGCGCACGCTGATGGTTTACGAAGCGGCGCATGCGCCGGACTTGCTCAGGCAGCTGACGCCGTGGCAGCGGCGGTTGTCGACGGCCTCGATGGCGCTGGATGATGACCAGCACGGCGTCCTGAAGGCGTTGGAGCAGCTGATCGTGCATCGGACGTGTCAGCCGGGCGCGATGCAGGCACCCCGAGCCGACCGCGCTCCCGACGGGCATCCGCCGTTTACCGGGTTGGTGCGGTTGGCGGACCGTGTGTAACCGTCAACGTGCGCGCTTGGGCGTGACCCAGATCGACTGCTTGCCGCGCTGAACCAGAAGCGACATTACGTCGTCGGGGTGCGCCGCGTGCACTTCGGCGTCCAGCACCGCGGCGTTCGTCACCGTGCGCTTGGCGACACGGGTCACGACGTCGCCGACGCGCATTCCGGCGCGATCGCCCGGCCCACCGCGGTCAACGGCGACGATCAGTGCGCCGGCCGCGGCCACGATGCCAAACCGCTTGCGCAGCGTCGCCGTCAGGTCAGCGATCGTCACACCAAGCCCTGCGACCGGCAGTGTCGCCTGCGCGGCCATCACCGGCGGCACAACCATGCGCGGTGGCTCGACCAGCTCCAGTGGCCGCGGGAGTGCCTGGAGTTGCACTTGAACGCTCAACGTCTTCCCGTCGCGGATCAGTTCGACCGGCACTTTGGCATGAATTCCGGCCTGCGCTGCGAGCCACGGCAGGTCACTGGCGGCCCGGACGGGCTGGCCGTCAAAACTCGTTAGCACGTCGCCCGCGCGCAAACCCGCTTGATCCGCCGGGCTGCCTGGACCCACTTCGGTCACAATCGCGCCTGCCACGCGCTCCAATTTCAGCACCTTGGCGAGCTCCGGCGTCACCTCGCGAAACGCCAGCCCCAGGAACGACCGTTCCACGCGTCCCGTCGCCAATTGCGGCAGCAGCTTCTTGGCCATGTTGGACGGAATCGCAAAACCGATGCCCTGTGCGTCGCCACGGATCGCCGTGTTGATGCCGATGACTTCGCCGCGGATGTTGCACAGCGGACCGCCGGAATTGCCGGGGTTGATGCTGGCGTCGGTCTGAATGAAGGATGCGAGCATCGGTTTGCCGGTTGGCTGGACGTCGCTGCGCCCCACGGCGCTCACGATGCCCGCCGTCACCGTGTGCGAAAGGCCAAACGGGTTGCCGATCGCGACGACCCATTCGCCAGGGCTGATCTTGGACGAGTCGCCGAGAGGCGCGATGGGGAACGGGCCGCGGCCGTCGACCTGCAAGAGCGCCAAGTCAGTGCGCGGATCGCGGCCGATGACGCGGGCCTTGAAGACGCGATCGGTTGCGGTACGCACCGTGATGTCGCGGGCACCGTCGATGACGTGGTCGTTCGTCAGCAAGTAGCCGCTCGCGTGGATGAAAAAACCGGTGCCTTCGCTGGTCACAAGCGTGCCCGAAGCGCTTTCACGTCCCACCTGGCTTCCGCCGCCAACCGTGGAAATGTTGACGACGGCGGGTGAAATCAGCTTGGCAAGTCGCGAGAAGCCGCCCATCGTGACCGGTGAGTTGGCGGAAATGCCGGTCCTGCCGACGGGGCGTTCACTCCAGAGCTTGTCCGGAATGCGGCTCTCCGGCGCGCGCGCGGGCACGGCGGCAAACGCACCGTGGCTGAGCAGCAAGCAGAAGGGGAGGAACCAAGCGCGCATTTTCCGTCTCACGCGGCAAACACCTGACAGCGACATTTCATTTCGTCAACGGCGCGTGTCCGACTGCGCGCAGAAACTTGTCGTGCACGTAGCCGTTTTGGCCGGTCGCAGGTCCCGTCAGCACTTCCACACGGGACCAACCACTGCCAGTGCGTAGGAATTCGTGGAGGCGATCGCCATCGTTCAAGTGCGCCACGTCACGCGCCTGCGGGTGGGCCGCCGCACGCAACACCAAGAATGGCGACTCGACATCGTGCTTTACGCCAAAAACTTCGTGCGTTGCTCGCGACACGCGGCGTGCGTCTTCCAACGCGTGCTGACGCGCCGCGGCCTTTTCATCGCGGACTTCGGTCACGGCTACGCGCGTTGCCTCGTCGTCCCTGACGTTGACGGAAATCCGGCGGATCGCGTCGATTGCCTGCTGCGCCGCGAGCGCCAACTTCGGGTCGTCTCGGCTCTCGCGATACGCGGCGATCGCTTTGTCCGCGGCTAAACCCGCTGCCTCGATCGGTGCCAACGCTGCCGTTGCTTCTGCGCCATCGGCCGGCGGAGCGTCGTCAGCTGGAACTGGCTTCGGCGCGACCCACGGCGCTGGATCGCGATCCGCTTGAGGCCTCACCACCTTGCCGTCGCCCGTGACGCTTTCCAGCCACGCGCGCCAACGGTAAGGTAGTAATTCCGAATCGGGCGTAACCGCCGAGTAAGCGAACAGTCCAACAATCGCGACGGCAATGACACCGCCGACGATCACGCCGAGGTACAAAAGCCCCGAAGGCAGACGACTTGGCTGAGAATCCGGCGGCATGGGTTCCCCCGGCGAGCGCGTACCGCGCAGTTAGTTCGTCATCAGCGCTTTGCGCGACGGCGGCACACAGTAGCGCTCGGCAGCCTTGCCAGTGCTCGCGTCAGCGGGCGCGAAAGTCCAGCATTCCGACTTGCTGCCGTTTTCGTCGGGGCACTGGGCGTCAGATGAACATGGCTGACTGCAGACCGCTTCCGTACCGTAATACGACAAGCAGATGGCCAACTCGCACTGCGGATGTTTGCGAACGACGCAGCTGGTGCTGCCCGCAGTGCCCTTGCAAATGCCCTTGTCCGTCACTTCTTTGTCGAGTGGGCAGGTCGCATATGGCGCCGCCGTCTCGCAGCCAGCGACGAGGCCAGCGAGTCCCAGAGACAACACGAGGAGGATTCGTTCAAAGCGCATGAGCCAGATTCCTTGGGGAGTGATCCCGCATGTGCCGTTGTAGCCGTTGCAGGCTTGCCCAGTCAATCCGTTAGTACATGCCCGTCAGGCGCATGAAGAAGCCGCCCTGATTGCTGCTGCGAATGTCGCCCGCGTTGGTCTCCGCGAAGTGCGTGAAGTTGTAACCGCCGCCGACGCGCAGCGTTTTTGCAAAGCGCCACGCCGTTTCCAGCAACGCGCCGTGCTGCAGATCCTTGGTCAGCAGCGTCTCCAGGAAGCGATATTCCGTCGCGATGTCGATGCGATCCGTCACGTGCCAGCCCAAGCGGGAAACCAGGAGCAGGGTCGACGAATTCTCCGGGGTCATGTCCGCCATCGCTTCCGTGACGCGTCGGATCGCGGCCTTCTGCGAGAATTCGAGGCGGTACGGCAGTTGCGCGATCGGCTCGATGCTCAGGATGTCCTTGACCGAGTGCTCCGCTGTGCCTGTGCCATCCGTGCTCGGCCGCATGTCGATCAAGTGGCTGATCTTCGTGATCAAGTTCAACCAGTTGTGCGTGATCGGCCGGTATGCCGCGCCCATCGTGGCTTCAAGCGCCTCGGCTTCCAACGTGTCCGTCGTCTGATTTTGCGTGCGCGTGTAGTTGGCGCGACCAAAGACCGTCCATTCCTTCGTGATGCCAACCTGACCATTGTTCAGCGTCAGGATCTGCAGTTTGCGCACGCCGCCAAAGTTCGCGTCGCCCTCATCCAAGCGCACTTCCTGACGCGACGTGACCTTCCACCAGTCACCGCGTAGCCATTCACCGCCCAAAGACAGCGCGTCGCGCGACGTGTTGCCGGCGCCCGCTGCGAACGTCTGCTGGCGTTCATATCCGGCGTCGACGTGCACGCCCTTGGAAACCTCAAACCGCTTGCCCAAGCCCATCACGGCGCGATTCATGCGGCCCGCGTTGAGCGCGTCCACCTGATATTCGCCGTAGGCCCGCGACTTCTGGTCGTCGCCGTAACGGCTCTCCGCGCCCACGACGCTGGACGACACCATGCGCCCCGTCGCGTTGGAGTCTTCCAGCCGCTGCTGCACGTACAGGCTGGAGCTCTTGTCGAGCATCGTCCGCAAGCCCGCTGACGTTGCGTTCTGCCCGGCCCAGCCAACACGCTCACTGACGACCACTGCCAGGTCCTTGGCGATCTTGTATTCCAGCGCCACGGCGGTCGACAGGTGATCGGCTGCGTTGCGGAACTGCGCCGGATCGCCGCCCATGATGCCTTGCTGATCTGCGCGCAGGATCAAGCGCTCTGTCGCGCGATACGCCGCGCCCGCCGCAACGGTGTCGCTCGTGCGGCCGTTGCCCAAGCTGTCCAAGCCGTAAGTGACCGTGTTGGCACCAAGGAGCGTCCACTTGCTATTGAGCTTGTGCGCATCCTGCGCGGAAACGATTTGCTGGCTGAGGCTCAAGAAGCTGCTAGAGGCGTTGGCGCTCTGGTTCGCAAGACTGCCCGGTGGCAGCACGGTGCCGCTGCCGACCAAGCCGCCGACGCTGCCAAACTGCGTGCCCGTTCCCGGAGCGCTGTACGGGTTGGCGACCCCGCCGTCCATGAAGAGGCCGTCGTAGCGGACCTGCAACGTGTTGCGGCGGTTCAGTGAGAACATCGAGTCGAAGCCGACCTTTTGCATCCCTTGCTGCGCGATCGACCCGCCCGATTGGAAGCCGGCTTGCATCCACTGGTACCACGCGCGGATGCGACCGCGATCGTTGACGCTGCTGACGTCCGGCGGCAAGTCGGTCGGCGTCGGTTCTGACGGTGCGCCGAGGATGTCGCGTAGGTCAACGTCCACCGCCACCTTCACTGCTTGACCTTGAACTGGCTGCCCCGTGCTGGTTGTCGCCGTGGCCTGCGTCTGCTGGCCAAAAGTGAGGCCGCCGTCGTCAGAAACGGACAGCAGCGTGTCACGCGACTGACTGAACGCGTATTCAGCGGTCGCCTTGGAGCGCTCAGCGAGCTTCACGGTCACGTCGCCGCCTGCGACACGGTACGTCGGCGCGTCGGCGCGACCTTCCTGGACGTAGCTGCCGCCCACGTCCACGCGACCATTTGCGAACTTCTCACGCAATTGACCGCCAAAGGACAGCGCGTCCGTCGATTGAACGCCGCGCGCTTCGTACGTCGTCTCGATGAAAACCGGATGCCCGTTCCACGTCAGGCTCTGTCCCGCCAGTCCTGTTTGACCAATCGCGAGCGTGCCGTCGACCGAGCCGGAGATCGGCGACTTGAATGTGATGCGGCCTTGCATCGGATCAATGACGTAATCCGTGTTGCGCGCCTGCGAAATGCGGCCCAACTCCATGCCGGAGATGCGATCGCGAATCACCAAGTCAATGCGCTCGGAGCCTTCCACCACGTCGCGCACTGACAGGTAGTACAGCGAGCCGCCCGTGCCGCGCATGACGTCGGTGTGCCGCTGGACCATCCGATCCTGTTGCGCGATGAAGCCCTTGATCGTGGTGTCAAAGTCCCCGTACTTGCGGCTGAATTCCAGCCACGCGCCGTACAGCGTGCGGTCGTAGCGCAGGAGCTCAATGCCTGCCAAGCGCGCCGCAAAGTTGCCGATGAGGAACTTCGTGCGGTCCGCTTCCACCAAAATGTAGAGCTGCCCGCGCGCCTTCACGTCCTGCGTCGCCACTGAAGCGTCGCCGTAGACCGGGTAGAACTTCGTCGGGTCGATCAAATTCGTGGCGAACGACTGGAGGTTCGGATCTTTGGCGGTATCGACGTGCGCGGTGAACGACAGGTCCTTCAAGCCGAGGAACTCGCCGCTGACGCGACCTTTGGCGTACAGCGCGACGCGACCGGCCAGCTGCGTGTTGCCAATCGCCAGCGAGCCGGGCTGATCGACTTCTTGCAGGTGCGCGCCGACGTGGCTGATCGATCCGTCGGCGATCGCCAGAAGGAACAGCGCGCGGTCTTTGACCGTCACGGCGCGTTCGATCACCGCGCGGTTCCCGGCTTTGTCGGTGGCCGCAATCGTCAGGGTCGACGCGCCCACGGGCAGCCGAACCAAGGCGTAGAAGTTGCCTTCCTCGTCCACCATGGCTTGCTGACCTTGGACTTCCACGCGGTTGGACGGCAACGTTTTGCCGCGAACGCCGAGTTCCGGCTGTGCCAGCTCAAGGGGCCCAGGCGGCAGCATGACGCGCAGCTCTGCCGCAGCGAGACCGGCAGCTTTGGCGGCGCTCGTCGTCAGTGCGGTCGGTTGCGCCGCGTCCAGCTTCGGCGGGATGGCTACGGCCGCGCTCGCTGTGGTCTGGGCTTGGAGGTTGTCCAACAGCGCCGCGCCGAAAATCGTCGGATCCGTCGTCACCGGCGTCGTCCCCGCGGGCAGCGCCACACGCACGACCGCACCCTTCGCAGCCACCGTCACAAACTCGTCGCGCCCCGCGCCGTCGGCTTGCCGCAGGCTCACGAGCACCTTGCCATCCGCGGGACGGTCGACCAGGACCGCCGCGCGTCCGGCCGCGTCCAAGTCAAATGGGTTGCCGTTGATCAACAGTCGCGCGGGCTTCGCCGCCAGCGTAAACGACTCCTTGCGCGGATCGGTCACGTGGTCGCGCACTTCAAACGGGATCGGTGCAGACCACACGCGGCTGCCCCACTCGGTTTCAGCTCGCATGCGGAGCGCATACCGCCGCCCGCGGGTCAGATCTGCGATGCCGGGGAAACCGGGCTTGGCGCGCAAAAGCACCTGCTTGGGCGGATCGCGTCCGTCGACCTGCTCCACAATCAGCGCGCCCAGCCGTCCGCCTTCGCCAAGTTCGCGAATTTCAAGCGCATGGCGAGCGAATCCGCCCGAATTCTCGACTTGCAGCAGGATTGGCGTGCCGGGCTCCCACGCGGTCGACGTCGGATCAGAGGGCAGATTCGGATCGCCCAGCGGCTTCTTGTCCACGCCCAGCAGGCGCGCGCGCAGGAATCGCGGAACGGTGACCTTGCTGTCCACCGCGATGCTGAGCGCCGCGGCATCGACGGTCACCGGCACGACGCCCGGCCCAGGCACCTGCGCGTCTTCACGCGGAGATTCGGTCGTCGCCGTCGCTTCCACGCGCGTTGGCCCAACCGCCTCGAACTTGCACTGGATCGGGAACGTCAGCGGCAACGTGATGCCGCGCGTGAGGTAGAGCACCTTCTGTTCGTCGCCGATCACCGCCGAACCTGGCGGCAGTGTGTCCGGATCGAGCTTGAAGAGGTGGTTCCCCGGCGGCAGGTCCAACAGGTGCGCGCGGCCATACGCGTCGGTCGTCGCGAATTGGCCGATGTCCGCGTAGACGCGAGCGCCCGCCAGACCGTCTTCGCCCTCGTCCTGTTGGCCGTTCTGATTCCCATCGCAGTACGCTTTGACCAGCACCATGCCCTTGTCAAAGAGCGGATCTGCCTGCACCAACAACTGCGCCGTCGATCGACCGCTCAGCTGCTGGCCGGAGACGTCGTACAATTGCGCGGCGAATTCCAGCTGCTGACCCGGCTTGGCTGTCGGCGTGACCACCATCTGTGTCCGCAGCGTCAGGATGCCTCCGGGCGGCAGGTCCAGGCCAACAGGCTTGCCTGTCGTGGGCGAGATACGGTGGACGACCGAAAGCGGCGCTTCCAACGGCGCCAGCGGTAACTTCACCGGCATGCCGTTGCTGCCCACCATCGTCAGGTCTGCACCACCTGGCACAAGGTTCAAGCCCGTCGGCAGAAGGTCGCGCAGTTCCACGCCGCCGCGACCCGTCAAGGCGTCCGCAGCAAAGCCAGCCGTCGAGTGGTTTTGCACCGTCACCGTCGCGTACAGCAGATCGCCCACTTGCGCTTGGGCCTTGGACAACCGCACCCCGACGGAAATCGCGGTTGTCAGCTTCTCGACTGGCAGGAAGTTGTGGCGCGGGACTGGCGGACCGCTGCTGGCCTGCGGCGTGTTGTTGCGACCACCGGGCGGCGGCGGCGGCACCGGGTTGGCACCACCTTGCAGCGAGAAGCGCGTCAGGTAACGCGGCAGCGTATTGCCGGCGATGTGGGGCAGTGCATCGGGCACGACCAGCCCTTGCTTGTCCAGTAGCGCAATACCGGGCTCAGGCGCGTGGCCTGCAACGGGGAATGCCCAGCCGGCGGACACGGTTGCCAGCTCGATGCGGTAGGCGCGGCCAGGCGGCGGTGAGAAGACGTAGGCGCCCGAAGCATCCGTCGTCTGGCCCTGCTGGCCTTGCGGAAGCATGTCGTCGGGCAACAGCGCGTTAGGCGCCACCGGATCGCCTTCGTCGTACCGGAGCCACAGGCGCACACCCGCCGTGGTCGTGCCCGAATGCGCGTCGTACACGCGTCCCGTTGGCCGGACGGCCAGATCCAATTTGCCCGATTGCGCTCCCGGCGCATCGATTACGCGCTCCAGGAACACAGCGCCGCCCGGTGACAACACACGCACGCGGCGTTGGCCGTTGGGCACATGAAGGACGTGGTACTGGCCTTGCTCATCCGCAATGGCCGTCAAGATCGGGCCATCCACGCCCGCCGGCGGCAGCACGGCCACCTGGAAGTGCGGGAAGCGCAGATCCGTGTCTGCTTGGAAGACGCTGTCGTCGACGCCGACGTCTTCAAAAATCACGCCGGAAATCGCGCCTTCGCCGATCTGCGCGCCGGTTGTCACGCACGCGGGCTTGGATTCGGCGTGAACGGTGCCGCTGTTCAGTAGGATGTCGGCGCGCGCGATGTTGCAGATCGTCGCAGCGTCCGCCACGTTGGTCGCGACACGTGCACGCACCGAAATGACTGCACTTTCGCCCGCCTGAATGGCCAGTCCGACGAGTTTCAGCGTCGAACCGTCACTTTGCAGCGTCAAGCCGGGCGGCAGCAGCACGTCCGCATCTTTCACCGCGTCGAGGCCCTTCGGCATCGCGTCGTTGACGATGATGCTGTCGGCCTTGGCGTTGCCGTTGTTGAGAACTGTCACTGTGTAGCGCAGCCAATCTCCCGGCTGCACCGCGCCGCCGTTCTCGTCCTGCACCGACTTGGTCACGCTGATGATCGGCGTCGCCGGCCCCACCTGCGTCACGGTTGGCTGGTTGCCGTTGCTGTCATCGTTGTCGGCGTCGGACAGTTCTGGCGCAACGCCCTTGGCCTGAATCGACGCTTGGTTGGAAACAAGCACGCCGCCGAGGATCTTCGCCGTAAACGTCACAACACGCTGGTTGCCCGCCTCGATGTTGCCCAAGTCGACGTGCACCTTCCCGTTCGCCACATCTACGCGCCCTGCGTCGCCGTCAGCCACGTCACTCAGCGCTTTGCCGTCCAGCGTCAGGCTCGCACCGACAAAATGTGTCGTGTTCGGCAGCGGATCGTCCAGCGTCACCTGCTCCGCCACGCCCGCGCCGGTGTTGCGAACCGTCACCGTGTAGACAATCGCCTCGCCCAGATCCGCCAGCCCGTTGTTGTTGCTGTCCTGCAGCAGCGCCGTCTTTTGCGTTTGGCGGATCGACGGCCCTTTACCGATGCTCAACGTCGCCGGTCCAATCGCTGTCGGCGGCACGTTGTCCGCCAGCGCCGTAGCCGTGTTGGAGACTTGGCCGCCTTCCTGCGCGTCCGCACGCAACCGCGTACGGAAGGTGATGACCGCGGCGTTGTTCGTTCCGGCCTGCAGCGTGCCGATCGCGACGCCTGTCGCCAACGCCGAGTTACCGCCGACATCGGCCATGGCCACGCCGTTCAGCGTCGTCGAACCGGCCTCGTAGGTCATGCCGGCTGGCACGGTATCCAGCAGTTTGACGCCGTTCAGCGGCGCGGGCGACGTCGCCACGACGGAAATCTTCCACGTCACCGTATCGCCGGGCATCAGCGCGCCGCCGTTGTCGTCCTTGGCCGTCTTGCTCGACGCTTCCAGCGCGCTCTGTGTACGCACCTGCACCGCTGTCGGGTCGTTCACCGCGGGCGTATTCGGATCGTCCGAAAGCACCGCCGTCGTCACCGCGTCCGCCTTGACTTGCGCCTGATTCAGCACCGTCGCCGCGTCGGGCGTGTCCGCCTTCACGCGCGCGTCAAACGTCAGCGTCGCCGCGGTTCCCGGCACGACCGCCGCCAGCGCCGTCGCGCCCGTGGCATTCCACGTCAGCTTGGTCACGCCGGCGTTTGTCGTCTGCTTGCCGCCTTGCCCCACCGCGACGATTTCAAGGCGGTTGTCCAACACGTCGTCGACGGACACATTCTCGGCCGCGGAAAGACCCGTGACCGACACAGCAATCGTGTAGCGCAGCACGTCCAGCGGCGCGACCTTGCCACCGTTCAGATCCTCGACGGTTTTTTGCACTTTCAACTTCGGAACCGCGACGATCGCCAGCGTTGCCGGCTTGGCGTCGTAGGAAATCCCCGTTTCGCCTTCCTTCGCGCTGGCCTTGCCTTGCGCGGTCGCACCGTTCGCTGCCGTTGGCTTGACCCGCAGCGTCGTCGCCAGCGCCACCGACGCGCCGCCGGGAATATTCGCCAGGGCGCCCGTCGTCTTCACGTTCCAGGTCAGCAGTTTCTGCGCTTCATCCCAAACCGCACCCTTGGGCGCGGTCACGTCAAACACCGTCGCGTCTACCGGCACGGAAACCGTCACGTTGCTCGCGTTCTCCGCTGTCGGCACCGTCACGATCACCTGCAGCGTCACTGTGTCGCCGGGCTGCGCGGGCGTCGTGGCAGGCGCTTCAGGCGTCAGCTTCGTGTCGACCTGCAGAGTCGGATACTTCAGCGGTACGTTCAGCACGTTGCTCAGCTGCTGCTGGGCGTTTTGCGCCTTCGCCTTGGCCTGATTGACGATGATCGTGCCCGTCGGCAAGTTCGGCCCCATCGTCGCCTCAAAGGTCACCGTCGCTGTCTGGGCGGGCGCCAACGTCGGCAGCAGCCAGTTCACCGTCGTTCCCGTCACGCTGCCACCCGCCTGCGCCACTGGGCTGACAAGCTGCGGCGGCAGGTCGTCGCTCACTTGCACCTGCTGCGCCGTCGCGTTGCCGACGTTCAGCACCGTCACCGTGAAGCGCGCCTTGTCACCGGGGAAGAGGTGGCCGCCGGTCAGATCCGTGTAGCTCTTTTGCACCTGCAAAATCGGCCGATTGACGACCTGCACCGGCAGGCCCACCACGTTCTGCGGCGCTGGCAGATTCTGCGCCACGGCTTGGGCCTGCAGCGGCAAGGAATCGCCGTCCTGATCCGTCGCCGCGATCGTGCCCTTTGCCGTCAGCGTCAACGTGCCACCCGCGGGCACACTCGGCACTGTCCACGTGACGTTGCCATTGGCCACCGTGCCCGAACCGAGCGCCGTCACATTGCTCCACTTCACACCGAGCGGCAGGGTCACAATCACGTTCTCGGCGTTCGCCTTGCCGGTGTTCTTCAGCTTCACTTCCACGCGCACCACGTGGCCGGGAGCGGCTTGTCCAATTTTCTGCACCCAGCCGTTTTCGTCGTCTGAGGTCAGCACCGACTGGCTCAAATTCGGCTGCGCCACGACTTTCAACGTCGCGGTGGGATTCGGTGCGACGCCCGGAATCTGCGCGATCACGTTCAAAAGCGAGCCGTCCGGCGTTCCCGGCGCGATGGTCGCGCTCACGTGCAACGTCACGTCGCCCGTGGGCGTAATCGACACGATCGGCACGGTCCACGCGATCGTCCCCGCCGTCAGCGTGCCGCCGTCAAAGACGTGGATGTCGGTCAGGCCGGTCGCCGGCAGCAGCGTTTGCACGTTGACCAGCTGCGCCAACGCGTCGCCCTTGTTTTGCAGCACCAGACTCAGGTTCACCTGATCGCCTGGCTCCAAAGATCCGCCGTTCACGTCCTGCACGACCCAGTGGGACGGCGACAGGTCGGCCTTCGCCACCACCGTCAGCGTCGTCGGCTCGCGGATCGCCGTCGTCAGGTCGGCGTCAGACAGCACCGGCACCTGCAGGCCGGTCGCGGAAATCTGCGCTTGCTCGACGATCACCGCGCCGTTCAACTGCGGCGTCTTCACCTTGGCCTGAATCGTCAGCGTGGCAGAATCACCCGGTGCCAGCGCGCCCAGCGCCCACGTTACGACGCCGCCCGGCGTTCCCGCGCCCTGAATCGTCCCGCCGTTGCTCGCCACGACGTCAATGAGGCGCGCATCCAACGGCAGCGTCACCGTCGTCGCTTTCGCCGGGCCGTCACCGTCATTGCGCAGCGCCAACGTGTAGGTCAGCGCGTCGCCCGGCTTCAGGTCGCCGCCGTTCACGTCGACAACGGTCAGCTTGGCCTTGGAGAAATCAACCTTGGACTGCACGCTCACAGTTGTCGCGTCGTTCGCCGTCGGCGTCGTCGGATCATCGGACTTGAGCGCCGTCGGTTGCCCCGTCCACGTCACCAGCGCTTGATTCTGAATCGCCGTCCCGTCGTCCAGACCCGCCTTCACCGTCGCTTGGAACCGCAGCGTCACTTCATCGCTCGCGTTCACGCCCAAATTCGCGATGACCGGCCACGTGACCTGATTCTTCGCCGCATCAAATGCGCCACCGTCCAGCGCCACGATGTTCTCCAGGCCCTGCGGCAGCGGATCAACCACCGTCACGCCCTTGGCCAGCGCGTTCCCGGTGTTCTTCACCTTGATCGACCACGTCAGCGCCGCCTTCGGCTTGACCGTCGCTTGGTTCAGCTGCTGGCCGCCAGCCGTCGCAAACACGTTTTTCTGCACAGCGACTTGCGGCGCGCTGGCCACGTCAAAGCAGGTTGGCGTGCCCGCAGGCGTCAGCGCCGTGTTCGGCGGGCTCGTGAAGGACGGCGTCGGATTCTCTGCCGCCTTGATCTGTGCCTGATTGCAGACGTGCGTCGCGTTGTCCAACGGCTTCTTCACCGTCGCATTGACCGTCAATGGCGTGCTCGCGCCGGCGGCCACGCTGCCCAACGTCCACGTCACGGTGCCTGTGCCAGCGTTGTAGACGCCGCTCTGACCCACCTGGATGTTCTCCAGTTCCTTGGGCAGCACGTCCGTCACCACGACGCCCGTGCCCGCCTGGTTGCCAGAATTCACGATGTTGAGCGTGTACGTGACCGCCGCGCCCGCTTGGATTTGCGCGCCGCTGACCACCTTGGTGCTCGCGCCGAAGTCGGGCAGGTTGACCACCTGGAAGCTGACCGTGTTCGTCGTCGCCGTCGTCGGCGTTTCCGTGAACGCGATCTTGCCCGTGTTGCTGATCGTCGTGCCGCTCGGCGTCGCCTTGTCGACGATGGCCGTGAACGTCAATTCCGGCGGCTTGTCGCCCGGCAGCAAGGTCGGCACGGCATTCCACGTGATCGTCGAGGTCGCCGCGTTGAACGTGCCGCCCGTCACCGTGACCTGCGTCAGTTGCGGCGCGACCACGTCCGTGACGACCACGTTGCTTGCGGGGCTCGTGCCCGTGTTGCGCAGGCGAATCACGAACGTCAGCTTGTCGCCGCCTTGCACCGAACCGCCATTGGAGTCCACGTAGGTTTTGTCCGACGTCGACAAATTCGGTGCCGACGTCACCGCGAACACCGTTGGATCCGTCTTGCCCGGCTTGCTCGGATCGTCCGACAGCGCCGCGGCCAACAGCCCGTCGCCCGTCAGCGTCACCTGATTGCTCACCGACTTGCCCTGTGCCAGCGGCGTCGCGAGCTTCGCCGTTACCGTCAGCGTCTTCAGCGGATCGCCGTTCTGCAGCGTTCCCACATTCCACGTCACTGTTTGGCCGGACACGTTTCCGCCCGCGCCCGCGACGATCGTGCCCAACGCGGGGTCCAAGTTCGTCGTCAGCACACCGTTGGTCACGACGCCCTTGCCGGAATTCTGCAGTTGCACGGTGTACGTGACCGTGTCGCCCGGATTGAACGTCGCGCCCGCCGACGACGTCGC
Source organism: uncultured Myxococcales bacterium (assembly GCA_903896545.1). Classification (GTDB taxonomy): domain Bacteria; phylum Myxococcota_A; class UBA9042; order UBA9042; family UBA9042; genus CAIYBN01. Next base: position 28,089 of record CAITYF010000182.1, on the reverse strand, counting down.
AACGTCCGTGAACGTCGAGATGTTCGGGTTCGCCTGCACCTTCACGGTCGCCGAAATCTGTTTGGGCTGCGGCAATTGCGGCCCCGTCGCCGTTGCGATCGCCGCGATGGACGTGCCGTTGGGCGTCGCCGTCTTCACCTTTGCGGTGAAATGCAGCACCAACTGCCCGCCTGCCGGGATACCCGCCGAACTCCACACCAGGTTGCCGGTGCCCGCGTCCAGCGCGCCGCCGCCGTCTATGCCGCTCACGTTCTCCAAACTCTTGTCCAACGGCAGGCTGATTTGCAGCGCGCCCGTTGCGATCTTCCCCGTATTTGTCAGCGTCAGCGTGTAGGTCAACGCGTCACCGGGCTCCAGATCGCCGCCGTTTACATCCAGCACGCTCAGCGTCGAGGTCGACAGATCCGGCCCGCCTTGCACAGTCGTCACCGGCGTTTGCACCGTCGTTGGCGTCGAACCGTCATTGGGCGACAGCACCGCGAGGTTCTGGAACGTCGCGCCAGGCGTCGTGTCCGGCTTGATTTGCGCGGTAAAGTTCAGGACTTTGGTTTGACCGGCGGGCACTGCGACACTTCCCGTCAGCAGCGTGCCAGTCGATGTCAGCTCTGGGCTCTGCGACGACACAAATACCAGCCCCGAAGGAATCTGATCGCTGACGTTGACCGTTGTGTCGCCCGCACCGGAATTGACGATTGTAATCGTGAACTTCACCTGATCGCCGGGCAAGAGCGGCGTTTCCGGCGAGAGATCGGCGACCGACTTGCTCGACTTGCTCAAGTCCGACGGCACCTGCAGCGTCAGCGCCGTCGCGTTGTCCGCGCCTGGCTGGTTCGGATCGTCGGTTTTGTACGTCTTGGTGCCCAGAACCGCCGTGCCTTGCGTGTTGACGATGTGACCGGCGATCGGGTTGATGCCCAGCGCCTGAAGCGCGGCGAGATCCTTGACCTTCGCGGTGATCGTGAAGATCGCCTGCTGCCCCGACGGGATCGGCACCACGTCAAACTGCACGTGCCCTGCGTTCGCTGTTCCGCCCGTCGCCGTCGATTTGTTCGTGCCCGGTCCTGTCGCCGAGACGAACGCCAGCTCCGCGGGCAGGTCAAAGCCCAACGTATCAACGGAAATCGCTGTCGCGGCGAGGCTTTGCAGGGTGAGTGTGAAGGTCACCGTGCCCGCCGGACTCTGCTTGAAGGGCGCAACGGCCAGAGATGGCGGCGCCAAAAGCGGCGGCACCAACTTGACGATGGAAGTCTGCGTCGCGAGCGAATCCGAGTACTTGGCGCCCACGTACGAGTACGAAACAACGCCGGAACTGGCGATTTCCGTGACGCCAGGCGTGGCCTTGATTTTGACCTTGAACGTGACCGTGCGATTGGATTTGCCGCCCGCCGCATTGGTCAAGACGCCGAGGTTGAGACCGGCCGCGAGTGCGCTTTGGCCGCCCACATCGGGCACGACGACGCCGTCAACCGTGGTCGATCCGGGTACGTAGTCGGTCCCAGCGGGCGGAAACGTCGCGAATTTGAGCGTCGTATTGTCGGCGTCGAGCGGACCGGTGTTCAGCAAATCGTCGGTGTACGTCAGCGTGTCGCCCGGTGAGGCTTCCGTGTAGTTCGCGTAGAACTTGTTGACTGTGCTCTTGAAATTTGGCGCCTTGCGGTTCACCTGCAACAGCGACCAGCCGTACACGAAGAATTCGCCGTAGCCGGCGCTGAGGAGTCCCTGCGTGTTGTCCGTCAGCGAGCCGTTACCGGACGACACGACGAGCGTCGCGGACGTGTCGTTGGGCTTCACAAAGGTGGACACGTCAAAAGTGTCGAGGTCGATGCCGGTTTCCGGCGTCGAATTCATGATGTTGTTTTCTTCGTTGTTGCCCGCGCCCCCCGTCAGTTTTGTGCCGTTGAACGAGACGAAGTCGTAGCACGTGTCACACGGCGGGCTGTCCGGACCATTGTTGCCGACGTTCTGTTCTGGGTTACCCAGTTGCTTGTCGCCTTCCATCGCGTAGTACGAGAACTGCGCTTCAGGTGGATCGGCGACCAGAAAGTCGTTGATCGTAAACTGAATCTGACCAAGCGTGGACTGCTGTTCGTCGAGCAGCACGTAGCCGTCGTACAAGAACACGTCGCGCTGCGTCGTCTCGCTGTTCTTCGTGTCGTAGACAAAAACCATCGACCACGACGCGTAGCGAGCCTGACAGCCGTTGTCGCCCAGTTCGCAGCAGACGCTCTCGTCCTGACCGTTGGCCTTCTTGTAGCCCTGACACGCGTTGGGGTTGGACGGCGAGACGACGGCGATGTTGGCGATCTTGGCGTCGATTCCACCGACTGTGTAGTTGCCGTTCCAGTGGTCGGCGCCCGGATGCGCCTGCAGAAGCGTCGTGATGTCGCGTCGGCAGTAGTAGTGCGAGCCCGTGCCGCCAGGAGTTGGATCCGTCCTCGTCTCGCAGCCATCCGCCGCGAGCGTTTGTTGCGCGCCATCCGCCAATGTCACGACGGCGGTGTTGTCGTAGCCAGAATTGGGCTGAGAAGCGCCCCAGTACAGATAAGCGCCCACAATGACGGCATCTTCCGGCATCTTCTGGGCGATCTTGACCGTGTCCGAACTTTGCGCGAGCAACTTGTCGTTGAAGCGGTAGTCGACAAAATTGGTCACCAAGCTCGCGCCCAGCTGCACGGACTTGCCGTAGACCTTGAACGCCTTCGGTGTCGATGGGTAATTGCCGACCACCAGCGCATGAGCCGGCTGCACGTTGCCTACGGTCGCGGCGAGCAGCGCACACGCGATGGCGATGAGCCACCCGTTTGCACGCGAACGCCAATTCCGCTGGCCGTGGGTCATCTGCGGTCACTTCCTGCGTTCAAGGCGCTGCCAACGGGCACTCAGCGTGTTTAGTAGGGGTTCCAGAGCAGCGTATCGGTGCGTCCGGTCAGGCTGGAGGCGTTGCCGCCCGTGCCGCCGAGGATCAACACGTGCCCTGTGCTCATCCCAGTGGCCGCGCCGAGCGTACGATCGCCGTCGCCCATCACGTTCTCGATCTTGTCGATGTTGACAGCGACGCCGCCATTGCCGTCGTCATCGACGTGGAGGAATTCTCCGCTGTTCCAGTGCGTCGTGTCCGCGCTACTACCACCCGCGATCAGCACCTGCCCGGCGCTGGGCCCGGCGGAAACCGTCGCGACCATCGGCGAGGCGCGCCCGGCGCTCATCTGCTTGGTCGCGATGACGGAGCTTTTGACGATGTCAAACACGTCCACTGTCTTATTCGCCGCGGTGTGGGCGACGTCCGAGAAGCCGCCGATCATGTAGACGTGGTAGTAGCCTGCGGTGGCATTTGCGACAAAGAGCGCCGCTGGCCAGATCCGCGTCGGCTGGTCGGTGTAGGAAACTGGATTCCAGAGGAAGCCGGCCGGTTTGGACGGGCAGTCTGCCGGGCAATTCGTCAGCGAATCCGAGACCAGCACATTGTTGTTCGCGACGGTGAACTGGACGACTTCCATCGTCTTGACGGCACCCTGGGTGTTCTCGCCGCCGATCAGCATGACAAAGCCGCCATCCGGCCCGGGGACGCGCACGCCCGCATGATGCCAGCGCGCTGTGGAGAGCTGGCCCATCGCACGAAAACCGGCGCTCGCGTGCCAGATTTCCCACGTGTTGCCGCCGCAGAGTCCGTCGTGCGGATTCGCCGGGCAGTCTTCGTTGCCTTGGCCGCCGAGGATCAGGAAGTAGTCCTGATGCTCGAACATCTGAATGACCGTCGGCGCAAGGCGGCCAAAGTGCATGTTCGGCTCGGTCTGGGTCGGGCTGGTCACTTCGCCGGTTGCGATGTTGTAGAACTCGATCTTGTTGGACTTGCGCGGCTTGCCCGCTTCATCCATTTCCACGCCGCCCACGACGGCCACGACGGTCTGACCCACCGCCAGCGTGTGGAACGCGCGCGGCGTCGCCAACTGTCCGGCCGGGTCTTCAGCCGCCGAGATCGTGCGCGAGTCGGGGTCATAAATGGCCACGGTCGGCTGGAACGACGCGTAGGACAAGGGATCATAAGGATTCTTGGCCGATGCCTTGGGCACGCCGCCGCCGATCATTGCCACTTTGCCGTTCGGGAGGGTCGCCACGCCGGTTGCTGCGTGCGGGGCGTCAAGCTGCGTTTGCGCCGAACTGCCGTCCGCGCCAGGCTCCGCAAAGATCGCGGCGAAGTTGTTGATCCGCGTCACGTAGGGGTGGACCTCACGGGCGGGCGAACTGTCGTACATGTCGACGGGCACGGACGTGCCGCGGGCAAAAGCCACAGTCGGCTGGTCCTCGCCCTTGTACACGTCCACACGAATCTGCCGCGCTGGACCAAACGGAATCGTCGGCGGCGTGACTTTGACGCCTTGGGCGTACGGCTGGATGTTGAACAATTTTCCGTCAGTGCCGGGAAAATCGGCGATCAGCGCGATGAAGCGCGAGTCGGCGGTGCCCAGCGGATTGTCGTCGTTGGCCGGCACGCGAACGTTGACCACGAGCTTGGTCGACGGCGGCGTGGTCGTCGCCGTGCACGCCGCGACCAGCGACAGCGCGGGCATGGCAAGGAAGCGGCTCAGTTTCAAAGTACGGGTCAGCATGATCTCGCTCCAGGAACGGGCGGAAGGCGATGCGGTTCGGTTCATGGCACGATACCGACGGCGGTAAAGCCGGTGGCGGGCGCTGCCTGACGGGTCGCTGCGTAAATCGCGGTGACAACGGCGCCCACGACGACGACGCCTCCGATGGTCCACGGCCACCACTTTTTGAACCACGGCTTCTTTTCGGTCTCGTCTTCGTCGTGGAGAAGTCCGGCGTACGGATCGGCGTTGTTGTCGAACACGGGATCGGGCCGGGGCACCGGACGGATCCTCGGCTCCGGCTTGGGCTCCGGCCTGGCTTTGGGCAATGGCGTCTCTTCCTGTTCAAACGTCGGTGGCGCCACGGGGACCGCAGCGGCCTCGCCCTTGGCCTCCGCGCTCGCGTCGTACACGGCGGGCAGGTCTTCGACTTCCTTGCACGTCGACAGCGCCGCGCGTACGCGACCTTCGGCGTCCAGCGTCTTCATCTGCAGGTCGCCCAGCGTCGGCTGGTACTCGACCTTGTCCAGCGCGCATGACCGCTTGGTCTTGGCTTGGAAGAGGAACAGGTGCAATTCCAGCGAACGCGCGTTCTTCGACACGACACCGTACAGCAAATAGTTCGCGCCCACCTGACGGCTAAAGCTCGCCGCCATGTTCTTGAAAATCTTCTCCTGGAAGTTGCCGCTGCCCGCGAATGCCTTGATGTCCTCAGCGGGCACGGTCAAGCCAATCGACGTCGGATCCTCTTCGACCTTCGGGTTTGCGCTGATCGCGCCGTCCTTGCCTTTGGCGACGAACACTTGGCCCCACGGCAGCACGCCGGGCTTGCGTACTTGCACGTAGTGGGTGCCTTGCAGCAAGTCCTTGACCTGCGCAGGGCAATTGCCGACCTTGACGCCGTCCACGAACACGTCCGCGCCAGCAAGCGGGCAGTCGATGCTCAGGTTTGACCCCTCCTTGTCCGCCAGGCCCTGCCGCGCCGCCGTGAGCGTCAGTTGCAACGGCTTGGAGGCCTTGCGCGTGTCCACAACGAACGTCGGCTGCAGGACAACGGCCTTCTCCAGCCACTCCTTGGCGGCCTTGGCGTCGTTCAGCTTCAGGGAAATCGTCGCCGCCTGCGCGTAGACGTCGACCAACTTGGTGAAGTCGACGAGTTCGACGAAGTTGTCCTCGTAACGCTGCGCCGCCGCCTTCAGAAGCTTGAGGATGTCGTTCGGATCCTCGTTCTCGTCCACCATCGTCCGTGCCGTCACCGAGAGCGTGTCCGCGCGGTCCAGGGCTTTTTGCGCCGGAGTCTGCGGCTTCTCTTTGACTTCCTTGACGATCGGCACCAGCGGTTTACCGGAGTCGATGACCTTCGCCGGCAGCGGCTTCAAGGCGTCGCCCGCGCTCAGCATCTGGCGGAGATACTCCTCGATGCGCGCGGCGGCGAGCACGCCTACTTCACCCTTGCGGGCAAACGGCACGATGCCGACGGTTGGCTTCTCCGCTTCCTGCGCCCACGCCTGACTTCCACCCCAGCGCTGTGGCAGCGGCATGAGGAAAGACGCCGTGGTGAACGTCAGCAGCAACACCTGCGCCACGCAACGAAGCGCGACGTCATTTTGCACAATTGCCCTGGAACGGGACACGATCGACCTCCGAGACTGACAAACGTCGACACCAACGCGCGCGTCGGGCCGCGTGAGACGCAACCCGCAAGTTTGCCTGAAACCGAGACACTTGCCAAACAACCGAACCGGCTGAACGGCGGGCTACGGCGACCGGGGGGAAACAGTAATTCCAACAGGAACTTGGACTGGTGTTGGCACGTTCACGTGCACCACGCCGGCGTCGATTTCCAGCATCGTCGACGGACCGCCGTCGAGATTCAGCGCATTTACCAGACCAGGGCCGCCTTCGCGCTCGCCGCGCTGAAGAAATGATGTAAGTTCAGAAAGTTGTAAAACGCCGTCGCTGACGATGATCGTGACGCGGCCTTGCGAGTCGCTTCCGAGCGCGGTACGGCGGGCAAATCCGGGCTTGAACGTCAAAGGCTTGCCGTCGACCAGCAACCGCGGGCCGCATTCAACGGCGAATTCCAGTTCAGGCAGCGCATTCCATTCGCGGGCGTGGCGCAGGAGCGGCTGGTGCGCTGCGATGCCAAACACGCCGTGATCGACGTGGCGCAGGGGAGACAGCGTTTGTCCGTTGTCCACAAGCAGGCCGAGCGGCTTGTACGCGGGGTCAAAGAACCCGCCGTTGATCGCTGCGACGGCACCGGGTACCGCGGCGCGAAAATCTGCCGGACTGCCGAGTTGGCGGCCCATCTTGTCGGGAGTCACGACGCGTAACTGCCACTTGCGCGGCTCCAGACGCAGCAGGTGCACGCCCACGGGCTGTTCGTCCTGACCCGTCACGACCTCGGCGCGGGCATAATCGAGCCCCGGCAGCGCCTTCTGCCACTGCAGAGGTTCGCGCGAGGGCACACGCGTGCAGGCAAGAGCCGTCACGAACACAAGGAGCGAGATGTGCGCTTTGGTCCTCACGTCGCCATGCTACGACGTTTGGCGCCCGCCTTAAAGCAGACCTTTGACTGCCGAGCGCAGTTTTTCAAGCTGCTCTTCTGGCTTGAAGCCCGTGTCCATGAAGCGCACGACGCCTTGGCGGTCGATGATGAAAGTCGCCGGCATCGAGTACACGTTGAACTGGCCCATCAGCTCGCTCTCCGCGTCCGCGATGACGCTCCACGTCGCTTCAAAGCCCTTCGCGAATTCCAGCGACTTGCCGCTTTCCCGGTCCACGCCGATCGACACGATCTGGAAGCCCTTGGCTTTGTTCTCTTTGTAGAGGTTGACCAACTCCGGGAACTCCTTCTTGCAGGGGCCGCACCAGCTCGCGAAGAAGTTGATGAGTGTGACCTTGCCCTTCCAGCTCTTGGTGTCGATGTCCACGCCAGAGGTGTCCTTGGCGGTGAACGCTGGGACTGGCTTGCCGACCATTTCGCCATCCGCCTTGGCGATCTTGCTTTCGTCGATCTTGCCCTGCTGAACGTCTGAATCGGCGCAGCAGCGGAAGCCGGTGGTCATGTTGCGGTTGCCGATACCAAAGCTGGCGGAACGCTGGTTGCACGCGGCACGCTCGCCAGAGCTGTTGTGACCGCCCATCAAGCCCGCGGTTTCCTTCGTCGTGCCAGTCCATTCGCCGATGTTACCGGCTTGGTCGAACACGCCCGCCGGCGTGCGGCACTTCTCCAACGAGCCAGTCTTGCCGGCCTTGCCCTTGTACTTGTCTTCCTGATCGCGGCACGTGCCGACCTCGTAGAACGAGCCGTACGGGTACATGTTGCCTTCGACGTTGTCGTCCGCGAACTGGTTGTTCTTGTTCTCGTCGACGGGCGGCGTACCGGTGCACGCGGACGTCCATTCTTCTTCGGTGCACAGGCGCTTGCCGGCCTTTATGCATGCCGCGTCGGCTTCGGTCCAACTTGCCAGCGCGGGCTCTACGCCCGGCATGCTCACGGCCTTGCCATCCTGCGTGAGGCTCGCCTCATACGGATCGATGAAGAACGAGCCCGTCGCCGACTTGCCCGCCACCATGTGCGAACCGTCCGGCTTCGGGGCCATCGGAACCGCAGCGACCGCCGCGGCGCCCTGTGCTTCTGGGTGCTCCAGCGACTTCTCGATGTAGTACTCCAGGATCGCAGTCGACGCGGAGCCCGTCACGAGCCGACCGTTGATGTAGGTCCGCGGCGCGCCGTTGATACCGGCCTTCACCGCCAGATCGATGTCCTTGTTGATGCGTTGCAGCACCGTCGGATCCTTGACGCACTGGTCGTACTTGGCCATATCCAAACCCAGTTCGCTCGCGTAGCCGCGGTTCGACTCGGGATCCAGCTTGGGCTGCGCCGCGTAGAGCTTGTCATGCATCTCCCAGAACTTGCCCTGACGACCGGCGCAAATGCCGGTGACCGACGCGTTGCACGCGTTCGGGTGCTTGTCGTAGCCCGCCATGTAGCGATTGCACTGCGGGTTCATCGGGAAGTGTTTCATGATAAAGCGGACTTTGTCCTTGTACTTGGCCTTCACTGGCTCCATGGTCAGCGCCAGGTACTTGCAATATGGGCACTCAAAGTCGGAGTACTTCACGACCGTGACCTTCGCGTCAGCCGGTCCGTACACGTAGTCTTCGCTGTCGATCGGCGTCAGGTAGAACGTGTAGCCGTCTTCTGTCTTCTTGCCGCTGGGCACGCCCACGCCGGCGGGCGGCGTCGGAGCAGCAGCTTGCGCGGTCGGAGCGGACGGTGCAGCTGCGCCGGTGTTGGCAGCGGCAGCGGGCTCGGCAGGCTTGGTGTCGCCAGCAAAAGCCTGATCAAGTTCAGCTTTTTCAATCGCCAGACGACCGACTTCCATGCGCGCCTTGGTCGAATCGTAGCCGTACCACGCTGCGCCGCCCGCGATGATGAAGACGCCCAGCGAGATCGGCAGCGGCTCGGCGAAGCTGATCAAGCCCTGCACGGCGTTCTGGATGCCCTTGCCGATCGACTTGGGACCCGCGGCGACCGACAACGCGGTTACGGCGAAGTTGATGAGGTACAGCGACACGCAGTAGAGGCAATACGCACCTACCTGAGTGGACGAATACCAGATCAGCGCGCACGAAAAGAGGCTCGTCAGGACGCCAATGCCGACCACGCCATTCAACGCCGTCGCGCCGATTTCACGAGCGGTCTTGTCGTTGGTCTTGAGCGCTGTGAGCGCCTTGTACGTCAACCAAATCATCACGGCGTACGTGGGGATTCCGAGCACGCTGATCGGCACGCCTTTGACTTCTGACCAGCCGGACATGTTGACGGCGTCGCAGTTGATCGAACCGCCCAAGTTGCAGCTTGAGATGTAGCCCTTGGTGTACAAAATGTTCAGTTTGTGGCGCGCGAGGTAGATCGACACGCCGATGCCGGCGGTGCACAACGCGATGATCGCGTAGAGCAAATTCGGCAGTGCGGGCAGTCCCGAATCCTGAGTTGCGTCGCGGCGGGCCTGGTTGTTGGCGGCATCGGCCATGGCGGTTCTCCTGAAGGCAAGCTGGGTGGGCAAAAAAGCGCCGGGGGCGAAATATAAGACGCCCCCGCCGAATCGCAAGCCACCGCGCGTGCAATTCCTCAAGGGGCGGCACTATTCCCGCCCGCCGTTCGCAGATCTTGTGCGGATGCGGTAGAAGCCGCCGCCGGAGGTTCAGTTGGCAGAGACAGCGCAAGTGATCGTGATTGGTGGCGGCTTGGCGGGATGCGAGTGCGCGTGGCAACTGGCTGAGCGCGGCATTTTCGTTGAACTGCACGAGCAAAAGCCGCAACAGCGCACGCCCGCGCAGACCAGCGACGGCTTGGCAGAGCTCGTGTGCTCCAACTCGCTACGCAGTGATAACCCCTTGAACACGATTGGGCTTTTGCACGAGGATCTGCGGCTCGCTGGCTCGTTGCTGTTGCGCTTGGCGGACGAGAATCGCGTTCCGGCGGGTGACGCGCTCGCCGTTGATCGCGACAGATTTTCTGAAGCCGTGGAGGCTGCCGTCCGCGGACACGCCAAGATTCGGGTGGTGCAAGGTGAAGTGACGGAACTTCCGTTGGCGCGCGGGCTGCCGATCGTCGTGGCGACTGGACCACTGACTTCGGACGCGCTGGCGGCCCAGTTGGTAGCGCTGACGGGTCAGGAGCGTCTGGCGTTCTTTGACGCGATCGCGCCGATCGTCGCGGATGAAAGTATCGATCACGAGAAGGTGTTTGCGGCATCGCGCTGGGGCAAAGGCGAGACCGATGACTACCTGAATTGCCCCATGGACAAGCCGCAATACCTCGCGTTTGTCGACGCCCTGCTGACCGCTGAGTACCTGCCGTTGCAGGATTTTGAGAAAGGCGTGCAGTACTTTCAGGGGTGCCAGCCCGTCGAAGTGATCGCCAAGTCCGGACCCAAGTCGCTGCGTTTTGGCCCCATGAAGCCGACGGGACTGGACGACCCGAAGACTGGACGTTGGGCGTACGCGATCGTGCAACTGCGTGCGGAGAACCGCCACAAGACGGCGTGGAACCTGGTCGGGTTCCAGACCAAGATGAAGCAAGCGGAGCAGCGCCGCGTGCTGGGCATGATTCCCGGGCTGGAGAGCGCGGAATTCCTGCGTTACGGGTCCGTGCATCGCAACACGTTTCTGGACAGTCCAAGGCTGTTGGACGAGCGCATGCGCCTCAAATCTTGCCCGCAAGTGCGTTTTGCCGGGCAGATGACGGGCGTCGAGGGCTATGTCGAATCGACCGCCTCTGGACTGTGGGTCGGGCTGCGCCTCGCGGCGGAGCTCGCCGGGCGGGAACTGCCGCTGCCGCCGGAAACGACCGCATGGGGCGCGTTGCTGCACCACGTCATCGACGATTCCGTCCCTGAATTCCAGCCGTCCAACGTCCACTGGGGCATGATGCCGGCGCTGGACGTGGTGGAAGGCGCGAAGAAGCGCAACAAAGGCGAACGGAAGGCGGCGCATCTGGACCGCGCGCGCATCGCTCGCGACGCGTGGCTGGCGGCTTGGGTCCGCTGAAATCGACGGAAGCGAGTCACTTGGCCTGTGGATAAGTTCTGTGGATAACGCCGCGTAACTTTGCTTTTCGATCACTTGTCGCGCTGTCTTGCCGCAGGATCGGCGTGTGGATTTTGCAAACACCAGTGCAAACAGTCTGTTAGCCTACACGCGTTGACGCGAATCGCTCCGGTCGGTACGGACAACGCCCACTTGCCAGACGCTGCCATCGGGGCGGCGATCGATGCAAGCAAGGCGATCCCGTCGATCATGCGCTACATCGCGACCGGACCAGTGCTGGGCAGCAAAAAGCGTCGCGACATGCGGCGTTTGACGACGTTGCTGCTGCTCGCGGTGGTGGCCGTTGGCGCCGCCTGGCTGTCGCTGCGGGTCGTTGCGCAAGATCTGGCTGCAGGCAAGCACATTCACGCGAACCACGCCGACGACGCCAAGGCGAAAGGCACGCAAGCGCCTGTTGCCGCTGGGCTTGCTGCGGGACTTCAGCCTGGTGGTCCGGCGGCGGTAGCGGCGCCCGCGCGCCTCGCGGTGGCGATCGCGGCGGATCCCGTCGCACAGGCGCTCCTGGCTGCCGGTCGTGATCACCTCGCGCGCAAGGTTTCCGCCTCGTCATTGCCGGTGGATGACAGCCGCGCCAACAAAGGTTCGGGCATCGACCTCGTCGACCGCGGCTTGGAGCGCATCCTGAGTTTGCGCCAAGCGTTGCCGCGCCACCGCGCCCGGGCGCCGCAGCTGTATGGTCTGCGTGACAAACCGACGCTGACGGGCGATGAACGCCGCCGCGCGTTGACTGCGGAGAACCTGCAGATCTTCCTGACGACGTACGCGCAGGTGCTGGACGGCGCGCGTGATAATCTGGAGGGCGGCGACATCGTGCTCTTGCAGCGCAAGCGCGGCGCGAAGCGGCTGCTGCCCGCCGTGGTGAGCGACGTGGTCGACAATGACGGCGTGCCCATGGTCATCACGATGGACCCGGTGGATCGTGTGGCGCGTGAGCAGGTGCTCTCGACCTACAACGTGGAAGGGCACTACCGCCTGCGATTGGCCGAAATTGAGCGAATTCGCCACGATCTGGAGTTGAGCGCGGTTCAGCCTCTTGGCACCGCACTGTAGCCCTTGAACACGCGTCCTCCGTGGCATACGCTGCGGTGCGTGCAGCCCCTTCCCGCCATCACCGTCACGGCTCTGAACGAACGCATTCGCGTGGCGCTTGCGCCCATGCGCGAACTGCGCGTGGAAGGCGAGGTGTCTGGCGCGCGTTTTTCCAGCGGCCACTTGTACTTTGACCTGAAAGACGCGGGCTCCAAGATCCGCGTGACCGTGTGGCGATCGACTGTGGATCGCCTGACGACCGACGTGCGCGATGGCCAGCAGGTTGTCGTGACCGGCAAGGTCGACGTGTGGGTGCAAGCGGGGACGTACGCGCTGAACGCGACAAACGTCGAGCCCGCGGGACTTGGCCAGCGATTTGCCGCCCTGCAGGCGCTGAAAGAGAAGCTGACCGCGGAAGGGCTCTTTGACCAAAGCCGCAAGATCGCGCTGCCGTACTTGCCCAAGGTCGTCGGCATGGCCACTTCCCCGACGGGCGCGGCGCTGCGCGACATGGTGCGCGTGCTGAACGACCGCTTTCCGGTACGTGTCATCGTGGCGCCCTGTAAAGTTCAAGGCGAAGGCGCGGCGGAAAGCATCGCGCAGGCGATCGAACTGCTGGACAAATCGGGTTTGTGCGACGTGATCATTGCAGGGCGCGGCGGCGGTTCGCTGGAAGATCTGTGGGCGTTCAATGAAGAGCGGGTTGTGCGCGCGGTTGCAGCGTGTCGAACGCCGATCGTGAGTGCCGTCGGCCACGAAGTCGATACGATGCTGAGCGATCTCGCGGCCGATTTGCGCGCGCCGACGCCGTCCGTGGCGGCCGAGACGGTTGTGCCGCGTTTGGCCGATTTGCATTGGCAGGTGGTGGACGCGCGCGGTCGCATGGCCCGCGTGGTCAAGAAGCAAATTCGTACGGAGCGTGCGCTGTTGAACCAGCGTTTGGGGCGTCTGGGCCAGGGCGATCAGCTTACCGGGCCGCGGTTTCTGCGGCTGGACGAACTGACGCGTCGCATGACGGCCGCCGCGCAAAGGCAAGTCGCGGATCGCCACAGAATTTTGGCCAACCGCCATCAACGGCTGACGCAGGCGCACCCGCTGCGCAAACTCGCGACGCAACAGCGCAAGCTCGACGGCCTGCAAGCGCGGCTTCTGGCCGTGCGCGAGGCCCTTGTGCGCGCCAAGCGCGAACGACTGGAGCGCAAGACGGCGGTACTCACTGCGCTGAGCCCTCGGTCGGCCCTCAAGCGCGGTTACGGCATCGTTCGCCGCACCGGAACGCGCGAGGCGCTGCAGTCGGTGCGGGGCATCGCATTGGGGCAAGCAGTGGAAGTGTTGCTGGGCGACGGCGCCTTGGATTGCCGCGTCGAGAAGCTGCGGCCAGACGTTGGCTAGCCCGATAAGCGCTCAACGCCTAGCCCTTGCCGGGCGCGTCAATATCGGGTTCTTCGGGCTCCTGCCGCGCTGCACGAAGTTCGGCTTGATCGATGCCCGCGTAATCCAGCCAACGGTAGACCTGCCGCCGGTGCACGCCAAAGTCACGCGCTAGCGTGTCCACGTTGCCGCGAAACTTGCCGAGGGCGGCACGCAGACGCGACGCCGTGGGCCGCTTCTTCTCTGCGACGTCCGATCGCGGGGTGTGCGTGACGCGATTGAGCGCTGTGGTGACTTCTTGCGGCAAGTGTTCGAGGCCCACGCGATCGTCTTTCGCCAGCGCCGCCGCGCGTGTGAGGCAGCCACGTACCATGCGCAGGTTGTCCGGCCAGTCGTACAGCACCAAGGCTTGCGCTGCATCTGGCGTCAGCTTGGCAGACCAAGGCACCGGTTGGCCCGCCTCCACCAATGGACAAACAGCGTCGGCCAAGTCCAGCAAATCGCCGCGCCGCGCCGCAATGGGCGACAAGTGGACAGTGTTGACCCGCAGGCGCGCCAGCAGGTCACGGCGGAATTTGCCCTGATCAACCAGCCGTTGCAGGTCCGCGTTGGTCGAGGCGACAAAGCGCACGTCGATCGGGATGTCCTGACTCGCGCCAACTGGGCGAATCACGCGCTCTTCCAGAACGCGCAGCAACTTGGCTTGCAACGCAAACGGCAATTCGCCGATTTCATCGAGCACGAGCGTGCCCTTCTGAGCCTCTCGAATCCGTCCGAGCCGCGCAGCCGAGGCGCCGGTGAACGCGCCGGCGATGTGCCCGAAGAGCTCCGCCTCAAAAAGCTCGGTGGGTACGGCCGCTACGTTGAACAGCACCACGGGGCCGTGACGACCTGAAAGTCGATGAATTTCCAAGGCCGCGTGCTCCTTGCCTGTCCCGGTTTCACCGTGGAGCAAAACGTGCATCGACTGGGTCGCGGCGATCCCAACTTCAAAACGCAGCGTTCGCGCCTGTTCGGTACGGCCAGGCAGATTCGCTGTCGGCTCGCTGTGGTCCTTGGCGAGCCCACCGTCAGCTTCCAGCACGAGCACGCTGCCGCCCAAGCGCAAGACTGCACCGTCACCCAGCTGCGCGTGCTGGGTGCGCTGGCCAGCGACAAACGTGCCGTTTCGGCTGCCTTCATCGACCAGCCAGACGCCGTCCTCCGCAGTTTGCACGCGCGCGTGCCGACGCGAGAGAGCGGGATCGGCAAAGACCCAATCGGCATCCTGACGGCCCATGGTTGTCGCGCCCGGCAAGAGATCCACGACCTGACCGCGCCAGTTCGGATCCGGCGAGCAGAGCACGTGCAACCGCCAGCCACGTCGCGACTGACGCGCGTGCACGGAGGACGCGTGCGGTGTCGGATTGGTCGTTGTGACGGCGGGGTGCGGCGTGTTGGGCATGCGAACTCCAGGAGACGCCGGCTATTGCGGCAACAGGGGCTTCTTCCAGTCCGGACGCAGCGCGCCTTCATGGCCCGCCCCACGACCCGCGGTCCGATGGTGCACGGGCCGCGGCCTCTCGGTTTCCCGCACCGGTGCGTGTGTCTCGGCAGTAGCCTGAACGGTCGGCGTCGCCGCCTGAGGCGCTGGGACACTCGGTGCGACAGGCCCACGCACTTCGGCCGCAGCTGGCATAACCGTAGCGACTGCAGTCGAGAGTGTCCCCACCTCCTCCGGCCCGGACGTCGGCGAGTGACGTTCGGCGCGGGTAGCCAACGCAAAGATAGCGGCCGTAGCGCCCAGGAGCGCCCAGCCAGCGACGAATCGCGACTTGTACGCGGGGCCCGGAACGGAAGCGCGATCGACCCCGCTCGCGGAAGCGGTCGCGTCACCTTCACTTTCTGTGACGTGCACATCGGGGTAGTTTGCCCAATCCGCGGCGACAACGTCTGCTGGGCCCGTGACTGCACGCGCCAGCGCCTCGCGCATCGCGGCGGCGGAGGCAAAGCGCCGATCGGGACGCTTGGCGAGGGCCCGCATGACTACTTGTGCAAGCGCGGGAGAGACTGGAGTCTGCGCGTGACTGGCGACGTCCGGCACGGGACGGTGTACGTGGCCCCAAAGCACCGCCATTGTGCCGTCGCCGACGAAGGGCAGCTTGCCGGCGAGCATCCGATACAGAATCACGCCCAGCGCGTACAGATCTGCGCGCGCATCGACTTCGCCGCCTTGGCATTGCTCGGGGCTCATGTAGTGCGGCGTGCCCATCGCGCGTTCGTTGGGCGTGAGCGAAGAGTCGTGCACCAGGGCCAAACCAAAATCCAGAATCTTGACGGCACCGTCCGCGCGGCGAATCGCAATATTGGACGGCTTCAAGTCGCGGTGCACCAGGCCGCAACCGTGGGCTTCCGTCAGGCCGTCCAGTACGTCGAGCGCGATTCGCGTCGCCTCGGACTCCGTCGTCACTTTGTTCTCATTGTGTAAATGGCGCAGCACGGTCTCCAAAGTGGGGCCGTCGACGAATTCCATCGCCAGATAAAGCGCGCCTTCGTCGGTCTGACCCACGTCAAAGACACGCGCCGTGTGCGCGCCGGTGAGCCGTGCGGAGACTTGAGCCTCGCGGAAGAACCGCCGCAAGTCGACGACGTCCATGGTCTCGCGTCCGGGCAGTTTCAGCGCGACCGTGCCGAGTCCGAGCAGGTGTTCCGCACGATACACGGTGCCGTGACCGCCTCGGGCGATTTCAGACGTGACACGGTATTTCCCCGCCACAATTTGCCCTGGCTTCAGCTGCCAGTTCGCCGTTTCAAACGCCTGCAGGTCGACGGTCGCCGTCGTGTCCGCTGGGCAAATCCCTGCCTGCGTGGTTGCGCCGCATTTGGGGCAAAGGCGGATTCGTGTAGGTGCGATGTCGGCGAGCGCGACGGGCATGTGTAGAAGTGTGGACGCGGCGGAGGAGGGGGTCAAGGAGGAACGAACGCCGGGCAACGACACCGAGGTAAGCTGCGGCGCGGTTTGGTTCGCGTGCTCGACGGAAAGACTGCGTGGCTGCCGAGGGAATATCAATGGTATCAAATGTTTATGCTGCTGTCGCCGCAAGCTGGTCTCCCGGTGGCTCGCATGCGCCAGAATTTTTGCCGCGACCTGAATCGCTAGCGCGGCTCGAAACGGGTGTGTAGACCGCTTCTGAGGCATGCGAGACACCGAGACAGTAGTGTCTCACTCGAATTCCGTCTTGCATCCGGGCAGCGTGCCCAGCACACTGTCTACGTCCTAAGGACCTTGACGCAACGAGCCAGCAGTGCCCTTTTTCGTCGCCATGCAAGCCCGCTTACTGCCGATTCCACTCTGCATTGCCGTCGGCTATCTGGTCGTTCTCTTGGCATTTTCCTCGAACGCGTTTGCACGACCTTCTGCACCTCCCAACCGCGCCGTCGTGCGTCTGGCCAATGAGGCGCATGCCGCGTACCAAGCAGGCGATCAGAAGCGCGCGGCCGACTTGTATTTTCGCGCGCACCAGTTGGATCCCGGCGACGGGGCATTTCTGTGGGGATCAGCGCGGAGCCTGCAGTTGGATGGTCAATTGGACCTGGCAGAAGTGCGTTACGTGGCATTTCTGCAGTTGGAAACAGCCGACCGCGCTTTGCGTGAAAAGGCGGTGGTCTATCTGGCGCAAGTCCGTGCCGCCTTGCGCGGTCGAGTCGCGCCACGTGCCGAGCGGGAACCGGAACCGCCCACGCCCGCTCCCCTGTCGGTTGCCGTGACTCCCGCCGTGCCTCCAGTGGTTGAAGTGCCGCCGACAACTCCGATCGTCCCGTCCATTCAAGCGCCGGTCGCGTCCGTTCCGCCGCCCGCGCTTTCGCGACTGCGGCAGGCGATGCTTTGGGGCGCATCGGGTGCGGCGCTTGTGGGGGCGGGACTCCTCGCCGTCGCGACGTGGGAGCGAAGTGACTTTGTCGCGACGATGTCTCCTGGCTTCACCGGTGGCAAGGTGGACGGGTACGCCGACCGCGCCGCAGCGGTGAAAGCAGGCGAAGCGATCGCGTTTCGTCAGAATCTGGGCGGCGTCGTCTGCGCGCTTGGCGCCGTCGGTGCATTGACTGCTTGGTTTTGGCCGCGCGAACGGGTCGATCCGTCCGTACAAGTCCTCGGCGTGCCGAATGCTGGCGGTTGGACTCTGGTTGCGGGGGCGCCGTGGTGAGTCCCTTCGTGCGTGATCTCCGCCTCCGCCTCTCCGCCTCTTTGATGACGCTTGCGTTTGGCTGCGGAAGTCCCTCTGTGCCTGAGGCCAGTGCATTCGCGACCTGCGGTGACGGCAGTTGCGAAGCGGGCGAGAGCGCGCTCACGTGCCCGTCGGACTGCGGCATGTGTGTCGGTCAGCCGAATTGCGACGACGGCGAGCAGTGCACGCTCGACACCTGCGATCCGGTCGACGGCTGCGTGCACGCCCCGCGCGACGCCACGCATTGCGAAGCCGGCCCGTGCGTCGAAGAGGCGATGTGCGTCGCCGGCAAGTGCGTGGGCGCGGCGAAGCTCTGGTCCGCGTCCGTCTCCGCGCAGCCGGGCGGCTTGGACACGGCGACCTCGATGGTTCAGGACCAGAACGGCGACCTCATCGCATTTGGCAACGCGCTTCGCGGTGTGAACGACAACGATAACTATCTGATCCGCGTCTCCGCAACCGGTACCATGCAGGCGCAAATGGCGATGCCCAAGTGGCTGCAGGAGGACCTCAACCACGACGACCTGATTTTTGCCGTTGCGCCGCTCAAAGATGGCGGTTTCCTCGCGGTGGGCGAACGCCGGGGGCAGTCGGCGCCGCTTGAGCCGAATCCGCCAACCTGGGCGCGGTGGATCTGGGTCAAGGCAACGGACGATACGCCGGAAGTTCACCACATGAGCATCGCGGGCAATCACGGTTTGGCGGCCGTTGCGCGTGCAACGGACGGTAGCCTGCTGGCCGTTGGGCACGTCGAGTCGAAGGCGCTCTTGGCGCGGTTCAACCCGGATGCAACGCCGGGTTGGAAGATCGCGCTGTCACCAAACCTTCCGGCACAGTCGACGCTTTGGGGTGTCACGGCACTGCCGACCGAGGCACCGACCTGGGTTGCTGTTGGGCAGGAGACCGATGACGGGCAGAACGTGCAGCGCGGTTGGGCCGTGCAGCTTGCCGGACCCGCAACCGACGTGAACTGGAACGTCGAGTTGACGCCACCCGATGGCCTGTTCGGCGCGCTCCGACACGTCGTGGCGCTGCCTGATGGCGGCTTTGTCGCGCTGGGCGCGCTGGATACGCAGCCGTTCTACGGGCTGCCGCCGCCGGAGAAGTCGCGGGTGTGGTGGGTTGGACTGAACGCTTCGGGCGCCGTCGTGTGGCAGGCGACCTCGGCGCTGGGCTGGTATCCGCAAGCGCTCGTGCGTGTGCCGGGGCAGGATCTCGTTCTTGCGGCGGCGGAAGTCGTCGTCGGCGAGCCCGCGCCTTGGCGTGTCCTGACCGCGCGCTCGTTTCTTGGCGATGATCGCGGCTTTGCGACTGGACTGCTGGGCTATCCCCACGCTCTCGTGGCGCTACCGGACGGCACGCTCGGCGTTGCCGGCGTGATTGGCGTGGGAGGCCAGCACGACACCTGGCTCGCGCGCGTCGACCGCTGGGGCAGCCCTACGTGTGCGAGCAGTGGCGCGTGCACGCTGCAGCCCGCCACGAGATGCGACGACGCCAACCCGTGCACCGCTGACGGCTGTTTGAAAACCGACGGGTGCGTGCACACGAACTTTCCCAACGGCACGCCCTGCGGGCCCAAACTGGTGTGCAAGGAGGGACAATGCGAATCCAATTGATGCTGTTGCTGGGCCTGTGGCTCGGCGCTTGCGACCACAAGGGCGGCGCGGACGCTGAACCTGACCTGGATACGAGCGATGCCGTTGTTGCCGCTGACGGTGATGCCGCTGCGGTTGATGCCGCGGACGCAGTGACGGAAACTGACGCGTCACCTGCTGACGTTGTTGTGCCTTGTTCAAACGCAGAAATCGCCAAATGTGACGACCACAATCCGTGTACGGAGGACATGTGCAACGCCGGTACGTGCACGCACAACGCAGCGACAAGCAACTGCGACGACGGTGATCCGTGCACGATGGAGGACGTCTGCGCCTCGGGTGCCTGCAAAGGCAAGGCCAAGGACTGCGACGACAAAAGCCCGTGCACGATCGACAATTGTCAGTTGGACGGGACCTGCACGCACGTGCACAACCAACACGAGGATTGCCTGCCGCTCATTCAGGTGGACCAACCGCCGCGCGCGCTGCGGCTCAAGAGCGACGTCGCGTCGATCCAAGTTTCTGGCAAGCTGGTGGCGCAGAATTCGCAGCCCAAGTCGCTGACGGTGCAGGGCAAGGACGTGGCGTTTACCAACGACGGCGCGTTCTCGACGAACGTCCCGCTGCAGTTCGGCGCGCAAACGCTTCTGTTGGAAGTGACGGACGTTTATGGCGGCAAGCGCAAGCAGGTTCAGGGGTTGCACTGGTCGCCGACGTGGTCAGATGGCGCGGCCCCCATTGACGCCGGACACGCGCAACTGTTGGGCTTCGTCGATGGCTTTGTTGTCGATGGCCTGCAGACTGCGCTCGCGAACGCGCAGATGGCCGTACCGCTGGCGTTTTCCCCAACCAACGTCACGGTGGACCTCGCCTGGCAAGTCGCGTCGTTGCCGTCGACTGGCGGTACGCCGCGCGTGGCGTTGACCGTGCTGCCGCAGCCATCGGTCGTGAGTCTGTCGATGGCGTCGACGGCGACGACCGATCCGGGAACGCCGCTGCACGCGTCGTGCGTTGCCCCGCTGGCGGACTTCGGCTTCCTCGACACCTTCTTCGGCGTTCAGTGGACGGTCACGCAGGATGCCTTCAACGCCGCGTTGCGCGCCGCGTGGCTCGGCGGTCAGCTCATAGGTGACGTCTCGCCGATCGGCAAGGATCTCGTGCCAGGTGTGACCGTCGCGGGGCAGATCCACGCCGATTTGCCGTGGCTGCTGCAGGATTGTCCTGGTTCAGGTGCCACGCTGCGTCTGGCCGAGCTGCGCTTGGATATTCAGGCGTACATCGGCGACACGACGGAAATGCTGGCGAACGGGACGGCACACATCGCGATTGAAGCGAGCCCGGTCTACACGCTGGAGAATGGCGTCGTGCAGCTTCGTTTGGGGCAGACGCAGTCGATCGTGCTCGACATGGCGACCGGCTCCAAGGACATGCAGGCGACCGACGTGCACGTGGCCATAGAGAAAGCGCTGCACGACACGTCGATTCCGGCGCTGCTCAAAGAGTGGGCCAAGGTGCCGCTCGCGCAGTTCGCGCTGCCGCAGATTGCGGTGTTCGGCGGACAGCCCGTGATGTGGCAATTCCAAGCGACGCTGGACGTCCTGAATGGGCTGCTGCGCGCGACGGGCGTCGAGGCGATGCCGTAGTTGGACTAGTTGCGGACGTAGAGCATGCCGCGCAAGTTCGGCGGGTTGGTGTACACGCTGTTGCCGCAGGCGTTGCCGACCATCATGAGCGTCGTGCCCGTCTTGCCGCCGGTCGCCATGCCGTAGCTGGAGAAGCCACTGTTGACGCAAGCGCTCGCGTTGTAGCTCGGCGGTGCGAGCGTGTGTTCGAGCCAGGTCAGCGGGTCGCCTTGTGTGTTGGGCGCCTCCAAGTGGGTGAACAAGACGGGGATGAGGTTGCCCGTCGCCGTGTCCGTCTTGTACCCCCAAATCAGCGTGTAGCCATTGAGCGACGTGACAGCAGTGAACGTGTAGTTCGTGCCAAAGAGGGTCAAGCCCTTCAGCGACGACGACCCGCTGGCGACGTAGGCCGCGCTGCCCGATGGTCCGACCGTCCAGATCGACGTGCTTCCGGTCAACGTGTACGCAGATGTGTCGTAGGCGAGCAGGCCACCGGTCAGCAAACTGGAGTTGATCTTGAAGTTGGGGCCGACGTTGACGTTGCTCCACGCGCCCGCCGTTCCAGAGGCCGTGATGGTGTCCAACTGCGACGCGATGCTGCCGTTCCACTTTTGCATGCCGCCGACGAACGTGACGCCCGGCGTGCAACTGCCCGGCGGGAAGCAAAGGGACGAGAAGACGCTGATGCCGGCGCCTACACCCCAAGCTCCTGCAACCACGCCCTTGTTGCACGTCCACGTGCTTGTGGTGTCTGCCCAGCCGCCCTGACAGCGACCGAGCACCGTGCCATCCGTCGTGTTGTAGCCGGCGAGCAGGCCATAGCCGGTGGTTCCGCTGGTGCGCAGGGCGACGTCGTACCATTCCGTGCTCGATGGGTAGGTCAGGCCAACCGATTTGCCGAATGCAGTGCCGGAGGTGACCGCCCACGTCTTGCTGCCGGGCACGTGGAACGCCGCGAAGTTGGCCGCGCCGCCTGCGAGTTGCGGTGACAGCGCGCGGATGGGCCCCGTGTTCAGCGTCGCGCCAACCTTGCCGAGCGTCCAGTTGCCCTTGGTGTCCGTCGTGAGCTCGCTGACGCTCCACTTGGTCGCAGTCGCAACGGATTGCGTGGAATACAGCGCACTAGCGAACCACCACGAGTCTCCCGTGCTGTCGTAGGTGACGCGTGTGAGTGGTCCGGTGGCCCCCGTGACCTGACTGAAGCCGGCGCATTTCGCGTTCAAGCAGAGGTCGCCGCTGGTTGCCGGGTCGACGTCGTTACAGGTGGAAAAGTCCGGCAACGGGCTGCCGGATTGACAGACGCCGGCGCCGTCGCACATGTCGCCCATTGTACATCCCTCGCCATCCGAGCACGCCGTGCCTTTGCTCGACGGCGTATTGGCGCAGCCCTTGGCCGCCTCGGAACACGCGGCGGTGAAGCAGGCTGGCGCGCCGCTGCACGTGATGGCAGCGCCTGAGCCACAACTGCCGCCTTTGCACGTTTCGCCCGTCGTGCAGAAGAGGCCGTCATCGCACTTCGTGCCGTCGGCCAGCGCGACGGCCTTGCAGGTCGCCACCGTGCCGTCGGCGGAACATTGACCGACGTGGCAGGTGTCCGCGGATGCCGAACAGTCAAAGAGCGTCACCGCGACGCACGCGCCGCTGCCGTTGCAGGTGCTTGCCGTGGTGCACGCATCGCCGTCGTCGCACGATTGCCCGGCGGCCACGGCGAAGTTGCACGTGCCGTTCGCGGTGTTGCAGGTGTCCACGGTGCAAGAGTTGCCGTCGTTGCACATCGCGTCCGCGTTGCAGCCGCATGTCGGGTCCCAGGTGCCGCCCGCGCAGACGCCGTAGCCGTCGCAGTGGTCACCGGTTGTGCACTTCTGGCCGTCGTCGCACCCAGTCGCAACGTCGAGGGGCTTGAGAGCGCACCCACCCGTCGCGGGGTCGCAGAAGCCCGCATTACAAGCGGTTCCCGAACACGCCACGGCTTGGCCAGCGATGCACGCTCCCGCGTCATTGCACACATCATTGAACGTACACGGATCGCCGTCACTGCACGCGCTCCCGGTGCCCATCGGCTGCAAAACGCACATTTGACTGAGCGCGTCGCACGCGCCGATCGCGCACGTCGCGCCAGGACAGCTCGCGGCCCCGCCGCCGACACACGCGCCCGCGCCGTCGCAATGGTCACCCGCCGTGCAGAATTGGCCGTCATCGCAGCCCACCGTCGCGCTTTTGGGCGTCGTGCCGCACTGCTTGCCCGCTTCGTCGCAGACGCCCGCGTTGCACGCGTCAGCGACCTGGCCGCAGGTCTGCGATTCGCCGCCGACACAAAAGCCTTCGCCGTCGCAGCTGTCACCGATGGTGCAGTACTTGCCGTCCTCGCAGGCCGTTCCGGCGTCCTTGGCCTGCGTTGCACAGACCGGGCTCCCCGCGCTGTTTTGGCACACGCCCACGTTGCAGCCATCCGTCAGCGTCGAGCAGTCCATGGCTTTGCCCACCGTGCACGCGCCCGCCACGCAGGCGTCGGCTAGCGTGCACGGGTCCTGATCGGCGTCGCACAGCGTGCCGTCGCCTTTGGGCAGAGGTCCGCATTGGCCCGTGCCCGGATCACACGCGCCGCTGTGACAGGCGTCGTCCAAGCTGCCGCAGTCCTTTGGGCTGTCTCCTGCCTTGCACACGCCGCTGGCGCACGTGCCACTTCCGGCGTTCTGGCACTTGTCCGCGGGGTCGCACGCGCCGCCGTCCTGCGGCTTGAACTGACAATTGCTGTCGGCGCACGTGTCGACCGTGCACGGGTTCTTGTCGTCGCACTCCGCGTTCGAAGCGCACGCACAGATCGGCGTGGCCGCGCACTTGCCGCCTTTGCAGCTGTTGGACGTGCACGCGTCGCCGTCGTCGCACGGTTCGCCGTCTTTGTCGCCGTACGCGCAGCCTTTCTTGGTGTCGCAGGTGTCGGAGGTGCAGGGGTTGCCGTCGTCACAAGTCGAGGTATCCGCCGCGTGCGTGCACGTCCCTGCGCTTTTGTCGCAGCCGTCCAAGGTGCAGGCGATGCCGTCATCGCAGGGCTTGGCCGCGCCACCGCACGCGCCTTTGCTGCAGACGTCGCCTGTGGTGCACGCGTTGGCATCGTCGCACGGCGCGGCGTTCGCTTCGTGGACGCAGCCCGATTGCGGCAAGCACAAGTCGTTCGTGCACGCATTCTTGTCGTCGCAATCCAAAGTGCCGGTTCCCTGACACGCGCCCACTTGGCACTTCTTACCAGTGGCGCACGTGTTGTCGTCGTCGCACGGCGCGCCTTCGTTCTTGCTCTTGACCACGCACTTGCCGCTCGCCGGTTCACAGGCGTTTTGCAGGCAGGTCGAGTTCTCGCTTGCGTCGCAGTACACCGCGTTTGCGGGAATCGCGACGCAGCCGCCGTCTTGGCAAACCAACGCGCCGATGCAGAGGTTCTGCGTCTTGCCCACGCAGTCGTCGTCGACCGTGCATGTGCAAGCGTCCGACGCCTTTCCGCTGCAACTGCCCACGTTGTCGCATGCGTCGGCGACGGTGCACTCGTTGCCGTCGCTGCACGTCACGCCGACCGCGAGACTCGTGACGGTGCACCCCAGCGCGAGATCGCACCCATCGTTGCTACACGGATTGCCGTCGTCACACTTGCTGTTGTCCGTGGTGTGCGCGCAGCCTTTGGCGCTGGTACAGGTGTCGAGCGTGCAGGCGATGCCGTCCGAACAGCTCACCAACGTACCCTTGCACCCACCCTGAATGCACGTGTCGCCGTTGGTGCACGCGTCTTTGTCGTCGCACTGGAGCGTCAGGTCGGTGATCGGCTCGTGTTTCACCTGAATTCCCTGATCGCAAAAGTCCTTGGTGCACGGGTCGCCGTCTTCGTAATCGGCATCGGTCGCGGCGATGCAAGCGCCTGCAGCGCACTTCTTGCCGCACAAGCCAGCGCCGCACACGGTGCCGTCCTTGACGTTGCCAACGACGCACTGACCGACGGCGTCGCACGTCGTTTGGCCGCAGTCACCGGGGGAGAGCGTGGCATCCTTGCACGTCGCGCCAACGGACTTCTGCACCTTGGCGCAGTTGCCGTTGTCGCATTTTGCTGAAATGCACGGCGTCTTGCCCTGGATCTTGTCGAGGCAGTCGAAGTCCGTCAGACATTCGTTGCCCATCACGTCGTTGGTCGCGATGTCGGTGGATTGGCCGTCGGCGGTGTCAGGGGTTACGTCCGTGGCGTCAGTATCGGTCGCGGCCACGTCCACCGGGGCAGTGTCCTCCCCAATGACCGTGATCTGACCGCACCCGGAGGCGCAACTCAGCAGCAACAGCAGCGCCGGAGCGACGAAACGGGAACAACGCATGGCGGCCTCTGCGTCGCGGGTCGGCGACTTGTGCAGGATACGAAGGTGCGCCAAACGCGTCAAAGGGACATCACTTTCAGGTCTGGTGAAGTGGCGCGTGTCCGTTCGGCAGGATCGGTCGCAACCTACGCAAAACACCCGGCCGTTGCCGTTTGACACCTCACGGGCGCGCGACCAAACTGCGCGACAGCGAGGCGTTTTCCGCTTTGTGTTGGAGGCTTCCGATGCGCTCTGTTCTCTTGTGGATCCTTGTCTCGGCAGCGCTGACCGCTTGTGGAAACGCGGCGACATCAACCGAGAGTGACGCCGCGCAAAGTGGTGATGACGCCGTCGACGTCGCCAGCGATGCCACGACGACGACGCCCGAAGTGCCGCTGGCCGCACAAGCGCCGTGGCCGAAATTCCGTCGCGATGCCCGGCAAACTGGGCGCAGTCCGCTCGCCCGCGCCGCAACCAGCAGCGCGCCGTGGTCGTTCCAAACCGGCAAAGGCATCTTCTCGTCGCCCATCGTGGGCGCGGATGAGACGGTGTACATCGGATCTGCCGATCGCAAATTTCGCGCAATCGGCCGCACCGGCAAGCTGAGCTGGGAAGTGGAAACGGGCGAAATCATCGACAGTTCTGGGCTTCTGGACGACGCCGGCCACCTCTACTTTGGATCAGGCGACGGCAAGCTTTACGCGCGTGACGCAGCGACCGGAAAAGAAGTGTGGACGTGGACGGCTGACTCCGCCAAAGACACCGGCGGCATCATCAACTGGTTTGAAGGCAACGTCGCGATTGGCCCCGACGGCACACTTTTTGTGCCCAACGACAACTTCCGCGTCTACGCGATTGACCGTCTGACCGGTACGCCGAAGTGGTTTGAACAACACGCGGACCAGACGTGGTCGCTGCCGGCGGTGGACGTGGCGAACGGCCTGCTGGTCCACGGCAACAATCAGCTCTTGCCGGCTCTGGGCGACAACCTGTTCGCGCTGCACTTGGACGGGACTGCGGCGTGGAGCACGAGCGCGCCGGGATCGATTGCCGCGAGCCCGCTGGTGACGGCTTCCGGGCTGGTCGTGGACGGCGGTTTTGACGGTGTGGTGCACGCTTATGATGCCAAGACGGGAACGCAGAAGTGGGCGTTCCCGACCCGCGACCACGTGTATGCAAGCGCAGCGGAACTCTCGGACGGCACCATCGTCGTTCCGTCCTGCGATGGCACGATTTATGCGCTCAATCCGGCAGACGGCACTGTGCGCTGGGCTTTTGACACGCTCGACCCGATTCGCAGTTCGCCCGCGGTGGACAGCGACGATCGCGTGTACGTCGGCGGCGGCGATGGGCGCCTCTACGTCATCAACAAAGACGGCACGAAGCACTTTTCCTTGCGCCTCATCGACGCCGACCGCAACGATCTGAATGCCTCGCCCGCGTTGGGACGCGAAGGCGTGTACTTGGGCGGTGAAGACGGGCGGATCTTCGCCGTTGCGTACGACCAATGTGCCGGTGCGAACCCGCCAGCCGAATGCGATGTTTCGCCGACAGAGGCGCTGCCCGCTGACGGGACCTTCCTGCTCTTTACGACCAAATTCGGCTCGACGCTGTTGACGCCGCCGCCGAGCATCGACGCGAATCAGGGGCTGGCGTTCTCCCTCTACGTCCGCAAGTCCGGCGACACGCCTTTGGCGCTGATCGACGACGCGACGCTGAAGGTCGACGTTCAGCCGTCGGCGGACGTGGTGCTGAAAGTTTCAGGCGATCGACGCTTCTTCACGCTGACGCCCAAGACGGCGTTTCAGGCGGGCAAAGACGGCAAGGTGACGCTGCACGTGACCGGGCAGTGGCTGCAAAACCCGGAGCGAGACGGGCTGAAGACGACGGGTGGTACAACGGGAGGGAAGCTCGACCAGACGTTTGTCTTCACGCTGCCCGCGACTGGCGCGGATCAGCTGCCGCTGCCGGTACCAGCGACCATCGGCGATGACGCCGGGCTGTGGGAGATGGCGCGGCTGGCGGCGCCTTTGCCGACGATTCTGCCGTCCTACAATCAGATCGGCTTTGACTCGCTGCACTGGCAGGTCGGGCTCGTCCACGGTGACGCGCACAACGCCGTGGGTTGGGTCATGGGCGCGTTGCCAAGCGACCTGCCGCCGGGCGTCGTGGCGGATCCGGCGACGAAGGCGCTCTTTCCGGTGACGATCCACTTTGAAGCTGGGCGCGTCACGCTGGAGAACCACGCGGGTCTGGCGCTGGAGGCGATGGGCGCGTCGCTTTCCTTTGACGACTTCCGCCTGAGTGCGCGCTTGGACGAGAAGGGCGAGGCGCAAGCCGGCGGCGCGGTACTTTCGGTTACGACGACTTGCAGCACGATCGCGTTTTACGGGGCGTTCCTGCAACAACTGGGCTTCTGCAATCCGGTGACCGACCAGCTCGTCGCCTTTGGCGCGGCGCTCTTGCGGCCGATCGGAACGGGTGTCCAGCACGCGCCAGTCGGCGTAGGCACTGTGACGGCTACGCGGACGGCGCTGCAGGTCAGTTTTGCGCTGCAAGGCGGGACGCTGGATGCGACGCAGCATCGGCTGGGGATCCTGCTTGAAGATCCGGCCACCGGTACGCCCTTGGCGATCTCGTACGGGCCGAAAACGCAGCAGCACGCGGACGCTTCTGGGCACCTGGACGGTGTGACGTTGGACACCGCGAGCGCGAACCTGCCGACAACT
>CAITYF010000181.1 GCA_903896545.1 uncultured Myxococcales bacterium | reverse complement strand
GAATGGCCGGCAGCCGCCAGCCACCACCGCGCAGGTCTAGACCGGCACAGTAGGCAAAAGCCGCCTGCCAGTTGAAACTCGCGGCGGAGTCTGCCTTTTGCCAAACAAGTCCGGCGTCCGTCTGGGTCACCGTGCCGTCACCATTGTCGCGGAACGTGCCTTTGCTCCGCGCCTGCGCTGCCTGAATCTGCTCCTCGGTCACAGCGGCCGTCGGTCCCGACGCCACCGACTCCCGTTTCACAGGCGCCGATCGCTCCGCGACGCGTTTCTGCAGCGCCGCCACCACCCGCACCTTCTCGCCCTCGGCCACTTTCAGCGGCGCGGACCAACTCGCATGGCCGTCGCTCCGCACCTCCATCTGCTTGCCGCAGACCGGTACCTTGAAGCTACCGGGCACCTCGCCCAGCGGCTGGCCGTCCAGCAGCGCGGTCCCCGTCAAGTCATCGCCCGCATCATTCTGCGCCTTCACCGTCACCACGCCCAGCCGCGGCGTCACCGTCAGCGCCAGCGTCTTGACGTCGCCACGCTTGACCTCAAACGCCTCCTCGACGCCCAAGAAACACGCTGACTCCAGCACCACGCGGTGCTTGCCCGGCTTGACCCGCTGCGCCTGGAGCGGACACGACATCGACTCGCCGTCCACCTTCACGTTCACGGTCTCGCCGCCACAGGTCACGCTCAGCGTGGCGAAGTCCGCTTGCAGCGGCCAGTCGACGAGCTTGGTCGCCTTCGTCACGTTCAGCGACTCCGTCCGCGTGACGTAATCCTCCGCGCTCATCGTCAGATTCTGTTTACCCAGCGGCACCGACTTCTGGCACGGCGTGGACTTGCACAGCATCTTGTCGCCCAGGTGCACGGAAGCCGCAGGCGTGCTGGCGAATTTGACGACTGTCTCTTCCAGTTCCTCGGTCTCCACCGACTTTGCGGCCTCGACCTTGCTGCCGCCAAACGGCTGCTTCGTGACGGGCCGCGGCGCTGGTCCCGACATCTGCGGCGGCGTCCGCAAACGCTCCAGCAGCTCCGTCACCGCCGCCGCCACCGACTGCTCCGGCCGACTCGCCTGCCACGGCGCCGCCCCGACCGCCGTCACGCAGCCCTTCTCCGCCGACATCAAGTGCAGGTACAGCCGCGGGTCGCGCCCGACGTCGACGCTCACTTTCAGCACGGAATTCGCCGCGAGTTCCTCGCCCAGCTTGCACTGCGTGTTCTCGGCGTAGCCCGCCTTCTGACTCTCGCGGCGCACGTCGGCCAGCAGCTTCTTCTCCGCCGCAGACGCCACGACTTCCAGCTTGCCGGACCGCGACAGCTCCGCACGCACCAGCGCCGCCGACGGCCCGCCGGGCTCGATTTCCAGCGCCACGCGCGGCAGCGTCGCCAGTTCACGTTCAATTGCAGCGGTGACGCTCGCCACGTCGCCGCGCTCGACCAGCTGGCGGCCGGTCCAGCTCCAGAGGAACGCCGCGGGCAGGCCGTTGACCTGCATCGATTGCGCCAGTTGCCCCTCGTCGTCACAGATCACGCGATCCGGATGCCAGCCGGGATTCACGCATTTTTGGTCGTCCATCACCGCGACAACCAGCAGGCGCAGGCCTTTGTCGCGGTATTTCTGGTGGAGCGCCTCCCAGCGCGGCACGGCCTCCATGCAGGGCTTGCAGTGGGTGGAGTAGAACTCGACGGCGACCAGGCGCACGCCGGGCTTGAGAAGCTCGGCTTCAAGGGAGAAGGCGCTCTGGGCGTGCGCGGGCAGCGCAAGCAGGGCGGTCAGGAGCGCGAGGACGATGGTGAGACGGCGGGGCATGGGCGAACGTCCGTGATTTGTGCGGTGCCGCGGACGATGGTCGGGCATTGCCTCAGTGGAGTCAAACGGCCCGCACCGCGCACGTCATGTACACCGACGACACAACACATCGCTCAAAGCGCCGTCCACAACAGCCCGCAAGCCCGCTACTCGTCGTGGGCCTATTCTGCGGCAGCGGATCATCCGCCGGCGCGAGCCTGTCCTGCCGCACCAGAATCGTCTGCCACACGCACCACAGCGCGCCGACGCACAACGATCCACGCCGCGACTCCGGCCAGAAGCAGCGCCGCTTTGTCTGCCCCCGTCGCGCCGCGCTGGGCTTGGCAGGCGTTGTCGGCCACTTGCCGGACCGGACCGAGATCGTCTGCCGCGGCCACATCCCCGCCCACGCCCGGCGTGTCGGATACCTCGCGGTCCGTTCCATCGACGGCGACATCCGGTTCTGGCGCGACGTCCGGTGCGGAGTCCACGCCCAGATCGATCGCCACGTCTGCTGCGGGCGGACACGTCGCAAAATCAGCACAGCAGTCCTTGCGGACGACGCACGCCGAGTCGCATTCGCACGTCACCCACGAGCCGTAATACGTGCCGCAGCGACCGCTGCAACTGGTGAAATCTACTGGTCCGCACGTGTTCTTGCCACAAGTCATGTACGCCGCGTGCGCGTCCTTCGCCGCCGTGCTGAAGTTACCCGCGCACGTGGTTTCCTGAAGCGATTTGCTGCACGCCATCAGTTCCTTGCAGCCCTCGGTCTGGAAGCAGGTGACGCGTTCGGTCGAGCACGCCTTGTACCAGCATGCGTTGGGCAGGCCCCACGTTTGCACCGAGCCGCTGGGCGTCCAGACGTCGGGCGTGTCTGGCTTGACCCCGTTGTCCACTTTGGCATCGAGCGGCGGTTCGGAGATATCGGGCGGGCCGCCCCAGTCCCACGCGACCGTCTCCGCACTCGCCACGACTGGGAGGAGCGCGGCGGCGAGTAAACACGTCCGGACCACGTTGGCGAGTCGCGCGTGTGCGGTGCGTGGGATCATGCGGGCTTCCTCCTGCGGTGGTGTCGGCAGGCTCGCTGGAACAACCGATGAAGTCAAGGCAAAATCGCTACCGCCCCACCACACCCAACCGCACGCTTTCATCATCCATTGTCACAATAAACGGTCGATCCTCGAACGTCAGTTGATTGCCATTCCACCGCACGACGAGAACGCGGCCCATACCAAAGCCCATCGGACCGCGGGCGTAGTAGTGTGCGCTGATGGTGTAGGGGAAAGCTGCGGGCGCGTCGATGGCGAACCATTCCGGGCCGTAGCCGGTCGTCACGTCTTCAAAGAGGCGCCCGCCGGAATCAAGCGTCGGCGAGGAATAACAGGCCGTCACGCCCTTGGCATCGCCGACGTGAAAGTCGACGTCGTTGCCGTCCGTCTCCCACGTCAGCAGGAAGCGCAGCGCTGGTCCACTGGGCAACTTGGCGTCGACGGCGGCGAGCCGCTTCTCAATCGCCGCTTTTTGCCCCGGCTCGGCGGCCAGCCACGCCGCAGCCACGAGTCCAAACGCGTCGCGTGCGAGATCGGCCGACATCCGCGCGGCGTCCTGACGCTTTTCCGCCGTCAGACTCTCGGCCAAAAGGTCGAGCGCCGCCGCGTAATGCCGCGTCCGCGCCAAGGCCAGCGCCCGTTGCGCGTAGCCAGAAATGTGGTCGGGACGGAGCTTCTGCGACGCAGCGTAGCTGTCCGCTGCCAAGCCCTGCCCGTGCGCTCCCGTCGACTCCAGCAGGTTCGCGGCAAAACGCCGGATATCCGCGCGCGCCGGGTGCAGGTCGATGAGCGAGCCAAACGCCCGCGCCGCTTGCTGCGAATCGGACTTCAGAAGCGCGCGACCGTACGCCACCAGCGGCAGGATCTCGCCGGGCTGCGCCAGGTGCCATTGCCAAGCTGCATCGCGCACCTGCGTCGCCTTTCCCGCCGCGAGTTGGTCGTTCAGGCGCCCATAGCGCAGCGCCGCGGGGTCCGGCAAGGACGCCAAGTCACCGTTGTAAGTGGCGGCCTGCAGCACTTCCAGCTCCGCATGCGACGGGCCCAGGCGACACTGAGCGGAGTCGCCCGCGGCTTCTTCCATCTCCGGCCGGTGGCGAAAGGCGGCGGCGAGGCCTTGGGGAGTCGGAAAGTAGCGCCAGCTGTCGCCGTCGCGCAGGAGCGCCATCGTCACCGCGCCTGCGCCTTGGTCGCTCGGCTTCCTCACCTTCGCACCGCGCAAAGTCTGGACCACACACTGGCGCGCCGGTTCAGTCGCACCAGCGACTTCGACGACACGCAGCGCACCCGACTCGGCAATCTCGACGCTCACCGACGCCCGGTCCGTCCGCGTTCCGCCTGCCGTCATGCAACGGCCAATCGCCACCCGGCGGTCATACACTGGCTGCAGTTCCGCCACTGCCGCGTCGAGCTCCGCCCGTGCCTGCGCTTCCTCGTCGCGTCGCTCGCGCGCCTGTTCGCGCTGATACGCCCGTTCGCGTGCGGCTTCTTCGTTTTTTAGTCGGGACGCTTCTGCTGCCTGCCGCGCCACTTCGCGCCGTTCCGCTGTGGTCGGCTGGCGATGTTCCTGAACCCATATCCGCTTCGCCACTGCGGCGCGAAAGGCCTCCAGCTCTTGACGCTTCCGTTGGTCCGCTGCAAATCGCTCGTTCGCCGCTTTCTCTTCCGGCGTTTCTGGGCGCGGAGGCGGGGTTCCAAAGACAAAGGTCTGCTTGAACTCGAGCGGCTCCGGCAATTTCGGTAGTCCGCGAATCGACTTGAATTTTGCGGCAATACAATCGGCAATCGCCCCCGTGGCGCCCAGGACAGTGACCGAGGTGATCTGTTCTTGCGTGCCAACAACGTAGTACACGGTGACTCGTGCCGAAAAATCGGGGTCATTGCGCAACACCGCCTCGTAGCACCTTCCCGCTGGACTACCGCTGCGCACTGACATCTTCGAGAGCTCCTGCTGGGCCTCGCCCTTCGACGCCCCCTCTGCTGCACCGGCAGCGCCGCGAGCGGTCGGTTTGGTCTCAGGTGGAGGCGAGGACCTCACTGAAGCGCGAGCGGCTTGCCTCTCACCGAGGCTTGCGCCACCTCCACCCGCTCCCGAGCCGCCAAAGCCCATGCCGTGCGCCGGGGCTCCGCCGTCGTCGTCGGCAAACAGCTTCGTCGAGGCCGCTGCGGATGCCGCGAACGACGCCGCTCTGGCGGAACCTCGACCCGACGCATTCCCGGTCGCAGTCACCGTGCCATCGCCGGGACCTTGGCGGTACGCCACTTCGCGCTGCGCTTCTGGCCGCGCATCGCCCACCGAACGCAGCGCCAGCGCCGGGTCGCCGCGCTTGACTGCCTGAACATCGCCTTTGGCCGCGATCGCCAGAAGCGGCGTCGGATTGGCGCGGTCGATGTGGTACCGCGCGTAGTCAGCCTCCGTCTCCAGCACCAGAAACGCCGACTGGCTCGACAGCAGCCGCTCACTGACCGACAACTCCACCAGCTGCTTCTTCAGAGCCGTCGCCGTCGCTTCGTTGGCATCGGAAAGCTGCGATTCGAGCCGCGCGATCTGCGCCGCTGCCGCTGCCCGCCTCACAAGCGCCGCACTCCCAGGGCGCACCTCCGGGTTCAGCTCACCCACCGCGCCACCGGTGAGCCGCACCCGCAGCGGCTGGTTGGGTTCGAGTTGCGCCGTCACCAGGAACGCGTCGCCTGGCTGTAGCCCAGTGACTTGCGTCGGCCACGACCATGCCGCACCCGGCACGCGCACGTCCACCGGTGGCAGGACCGCGCGGGTCAGCCGCGCCAGATTGCCTTCCGCGCCGCGCACAACGGTTCCCGCCAGCGGCAACCCCGCCGCCACCAGCGCTGTCGCCACGTCCTGATTTCGCGCGCCGTCCGGCAGCACGACGTCCAACCGTTGGACGCCCGCGCCCGCCAGCTGTTCTACGTCCTGACGCAGCGCCTTGGTCGCCGTTTCGCCCGCCGTCGCCAGACAATCGCTCAGGAGTACCAGCCGCACATCGCCGGTGTGCTTGTGTTGTCGCACGTACGCCAACGCGGCGCCGAGATTCGACGCGCCCAGTGCGCCACGCTTGCGCAGCGAATCGAGCTGTGTGGCGCCAAAGCCATCCGGCGCGCCGTCGTACACCGGCACTTGCACTTGATCAAACGCCACGATGTGCAGCGCGATCGTGCCCGAACGTGCAGCAAGGGCGACAACTTCCTGCAGCCGCGCCAGTCGCCGCGCGAAATCGGGCGATGCGCTCGCGGAGGTGTCAAAGAGCAGCGTCAGATTCGGCATCGGTGCGGTGGCGTTGGCACTCTGCACACGGACACGTACCAGTGCTTTGTCGCCATTTTGCACCGCCGTCGCGTCGTCGGACGCCCCGGTCTGCGGCCACAGCTGCAGGTCCTGCAGCGGTAGCACGCCCTTTCGCTCCACGTCGACGAGCACTTGCGGCGAGCCAGCACGCAGCACCCACGCGTGCAGGCCGAGCTCCGCGACCTTGGGCAAACCCGCCAGCGGCAGCACAAAGGGCGCGGACGGATCGGCGATCGGCTGTGACCACGCCAGCACCAGTTCCTTGTCTGCCGAGGCCGCGATCGGGAACACGCGCGCTGAAAACTGGTTTCCTGCGTCCTTGGTCAAGATCGCCGGATCCTGACGCGCGTGTAAAAAATCGTCGTAGGCGACTTCGGCTTGGTGCTTCTCGACGACCTCGCCTTCCATCCAAGCGTCGGCAATGCGCATCGCAAAGCGCCCCAGCGCGGCATCGGGCGGCAGCGTCACGGTGAACCGCCCTTCGCGCACCCGCGGCTCCGGGTTGTGAAACGTCAGCCAAAGCTCCGTCCACGCCAGCGGCCCGTCCAGCACGACGCGCGCCTCAACGCGCCGCAGCACCAAGCCGCTGCCGTCGCTCGACGTCAGGGAAAATGGCACGCTCCGGTCCAAGCGCTCCACGTCACCGCGTTGCTCCAGCACGTCGATGTTGGACGGCTTGGGCGGGCGCGGTTCAGAAAACGCGATCGACGCCGCTGCGATGGGTTGCGCCGCGCCGATCACCGGCCAGAGGATCGCGCCCACGGTCAAGATGAACAGAAACACCGCACTGTTTCGCATGACGCCTCCGCCTTGACTCCACCTTTGGACGCGCGAACCGGTACGAAGATCTTGGCTGTGGAGACAGAATCGGTGCGCTGCCTTCGCGCGGTGTCGCGCTGGCTACTCGCGCGGTCGTTTGCCCAAGTACTCATCGCCCAATCGCTGATCCATCGTCGAGAACCGCGTGTAGCGGCCCTCAAAATGCAACAGGCAGTCGCCAATCGAGCCGGCGCGCTGCTTGGCGATAATCAGCTCGGCCATGTGCTCGACCGTCGGGTCCTTGGTATAGACAAACTCGCGGTAAATAAACGCGATCAAGTCCGCGTCTTGTTCGATGGCGCCCGATTCACGCAGGTCCGACATCATCGGCCGCTTGTTCGGGCGCTGTTCCACGCCGCGATTCAACTGCGCCAGCGCGAGCACGGTGCAGTGGAGTTCCTTGGCCAGTCCTTTCAACGACCGCGAAATCTCGCCGATTTCCTGTTCACGGCTCTGCTTGGGATTCGTGCCCTTGGCCAGCTGCAGGTAGTCGACCACGATCAAGTCCAGCGGCCCCTGCATCTGCGCCAACTTCGCGCGAGCGCGCAAATCGTGGGACGTCAGACCTGGCGTGTCGTCGATCAGGAAACGCGCGTTGGAGAGCTCATCCGCAGCGTCGCGTAGGGAAACCTCGTCTTCCTGACTCAACAGACCTTTGCGCAGCGCGGTCAGCTCGATCCGCGAGCGCGCCGACAAGAGCCGCTGCACAAGTTCCTCGCGGCCCATTTCCATCGAGAAGACGAGCACGCCGTGGTGCGTGTACCCGCGCGCATCGGGTTCCTGCCGCTGCCGCAGCGCCACGTCCAGCGCGATGTTCAGCGCCAGCGCGGTCTTGCCCATCGCCGGTCGCGCCGCGAGGATGATCAAGTTGGTCGGGTGCATGCCCTGCGTGAGCTGATCAAAATCGCGAAAGCCCGTCGGAATGCCAAGGATTTCGCGGCCGCGCTTTTTCGCGTCCATGATCTGCTTGTAGACCGACGGCACGATGTCCTGCAGCGAGAGCGCCGAAGACCGGACGGCCGTCTTCAGCGCTTCCTGGACGTTGGTCTCCGCGCGCTGGATGAACTCGTCCGGATCGTCGCCGATCTGAAAATCGCCTTGGATCTGCTGGCTGGCGCGCAGAATCCGCCGCACGGCCGACAACCGCGCGATTCGCCGCGCGTGGTGCTCGACGGCCAAGGTCGAACCGACCGCGTCGGTCAGCTCAATCAGGTACGCCAAGCCAACCTGATCGCCGCGTTTTGCCCGCTTGAGTTCGGTGTAGATCGAGACCGCGTCGATCGGCTGGCGGCGTTCCACGAGCGCCAACATCGCTTGAAAAATCCAGACATGGCGTTGGTCGTAGAAGTCCTCGGCTTTGACCTCCGCCTGCGCCAGCGGCATCGCCTCGGCGTCAACGACGCAGCTCGCCAGAAGCGCACGCTCCGTCAGCAGGTCCGCCGCGGCAACCGCGGGCTGTCCCGACGTCTCCGCCGGATCGCGCGAAGCGATCGTGCCCCCCCGACCAGCCGAACTGTGCCCGCGCCAATGGGAAACGGTCGGATCGGCCCTCAGGTTCACGGTTTGTTCGTAAACGGCACCGTCAAAACCCGCGTCAACGTCACCGGCGCCATCGAGGTCGGGCACGTCAAAACCTGGATGCACAGGTTCGCTCGCATCATCTGAAAAATACGGCGTTTCTGGAGCAGAATCCGGGCCAAAGGCATCGCCTGTCCCCAGCCCAGCCACAGGCTGAACGTCAGCACTTTCGCCGTGCGTCGCGTGATCGTTTGCAAAGGGGTCTTGCGGAGAAGCAGCCATAGCGCGAGTCTACTGCAAGTACGGCTCGGCGACCACGTCTAGTCGGACTTCGGACGCGCCCCCAGCCGCCGACCAACGCGCGGTTACCAGCCACAGGGCGAGTGTAGCGGCCTGAAATTGCTCAGGCACCCCACGGGCACAAGCCCAGAAAACAAATTCGTCGCAGCGTTATCGGGACGGACCCGAAGCGCCGTGCGCAAGAGCCAAGGCTTCACCATGTACAAGGTCGGGGACGAAACAGAGGGCTACTGCCAGCGCTGTCGTCTGAACACGTATCAAGCAATCGCCGCGACGGACGGGCGCACTATCTTCACGGCGACCTGCCGGACCTGTCGCAACACGGTGACCTGGAAGCCAGAAGTTTCCGCCGAGGAAGTGCGCGCCAAGCAGATGAAGAAGTTGGGCAAGCTGCAGCGCGATCGTCCGCGTTTGTCCAGCCCGCCGGAAGTGATCTCCAAGCGACCGCAGCGCGGCGGCGATCTGGCGGGGCCGCTCCGCGAGCTGTCCAAACTCACTGGAAAGCCGATGGGATTGCCTCCGGAGACGGACGCACCGCCGCCGGCGATCGTGGGGACGCCCGTGGCGGTGGATGAGCGTTTGGCGCGCTGGCAGGCGCTCACGGCCAAATTGAGTTCGCGCGACGGCAAGCCGTATCAGGTGACCCGAACGTACAAGGCGGGCGACGTCGTGCTGCACAAGGCGAACGGGCTGGGCGTCGTGACGTCGGTCGTCAATGAAGGCGCGTGCCTCGTGCTGTTCCGCGAAGCCGAGACCGTGCTGCAAATGGGCGTCTCGCCGCTGTCCCTCGAACGGTAGATCCACCGGCACTGGGCAAACCTGTTCATTAGATTTTTCACGATCTGTTCATTTTGCCCTTGCACCCTGTTCACGAACATCCTAACCTGTTCAACGTGAGCAACGGAGGACAGGATGACTGAACAGGCAATCATGAGCGGACTGGCGAGCGGGAACCCGGAAGCGGTTCACTACTTCTACCAACAGTTTCGCCCGCGAATTCTCGCGGTTGCGATGCGCGTCGTGCAGAACGAATGGGACGCAGAGGACGTGCTGCAAGACGTCGTATGGACTGTCGTGCGCAAAGCAGAGACGTTTCGCGGCGATTCGTTGTTCTCGTCCTGGCTGTTTCGGGTGACGCAAAACAGCGCCAAGATGCTGTTGCGTAAGCGCAAACGCGTACCCATGTTGATGACCGACGACGCGCTGGAAGTGGCGATGGGCGATGACCTTTCGCCGCGGATCGAAGACGTTTTGGACCAACGCCAAGCGGTGGATCGGGTGTCGGACGCCGTCGAAAAGCTGGATCCGATGAACCGCGCGATCCTGATGCAAGCGACGATGGACGGCGCGTCCACTGAGGAAATGTCGGCTTCTACAGGGCTTTCTGCGCTCGCGGTCAAGGCGCGCCTGCACCGCACCCGTCAGGCATTGCGCGACTGCTCCGGCTGGGCGGTGCCGGCATGAAGCAAGCAAGCACCGCTTTGCAATCCGTTCAGAAACCTGTTCAACTCGCCGCCGGAACAGCGGGTAGGTTCGGCGCAGTGAAGCTCTTAAGCATCGGAACAGTCTCGGAAGCCAGCGGAATTCCGATCGATACACTGCGCACGTGGGAACGCCGCTACGGATTTCCGGCGCCACAACGCACATCCGGCGGTCAACGCATGTACGCGCCGGACACGGTCGATCGGCTGGTCGCGGTCAAACGCGCGATGGCCAATGGATTACAGGTGTCCCGCGCCGTGCAGCTGGTCGGTGAGACCAAGGAACAACCGGCAACGAAGAGTCCAAACGGCTGGCGTGCGGACGCGGACGACACGCTGGAACGCCGCCCGACGCAGACCTGGCTCGATCGCTGGCTATACCTCGTGGCGATTCTGGACGGTGACTCGCTTGACCAGATCTTTCGTCGCGATCACAACCTTCTGGGGACCATGCGCTTTCTCCAGGAACGCGGCGCGCCGTTCCTCGACGGTATCGGCGACGCGTGGGCGGCCGGCAAGCTGACTGTCGCCAACGAGCACTTCGCGTCCGAACGCTACCGCGAGTTCCTCGCCGGCATCTGGGGTCCGATCGCTGCGGAGAATGAAGGTCCGACGGTGCTTTGCATCACGATGCCGGGTGAAAACCACCACTTGGGCCTGCACATGGCAGCCGCCGTCGTGGCGCTGGCTGGTCTGCGCATCGTCTTTCTGGGCGCCAACATGCCGCCTCAGGATACCGCGCAAGCGGTCCGCATGACCGGTGCCTCCGCTATCCTCGTCA
The DNA here is from genome assembly GCA_903896545.1 of uncultured Myxococcales bacterium. GTDB lineage: Bacteria > Myxococcota_A > UBA9042 > UBA9042 > UBA9042 > CAIYBN01. The sequence continues at coordinate 18,682 of CAITYF010000181.1, read as the reverse complement.
GCATTTCGCGCGTCATCGAGCCGCCCACGGTGCGTCGTCAGCTGTATGAATTGCGCCTCGCGGTCGGCGACTCGGTCTCCATCGTCATCGGCGGACGCGGGGCCCCAGCGGGCTACGACTCGATCGTCTCACCCGCAGGCTTCGAGGGGCTCGCAGCGTGGGCGGCGGATCTGTTCAACCGCCACTAAAAGCTGTTCACGCTTTGGCGACTGCGAAAGCAAGCTGTTCACCGACCACGTCCGTGAGGGCGAGGTCTCCGGGCACATCCAACCACCGCAGCGTCGCCGTCAGCGTCTCACCGGTCACATAGGCACGATTGGCTTCGATGGCGGCGCGCAGGGTTTCACCCGCCCAGACGCTGAGCACGATCCGGTCTTCCACATCGAGGCCCGTGTCTTTGCGGGCGTTTTGCACCTTGGAAACGAGCTCACGCGCCAGGCCTTCCAGCCGCAGTTCGTCGGAAATCGCCGTGTCCAACGCGACCGTGATCGCACCTTCCGTCGCCACAATCGCGCCGGGACGCGGCTGACTGGCGAACACAAAATCGCCTTGCGTCAAGGCTTCACCGGCAAGCGTGAGCGTGCCGCCGTCGCGCAACGTCCCGACCTGTTCAGGGGTGAGCGCCCCCGCAGCGGCTGCCACTTCTTTCATGCGCGCACCGAGCCGCTGACCGAGCACCTTGAAGTTCGGCTTCGCGGTAAACGTGACGAGCGTCGCGTGATCCACCGTCCACGCGACGGCCTTCACGTTCAGTTCCTCGCGGATGATCGCGTCGATCGTGTCGCGCTCCTGCTCGGTCCACGGCGGCAAGTCCGCGGGTTGCAGAATGGTCAGCAGCGGCAGCGGCTGGCGCACGCGGATCTTGTGCTGCTCCCGCAAGTTGCGCGCCAACGGCACAACGCGACGCGCGAGCGCCATCTGCGCTTCAAGCTTCTGGTCAATCGACTCCGCCTCCGGCCGCGGATACCGCTCCAAATGCACACTGTCGCGCGGCGTCTGCACGGCGTGCGGCTGGCTGACTTCAAGCCGCTGGTAGAGCGTCTCCGCGAGGAACGGCATCACGGGCGCGATCACCGCCGCGAACACCGTCAGCACTTCCCAAAGCGTCTCGAACGCATGCTGCTTGTCCTGATCATTCTCGCTTTTCCAGAAGCGGCGGCGGCTGCGACGGATATACCAGTTGGTCAATTCATCGAGCATGGCGAGGAGTTCGGGGATGACGTTGTAGAGGCGGTAGGAGTCCATCTCTTCGTTGATCTTGGCGATATGCGTCTGCAACACGCTGAGAATCCACCGATCCAAGGCGGCCCGATCGCGCGGCTCCGACTTCTTGCCCACCGCCGGCGCTTGCCAGCCGTCCGCCACCGCATAGGTCGCAAAGAAGCTGTAGGCGTTCCAAAGCGGCAGCACCACCGACCGCACCACCTCCCGCACGCCGCTCTCCGCGAAGCGCATCGGTTCGGCGCGCACCGCGGGCGACGTCACCAGGTAAGCGCGCAGCGCGTCCGCCCCGTAGTTCTCCAGAATCTCGTTGGGATCCGGGTAGTTCTTGAGGCGCTTGGACATCTTCTGGCCGTCTTCCGCCAAAATGAGCCCGTTGACGATGACATTGCGGAACGCGGGGCGGTCAAAAAGCGCTGTCGACAACACCAGAAGCGTGTAGAACCACCCGCGCGTCTGGTCCAAGCCTTCCGCGATGAACGCCGCGGGCAAGTTCGCCTCGACCATTGCCTTGTTTTCAAACGGATAGTGATTCTGCGCGTAGGGCATCGCGCCCGACTCAAACCAGCAGTCCAGCACTTCCGGGATGCGCTCCATCGTGCCGCCGCACGACGCGCAATTCCAGCTCAGGCCATCCACGTGGTGCTTGTGCAGATCGTGTACGGGCACGCCGGACTTGGTCTGCAATTCCGCGATGCTGCCCACGCACTCGAACTTGCCGCAGCCCTCGCACTGCCAGATCGGCAGCGGGGTGCCCCAGAAACGGTTGCGGCTGATTGCCCAGTCGCGTGCGTCGGAAATCCAGTTGGCAAAGCGCTTTTGGCCCACGTAATCGGGAACCCAGCTCGTCTGCTGGTTCAATTCCGCCATGCGCTCGCGCAACGGCCGATCGCCGGGCTTGGCCACGCTTTCCACGCGCACGAACCAGGTCGGCATCGCCTTGTAGATAAGCGGCGTGCCCGAACGCCAGCAGAACGGATAATCGTGGTCGATGGTCGCCTGATGAAACAGCAAGCCGCGCGCTTTCAGGTCGGCGATCAGCAGCTTGTCAGCGTCCTTGACGAAGAGCCCGACGATTTGGCCGTCGGCAATGCCCGCGACATCACCGGTGAACTTGCCCTCGTTGTCCACCGCGTCGCGCAGCGGCAGCCCCCAGTGCTTGGCGACGCGATGGTCGTCTTCACCGAACGCCGGCGCTTGGTGCACGATGCCGGTGCCGTCTTCAACTGACACGTAGGCGTCTGACACGACGCGGAAAGCGCCGTCCTGCGCGGCTTCCGCGAAGCAGTCAAAGAGCGGCTGGTAGCGCGTACCCACGATGTCTGCGCCCTTGATCCGGTGCAGCACTTCGTAGTCTTTGCCCAGCACTTTTTCCGCCAGCGCTTCGGCCAGGAGAAACGGCTTCACGGCGCTCGGGTCGCTCCACGCCTCGTCCATCGCGCCTTTCGGGTGCGCCACGACGTAATCGATGTCGGGACCGACGCAGAGGCCCATGTTGGACGGCAGCGTCCACGGCGTCGTCGTCCAAGCGAGCAGCCAAACGCCAGACGACATCCACTCCGGATGCGCCAGAAACCGCACGGTCACCGCCGGATCCTGCACCTTCCGGTAGTCCATTCCGGCTTCAAAATTCGACAGCGGCGTGCCCAAGCGCCACGAATACGGCATGACCTTGTGGCCGCGGTAGATGAGGCCCTTCTGCCAGAGCTCGCGGAAGACCCACCAGACGCTCTCCATGAATTCCGGGTTCATCGTCTTGTAGTCGTTTTCAAAATCGACCCAGCGCCCCATACGCTCGACCGTGTTGCGCCAGAGATCGACGTAGCGGAGCACGATTGACCGGCACGCCTCGTTGTAGCGACCCACGCCGTACGCGCGCACTTCACTCGGCGACTTCAGGCCGAGATCCTTTTCAATCTCCATCTCCACCGGCAAGCCGTGGGTATCCCAGCCAAAACGCCGCTCGACCTTGAAGCCGCGCATCGCCTGGTAGCGCGGCACGATGTCCTTGATCGTCCCCGCCAACAGGTGCCCATAGTGCGGCGTCCCGGTCGCGAACGGCGGACCGTCGTAGAAAACGAAGTCGCCTTGATCGCCCTGCGCGACTTGCTTCTTGAACGTGTCATTTTCCCGCCACAGCTTCAGAACATCGTGTTCCAGCGTGGGAAAGTTGGGATTCGATTCGGGCTTCTGAAACATCGTGGGCGCTCCGGACAAGGACTAGGGCCGACGAGTGTAGCGCGATGACCGATTGCTTGCGAGAATGCGCGCCATGAAGACGACGCCTCTCCCGCAACTGGGCCAACGCACGCTGTTTCCCGACCTGCAAAGTCGGGTCTACTTGGCACACGCCGCCGTGTCGCCGGTTTCCACGCCGGTGCGTGCGGCGGTGAACGCCGTGCTGGACGACTACGCGCGTCTGGGCGTCGGCGCTTTTCCGCCGTGGATCGCCCAGCGGTTGCGCTTGAAGGAGGTGATCGCGCGGTTGATTCACGCCGAAGCGGACGATCTCGCACTTGTGCAATCGACAACCGCAGGTCTGATGGCGCTGGCGCTGTGCTTGGACTGGAAACCGGGCGATCGCGTGGTGCTGACGCGCGGCGAATTTCCCGCCAATGTGACGCCTTGGCAGCAGGCGGCCAAGCAGTTCGGGCTGGAGATCGTGTGGCTGCCGCAACCGCAGCCGGAAGCGATCGACGTGTGGCTGGACGCACTGAGGATAGCGCTGCGCGCGGGGCGTGTGCGGGTCGTCGCGGTGAGCGCGGTACAGTTCCAAACCGGACTGCAGATGCCGCTGGCGACGATCGGCGCGCTGTGTCAGGCGCACGACGCTGAATTCGTCGTGGACGCCGTGCAAGCGTTTGGCGCGGTGCCGCTGAACGTGCGCGAGATGGGGATCGACTACGTTGCCTGTGGCGCGCACAAGTGGTGCAACAGCCTTGAAGGTGCCGGCTTTCTCTACGTGGCGCCGCACCGCATCGCCGCCTTGCAACCGCGCATGGCCGGCTGGCTGAGCCACGAGGACGGTCTGCTGTTTCTGTTTCGCGGCGCGGGCCTGCTCCTGCACGATCGACCGATTCGCCAGCGCGCTGATTTTCTGGAGATCGGCAACTTGTCCACGGCAAGCTTCGCGGCGATGGGCGCAGCGGTTGACCTGCTGGAGGCGCTGGGCATCCAGGCGATTTTCAACCACGTGCAGCCGATTCTGGACGCGCTCGAAGCGGGACTCCTGGCACGCGGGTTTACGAGCATGCGGGCGACAGACCCGGCGCTGCGGTCGTGCACGCTGTCCATCCTGCCCCCGCAAGGCGTCGACGTGCTGTCGCTGTACAAGCTGCTGACGGCGGACGGCATTGCCACCTCCGTTCCCGATGGCTACCTACGGTTGGCGCCCCACTGGCCGAATACGGTTGACGAAGCCGCAGTGGTGCTCGACGCGGTGGACGCCGCGCTGCAGAACCTTGCGGCGGCGTAGAACGGGCATTTCGCCCCCAAAGCGCTGCGACTTCTCGTCGACGAGTCAACGCAACAAGAGCGGCCGTGGCGGGAATTTGGCTTGCCTCAAAGAACGCGTTTGCGTACGTTTGGCACAGAAAAATCCTTGCTGCGCCGCACTCGGACGCAGCAAGTGCGCTGCCGTCGGATGATTCAAAGCCTTGACTGGCGACGGTTCGAACAGCAGAGTGTGAGTGTCGACGGCGCAAATCACGCTGCGACGACGAATTAGGGAGCCGGAATGCACACAAATCGCAACCACCTGACTTGGCGGAGTCGCCTTGCTTGCTGCGTCGTTGCCGCGCTCGTGGTCGCCAGTTGTGGCAACACCACGGCGAATTCAGGCAATTCTTCCGCTCAGGAAGACGGCGCCGTCGGTTCCGACGGACAGGTGAGCGACGGCGCTGGCGACGCGCCGATGGGTGACTCGGTCGGCCAGAACGACAGCAGCGATTCCACGCCCCTCCAGGACATTCTGGACGCCATCGATCAGGAACTGTCCGACGGAACCGGCGACGGGACCTGCGAGAACTGCGACACCACCGACGACAGTACCGACACCACCGACGGCGGCGACGTCGCGGGCGGCTGCGAATTCCCGGCGAATCCCCTACCCGGTTCACCCGGGTCTACGTGCACAACCGCGGGTGACTGCGACAACGGCCTGTGTATTCCCAACGGCAAGAGCAAAATCTGCACAACGACCTGTTCGAGCTGCTGCCCCTCTGGCTTCGCTTGCGACCTCGTGGCCAACGGCTCCGACTCGGTGTTCATGTGCGTGCCCAAGCTCTTTACGCTCTGTGCGCCATGCAAACTGGATTCCGATTGCGCGGGCACCAGTAGCAAGGGCGCGCTGTGCATCAGCTACGGCGGTTCGGGCAGCTTCTGCGGCGGCACGTGCCAGTTGGCGACGGACTGCCCTGGCGGCTACGTGTGCCAGGACGCGGTTGGGCAAGCAGGCGCAGGCAAGCAGTGCGTGCGGGCGGTTGGCGAGTGCACCTGCTCGGCGGAATCCGTCACCGCTGGCGCAACGACCGTGTGTGCACAGGTCAGCACCTTCGGCACGTGTTCCGGGCTCCGCAAGTGCACCGCGAACGGACTTTCTGCCTGTGATGCCCCCGTGCCCGCGACGGAAACCTGCAATGGCAAGGACGACGACTGCGATGGCCAAACGGACCCGGTCGGAGCGCAAGGCTGCATTCCGTATTTTGTCGACAGCGACGGCGATCTCGTCGGTGGCACCGACAGCCAGTGCCTCTGCGGCGCAAAAGGCGCCTACGTCACGGTCAAGGGCGGCGACTGCAACGACGGCGACAAGGCGATCCATCCGGCTGCGTTCGACGGCTGCAACGGCATCGACGACAACTGCAACGGCAAGACCGATGAGGCATACGGGGACCTGGACGGTGACGGCATCGCGGACTGCGTGGACGGCGACATGGACGGGGACTCGTACGCGAACGCCGCGGACTGCTCACCGACCAACGCGGCGATTTATCCCGGCGCGACTGAAATCTGCGACGGTCTGGACGATGACTGCAACGGCGTCGCGGATGAGGTTGGCACGCCGGGTTGCACACCGTATTTCACCGACGCAGACGGCGACGGCGCGGGCGACAAGTCCGGAGCCAGCACCTGCCTCTGCGCGCCCAGCGGCTTGAGCACCGCGATCACCGCGACGGACTGCAACGACAGCGACGCGACGGTCAAACCGAGCGCCGATGAACTCTGCGACGGCGTGGACAACGACTGCAACGGCGTGACGGACGACGGCTGCGACGACGATGGCGACGGCTGGTGCGACGGCAACCTGGTCGTCATCGGAACGCCGCCCATCTGCAAGTTTGGCAGCAAGGACTGCGACGACGCGAACGCGACGCAGAATCCGGGGCAGAAGGAGTCGTGCGGCAACGGCGTGGACGACAACTGCGACGGCAACACGGACGGCGGCGTGGGCTCGGTCGGGTGCACGCTGCTTTTTGACGACACCGATGGCGACGGCGTGGGCGCGGGCTCGGGCGTTTGTCTGTGCGCGCCAGAAGGACTCGTAACGGCGACGGTTTCAGGCGACTGCGACGACACCAATCCGGCGATCAAGCCTGGGGCGGCGGAAATCTGCAGCAACGGCAAGGACGACAACTGCAATGGCTTGAGCGACGAACCGGACGCGACGGGCTGCACGCTGTGGTACGTGGACAAGGACAAGGACTCGTTTGGCGCGGGAATCGGCGCGTGCCTGTGCGCCTCGGACGCAGCACACCCGGTCGCCAACCACGCGGATTGCGACGACGGATCTGCCGCGGTGAGCCCAAACGCGGCGGAATCGTGCAATGGCGTGGACGACAACTGCAACAGCCAAACGGACGAAGCCGGGGCAACGGGCTGCACGAAGCTCCACGCTGACCTCGACGGCGACGGCTTTGGCGCACCCGCCAAGTCCGCGTGCCTCTGCGTGCCGAACGCCGACTTCCCCGTGGCCAACGCGACGGACTGCAATGACGCCGTTGCGACGATCAGCCCCGCTGCAACGGAGACCTGCAATGGCATCGACGACAACTGCGACGGCAACACGGACGATGTAAACTCGGCTGGCTGCCAGATCTACTTTGCGGATGCCGACAACGACACGTGGGGCAATGCGGGCTTGTCGCTGTGCCTCTGCAGCCCGCTCACGGTCTTCACCGTCAAGAAGTCGGGCGACTGCAACGACAACAATAACGCGATGTACCCAGGCAACAAGGAATTCTGCGACGGCGTCGACAACGACTGCAACGGCACCGTCGATGAAGCCGGGGCGATTGGCTGCAAGACTTACCTGCGCGACCACGACAGCGACGGGTACGGCAGCACAACCGAGCCGACGCAGTGTTTGTGCGGCGTGAGCGGCGAGTACAGCGTAAGCACGGGCGGCGACTGCAACGACAGCGACAACAAAGTGCATCCGACCGCGCCAGAGATTTGCAACAGCATCGACGACGACTGCGACGGCAGCACAGATCCGGTCGGCGCCGGCGGCTGCAGTCCCTGGTACGTGGACGGTGACGGCGACGGTTTTGGCACGTTCGTCCTGAATAGCCAGTGCTTGTGCAAAGGCGCTGCCGGCTTTGCCCCGAAGGGCGGTGACTGCAACGACGCGAAGGCGACTGTGAATCCGAGTGAAGTCGACGTCTGCAACGGCGTGGACGACAACTGCGACGGCGTCGTGGACCCAAAGGGCGCACCGGGTTGCCAGAATTTTTACGCGGACGGCGACGGCGACGGCTTTGGCGTGGTCAAGCTGGCGCAGTGCACGTGCAGCGCCGAGGGCGTGTACACTGCGACTGTCGTGGGCGACTGCAACGACGCCGTGGCGACGGTCAACCCGACCGCGACCGAGACGTGCAACGGCGTCGACGACAACTGCAACAGCCTGACCGATGAAAACTTGAAGGTCACCTACTACCTCGACATCGACGGCGACGCGTGGGGCACGGGCGCGGGCGTCTCGCTCTGCCAGGCGGACGACGTCCACACGGCGACGAAGTCGGGCGACTGCAACGACGCCAAGTCGTCGATCAACCCCGGCGCGAGCGAAAGTTGCAACGCAACGGACGACAACTGCGACGGCAACACGGACGAAGGCTTGGCCACCGTGTTGTGGTTCAAGGACATCGACGGCGACACGTTCGGTGGCGCGCCGGGCATTCAGTTGTGCGGCCCGTTGAACGGCTACACGGTCACCGCCGGCGGCGACTGCAACGACCTGAATCAGGCCGTTTCACCGGGCGGCAATGAGATCTGCAACGGCGTCGACGACAACTGCAACGGCCAAACCGACGAAGTCGGCGCGACCGGCTGCACGATCTACTTCCGCGACGCCGACGGTGACGGCATCAGCGTGGCCAGCGACACCCAGTGCTTGTGCGCCAAGAGCGGAGTCTACACGGCGACCGTCAGCGGCGACTGCAACGACGCGGCGGCGACCATCAGCCCCAAGGTCACGGAAAGCTGCAACGGCATCGACGACAACTGCGACGGCTTGACGGACGTACCGGGCTCCAACGGCTGCACGACCTACTACGTCGACGCCGACGGCGATGCGTACGGGAGCCAAATCGCGCCGACGCAGTGCCTCTGTACAAAACTCTTGGGCTTTGCGACCCAAGCGGGCGACTGCAACGACAACGACTCGGCGGTGAACCCCGCGGCGACCGAAGTTTGCAACGGAAAAGACGACAACTGCGACGGCGTGCTGGACCCGGTCAACGCGGTGAACTGCGTGAGCTATTACGGTGACGGCGACCTGGACGGGTACGGCGGCAACCTCGCGCAGTGCGCGTGCGGTCCCAAGGGGGCGTTCACGGCGCTCGTCGCGGGTGACTGCAACGATCAGGCGTTTGGCATCAATCCCGGCGCGACGGAAATCTGCGACGGCATCGACCAGAACTGCAACAGCCAGACGGACGAAGGGTTGACGAAGGCGTACTACGTCGACACTGACAACGACGGCTACGGCGCGGGCATTGCGGCTTTGCTCTGCAGCGCGAATGCGACGTTCACGGCGAACAAGAACGGCGATTGCGACGACACCAAGGCGAGCATCAACCCCGGCGCCACCGAGGCGTGCAACGGCATTGACGACAACTGCAACACGGGCGTGGACGAAGGTCTGCCATTCGCCACCTACTATCAGGACGCCGACACCGACGGTTATGGCGCGGTCAGCATCAACAAGTCTGCGTGCAGCCAACCCGCGGGCTACGTCGCCAACGCCTTGGACTGCAACGACGCCAACGCGAGCATCAAACCCAACGCAGCGGAAATCTGCAACGCGGTCGACGACAACTGCGACGGCGGAACGGACGAAGGCTTGTCGACGACGACGTTCTACAAGGACACCGATGGCGATGGCTTTGGCAATCCGCTGCTGAGCGTCGCGAAGTGCAGTCAGCCGTCGGGCTACGTGACCACGTCAACGGACTGCAACGACAGCAATGCTGCCGTCAAGCCCGGCACGACCGAGGTGTGCAACACGGTCGACGACAATTGCAACGGCGTGACCGATGAAGGCGTGCAGACGATCTACTACCTCGACCAGGACAACGACAATTACGGCAACCCGCTGTTGACCAAGCAGGCGTGCACCCAGCCCGGCGGCTACGTCTCCAACGCGTTGGACTGCAACGACTCGAACAGCACGATGAGGCCAGGCGCGATTGAGGCGTGCAACAGCCTGGACGACAACTGCAACGGTAGCGTGGACGAAGGCTTGCCGACGGGGACGTACTACCTCGACTTCGACGGCGACGGCTACGGCAACGCCGCATCGAGCATCTCCAAGTGCCTGATTCCAATTGGCTACGTCGCCAATGCCTCGGACTGCAATGACAGCGCGGTCGGGGTCCACCCCGGCGCGCCGGAGACGTGCAACGGCATTGACGACAACTGCGACACCAACATCGACGAGGGCGTCAAGACCACGTTCTACCGGGACGCGGACTTGGATGGCTACGGCAACCTCGCGGTGACGACGAACGCGTGCTCCGCACCATCGGGCTACATTCTCGACGCCACGGATTGCAACGACACCAGCGGGTTGATTCACCCCGGCGCGACAGAAACCACGTGCGACGGCATCGATCAGGACTGCAACGGCACCGACCTGTGCCCGTGCAGCGCAACGACGTTGAACGCGCTCGACGTGGCGACCGGCATCACGATGGGAATCGTACCGGGCAGCAGCTTCTCCCAGTGGAGCATCAGCTCAGTCCCCATCACACCCACCCTTGGCACCAAAGCGCTGCAATGGTCCAGCCTGAGTTACAACAGCACGGACGGCTGGTACAGCACAGCCGCGGCAGGCGAATCCGCGACGTTAAACGTGACGGTGCCCACCGGCGGGGCCTTTGTGATGGCCGACCTCATCATCAACAACAACCTGAGTTCCGGTGCCGACACAACGATGAAGGTGACGATGACCCTGGACGGGGCCGCGCAGGTTTTTGGCCCGTTCGCCACCACCCAGACAGGCGTGCTGAAGACCGTCAAATGGCCGATTGCCGTGAATCGATGGAACACGCCGCTGCAGTTCAAGGCCAACGTCTACACGACGAACACCTCCGCCGCGGCCGTGGGCGGCGTGATGGTCGACAACATCCGCGTGGTCTGCAACTAGCTACTTCGGTTACCGATTCCCGAGCGCGAGAATTGATCCGCGCGCATCATGGCCCGCCGCTTCCGCCTGCGTCACGGCGCGCAGTTCACCGTCGCCGTGCACGCCGATGTAGTCCTTGCGCAGCCCGTGACACTGCGTCCGCACCGCGCAGCTCGCACAGACTTCCGGGTACGTGCCCAGCTCAAAATTGGACTGCTCGAGCATGAACGCGTGACCGCCCGGGTTGGCGATCAGCATGCCCATCCCGGCGGCGTCAAACTGCATGCGCCACGCTTCCGGCGGAATCAGACAATGCGGCGTATTCAATGAGACGAGCGTGGCACCCGCCGCTTCAGCGTTGGCGAGCGCGCGCACGAGAAACGGCACGGCGTCCGTCAAGCGCGGGACGTCAGCACGCAGATCCGCTTCCCCTTGATCCGCCAGCGAAAACAGCCAGACGTTGAAATGGCGAAAACCGCGCGCCGCGTAGTGCGCAACAAGTTCCGGAAGTTCCTGGTAGTTTCGTTCAGTCAGCAGGAAATCACCTTCCAGCCGCAGTTGCGCAAACGCGCCCAGCACGTCGACGGCTTTGTCCAAGATCGCCAGCGCGCCCGATTTTTGCATCAGCGCGTCATGCAGTTCCGGCCGCAAGCTCTTCACCAGCAGGTTCACTTCGGTCATCCCCGCGTCGACGGCCTTCTGCGCGAACTGCGGGTAGGAAAACAGCAATCCGTTGGTCTGCACTTTGATGCGCTCATACCCCAATTGTTTGGCGGCGCGGAGCGTACCGAGGAAGTCCTTGCGCAAAGTGGGCTCGCCGCCGGAAAGCCACAGGTGTCGCGCACCGCGTTTGCGCGCGTTTTGCAGCCAACGCAGCACTTCGGGCCAGTCCATTTGGTCGCGATCCGCGGCGCTGCACGAGTAGCAGCCGGGGCACTGGAGGTTGCACGCAAATCCGGGGGAAAGTTCGATCCAGTTCATGGCAACAGTGTACGGGACGCAGTCAGCCTTGTCTCGCCGCACTGGCGCTTGACCGGTCCTCGTCCGCGCGACAGACTCGATCGCCGCCTTTTGGCCCACGTCCACCGGAGTCTGCCGTGAACCGCATCAGCATTGCCCAGCCGGGCGGACGCGAACAACTGCACTTGGAGACGCGGCCAGACTTGCATCCGGGACCGGGCGAAGTGCGCGTCGCCGTTGCCGCGATCGGCGTGAATTTCGCCGACATTGCGATCCGCTTGGGTCTCTACGAAAGCGCCAAGAAGTTCGTCGGCTGGCCGATCACGCCGGGGTTTGAGACCGCGGGTGTCATTGACGCGGTGGGTCCAGGCGCTGAGGCACTGCTGGCGGAACAGGGGCTGCGCGTTGGCTCACAAGTCATCGCTGTCTCGCTGTTTTTTGGGTACGCGAGCCAAGTGGTCGTGCCCGCCGCGCATCTGGTGCCGCTGCCGGCCGGCTGGTCGCTGGAGGAAGGCGCGGCGTTTCCCGTGGCTTGGCTGACTGCGTGGTACGGACTGCATCATCTGGCAAACGCACGGGCAGGCGACCGCGTGCTCGTGCATTCTGCGGCCGGCGGAGTGGGTCAAGCGCTGGTGCAGCTCGCGGTCGCGCAGGGCTGCCACGTGCTCGGCACGGTGGGCAACGAACAGAAGGTGTCGACCGTGAGCGCGTTGGGCGCCGAGCGCGTCGTCGTGCGTGCGGCCGGAAAGTTGTGGCGCGAAGTGCGGGAGTGGGCCCCGAACGGCGTCGACATTATCCTGGACGCCAACGGGCTCGAAACGCTGGCGGACGGCTACCGGAACCTCGCACCGGCGGGTCGCCTGGTGGTCTACGGCCACGCGTCGATGCTCGACCGCGGCGGGAAGAGGACGCCATTGTGGAAGTTGGCTTGGCGCTGGTTGCGCACGCCGCGCTGGAATCCACTGGACATGACGACGCAAAATCGCTCCGTGCTCGCCTTTAACCTCTCATTTCTCTTCGATAAGACCGAGCTGCTGCGTGAAGGCATCGGATTCGTCCTGGCCCGCGTCGCTGCCGGGCAGGCGAAGCCCTTGGCGGTGACCGCGTTCCCGCTGGCCAAAGCCGCGGACGCGCACTTGGCACTTGAATCCGGAACGACGACGGGCAAGCTTGTCCTGCTGCCGTAGTGGTACCGCGCAACCACCCGCCACGTGACCGCCCGCCGCCCTGCGTGAAAACTTCTCGTGACCATCCGCCCTCCGCTACGCATTATTGCGGGCGTTGCGCAGCGGTATTTACATTTTTTCACATTTAATTCTGTGTGTAAATCACAAAAGCCGCTACGCTGCGAGCGATTTGGGCCGGGAATAGAATTGTGAAGGGGACGGGAACCATGACCGAGAGCGAAGCTGACTGTCTGAATCTGTGCGCCAAACAAACGAACGCTTCACTGCGGTTTTGGCGATTGCGCCAAGCACTAGCGTTACTGGCAGCGCTCCAAGGTCTCGCCCTTTCGGGGTGCGGCGACGACACGGCGGTAGTACCCGGCTACATCGCGGACGCGCTGGGCGGCGATGACGTCACCGGGCTCACGCAGTTGGACGGAACGGACGCGCTGATCGTGGAACCGGACGTTCAGGACGTCAAAGTTGCGGACGCAGACACCGAGACGGACGGCGTCGACCTGGACCTTCTCTTTGGCGATGCGGACGGCGACGACGCGAACGATGCCAGCGACACCGACGATGCGGCCGACGTGCCCGATCCGGTGACCGCAGCGTGCGCCGTGAACGAGGATTGCGTCGCGCTCAGCACGCCGTGCTCTCCGGCGGAATGCGTTTCAGGTCAGTGTGTTGGCGCGCCAGCAGCGGACGGCGCCCCCTGTGACGACGGCGATTCCTGCACCAATCTGACGGCTTGCAAAGCGGGCGTCTGCCAGGGTGGCGGGCCGTTGGATTGCGACGACGGCAACTCGTGTTCGGACGACGCGTGCGACAAGAACCACGGCTGCGTGCACGCGTTCTTGAACAGCGGTTTGTGCGACGACGGCGACGCTTGCACGATCGCGGAAACCTGCAAAGACGGCTTCTGCGGCAACGGTTTTGCCTACAACTGCGAAGACGGCACGCTGTGCACGGTCGACACGTGCGACTCCAAGACCGGCTGTCAGCACACGAATCTGGAAGGCGTGCTCTGCGACGACAACAACCCTTGCACCGTCAACGACGCGTGCAGTGGCGGCAAGTGCCAGGCGGGCGCGGGCGACAAGTGCAACGACAAGAACGCGTGCACGACCGACGCGTGTGACCCCGTGACCGGTGCGTGCACGAACGTTGAAATCGACTGCAACGACAACACGTTCTGCACCACCGACGCGTGCGACCAGACGGCAGGTTGCACGCACAAGCCCAACACGCTGCCGTGCGACGACAAGAACGCCTGCACAGCGAGTGACACGTGTTCGGACGGCGCGTGCATCGGCCTCGCTGTGGAAGCGACCGCCGAATGCGACGACCAAAACGTCTGCACGACCGACACCTGCACGCCGCAGACCGGCTGCCAGTACGCCATCAACACGCTGCCGTGCGAAGACGGCAACCTGTGCACGCAGGGCGACGTGTGCGGCAACGGCGTGTGCAATTCTGGCCCCGCACAGTGCGCCTGCACCAGTGACTTTGACTGCGGGCAATTCGAGGACGGCAACCTCTGCAACGGCACTTTGTACTGCAACACGACCGGCCTGAAGTGGATCTGCGAAGTCAGCCCGATCACCGTCGTCACGTGCGACGCTGGCGCCGATACCGCGTGCAGCGAGAGCCAGTGCAACACGCAGACCGGCAAGTGCAGCTACGTCAACGTCGACGAGGGCTTGAGCTGTGACGCGGACGGCACCGTGTGCACCTCGGCGGACACCTGCAAGTCGGGCGTCTGCGCCCCTGGCGCGGTGGTGAATTGCGACGACCAGAACCCCTGCACGGTCGATTCCTGTGACCCAGTCGCCGGCTGCCAATATTTCAGCGGCAGCACACCGTGCAGTGACGGCAACGCGTGCACAGTCGGCGATTTGTGCAAAGCGTCGGGCTGCGTTCCAGGCGTGCTGACGCAGTGCGGCGACGGCAACGTCTGCACCGACGACGCGTGCGATGCGATCAGCGGCAACTGCGTGTACGTGCAGAACGCCCTGCCCTGCGACGACGGCAACGCGTGCAGCCTCGGCGACACGTGCAAAAGCGCGGTGTGCAGCGGCACGCCCGGCGTGTGCGACGACGAGAACCCGTGCACGTCGGATTCTTGCGATCCGCAGTCGAGTTGCGTGCACGAAAACAACACAATCCCGTGCAACGACGGCAACGCTTGCACGCAGGGCGACGTCTGCGGCAACGGCACGTGTACCGGCATCCCGGTGAGCGCCAACGTCAGCTGCGATGACGGCAACCCGTGCACGACGGACGCTTGCGACCCGAAGGCGGGCTGCACACACACCAACAACGCGGCGACGTGCAGCGACGGCAACCCCTGCACGACCGGCGACCAGTGCGCCAGTGGCGCGTGCGTCAGCGGCACCAACACCTGCGGCTGCACCCAGGACAGCGACTGCGCGGGGTCCGAAGACGGCAACCTCTGCAACGGCACCCTGTTCTGCGACAAGACGAACGTGCCGTTCGTGTGCGCCGTCAATCCGAAGACCATCGTGAGCTGCGACACCACAGCGGACACGATCTGCTTGCACAACCAGTGCGACACCAAAGCCGGCAAGTGCAACTACAACCCGGTCGCGGAAGGTCAGCCCTGCGACGCGGACGGCAGCATCTGCACGACGAACGACCTCTGCGAAGGCGGCGCGTGCGTTCCGGGGGCTGGCTTGCAGTGCGACGACAACAACCCGTGCAGCATCGACTCGTGCGATCCGAAGGTGGGCTGCTTGCACATCGCCAGCACCGGCGCTTGCACCGACGGCAATCCGTGCACGCAGGGCGACGCGTGCGTGAACTTTGGCTGCGTCGGCGGCGCGGCGACGGTCTGCAACGACAGCAACGTCTGCACCAGCGACAACTGCGACACGCTGAGCGGGAACTGCATCTTCGCCAACAACCAGAACCCGTGTAACGACGGCAACGCGTGCAGCCAGAACGACCTTTGCACCAAGGGCGTCTGCGGCGGCACGCCCGTCGCGTGTGATGACGGCAATGCTTGCACCAACGACAGCTGCGACGTGAAGTTGGGCTGCGTGAACGCGAACAACACCGTTCCCTGCAACGACAACAACGCCTGCACGCAAAATGACGTGTGCGCCGTCGGCAAATGCGCGGGCGCCATCATCGCCGCCAACGTGTTGTGTGACGACGGCAACCCGTGCACCACCGACAGCTGCTCACCCGGCACCGGTTGCACGCACGCCAACAACACCAACGCGTGCGACGACGGCAACACGTGCACGACTGGCGACATCTGCGCCGCAGGCGCGTGCACCAGCGGCACCAACGTGTGTGGATGCACGAAGACGGCGGATTGCGCGACTCAGGAAGACGGCAACTTCTGCAACGGCACGCTCTACTGCGACACCAGCGCGCTGCCGTTCAAGTGCAAAGTCAATCCCGCGACGGTCGTGGCGTGCGACACGGCCCAAGACGGCACGTGCGTGAAGAACACCTGCGCGGCGGGAACCGGCAAGTGCGGCTTGGTCAACCAAAACGAGAGCCAGCCGTGCAATGCCGACGGCAGCGTCTGCACGACGAACGACACGTGCGTCACCGGCAAGTGCACGGCGGGCGCGGCGCTGGCGTGCAACGACGGCAACCCGTGCACCGACGACGCGTGCGATCCGGTCGCCGGCTGCACGCACAAGGCAAACGCGAGCCCCTGCACCGACAACAACGCGTGCACCGTGGGCGACGCGTGCGTGGCTTCCGGTTGCGTGCCGGGCGCGGTCAAGGTCTGCAACGACGGCAACCTCTGCACCACGGACAGCTGCGACAAAGCAAGCGGCACCTGCGGTTTCGCCAACAACACCCTCGCATGCGACGACGGCAACGCGTGCAGCCAGAACGACGCCTGTGGCGGCGGCGTCTGTGCTGGCGCGGGTCTGAACTGTAATGACAACAACCCGTGCACGACCGACTCGTGCACCGCGGGCAAGGGCTGCCAGAACGTCGCGAACACACTGCCGTGTAACGACAACAACGCCTGCACGCAGAACGACGTCTGCGGCAACAGCTTCTGCGCTGGCACGGCGGTCAGCGCCGCGCAGTTCTGCGACGACGGCAATCCGTGCACAACCGAGAGCTGCCTCCCCGCGACCGGCTGCGCGCACACCAACAACGCGACGAGCTGCAGCGACGGCAACCCGTGCACGCAGGGCGACACGTGCGCGGCGGGCGCGTGCAAGTCGGGCGCAAACACGTGCGGCTGCGCGACGACGGCGGACTGCGCCGGTCAGGAAGACGGCAACTTCTGCAACGGCACGCTGATCTGCGACACCAGCGCGGTGCCCTACACGTGCAAGGTGAACGCGGTCACGGTCGTCAGCTGCGACACGACGGCGGACACGACGTGCAGCCACAACGTCTGCGCGACCGGCACCGGCAAGTGCGGCTACGTGAACCAAAACGAAAGCAACCCGTGCAACGCGGACGGCAGCGTGTGCACCAACCCGGACACGTGCAAACTGGGCGTGTGCACCGCCGGCGCGACGCTGAACTGCGACGACGCCAACCCGTGTACCACGGACAGCTGCGACAAGGTCAACGGCTGCACCCACGTGAACAACGTCAGCCCGTGCACCGATGGCAACGCGTGCACCGTAGGCGACGTGTGCGCTGCGGCGGCGTGCAAATCCGGCACGGCGACGGTCTGCAACGACAACAATCCATGCACCAGCGACACGTGCAACACCACGTCCGGCGCGTGCGTTTACGCCAACAACGTGCTGCCCTGCGATGACGGCAACGCGTGCAGCTTGAACGACGTTTGCGCGGGCGGAATCTGCTCCGGCAGCAGCGCGAACTGCGACGACAACAACGTCTGCACGACCGACACCTGCACCGCGGGCGGCGGCTGCCAGCACACCAACAACACGCTGGCGTGCAACGACGGCAACGCCTGCACCCTGGGCGACGTCTGCGCGGCGGGCACGTGCACCAGTGGCGCCAATCAGTGCGGTTGCAAGGTGAACGCGGACTGCGCCGGCCAGGAAGACGGCAACTTCTGCAACGGCACGCTGTTCTGCGACACGAGCGCGCAGCCGTACAACTGCAAAGTGAACCCAGCGACCGTCGTGACCTGCAGCGCCGCGGGCGACACTGTCTGCACCAAGAACACGTGCGCGACGGCGACGGGCTTGTGCAACTACGTGAACCAGAACCAAGGCGGCACGTGCAACGCGGACAACAGCGTCTGCACGAGCACGGACACGTGCCAGAACGGCGTGTGCGCGGCAGGCGCGACGTTGAACTGCAACGACAACAACCCGTGCACCGACGACGCGTGCAACGCGGTCACCGGCTGCACGCACACCAACAACGCCAACCCGTGCACCGACGGCAATGCCTGCACCAAGGGCGACGCGTGCCAGAGCGGCGCGTGCGTTCCCGGCGCGACGACGCAGTGCAACGACGGCAACGGTTGCACGGCGGATAGCTGCGACGCCACGACCGGCAACTGCGTCTTTGCCAACAACACGCTGCCGTGCAACGACGGCAATGCGTGCAGTCAGGGCGACATCTGCGCCAACGGCGTGTGCGCCGGCTTGAGCGTGACGTGCAACGACAACAACCCGTGCACGAGCGACAGCTGCTCGCCGGTTTCCGGCTGCACTTACACGCCGAACACGCTGCCGTGCAATGACAACAACGCGTGCACGCAGAATGACGTGTG
>CAITYF010000180.1 GCA_903896545.1 uncultured Myxococcales bacterium | reverse complement strand
TAGATGCTCTTCAAGCTGAAATTCAGAGCGGCGAGACGCGTCTGAATACCATCCGTGAACTGGGTCAGCTCGGTGACCAACGGAAGCGCCTTCAGCAGCAACAGAAAGAGACCGAGCAACGCATCCTCGACCACGAGAGGACGATTGCGCAAGTGATATCCAAGGATGGATACTTGGCTTTCGTTGACGAGTTGCTTCGAACGACTGAGGAACACGTTGCTGCCGCACGCAAAAGAGGGGACCTGCCAGCCAAAGTGAAACCGCAGTTCGTCGATGACCTGCTAAAGGATCGGCGATGCGTGTGTGGGCGAAGCATTGAAGCTGGGTCAGAGGCTGAGAGTTGCCTTCATCGGTGGAAGGAGCACACGGGCCTGGCCGACTTGGAAGAACAAATTCACAATGTTCACGCGCAGATTCGGCCATTGACTGAGCGGCGTGCCGGGATGTACCAGCGCCTGAAAGCGAGCCTCAAGGCACTGCAGGAAGACACAACGCGTCGACGCGCGCTCCGGGACGAAGAGTCCGCCATCAACGCACGGATCAAGGGGAGTGAATTCGGCGACCAAGCTCGGTCGCTGAAGATCACGGTCGACGGCTTGCGAGAGGACTTGGGCAGCACTCGAGCAAAACTCGAGTCGAACAGGAAGACTGGCGAAGGGCTCGAACGGGAGATCGCGCAACTGGCCAAAGATATTGGAAAGCTCGAGTCTTCGGAGGCAAAGGTTGGTGTGGCAAAGCGCCAGTTGGATGCCGCTTTGCGCGTAGCTGACGCGTTCGCTGCAATTCGCGACATCCAAAAGAACAGCGCACGTGAGGCGTTGGATGCCAAGATTGGGGAGGTTTGGGCTGATACGACGATCAAGGACTTCGAGGCGTCCATTACCGAAAAATATCAGCTTCTTCTGACGAAGAGAGTTGGTGGGCAGCGCCAGCCCGTGGTTGGCGCCTCGACTGGCGAAACACAGGTTCTGGCTCTGGCCTTTGTTGGTGCCCTGGTCGAGAAAGCCCGCGAGAATATGAACAACAATGTGGGCGATGTCGACGGGGGGAATGTGTTCCCGCTAGTCATGGACTCGCCCTTTGGCGCACTGGGTGAACAGTACGGGCGCAAAGTCGCAGAGTGGGTGCCGCGCTTGGCCAACCAGGTTGTGCTTTTCGTCTCGGATACGCAGTGGCGGGCCGAGGTGGATCTGGCGATCCGGCCACGAGTCGGAAGGGAATACGTGCTCGAAATCCACAGCGCAAAGCAGCGATCAGCACTCGATGCCCCCCCGCGACGCGGCGGCGTTCAGTACGTCGTCGAGGCGGATGCGTCTGCTGAAAAGACCGTTATCCGAGAGGTGACCTGATGGACCGCAGAATCGCCACGCCGACCGGTAAGAGTGACGAGGCCAAGGACATCCTCGGGCTGATAGAACGGCTCACGGCACCGACCGACGCCGCCGAACCTGGCATCTTTGAAAGCAAGCAGAAGCTCATGATGTTTGCCGCAGCGCTTGGGGCACAATCTCGAACTCCGGTTCCGCTCGAACAGCGCGACACGAACTCGGCGATACGGTTCGAGATTTTCGAGAATAATGCCGACGCCGCGGTCGTCGCTGCAATCTCGGTCGCTGAGACCAAGGGGCTCGCGGTCCTTCGCCCTGACGATGTCAATGAGGCGCGCCTGG
>CAITYF010000179.1 GCA_903896545.1 uncultured Myxococcales bacterium | reverse complement strand
GTTGTCGCCCCAACTCAGCTTTTCCGCGAGCAGGAGTTCCTGGCCCGGTCCAATCCAATGGCCCCGCTCGATCGTCCGGTCCACATCGTCTTTCGCGCGCCCCACCCACACGATCGCGTACCCGCCCGCGTCGATAATCGCGCGACAAATGTCCCGCAGCAGTTCCGCCTCAGAATCCGTTGTGGCGCGCGTCGCCTTCACGGCGAGCAGCACCTTGAGCGCTCGATTTGTGCGAACGGACTCGCTCATCGTCGCGAGCGACTCGACGGTACGGTCAAACGCGTGCGCCAAGCTCGCCAGTTCGCCGGAGCTCTGTTGCAACCGCACCTTGGCTGAAAGGTCGCCCGTGGCCAAACGCTGAAAAGCCTCCGTCAGGCGCTCGACGGGGTGCAGAATCATTTGGTCGCTGGCTAGCCACAGCGCAATCAGCAAGACCAACAGAAGAAGCGCGGTGACAACGCCCGCGAGCAGCGACGTCTTGGGCGCTGCGGCGATCACATCTTTGGTTGGCACCGCGACCCAAAACGTCAGCTTCTCGCCGATCTCCGTGCCAAAGCGCTGGAACGCGACGATCCGGTCTTCCCCGTTCAGCCCCGGCATCTCCACCAGTCCGTGGCGCTTGTGGTCGGCAACCTCGCGACCAAACGGCGTTGCGGAAATATCGCGTCCCGTCCAAACGCCCGCGTCTGGGTGCCGGAAGATGACGCGACCAGCAAGGTTCATCACGCCGACAATCGTCGTCTTGGGGAAGCCTACCGCATCGATCGGCTTTTTCAGCCATTCCAGGTCGAGGCCGACGATCAGCACCGACTGAACCGCCCCTTGCGCGTCGCGGTTGGCCAGGAAGAGCGGGACGATGGGCTTTCCGGTCACCGGCCCGACGAGCGCATCGCCCACGACGACCTGATGAGACGCCAGCGCCTCACGAAACGGCGCGGAATCCTTCCATGTCACCACGGACTTCAGCGTGACGGCCGAACACACCAGTTCACCCGACGGCTTGGCCACCGCGATGTTGGCGAAATAGGTCTCGCGACCCTTTCGTCCGGCCGCAAGCGCCTGCGCACATTCAGGATTCGTTGCCGACCGCACCGCCGGGTCCGCGCTCAGGGAGAGCAACAACTGCCGGGAAAATTCCGTGACGTGGTCTTCCTGAACGGCAATTTCCGCGGCGACGTAGCGCAGCTTGCCATACTCGTACTGAATCGCAGCCTCGCGCTCGCCGCGCACGAGGACCGCCATCGCAGTCGCGACGGGAATCGCGCCGAGCACAAACAGCAGTGCCAGCCGCGCGCGAATCCCGGTCCAGCTCCGTTTGCGTCGCGGGCGCTTGCCTGAGGTCGCGAGTGGATCGGGCGCGTCAGTCATGGCCTTCTTCGCCCATGTCGAGGACCGCGGACAGTTCGCCCGTGTGCACCGAGCGACGCGGTGGCGCATCGGCGTCTGCATAGCGCTTCGCGATCGCGCCGAATTCACCTTGGACGCGCAGAAACGCCTCGACAACTTCCGGGTCAAAGTGGCTGCCGCTTCCCGCGCGGATCGCCGCGACCGCCTCGGCTTCGGCAAAGGCCGTCTTATAGACGCGACGCGAGATCAGCGCGTCGTACACGTCCGCCACCGCCATGAGGCGCGCGCAAATCGGGATCTGTTCGCCCCGCAGGCCATCGGGATAGCCTGCGCCGCTCCATTTTTCATGGTGCCAATTGGCGATTTCCTTCGCAACGTCAAAAAACGCCACCGGTCGTTCCGCATCGCGTTCCGCGTGCTCAATCGACTCGCGCCCTAGACGCGCGTGCCGCTTCATGATCTCCCACTCGCTTGGCGTCAGTGGACCGGGCTTGAGCAAGATGCTATCGGGGATGCCGACTTTGCCGATATCGTGCAGCGGCGCTGACTTCACCAACGTCTCGATGTACGCCGGTGTCAGCGTCGCGGCGAAATTGGGGTGTTCGTGCAAGGCTTGGGCGAGCGCACGGACGTACCCTTGGGTCCGCAACAGGTGGTGCCCCGTTTCGGTATCGCGCACTTCCGCGAGACTGGCCAGCGCGCGAATGCTCACGTCCTGAATGACCAGATTGTCCGCCATCCGGCGCGCCACTTCGGCTTCCAGAAGCCGCGTTTGGTCCTGCAAAAGGTCACGCGTGTGCTTGAGCTCCAAGTGCGTCCGGACGCGCGCGAGCACGATCTGTGGCTGGATCGGCCGCGTGATGTAGTCGACCGCGCCCTGCTCCAACCCGCGCTCCTCGGCCACCGAACTCTCCATCGCGGTGACGAAGATGACCGGGATGTCGCAAGTCAGCGGGTTTTCGCGAAGCTGCTCCAGCACCGCGAAGCCGTCCATTCCCGGCATCAGAATATCCAGCAGGATCAAGTCGGGCCGTGGATTGCGTTCCGCGGCAACGAGGGCGCGCGCGCCAGTATTGGCCACGCGAACGCTGTAGTGCGGCGTGAGCAACTCTCCCAAAATCGCGAGATTTTCCGGCGTGTCATCCACAATGAGGATCGTCTGCCCCGCTGGCAGCGCGACGCGAGCGCCGGGCCCCGCCCTCACGGTTGCCTCACGGCGACCGAGACCTGCGGACGCGAACCGGTCACGATGAACGTGTTCAGCGGGTGGTCGAGGCCTTTGACAGTCGTCGGGCCCATCGGTTCGCAATAGAAGTGACGATGCACGAGACGATAGGTCTCCTCGGAAACCAGCACCGAGCCCGGCAACGCCTTGCCTTCCAGCCGCGAGGCCAAATTGACCGTCGTGCCGATCGCCGTGTAGGTCAGCTGTTGCTTGCTGCCAAAATTGCCGACGGTGCACGGTCCCGACGCGATACCAATCCGCACACGCAACGGCGTTCCGCCACTCATCGCCACCCAGGGGCCCTGCAGCGCCGCAAGCGCAGCCTGCATCTCCAGCGCCATTTGCACGCAGGCCACCGCGTCCTGTTCCTCGCCGCGCGTCGTCGGATCGCCAAAGAACACCATGCACGCGTCGCCGATGAACTTGTCCAGCGTGCCCTGATGACGCGCGACAATCGCCGCCATCGCCTCAAAGTACCCGTTCAAGAGTTCCGTCATCGCGCCGGGATGCATACGTTCCGTCTGTTCGGTAAAGCCGACGATGTCGGAAAACATCACGGTTAGCGGACGCTTGCGGCTGATGATGCCGGTCGAGACCTCACCGCGGCGAATGCTGCTCGCGACTTCCACCGAGATGTACGACTGGTAGTGCCTGCCCAGACGTTCGAGCGCCTGCCGCGCACCGCGAAGTTCCAAGTGCAGCCGAACGCGCTGGAGCACGACCGCCGGACTGATTGGCTTGGTGATGTAGTCGACCGCGCCGACTTGCAACCCGTGGGCTTCATCTTGCGCGTCGGACATCGCCGTCACAAAAATCACCGGAATATCGCGGGTTCGCGTATCGGACTTCAGCTGACGGCAGACTTCCAGCCCGTCCATCACTGGCATCATCACGTCCAGCAGGATCAAGTCGGGCAGCGGGTTGCCTTCGCAGATCCGCAGCGCCTTGGCACCCGACGTCGCCACTTTGACTTGGTACGCTTCGCCCAGCACACCAGCGAGAACGGTGAGGTTCTCCGGGGCATCGTCGACGAGCAGCAGTGTTGGTTTGACAGAGCTAGTCATGCGGGAATCTCCACGGCGCGGAGACACAAGCAGCGTGTCCCGACGCATGGGGCCGATAGAGCGACGTTCGTCTTCCGCGTGTCAGATGCACGTCCCCCCCAGCCATGGCACGCCGCTAAGGTACCACCGCGCGGCGCAGGCGTCGAACCTGCAATCATCACGAGACTGCCACCACTTGCGCTATTTCTTGCCGATCGACAACGTGCTGGTCGCAATGTTGGCAAAGAAGTCGTTGCCCTTGTCGTCCACAACGATGAACGCAGGGAAGTCTTCGACCTCGATCTTCCACACAGCTTCCATGCCCAACTCCGCGTATTCAAGCACTTCCACCTTGCGGATGCAGTCCTTGGCCAGGCGCGCGGCCGGACCGCCGATGGAGCCGAGATAGAAGCCGCCGTGGGCTTTGCACGCATCGGTGACGGCTTTGCTGCGGTTGCCCTTGGCGACCATGACAAAACTGCCGCCCGCGGCTTGGAACTGGTCCACGTAGGCGTCCATGCGCCCGGCCGTCGTCGGCCCAAAGGAGCCCGAAGCGTAGCCCTCTGGCGTCTTCGCCGGGCCTGCATAGTACACGCAATAGTCGCGCAAATACTCAGGAATCCCTTGACCCGCGTCCAGACGCTCTTTCAACTTCGCGTGGGCAATGTCCCGCGCGACGATCATCGGTCCGGTCAGCGAAAGCCGCGTCTTGATCGGATACTTGGAAAGTTCCGCGCGGATCTCCGCCATCGGCCGGTTCAGATCGATCTTCAAGACTTCGCTACTCAAGTGCTCATCCCCCACTTCAGGGAGATACTTGGCGGGATCGGTCTCCAACGCCTCGATGAACACGCCGTCCTTGGTGATCTTGCCAATCACCTGACGGTCCGCCGAGCACGACACCGCAATCGCGACGGGGCACGAAGCGCCGTGGCGCGGCAGACGAATCACCCGCACGTCGTGGCAGAAGTACTTACCGCCGAACTGCGCACCGATGCCCATATCCTGCGTCAGCTTCAGCACTTGCGCTTCCAGATCCAGATCGCGGAAGCCGCGGCCCTGCGCATTGCCCGACGTCGGCAGCGTGTCCAGATAGCGCGCCGACGCGTACTTCGCGGTCTTCAGCGCAAACTCCGCGGACGTACCACCAATGACAATCGCCAAGTGATACGGCGGACATGCGGCGGTGCCCAACGAGCGGATCTTCTGGTCCAGGAACTTCATCAGGCTGTCGTGGTTCAGCAGCGCCTTGGTTTCCTGAAACAGGTAGCTCTTGTTGGCCGACCCGCCGCCCTTGGCCATGAACAGGAACTTGTAGGCGTCGCCGTCCGTCGCGTAGAGCTCGATCTGGGCGGGCAGGTTGTTGCCCGTGTTCGTCTCCCGGTACATGTCCAGCGCGGCGAGCTGCGAGTAGCGCAGGTTCGTGGCCGTGTAGGTCTCGTACACGCCGCGGGCGATGGCGGCCTCGTCGCCGCCGCCGGTGAACACGAGCTG
>CAITYF010000178.1 GCA_903896545.1 uncultured Myxococcales bacterium | reverse complement strand
GCGGGAAACGTCGGGCGGCGCAACGCGAAGACGCGGCCTGCAGTGGAGGCGTGAGACCGGGGATGGCGGCGGATGCGGAATTCACCGGATTCAGGCGGATTTGGGGAGCCGGTGACAGTTGGCTTGGATCACCGTCAGCAGGTTGTTGAAATCGTGGGCGACACCTCCCGCAAGCGTGCCGATCGCCTCCATCTTCTGGGCGACGCGCAGCTGCGCTTCCAGCTTGTCGCGCTCCGTCGCTGCGCGCGCTTGCTGCGTCATGTCGCGTACGGTGCCTTGCAACATCATCTGCCCGTTGATCTCAATGCGACTCAGCAGGACGGTCGCGGGAAACGTTTCGCCGCCCAGCCGCTTGTGCGTCCATTCAAAGAGGTGCGAACCCGTCGCCATGGCAATTTCAATGGCCTCTTGCGCTTTTTCCGCAGACAGTCGGCCATCTGGCTGATATTCCGGCGACACGCGCCACGGTTCCAACGCGTCAAATACCTCGGTGCTGCTCACCTCAAATAGCGCCAACGTCGCGGGATTGCCGTTGGTGAATTTCCACGAAGGCGGTGCGAGCGTCATGATCGCATCGCGCGAACTCTCAAAAAGCGTGCGGTATTGCAGTTCACTCGCAAGCAGCGCTTCCTCGGCGCGGCGCTGCTCCGTGATATCCGTGGTGATGTGCACGGCGCCGGCGTACTGCCCGTCGTCATCCACCAGAGGGTGCGCCGTCGTCAGAAACAAACGCCCATTGCGTTCCTCTTCCATCGTGGCGTGCTGCAGCGTTCTGCGCGCGATTTTCACCGGACAATTCGCGACCGGTCCGCATGATCCGTGTGCAACGGTCCAACACTGTTGACCAACGGCGCTGGCGCAAGAAGGGGAAAAGTGCGAATCCGCAGCGCGATTGGAACGAATGACGCGGTTATTTTTGTCCAGCAACCAAAACGCATCGCTTGACGCATCAAATGTGGTTTGCCACTCGCGCGCGACCGTTGAAAAGCGCTCTTCGGCGCGGCGGCGTTCGGCCACTTCCGCGGTCAAGCTGGCTTCTCGCGCAGCTAACTGCGCTTGAACGTGACGCTTCAGTTTGTGCAACTCGCGAACTTGCTGGTACCGCGAGGTTGGTCGTTTCCCCACTCAGGACCCCACACGCGCACCACAGAACGGGCAACGCGAACCGGGGCGAAGTGTGAGCGCGGTGGAATGTGGCGTCAAGGCGGAAAATGGGGGAGGAATCGCGATGTGTGCGCAGACTAAGAGGTCGCTTCCCAAGGCAAATAAATCCGCCGATCCTGACGAAAAGTCTCCTGCGCATCCGCATAATCCGCTGGCCGACCAATATCCAACCAACGCCCGTGGTGCCAATCAAACGTGCCGATCGGATCACCGCGCTGCAGCATCGCCAGGACAAGATGGTCAAAACCAAAGCGCTGCCCCGGCTGAAAATAGTCCAGAACCCGCCGATTCATCGCGTAGACGCCCATCGACACTTGATTCTGAATCGCCGGCTTTTCCTTGAATGCCGTAACATTGCCGACTTCATTGGTCTCCAGCACGCCGAATTCTGAACGCACTTCGCGCACGTACGTCGCGACCGTTAGCGTGTGGCTGCTCGCTTCGTGCTGCGTGCGAATCGCGGAAAAGTCGATGTCTGAGAGCACGTCGCCGTTCAGCACCAGGAAATTCTCTGGCAGCAGTTCGCGCGCAAGCGCCAGCGGCCCCACAGTGCCCAGAGGCTCCTGTTCGCGCTGGTAAATCAGTTCGAGCCCGTAGCGCGAACCGTCACCGAGCACCGCTTCAATCAAGTGCCCCAGATGGCCGACGGAAACGACGACGCGCTGCGTTCCGTAGTGAGCCAGTTGCCGCAGCAGGACTTCGGCAATCGCGTCCTTGTCGATCGGCACCAGCGGCTTGGGAATGAACGCCGTGTACGGGTAGAGCCGCGAGCCCATGCCGCCCGCGAGCATCACCGCCGTGACTGGAAGATTGGCCATCTACGCCCCCGCCAGCGCCGCTTTCAGCGCGTTCGCGACTGTCTGCACGTCGGCCTCCGTCAGCGACGGGTACAGCGGCAGCGTCAGGATCCGCGGCGTCAGGATGTCCGTCAATTCCAGACCGTCCTTTTGCACCAGCGGCGACGCGCCGTGGTAGGTGAAGGTGTGAATCGGCCGGTAGTGAATCGAGGTTTGCACGCCCGCGTCGCGCAGCGCGATCTGCACGGCTTCCCGCGCCACGCCTTCGGGCAGCAGCACCGGCAGAATATGCAGCGCCTGCCGACCCTGCGCCGGACGATGCGCGAACGGGACCGTGAGACCCGGCACGTCCGCGAGCGCCTTGTTGTACCAAGCGACGACCTGCGCGCGCAGCGCGTTGTTCGCCGACAGCCGCGAAAGCTGCGAGAGCCCCAGCGCCGCGCGTGGCTCGTCGATGCGGTAATTGAACCCCAAATCCACGACGTCGTAGCTAAACGCGTGGCCTTTGTGGCGGTCCATCGTCAGCGTCGTCATGCCGTGCGCGCGAATCAGCCGCAGCTTTTCCGCCAGCTGCGGGTTGCGCGTGACGACCATGCCGCCTTCGCCCGTCGTCATGTTCTTGTTGGAAAAGAACGAGAAGCAGCCGATGTCACCAATCGTGCCCAGCGCGCGCGACGTGTGATTCGCGTCGATCCAGCCGTCCGCGAGCGGTCCGTGCGCGTTGTCTTCAACGATCGCGAGGTTGTGTTCCTTGGCGATCTGCAGCAGCGCGACCATGTCGCACGGTTGCCCGGCGTAGTGCACAGGCAAAATCGCCTTGGTCCGCGGCGTGATTTTCGCGCGCACGTCATTCGCGCAGATCGTCCAGTCTTCGGGGCTCGTCACATCGGCCAGCACCACGGTCGCGCCCGTGTACAGCACAGCATTGGCCGTGGCGACAAACGTCAGGCTGGGCAGAATCACCTCATCGCCCGGCCCCACACCCAAGGCGACCAGCGCCATGTGCAGCGCCAGTGTGCAGTTGCCCACCGCAAAGCAGTACGGCGGATTCTCCGGGTCCAACGCCGTCGCAAACGCCTTCTCAAAGTTCTGCGTGCGCTCTCCCATCGTGAGCCAATTGCTCTCCAGCGCCGCCATGACCGCGTCGCGGTCCTCTTGGGTCAGCCGCAGGTCGGAGAGGGGAATCTTCCAGTTCATCTAGTTTTCCTCCGTTACACATCTCATGGTCTTCGAGCAGCCCGCGTGCTCCACAGACTGCCGTCGCATGACCTTGTCGGCTACTGGTTGTTGCCGGGTCATACCTTGCCCGTCACCCGGTTCAAAAGTTGCGCGAGACTCGCGGCTGCTTCCGGCGCGGTCAGACCCGCCACACTGCGATCCACCGTTCGCTGGCGCCCGGCCGCCACTTCCGTGGCAATGTAGGTCGCCATCGCTTCCGTGTCGCGAATGGCAAACTGCGCGCCCGCGTCGTAGTCCGCCAGAATACCGCCCGACTCTGGGTTGTCACTGACCGACAGAATCGGCCGCCGCGCGCCCAAATAGTCGTAAAACTTGCTGGCAATGCGCTGGTCCGCGTTGGGCTCTGCGATGTACACAAGCAAATCCGCCGCATGACACAGCGCGCCCACCTTGTGATACGGCACGGGCGTTTCCAGCTTGAACAGCTCGCGCACGCCCAAATCCTCCGCCAGCTTCATCGCGTCAGCACCGTATTGCCCGGTCGACACGACCTGAAGGGCATCGCGCGGCACGCCGAGTTCGAGCGCTCGCGCAACCGCGCGCACCAGCGGATCGGCCACACGAAAGCGCGAGAAATTGCCCAAGTGCAGGAGCGTGTAGCGGTCAAAGCCGGCGTGCCTGCCATGGCTGACGAGATCGGCGTCGTAGAAATTGCGAATCAGGCTGAATTTGTCGCGCGGCATGTCCGGGTAAAATGCCCAGTAGTCGTCCAACGAAACTTGCGTGTTGATGACCATATGCGCGGCATTTTCGACGCAGAACCGCTCCAACTTGTCCTCCAGCCACAGCTGCGGTGCCAAACGCCGCGGCCGCCGCAGCTTGCACGGCGCCCAGATGTCGCGGAAATCCTGAATCAGCGGTAGCCCCGTCTTCTTGTGCAACAGCGCTCCGACCACCGACGCGGCGAACGGATCCGCGTTCACCACAATGGCTTCAATGTCCGGCTGCCCGCGCAGAATTTGCAGCGCGGCGCGATAGGCCCACGGGATGTCCGGGCTGTGTTCACCCAGCGGCAGCAGCTCGGGATCCTGCAGCCACTGCGGCAGGAGGCGCTCGTGCAGTGGCTTGGCGCGCGCCACGGTATTCCCCGGCCGCTTTTTGGCCAAGTCACCGGACTGCAGCGCGGCCCACGTCGGCGCGGCGCGGTGGCTGTAATTGTAGTGGACTTCCACTTCTGGCGGCACAAAACGCGTCAGCTCCGTGTCCATGCCGTCGCTGGGCCAGAGATCGGTCAGCACCACGGGCAGCCAACCGGCCGCGGGCAAGTGCCGTACAAACTTCAACGGACGCAGCGCGCCAACTTGGCTCTGCGGCGGAAAATAAGGCGTAATGAAGAGGAATTTGCGCATGGTCGCCTACGCCTCCGCCAGCTGCGCGAGTTCGGAAAGCCACGGCTGCACGAGTTCTGCGAGCCAACTCTGACGTCCGGGACCCAACAGCCAGCGCGCATCGATCGCGTGGCCGAGTTGACGCGCCAGAACGGAATCGTAGAGGTGCACGAGCAGGGATTGCGGCTCCGGATGCAAGGCCTGGCCTCTCGGCCGCGGGCGCAGGAGCGCGCCGCAGATTTCCGGGGCGAGCGGAAAGAAGGCTGGCGGCGGCAACAGCGTCAAGCCGGGAATCGACTGGTTGTGCGTCTCGGCTTCGAGCAGGCGCGGTCCCAACTCGTAGAGTTCGAGCGCCTGCGCCGTCGGCATGGCCGCGATGCGCTGCAAAAGCCGCAAGAGAACAGGGGACTGCGCGGTAAAACCGAGGACCGCATTGTTGCAAGCCTCATCGTACAACTGGTCAACGAGGCGAAAGTGCGCGGCGGCTTCCGGAGACCGGCGAATCACCTCGCGCAGGCCGATCAGCGCCCCCGCGCGCGCCCAGCGGACCGGCGAGCGGCTGTGCACCACCGCGGCGGGTAGGGCGACGTGCTCCAGACCCGCGACGCCGTCCAGCGTCCAGAGGGGAGTGAACGGTTGCAAGGCAATCACGTCGGTGTCGACGTACAGGCCGCCCTGATGCCAAAGAATCTCCAGCCGCAGCAGGTCGGCCTTCGCTGCGGGCTTGCGCAAACGCGAGAGGAGATCGCCGAGCTTGGCCTGCAGCGGCGCGGGCAACGTCGTCAGGTCGGGCGGCGTCAGGTCGAGCGTAAGACACGGGTTTGTCTGCAGATTTTGCACAAGCGGATCGGTCGCGAGCGCTGGCGAGCTGCTGTGTAGAACAACGCGGTCCGCCTCCGCGCGTGCCAGAAGCGCACGCGCAGCCAGCCAGACCAGCGCGGGCAGCCGCGGGCCGAGCCAAATCAGGTGGATGACGGGTGCGATGGCCATGTCAGGGCTGTGCGGCTCCGGCAGACGGTGTGGGCTCTGGCAAGGCGTCGATGCGGAGAGCGCCCGGCCCCAAGTAGTCGTCCGACCGGCCGCGGATTGTCGAGGCGGCCACGAGCATGCCTTGCAGGCCCCACCATGGCCACAAGTGGCGATCGACCATCTTCCACCAGTCGCCCACGGAGCGCGAGTTGAACCGCTTGGGCGGATGCGCGGCGATGTGCGCTTGCGCGGACGCGTACGCCGCCTCGTACTGCGCATACACGACGTCCGGCGCTACACGCTCGCGCGCACGTACGGCAGCACGTTCACCGAAAGCCGCGCGTTCAGCCGGGTTCGCCAGCATGTGGTGCAGCGCATCGCCCAGCCGGTCCAGTTCGCCCGGCCCCGACGGCACCAAAACCCCGTCGTGTCCGTTCTTCACCTGGAACGCCACGCCCATTTTGTCGTCCACGGCCACGACGGGCACGCCGCACCACAGCGCTTCCGAGATCACCTGGCCGTACGTCTCCGTCAATGAAGCGTACGCAAACACGTCCGCGTGGCCGTAGTAGTGCCGCAGGTCGCGCTGGGCTTTTTCACCAGGAAAATCGCAACGATGCGCGATGCCCAGCCGTTCCGCCTGTTTCTTCAGCGCCTTGTGCTCCTGACCATCACCCACCAGCGTCAACGACGCGTCGGGCAGGCGCGGCAGCACGTGGCTCGCGAACACCTGGATGACCTTGTCCATGTCTTTTTCCCGCGCGTGGCGGCACACAACGATCATGCGGTTGCCCTTGGCAAATTCCGGTCGGAACGGATCCGGGCCGAGCGGTTGGTCAAAAATCGCCACGTCGATCGGCCGCGCGATGGTGTGCAGCGGCACGTCGAGGCCAAATTCCTTCCAATAATCGGCAAGCGCCTGACATTGCACGATAAGGCCATCGCCGGAGTTGTAGACCTTGGCAAACGAAGCTTCGACCGCGCGCGCGGGTTTGCCAGACCACCAGTTGCGGATCGCCTCGATCTGATAGACTTTATTGGGCAAAACGTGCTGGGCAAAGCCTGGAAGGTAGATGGTGTTCGTCGAGAGGCACGGAATCCCGTGCATTTCCCGCATCATCGGTGCCCAGTGCATGAGCAGGCTGTTGGCGTGCGAGTGAATGACGTCGAATTTCTGGCTGTTGCTGAACGCACTCGGCGGCCAGGCAAAAGGCATTTGGACGCCCGGATGCGCCTGGAACGACAGCGAATTCAGCAGCAGCGAACCAGCGATCGCCGGCGGATCATTCTCGCCCGGACGCGGGCCGACGATGGTCACTGTGTGTCCGCGATTCTCCAAATAGCGCTTCAGCGCTTGGGTCGCGAGCGAGGGACCGCAGGCAAAACTGACGACGGGGTAGTCGGTCAAGATGGCGATATTCACGAAAGAACCTCTTCGTAGCGGCTGGAAATGGTCTGCGCTTGCCAGCGCGTGACGACGCGGGCGATGGCCGTCCGCAAATGCGGTGAGCGATAGTCGTTGGGATGGATGGCGACGCGTGAAACCGGCAAACGCGGCAAAGCGCGGCTGGTGAATTCGGCAGCGGCGAGCGAGCCCCACAGGCGAACCGGCGTGCGCGAAGCAAAACTGAGCGCGGGGCTGAGGATGGGCGCGCCGTGACTCGGCCAAATCCGCAACTGGTCTTCGCAAAAGGCCAGTCCGGCATCGGCGACCGCGCGACGGACCTCAGCATTTTGCAGCCACGCCGGCGCGACAAAGCCAGTGGGGCGCACATCGAGCGCTTCCTGCAACACGTTGAGCCCGTCCGAAAGGCGTTGCCGGGCGACCTCATAGCGCAGGTCCAAGAACTCGCCTTCGCCCGCGGTCAAGAATGTCGACGCCAGCTTGTGGCCCGCATTTTGCGGTTGCGCGTCCGCCAGGTGGTAGTAGCCGTGCAGCAAAATCTCATCGCCGGGCAGCAGCGCGCGCCGCAGTTGTGCACAAAATGCCGGGAAAGCGCGCAAGTCGGCGCGTCCGTGAAAATCCGGCACCACCAGCAGCGCCAAACGCGTCAGACCCAGCGAGCGCAGGTGATCAAGCGCGGCAAAAACCAAGGCCTCCTTGGCAGGCGTGACGTCGTGCAGGCTGTAAAGCGCGCGTTGAGGCGCAAGGACAGTGGCCATGGACCGTCGTTCGTGCAAGATGCGTGCCAGCCGGAAATCCTGCTTATGCACTGTGTTGATGCGGACTTGCGGGTCGTGGCGGCGCGGAGTGTGGAGCATGGTTACTCCACTTCGCCGCAGACGGTGGAATGCTACTCCAAAGTGGCGCAAACGGACAGTTTGGCGCCGATGGGGACTCGACTTGCGCGGCGCTCTTTTGGCAACGCCGCCACACCTGCTATCGTGCGGACCTGCTGGGCAACGCCGGTTTGGGCCGCCCGTCTGAGGGTGACACACGTGCGGAAACTGCGGCATTGGCCAGTCTGGATCGTGTGCGTTGCGGCCTTGGGCGTCACCTGCGGTGGCTGTGGCCTCTTGTCGAAGACGCCAGCCGACGCGGCGGAAGAGCCGTTTGAAGAAGACACGACCGAGGAAGACCTGATCTTTGCCGACGCGCCCGCGGTCGACGTTGTTGCTGACGTTGGGGTTGACGCGGCGGATGTCCCCGACGTCGCAAAAGACGCGACCAAGGATGCGACGAAGGACGCGGCTCCGGACGTGGCGAAAGATGTCGCGAAGGACGTGGCCGCGGATGTGGGAGAGGACGCTGCGAAAGACGTGCCGCCTGACGTGCCTTCCGACGTCGCGCCTGACGTCGACGCGTGGGTCGACACGGGGCCAAAAGACTGCACGGCGGAGCAGGTTGCAGCCTGTGACGACAAAAACGTCTGCACGGACGACACCTGCGATCCGGTCTTTGGCTGCAACCACATCTACAACACAGCGCCGTGCGACGACGCTTCCGCCTGCACCACCGGCGACGTTTGTCTGGACGGCACGTGCAGCGGGAGCGCGATCCCCTGCGACGACGGCAAGGTGTGCACGGTCGACTTGTGCCAACCCAGCCTCGGCTGCGTGCATCAAAACGCCAGCGGATCGTGCGATGACGGCAACATCTGCACGGTTGGCGAGTCGTGCAAGGCGGGCGTTTGCATCGGCGGATCACCGGCGGATTGCAGCGACGGCATCGCGTGCACGTTGGACACGTGCGAACCCGTAGGAGGTTGCCAACACAGCTCCGGCGACGGTCCTTGTGACGATGGCAGCTACTGCACCGTCGGTGAACAGTGCACGAACGGTGTGTGCGCGGGAGGCAGCCCAGCGCTCTGCAACGACGGCAACGACTGCACCAGCGACGGCTGCGACCCGCCGACTGGCTGCACGTTCACCGGGAGCAGTGTGGCGTGTGACGATGCCAACCCGTGCACCGGTCCAGACACCTGCAAGAGCGGCGTTTGCAGCGGCCCGGCGTTTGTCTGCGTCCCGGCAGACTTGTGCCACAGCGCGGGCATCTGCGACCCCAAGAACGGCACGTGCAGCCCCGTCAACGCGCCGGACGGCAGCGCGTGCGAGGATGGACTCGCCTGCACGACGGCCGAAAGTTGCGTCAGCGGAGAGTGCGTGGGAGCCAACGCGTGCGACGACGGCGACGGCTGTTCCCTCGATGCGTGCGACAAGTCCGGCGCTTGCACACACGCGCCCGGCTGCACGGTCGGCGGCATCGCGACGGGCATCAATGGCTTGGGACTCAAGGTCGTCAGCGGCGCGCACAGTGCGGTCATCCTCACCGACGGCGCATTTACCTTGAGCGGCACCTTTATCAACGGCGCCAACTACTTTGTGACTGTCGCCAATCCGCCGCAAAATCCAGTGCAGAAGTGCTCGATTGGCAACGCCTCCGGCTCACTCCACGGTGGCAACGTCACCGACCTCGTCCTCGACTGCGCGGGCTGCGGCGACGGCACTGTAGGCGAGGATCCCGTCACGCGCGTCAACTTTGAGTGGTTGGCCAACTCGCAGACGCCCGAACCGGAGTTCATGGACTGCTGGATCAACAAGACCCAGGTCATCCACGTCAACGCCGCCACGCCCGTTTGGTACTGCGACGTGCTGCCGCAACACGCGGCGGTAATGGAGCCAGCAAATCTCGCGGCGATTCAGAGCGGCGCAAACGAATTCTCCTGCCAATTCGCGCAAAACGTCGCGTGGATCGTCGCCGTTGTGCATCACCAATCTGGGCGGATCGAACAACTCGTCGTCTTTGACTACCCCACTGACGATGGTGGCACCCACGACGGCATTCGTCGCAACAGCGCGTGTCCCGGCTACATTTCTGGCGCGGCCAAGTTCGCGGGCAACCTCGACGTTTCGCTCACAGAAGGCTGCGACGACGGCAACTTGGACGAAGGCGACGGTTGCTCGTCCGTTTGCTTGCCGGAAGCCTGCACGACCGGCGTGGACACGGATGCGGACGGGTTGGACGATTGTTTCGAGACGGCGACGGGTCATTTTGTCGACCAAACGCACACGGGCACATCGCCGCTGTTCTGGGACACGGACGGCGATGGCTTGAGCGATGGCGACGAACTGTTGGGCACGTCCACGGGCTTGGACCTCGCTGCGCTGGGCGCGCTGGCGTTGCGCGCGGACATTTTTGTCGAAGCGGATTGGATGGAAGACGACGCCGATTGCGCGACCCACAGCCACCAAATCACGGCGCAGGCGGAGGCGATGGCGGTCCAAATGTTCGCGAACGCGCCGCGGGTGAATCCGGATGGCTCGACGGGAATCGCGCTTCACATCGACTACGGGCAGGGCGGCAAGTGGACGGGCGGCAACAAGGCGGGAAACGTCACGGAATTCCCGCCGGACATCGGCGCGGACTTGGCCAACGTGAAAGCGGTCAACTTCGACGCGTCGCGTCTCGGCTATTTCCACTACGCGCTGATGATGCACAGCCTCGGACCGAGCGCGGGTGGCATCGGCGAATTGACGGGCGACGACTACATCGTGGCGAGCGGCGGGTGCGACGTGTGCTACAAGTGCCAAGGCACCAACATCCCCGGACACTTGCCCATTGAAGCGTTTTGCCACGAATTGGGACACAACCTTGGCCTCAATCACGGCGGCGACAGCGGCTGCAACGGCAAGCCGAACTACCCGTCGATCATGAACTACCGCCACGCGTACTTTGGCATCGATGTGGACTGCGACGACGTACCCGACGGCGCGCTGGACTACGCAAGAGGCGACCGCGTGCCGCTGGACGAGAGCGCGCTGAACGAAGCGGACGGCGTGTGCGGCAAGTTCTGGATCGACTGGAACAAGGACGGCAGCGTCACGCCCACCGTGAAGAAGAACTTGAACCTGGACTACGACCCGACGTGTGGCAGCGGCGCGTACGGCGCGATGACGGACTTT
>CAITYF010000177.1 GCA_903896545.1 uncultured Myxococcales bacterium | reverse complement strand
GCGGTGGCGATTCGACGATACGTGTTGGCAAACCCTCGGTGCGTGCCGACACGATCCGTAGAGGCGGCGCTTCGTCGCCGCCTATTGGGGATGGATTCACGTCTCGGTGATACGGGTGGGAGGTTGCGGGAATGAGTGGCTTCAAGTATTCGCCGCTCTATCGAGGCTCAGCTGGTCACAAGTGATGCGCCGGACGTTCAAACTGGACCTTTTGGAGTGCCCGTGTGGCGGGCGGCGCGAAGTGATCGCGCTGATTCCCAGCGGCGAGATCGCGACGAAGATCCTGGCGCATCTGCGCCTAGCGGTGACCGCTGAGAGCTTTCTACCGATTCGCGCGCCGCCTTGGCCGACGATCTTGGCTGGTCCGCCGCGAACGACGAGGTCGACCTTCCGTTCTTTGACGAAGACGCCGCGTAGGCGGGCTCAAGCGCGGACGCGAGCGGGGATGTGGACCGGCGAAAGCTAGCCGCGGGAAGGAACACGAGCGACCGCTGGTCGCCGCGGTGCTGCCGCGCCCGAACACTGGCTTGCCAATCTGTCTGAAGTAGTTGAAATCGCGTGGTTTTTGGGCTTGACGGCAATCGAGGACAGGGGAAACCTGCGGGGAAGCGGCGATTCGGAAGGACCGAGGCTGCGGAGGCGGTCAATATGGGCGGGAAGTTCAGCAGGCGGACGTGGTCGGAGTGCCTTCTAAGCCCATGTTCATGGTGGAAAAGCTCATGAAATAACGCTGGGAACTAGGATGAGGAGGCGGATTTCGCCCAGTCATGCTTCCTATCCCAGGAAGGTGGCTGGTTTTTGCTGTGCGATGAACGCGCGGTTGCATCGGTGCACCTGAGCGGTCGCAAATGACGCGATTCTGCAGACGCGCAGACGCGATGGGCTGCTTGACGGTTCTGGTGGAAGGGGCAAAATCGGGCATCCGGCTCGGCCCTTAATGGGATGACGTTGCGGGGGAGGCTCGATGCGCGCCGGAAGTTCAACAGTCAGACTCAATCGAACCGCCCATCACCGTAAGGCGATCTCGTCCCCCCAAATCCTTTCGCTCGTCGGCGTATTCTCCCTCGCTTTCACCGCCTGCGGGGCCTCCGGCGGGTCAGGCTCGGGAGTGACTAGCGCCGCCGACATCGCGGCCGGCGATGTGCTGGGGTGCAAAGTGCAGTCCGACTGCGACGACGGCGACCCCTGCACAACCGACGCGTGCAACGCACAACTTGGTACGTGCATCTCGACGCCGATAGCCGCCTGCGCCAGCCCGTGCGACGCCAGCCACGCTTGCGCGCACGGCGTCTGCGATGCCAAGGCCGGGATCTGTGTGGGCTGCGCCGTTGACGGTGATTGCGCTGGCGGCTGGCTGTGTGATGCCAGCAAGTGCGTCAAGGCGCTGGGGTGCGGTTCGGACCTCGACTGCAAGAAGACAGACGCGGTTTGCCTCCTGCCGCGCGGCGTGTGTGTCCAGTGCTTGACGCAAGCGGATTGCGCGAGTGGTTCGCTGTGCGAGGCCCGGCATTGCGTGGCGCGGCAGTCGTGTGCTTCGAGCAAGGAGTGTCCCAAAATCTGCGACAAAGTCAGCGGGTTCTGTATCGCCTGCGAAAAGTCGGCGGACTGCGGCCCGAACGCCTTTTGCGACGCCAACAAGCAGTGTCAGCCGGTGCTCTGCAAGACCGGCGCGTGCGTCAACGACGCCTACTTCGCCTGCAAGCCTGATGGTTCTGGGTTTGCTGTTTCCACCTCTTGCACCGCCAACGCGCAATGCACCACCGCAACGTGCGCGCCTGTTGGATGCGTCCACGCGAACAAGAACGGCCCCTGCGACGACGGCGATGCGTGCACAGTAGCCGAGCTGTGTGAGGCCGGCGCGTGTCAGGGTAAGCCGCTCGTCTGTGACGATAACAACCTGTGCACTGCGGACACGTGCGCGCCGCTGATCGGGTGCAAACATGCGCCGACCACCTTCGCGTGTGACGACGCCGACCCGTGCTCGACCGGGGACGTCTGCAAGAACGCGACCTGCGCCGGCAAGCCGGTGTCCTGCGACGACGCCGACGCGTGCACCATTGATGCCTGCTCAGCGCCAGGTGGGTGCAGCCACGAAAAAGCCACGGGTGCCGCGTGTAACGATGGCGATGCGTGCAGCGGCGACGACGTCTGCATTTCCGGCACATGCAAAGGCACGGCGTTGTCCTGCGATGACGGCCAAGTCTGCACCCAGGATGTCTGCAACCCCAAGAGTGGCTGCGCGCACGTCCCCACCAGCGGACCGTGCGACGACGGTGACGCGTGCACGGAAGGCGATGCTTGCGCCGCCGGTGCGTGCCAGGCGGTCGCCAAGAACTGCGACGATGGGGTGGTGTGCACCGCGGACTCGTGCGTGGCGGCAATCGGCTGTCAGCACAAGGCGGTCGACAGCGCCTGCGACGACAAGAATGCCTGCACGGATGACGCTTGCGACGCGGCGAAGGGCTGCAGCAACGCGCCGATCGTGGCGATGTGCGACGATGGCAACGCCTGCACGACCTTGGACGCGTGCGCGGAGGGTAAGTGCGTCGGGGGCTCGGCCTTGAAGTGCGACGACAAGAATGGGTGCACGGATGACAGCTGTAAGCCGTCGAGTGGGTGTGTGTATTTGGCGAACGCGGTGACTTGTGATGATGGCAGTGCCTGCACCATCTTCGACGTCTGTTCGGCCAAAGCGTGCAAGGGGGCCCCCAAGTTGTTCGACGCGCTGATTGAAGGCTCCGTCTATCGCAATGCCTTGGTGAGTCTGTCTGACGGCTTCGCAGTGGCTGGCGGCATCGCGGTGGCGAGCGTCCCGCAAGTCTCGCTCACCCGGCTCGACGAGACGGGCAAGACGGTTTGGCAGAAGAAGTATCCGGGAAACAAGGAAAGTTGGGGTGAAGCGTTGGCGGCCACGAGCGACGGCTTTGGCATTGGCGCGCGTGATGGCAGCAAGGGCCGCTTGATTCGGACGGACTCCGAGGGCAACAAGAAGTGGGAGCTGGCCGTTGGCGGAGACAACATCGATACGCCAGCCGGACTCGTAGCCACGTCGACAGGCTTGGTCTGGGCGGGAACGACCCACCTAAACAACGGGATGGCAAACGGTGATGTCCGAATGATGCGAACCGACGACTCGGGCGGGATCGTCTGGAACAACGTCATCGCGACCTACCAGGACGAGGAAGCTCAAGCCGTGATCGCCTTATCCGACGGGTTTGTAGTGGCGGCCAAGAACGACACGTCGGGCTGGGTAGCACGCGCCGATTCGGCCGGCAATGTGCTGTGGAGTAAGCCATGCCAAGGCACCCCCTACGGCCTGGCTGCCGTCGGCGATGGCTTCCTTCTCGCAGGCCGCACGCAGGCCGCCGACCAGAAAATGCATTTCTGGCTCGCCCGCGCCGACGGGGGCGGGGCGTTCCTCTGGAGCAAGCCACTGCCCGGGCAGTACGCTTGGGGACAAGCCGTTGTCGCTCTCCCGGACGGCATCGCAGGCGTAGGCTGGATCAACGGTGCCGTGGGCGGAGGCGGCGGTGATGACTTCTGGCTGGTGCGCACGGACCTCGTTGGCAACTTGCTCTGGAGCAAGTCCATCGGGGGACCAGGCCAAGATCACGCAACAGCGCTGGTCTCCTTCGCCGATGGATTCGCCTTGGCTGGCGTCAGTTCGGGGGCCGCCTTGGTTTATCGCACCGATGCCTTCGGCAGCACCACCTGCGCCGCATCCGGCACCTGCGCTGCCCTCACGCCCTCCGCGTGCGACGACGCCAACCCTTGCACCGCCGACCTCTGCAACGCGAGCAACGTCGGTTGCTACCACACCAACGTCTCCGACGGCACCGTGTGCGGCGTGGCGACAACCTGCAAGGCTGGCGTCTGTAGTCCTTGACGCGCGCGACTGCACGGCCTCCTGCTGCGTCACGCGATGCGGCGACATCACGTCGAACGGCGGACTCGCGGGCGCCGCTACACGCGCGGCACCCCACGTCCCGCTTCCGTCGAAGCTGCCCCTGCACACGCTGCCCGCAGGAACGCAGATTCAGCAACTCGGCCAGCCCTTTGCCCTGCTGAAGCGCCAAGGCTGGGCGCGCGCGGGCGACCTGCGCGACGGCTGGCAGTACGTCTTCGTGGCCGTCGATGGCGACGTCATGGTCGAAGGCTGGGTGCGTCCAGAAGCGCTGAAGCCGATTCCGGTCACGCCCGGCGTGAAGTAGCAGGGTGCGTGGGCGGATGGCAGCGATTTTGACTTGCGCTGGGGCTCGCCAGATGGTGCTCGACTGCGTCGGACGCGAGTCCCCGCTGCTGTCGCAGGGCACGGTCTACGACTTCCGGATACGCTGCATTCATCAGATTTATGCGGTGAAGTGAGGCGGGGAGGAGTGCTGTCGGGAGAACGCGCCGTGCGTGTGAAGGTCTTGAATTGTGCGCGTTTTGTTTGGTGATGGCGCCCCGGAGTGAACTCCGCCGCTCTTGTTCAAGATGCCCCTGACGGGGCTGCGGCCGAAAACCTGAGAATCTACGAATCCCTAATGACGGCACGTGCGCCGTCGGGAGCGCCACGTGCCCACGGCCCACTTCCTCTACAAGCGCCGCGAGCCGGAGCGCACCGATCTCCACCGCCTCGTCTGAAGCTGAAGACGCCGTGGAGAGTCGGCACGACACACTTGCGGATGCACGCATCGGAGTTCGTGATGAGCCTGCTGACGCTGAACCTGGCGCCGCGGGAGAAGCAATTCCGCTATCTCGGCGTCTTCGCGGCGCATGCGAAGTGGCGGCGCGAAGTCGTGCTGAGACCGAAACCGCCCAGGCGCAGGAAGAAACTCGCGAACGGTGACGCCGACTGCGACCACCCTGCGCGCGAGGCGTGACCGGAACGGGCGAAGACCTGGAGCGCGTTCCGACGCTGCGTCAGCAAACTCACGCGCCGTCGCGAGCGGGCGTGTGGAGTGGCGAAAGCTGGCCGCGGGTGGCGAGATCTGTCTGAAGTAGGCAAAACTGGGTGGTTTTGGGCTTGACTTGACTGGCGGACAGGGGAAACTGCGAGGAAGCGGCGTCGAGAATCTGCCGCGCCGCCCTTACTCCGCCTGCAAGTATTTGGCGGCGGGCGGCTTGCCGGTCCGAGGCTGCGGAGGCGGTCCATGTGGTCGGGAAGCTCAGCAGGCGGACGTGGTCGGAGTCCCTTCTATGCGCCTTGCCATCGTTCCCGGTGGTTTTCCGCCAGACGCCCGTCGCGCATCATGGTTGCCCGTAAAAACCGCTTGCTCGGTCGTGGCCGTGATAGCGCGAGACGGAGCTTCACCAGCGCCCGTGACCATGCAAATTCCGGGTGGCGGTGGGACAAAAGCCGCTGCGTTGGAGTTGATCTTGTGGGGCGACAAGTTCAGCAGCCGGAGCGCATCGGTTCGCCGAAATTTCTGCTGGTGCAGATTCGCCTATCGACAGGTACATTCAAGGTTGAGGTGAAGAACGGCTCCGCGGCAAACCTGTACGTGGAGAGCGCGACGCTCATTGGCAAACCGCTGAACACCGCCCTGATTCACCACGCGCACCTGAGCCGGGCCGCGCGCCGGTCCTGGAGATGGGACCGACGGCGAGCGCTTTCGGCGACAGTAGGCAGGCTGAGCGGTTAGAAATCGGTCATCATCGGACCATGGGTGCCCGCCCTGAAGCGGCGCAAGGCGACTGACGCCACGCGGCTTCAGCTACCGGTCTTCGTGCAGTCTTCGGGACACGTCGGGATGGTCTCGTTGGCGTCGCACTTGCCGTTGCCACAGGTGGTGCAGTCGGCGGGGCAGGTGCTGGCATTCTCGTTCATGACAGGGCAGTTGCTGCAATAGCCGTCGCCGCACGAGCCGCAGTCAACCGGGCAACTCTTGTAGGTCTCGCCGGACTCGCACAGGCAATCGCCGCACGGATGAGCGCAGTCCACAACGCAGTTGGCCGGATTCTCACCCGGATCGCACTTCTTGTCCCCACAGGCAGTCTTGGTGCAGTCCTGAAGGCAGCTGATGGGATTCTCGGTCCCGGTGCATGCACCGTCCCCGCACACTGACGAACAGTCCAAGCTGCAGGTTTTCTCGTCCTCGCCACACGTGTAACCCGCACAGACTGCGTCGCCACACGAGGCGGGTTTGCCGTTGACCCCGCAGCAGTCAACAGGGCAGGAGCTCGGTGTTTCGCCCGGCGAGCATTTATTGTCGCCGCACGCGTTGCAGTCGGCCCCGCACGTCTGCTGGTTTTCGCCACAGTCCAAAGTGTTGCATTCGCCGTCGCCGCAGTGGCAGCAGTCGAGCCCGCACAACTTGGTGTT
The DNA here is from genome assembly GCA_903896545.1 of uncultured Myxococcales bacterium. Taxonomy (GTDB): domain Bacteria; phylum Myxococcota_A; class UBA9042; order UBA9042; family UBA9042; genus CAIYBN01. The sequence continues at coordinate 8,944 of CAITYF010000177.1, read as the reverse complement.
TTCAAAAGACTCGCATACGCCGTTGCCGCACGTGCAGTCCAATGTGCAGGATTTCACGTTTTCCTTGGCAGGATCACAAAACCCGTCGCCGCAATGACAGTCGACTGCGCAGGTCTCGGTCGTTTCGTTCGGTGGCTCACACTTTCCGTCGCCGCAGACCGCCGTTGGCAATTCCGGTTGGATGTCAACCACCTCCAAGACGTCCAAAATGTCGGGCGCATCAGGAGTATCCGCGTGATCGGCGACGGTGTCGGGAATGCTATCCAGAACCGCGTCCGTCGGTGCATCCGAATCTGCGGCGTCCACTGTGGCATCGCTCGCTTCAACGCCTGCGTCCATCTCCTCGTCGGTTTGGTACTTGAAGTCACCTGGGCTCGGATGCGGCCCGCACGCGACAAGCAACAGCGCGAGCAGGATGGCGCATCTCCTCAATTTTAAGCTCTGCATCTGCGTCTACTCCCGTTCACGGTCAACACATGCCGACCGAAGTTCATGCTCATCCGTCCAGATTCCGCGGCGAGCCACCCGATGTGCACGCGCCCGATCCCTGTCCGAGGTACAAAAGATCTGACCCGCAGGGTTGGGTATCCCAAATGCGTCAACATGGTCAAAAGGTCCAACTCACGCCGGCACCCGCTAGGGTTGGCCCGGGGACCCAACGCAGCGCTGTCTTTGTCTTGTGGACATCGGTTGCCAGAATCCACACACCCACGCTCGCGCACGCCACGCCTGCGATTCCGAGGCCGAGTGCCAAGCCTTCGCGCGTGCGGATGGACCCGGCGCGCGCCTCGGCAGTAGCGAAACTAATGGTCGTGACCTTGCCATCCGCGCCGGGAACGGTGTCGGCATTGTAAGTGTCGACATTGCCCTTGGTTGCGAGATAGACACCCAAACCGCCGAGTCCAACCGCAAGCCCGCCACCAAGCAGCGACCAGCCAAGCCAAGTCCGCCCGTTACCCTGCTGCGTCTCTTGCACACCGCTTGGTTTGCCAGCATCCGGCGCGGATGACTTGGGCTCGTCGGAAGCCGGCGGTGGCGTGCGCGTCTGGGGCTGCGAGCGAGCGACGATGGCATCGCGCCGCAGCTGCGCTTGCCGGCGATCCGGGGCGTTGGCCTCAGCCTTTGCCAGATAGGCCTCGAATTGCACCATGGCGCCGGAAAGATCACCAGCCTGTTGCAGGGCGACGCCCGCGCGAAATAACAGCTCCACGCGAGACGGAGCCTGCTTCACCACGTCCTGCCAAACCTGCGCGGCCAACAGGTAGTCCCCGGTTCGCGCGGCGGTCTCGGCGTCCACGACCCGCTTGTCCAGAGCAGCCCGCTGGATCTCGGCCAAAATCTCCTTTGCTTTCAACACCTGCTTCGGGTCCGCGCGGGGCAATTCAACAAATGCGCGAAAGTGCTCGATCGCGATGTCGACGCGCCCACTCAGCTGCTCGGCCCGCGCTTGACCGTACAGGTACGCTGGGACGGGATCGGTGCGGAAGGCGTTGCTGTACAACTCGACGGCCCGCGCATAGTCCGCTTCTTCATAGGCGTGGGCGGCGCGTTGCACCATCGTCTGCGCAGCGCGGACGTTGTCGAACGCAAACGCCGGCACGCTCAGCAACGCCAAAGCGAGGACGAAGCGCACGATTTGACGGCGTGACCGCTGCGGGCGGTGAGGACGAGGTTCGTGGGACGTTAGCATGGCACTCCGTGATGGGGGATCGACACGCAAGGTAGCACCGACTCCGTGAGGTGTAACACGCCGTTCCGAGTCTGGCCACGCCCGGCCGAGAGCGCGGTCCCGTGCTTCAGTTGACTACACAGATTGCACCGCTCGCCGCGCACACGTCGTGGTAGCCGACCGGACAAATGCTCCAGCACTGGCCGGCACACGGGAAGTTGTAGCCATTGCCCACGTTCGAACAAGCACCGCTTGCCTTGTCACACGTATCAGTCGTGCAGTAGTTGCCATCGTCACACGACTTCGTGACGTGCGAACAGCCACTCGCCGCAGCACAGCCGTCGGCCGTACACGCGTTGGAATCGTCACAGTTGACTGCCGTGTAGGAGCACGCCCCGGAACTCGCGTTGCAGGTGTCACTGGTGCAGCTGTTGGCGTCGTTGCAGCTACCGAGGTTCGGGAACGAGCAACCATTGGTATTACAGATGTTGCTCGTACACACATTGTTGTCGTTGCAGTTCGCGTCGACCTTCGTGTGGGAGCAACCAGTTGTCACGCTGCACACGTCAACCGTGCACGGCACACCGTCGTTGCAGCCGGAGGGGCCCGGCGTGTGGTAGCACCCCGTCACGAGGTCGCAAGCATCCCCCGTGCATCCAACCCCATCGTCGCAGACATTCCAGGTCCCCGTGCAGCGGTTGCTGGCGTCGCACTTGTCCGTCAGCGTGCACACGTTGCTGTCATCGCACGCTTTGCCGGGCTGCGGGGCGTACTGGCAGCCCGCGGTCGGATCGCACGTGCCGACAAAGCAAACGTTGTCGCACGAGCCATCGTGGCAGTTGTCTTGACACACTTTTGCCGGACCAGAGACACAGGCGCCAGCCGCACAATGGTCGTCCAGCGTGCAGGCGTTGCAGTCCGAACAAGCGACCGTGTTGGCCGGATGCATGCACCCGCCAGGCGGGACACAGGAGTCATCGGTGCAGAGGTTCCCGTCGTCGCACGTGTCCAAGCTGCCGGGCACGCACGCGCCACTGACACAGGCGTCGCTGAGTGTGCACACGTTGTCATCCGTGCACGAGACGCCGTTGAGCAACGGCGTGTTGACGCAGGCGCCCGTACTGCCGTTGCAGGAGTCCGTCGTGCACTGTTGGTCGTCGTCACAGAGGTTCGGTGCCCCCTTGCAGGCGGTCGCTCCACATGCATCGTTCACTGTGCACAAATTGCCGTCATCGCACGTTTCCGTGTTCGCAATGTTCAAACAAATGCCGCCGCTGCAGCTGTCGTCCGTGCACACGTTGCCATCGCCGCAGTTTTTGGCAACGCCAGATGTGCACGTCGCGCCATTGCAGGCGTCGCTGATAGTGCACGGATTGCCGTCGCTACAAGGGGACCCGTCCAGATCGGTCGCGACACAGCCAGCGCCGATATCGCAGCTGTCGAGCGTACAGGCGTTGCCGTCGTTGCACTTGATCGTGACCGCGCCGACGCAATTTCCTTGGCTGCACGCCTCACCGGTCGTACATGCATTGTTGTCCGTGCACGTCGATGCGTTGGCCAAATGGACGCACTTGCCGGCATCACATGCGTCGTCGGTGCAAACATTTTGATCGTCGCAATTGGACTCCGCGCCACTGATGCAATCCCCGCCGTTGCACGAGTCGCCGATCGTGCAGGGGTTGCCATCGCTGCACATGGCGCCGTCAGCGTCCGCCGCTGTGCAACCTGTCGCGATGTCGCAGCTGTCCACCGTGCACGGATTGCCGTCATCGCACATCACCGCCGTCGCTCCAGTGCACAAGGAGCCGGCGCAGTGCTCGCCGAGCGTGCACGCGTTGTTGTCGGTGCAGGCCGCGGCATTTCCCAAATGTACACAGGCGCCGGTGTCGCACGCGTCGTCGGTACAGGGATTACCGTCGTTGCAGTTGGGGGTCAATCCGTGCACACACGCGCCGAGGAGGCAGGCATCACCAAAGGTGCAGGAGTCGCCATCGCTGCAGGTCGCCCCATCCGCGTTGACAGAAGCGCAGCCCGACGTTGGCGCGCACGTGTCCGTTGTGCAAGGATTGCCGTCGCTACAAGGTGTGGTTGAGGCGCCGACGCACCCGCCGCCAGCGCAGTGCTCACCGATGGTGCAAGCATTGCCATCCGTGCAGTCCGTATCGTTCGGGACGTGCAAACAGTCGCCTAGGGCGCAACTGTCGTTCGTACACACGTTGAAGTCGTCACAAGGCAACGGCGCTCCGCTCACGCAGACGGCCCCGGCGCATGCGTCGCCCAACGTGCACGGATTGCTGTCATTACACGCAGCGGCATCGGCGTTCGTCCAGAGACAGCCGGATGTCGTGTCACAGCTATCGACCGTGCAAGGATTGGCGTCGTCGCAAGACGCAGCCTTGGCGCCAACGCACGCGCCTCCCGCGCAGTGCTCGCCAGTCGTGCACGCGTTGTTGTCCGTGCACGCCGCTGCGACAGGCAGGTGTACGCATTTGCCCGCAACGCACGCGTCGCTGGTGCAGGGGTTTTCGTCCTCACAATCGGGGTACGCGCCGCTGACACAAATACCGCCGCTGCACAAGTCGCCCAAGGTGCACGGATCGCTATCCGCGCAGGGCTGTCCGTCCGCGTTCGTTGAAGCGCAACCGGTCTCGGTGTCGCACGTCTCGGTCGTACACGGATTGCCGTCGTCGCAGGTGACGCTCTTCGCGCCGGCGCAACTCCCGCCCAGACAGTGCTCGCCCGCCGTGCATGCGTTGCTATCCGTACACGTGGCGGCGTTCGGTGCATGGACGCAGCTGCCGCCCGCGCACGTGTCGTTCGTGCACGGGTTTTGGTCGTCACAGTTTGGATACGGGCCACTGTTGCACTTGCTGGCGCCGCAAAGGTCGCCCAACGTGCAGGGGTCGCCATCGTTGCAGGCGATGCCATCGGCGGAGCTCGCGGTGCAGCCAATCGCGGCGTCGCAGCTGTCGACAGTGCATGGGTTGCCGTCGTCACAAGTGACGATGACGCCAGGCGCGCAGTTGCCGTTCATGCAGACGTCGCCGATGGTGCACGTGTTCGCGTCGCTGCAGGTCGCGCTCGCAGGGAGGTGCACGCACCCTTTTCCTTGCACGCACAGGTCGGTGGTGCACGGCGAGTCGTCCGTGCAAAAATATTGCCAAGCGGTGGAACAGCCAACGACGACCAACGCCCCGCAATCGGTCGGGCATTTGACGCCTTCATTCAACGAGTCGCACACACTGCACGTGCCGTCACCGCAGTACCCACAGTCGTTCGGACAGTTGTCCTGAGTCTCGCCGCCCTCGCAGGTGCAGTTGCCACAGGTCGGCCCGCAGTCCTGCGGGCAAAACGCGAATCCGCAGATCGTGCCGGTCGGATCGCAATCTGTCACTTCGCACACATCGTTGCCGCAAGCGCCCTTCTTACAGTCTTGCGGACAGGCGACGACGGACTCACCCTTCTCGCACTGGCCGTTTCCACAGACAAACGTGCAGTCGGTTGGACAGTTCCCCGGTGTCTCACCGCACTCGTAGCCGCTGCACTTGCCGTCACCGCAGCCGCCGCAACAGTCGGTCTTGCACGTCTTCGGCGATTCTCCCGGCTCGCACACACCATTGCCGCAGATGTGGCAGTCAATGATGCAGGTTGCTGCCTGCTCCCCGCATTCGAGGTTACACTCGCCATCCCCGCACTCGTAGTTCTTGACGTGCGCACACTTCGCGGACTGACAATAGTCCTTTGTGCACTTCTGTCCGTCGTCGCACGCGCCAGGCGCGATGTCGTCAATTTGCCCGTTGCAGTCGTCGTCAATCCCGTTGCATGTCTCCCCGGTTGGCGTGGCGGCCAGGCACACAGGCCAGGCACCGAGCGCATCACAACTGCGGTTAGCGCTGCATTTGCCGGTGCCTGCTTTGACCGAACACGAGGTTGTGCCGTGGTGCGCGACGGCCCAAGGGGAACAAGTGCATGCATCATCGACTGGACGACAAACGCCGTTGAGGCAGTCAAAGCTCGGTGGACAATCGGTGCCGGCGGTGCAGTTCGCTGTGCAGAAGTTGCCGGCCGCACCAAGCGAAGCGCAAATCGCGCCGCCGTTTCCGGCATACGCGCAGTCCGAGTTCTGGAGGCATGGCGAACAAATGCTAACCCAGCGCGGAATGCAATACTTCACGACGTCGCTGCCCGTGCCGATGGGCAGGCACACTTCAGTCGCCAAGCAACCGCTTCCTTCGTTGCAGGACTGGGCACAAACCCGCCCAGTTGCGGTCTCAAGACACTGATTCCCGTCGCAATCGGCATCGACCTTGCACGGGCAGCGCGAGCCCCCCGAACAGGTGGTCGGCTCGGTCACATCACCGCTCAAGTCGACGCCAATCGTTGTTTCGTTGTGGATAGTCGTCGCGTCGCTGGCGTCAAACGTGTCGATCGTGTCGATGATCGCAGAATCAGGGGAGACGTCGCCCGGTGTTGCATCGTGATCGTCGGTAGCAACCGTAGGCTCCTTGGCACAACCGATTGCGATCGAAGACACACAAAGCAACCAGACGAACAGCTGACGATGCATGCGATCCGTTCCTGCACGGAGATCGGGGCGCTTCCGCGCGTCCCCAACTGCACACGCAGCTGTGGCCGGAAACGCACCTTAGGTGAGATCGCGCAGTGGAAGGCCTCCCGCGCAAGTCTGCCGAACTTCGGACAACACCGGGTAGGCAGACAATCTCGCCTGTTCACGACTGACGTGCACATCCATTATGCGCCGGAGCGAGGGCGACCGTCAATATTTAAAATCATTGAAATTTTCACCAACGAAGAATTCAGAACGAGAAGATTTAACAAGATCGCGCAGATCAGGCCCTCGGTCAATCGCGTGACTTGCGCGGCAACACCGACTACCGGGGCCCCTCACCGCCGCATCCGCTTCCCGACGCCCTTCGGATCGTCATCGCACACCGCCGCCTTGCGCCACGTTCCCGGTGGCAAGCAACCGATGCCTGGTCGTTCCGGTCGAAGGCTAGGCGATCCTGAAACGCAACGCGAGCGCGCTACTCGGCCGAAATTCGGCCGCAAGCGACATTCGGCAAGACGAGTCCACCGTCCGGTGCCTCCACGGCAACCGCAACACCCAGTCGCCCGGACCTGTAAGCATTCGCTGTCGGTGGGCCAACTTGGCGCGACTTTGGGCCGTCGGCAACGGCTGGGAGGTTCCGCGACAATCACCACCCAGTCGTGCGCAAACCATCCGGCGAAGTCTGCGCATCGGGTTCTGCGGGCTCAGGCGGGGCGTTTTCCGTCGGCGCTTGAGGGCTGTCGTGAGTCGGCGGCGGGGATTCGGCTCGTGCAGTTGGAGAGAGATCGTACGAGAACGCAAGACCGTTGGTTACGACGCCAGATTGGAAAAAGCCCTGATAACCTAGAATCGAGTGGCCGAGTTGGACCCCAAGCAGCAGAACGCCCTGCGTGGCGTTGGCGATGCTACCGGCGAGATCAAAGCCGATTCCAGGCTGAGCGACAAGTTTGGGGACGATGTCCGTTTCCAACGTCCAACGCCCTGTGAGTAGGACCGGCAATGCAAGCCCGCTGACGTAGCGCAGGTCCACGTTGAGACCACCGCCGACGGTGTGACGGCCGTATCGTTTGGACGTCCCCACCAAGGCGCCGACGCCGATTGATGCGGAGACGCTGGTGTCGATGTCCTTGGCGAAGTTGGTGACCAGCTGCATAGGCACTGACACGCCCACGATGACGCGGAGATCTTCGTCCTCCTCCTCGCCGGTCAGGAAGCGCGAATACAGCGGGTTCACGTTGACGCCGAACTGGTTTAACGCGCCGCTGCCAACAATGAGATTGCCGCGCACATCGAGGTCGCCGTCCCAAGCACGCGTGCCGTAGGAGCCAGGCACTGTGAAACCGACGCCGCTGCCCGCTTCCGTGGCGCTGACTTCTCCCGTGGCGCCAGCGGAAATCTCCGGTCCGCTGCGTTTGCTGCGCTTTTCCATGCGCGAATAGGTTGCGCTTATGGTGTGCTCCTGAACGCCCACCGCCGACGCAGATGCGACGATGGATCCGCCGTTGCCGGTGCAATTGAAAGAAGCGCCCCGGGTCAGAAATGCAGCAAAAACTTGGTCGTTGCTGACGCCGGCATAGTTGATCCGCCCGTTGTACGCGCCCCAGGTGCAGGATTGCGTGTCGCTCCCGTCCACGGCGGCGCAAGTGAACGTCTTGCCGCAGACGTTCGCGCAGGTGAACGGGCTGCCATACTTGAACGTAGTGCCCGGACAGGCCAGCAGGTCGGCGTTTGCCTTCTCATATAGCGTCGCCCACGCAGGTGCGGCGCTCGTCAGCACCCACGCCGTGATCCACCATCGCAGTATTCTGAACTGCGCACGCAACCCGCCCTGACTCAATTCCATCGTTCGCCCCTCATGTGTCGCGGCGAGTCTAGGGAGGCGCCAACGCAGCCGCAATCGGGACACTGCGATTTCTGTCACATGTGACACTCAGGACCAGGCCGCGCAGAGAGTGTGCAACCGAGTCCGCGGCTTGACCTACCCGACCACATTGACCGCCTCCGCAGCCTCGGACTGGCAAGCCGCCCGCCGCCGAAAACTTGGAGGCGGAGGTGGGGTGGCGCGGAAGATAGTGAACGCCGCTTCCCCGCAGTTTCCCCCGTCATCGAGTCCGGTCAAGCCCCAAAACCACACGGTTTTGACCACTTCAGACAGATCGGCAAGCCCGTGTTCGGGCGCGGCAGCACCGCGGCGACCAGCGGTCTCTCCTGTTCCTTCCCGCGGCCAGCATTCGCCAGTCCACACGCCCGCCCACGACCGCACCCAAGCGCGCCTACGCGGTGTCATCCTCCAAGAACTGCAGGTCGACCTCGTCGTTCGCAGCGATTCGTGAGCTGCGTCCAACTGCCGCGTCTTCCTAGACGCTTCGCGTTTGCGGCTCCAAGTATTCGCTGCCCGTAGGCGGATGGCAGCGATTTTGACTTGCGCGCGAACGTCGATCCACCGAGGGCCGCCTCTACCGACCGCGGCCCACAACGCCCCCGTACCGCGAGGTCGAACCGCCCACCTTGGCGTACAGGGGACTTGTGGCGCGACGTCGGAGCCCATCCATCGCCTGCAGATGGTGGGGGCATCTCCAACAGGCGGCCACAGAGGGCCGCCTCTACGGATTTGGGGAGGTCGTGCGGCGGTTCAAGACGTTCGTTGCGCATCGGTACGCGGTTGGCGTTGCGGAATTGGATTGGCCGCGGTACGACCGCCACCT
>CAITYF010000176.1 GCA_903896545.1 uncultured Myxococcales bacterium | reverse complement strand
GGCGCGCTGCGCTTGCCGCGAAATGGCGGTGGCGGCGGGATTCACCGGATTGTGGCGGTTTGGGGGAGCCGGCAACAAACGGTCAAACCAGGGCAGTTTGTCGTCGGTTCGTTCTGTATTTCTGACAACACCTGTCCGCACTGCGCGTATGGGTTTCATTCCTCCTGCGTCCAGCGCGAGTTCATGTCCGGCGCGCAGGCCCCCTACGCACGCGTGCCGCTGGCGGATGGCACGCTCGTGGCCACGCGTGAAATGCCGACGCCCGAACAGAGGGTGGACCTGTTGGCGACCTCCGACGTGCTCGGCACCGGCTGGTTCGCGGCGGACGCGGCGGGCGTGAAGCCGGGCGCGACCGTGCTGGTGGTGGGCGACGGCGCGGTCGGGCTGATGGGCGTGCTGGCAGCCAAGGAGATGGGCGCCGAGCGCATCATCATCATGAGCCGGCACGCAAGCCGTCAGAAGCTCGCGCTTGAATACGGCGCGACGGATATTGTGGCCGAACGCGGCGCCGACGGGATCGCCCGCGTTCTGGAACTGACGCGCGGGATTGGCGCGGACTCGGTCCTCGAATGCGTCGGCACGCAGGATTCCTTTGACCAGGCGATCCCGTGCTGCCGTCCCGGTGGCGGCATCGGCTACGTCGGCGTGCCCCACGGCGTGACCTTTGACGCGCCGCAGCTGTTCTTCCTGCAGCGCCGCATGTTGGGCGGCCCAGCGCCAGTGCGTCGCTATCTGCCCGACCTGATGAGTCGCGTGCTTGCGGGCAAAATCCGCCCGGGGAAAGTGTTTGACCTCGACCTGCCGATTGCCCGCGTCGCGGAAGGCTACAAGGCGATGGACGAGCGCAGCGCGATCAAGGTGTTGCTGCGCGTTGATATCTGATCACCCGCAAATCGCGTTGACACGACGCGTTGGCCCCGCAAGACTCGGCGTGCGGAATTTCCACTTTGAGGCCGAGTATGCACCGAACTGGGCTCAAGCTCCTGTCCAAGCTTGCCGGCGTGCTGGTGGCCGTGTTCGCGACGTCTTTTGGGATCGCGACCGCGCTCGGTTGGACCGATGAAGCGACGATCGCGACGCAGTTGCGCGATCTGGCCGCGCACGCGCCGGTGCTGACGTCGGCGGTCGTGGTGGGCGCGCTCGTCGCCGATCTGCTGTTGCCGGTGCCGTCCAGCATCGTGATGGTCGTCGCTGGCTGGCTCGGCGGCGCATGGCTGGGGACGCTGCTTGGCACCATCGGTCAGGTAGGTGGCGCTTGGCTCGGCTACGTGCTGGCGCGTCGGTACGGGCGACCGTGGGTGGCCGCACGCGCGAGCGTCGACGCGCTGGCGGACGCAGATGCGTGGATGGGCAAGTACGGCGGCCTCGCGGTCCTGTTGTCTCGCCCGGTGCCGATGATGACGGAGACCGTGAGCTGCCTTGCGGGTGCGACGCAGATGCCTGTCCGAGCCTATCTTGGCTGGACGCTCGCCGGCAGCGTGCCGACCGCCGCGGTCTACGCATTTGCCGGCAGCCACGCCCGCGACGTCGACGACCTCAGCGGGGCGCTCTGGGCCGCCATAGGCGTTCCGGTTGTCGGCTGGACGGCCACGGCCGTGTTGCGCGCGCGGGAACAACGGACTAGCAGATAACGTTTCTGGCCATCAATCTCCCATCAAATCAACCCACCAACGACTCGGTTGACGCCTGCAATTATCAGGGGATACGCTCACGGCGTTTCATGCGGGGAAGTCAAATGATTGGCAAGGTGTTCGAGGCGCGCGCCGTCGCGCTCGGTCTATTGTGCTGTGTCACTTTTTGCGGTTGCAAGAAGGATGCTCCGCCACCTCAACCGGCACCGTCAGCCACCCTTCCCGCTCCGGTGCGGCCGGTCGTTGCGCCCGCTGAGGACGTGACTCAGGCGGCGGTGGCCGCAGTTCCGCCCGGCGGCAGTGCCGTTGCGCTCACGTGGGAATTGCCACCGGATTCGCCTGCGCTCCCAGCCGACACGACGCCAGGGGCGTTTCAAGCGACCGTCGACAGCTACGCGTGGCAGCTGTTTGTCGCGATGTCGTGGCCAGCGCGTGTGACGCAGCGGGGAATTCCCGATTCCGCGCTACAAATCGGCGCGCCAGGCATGACCGTCTGGGAGACGCTCAAGGATGTGGATGAAGTGTTCCCGCCCGACGCGGCCTCGCCAACGGCTTGGAATGACTGGCCGTCGTCGGAGCCGCCGTCCTGCCAAGCGTCGGGGAAGCATCTGAAGCACCTGTCCATGCAGGGCAAAGTGTCGCCGCAAATGCGCAACGTAGCGCAAGCGGTGGGCGGCACGCTGACGGACCAGCACGGCAATCTCGCGCGTTACGCCGAGTCGATGAACCAGTACGAGTTCGGCGCGATTGTCGCCCAGCAGTTCTACAACGCAGATGTCCAAGCCGCGCAGACGACCGATCTCTCGCTGCCGTTGCTGAGCATGGAGGTCAAGTCGGCTTGGCGGGAATGGACGGATGCGGACCGCCAGAAAACCTGGACCGACACGGCGGGTGCCACGCGGCCGCTGGCAGCGCGCTACTACATCCTATCGTTCTGCGTTCTGGACAAGGACGGAAAGACTTGGGCAGCGAAGGAAATGGCGCTTGTCGGGTTGCACATTTCGCGCAAGACAGCGAACGCGCCGGAATGGGTGTGGACTACGTTTGAACAGGTCGACAACGTGGACGCGGGCGCGCCGTATTGCTCCTTCTTCAACAGTCTGTGCGACAGTTGCCCGCCCAACACGAGCACGGAAGTCAACGGCAAGCCGACGAGCACGCCCACGCAGGTCACGCGACTGACTTCGGTTGACCCGGATCGGCAGAAGCGCAACGCGGTGTGGCAGGCGGCACTAGCCACGGTTCCGGGATCGCCGTGGCCGTACTACCACTTGATTGGCGTGCAGTGGCCAAGTCAGCCGAAGCAACCGGCGCTCAGCGGCGTTCCGTTCCCGGCGCAGCTCGCGAACGTCGTCATGGAGACCTACAATCAGGCGACCTCCAGCTGCATGAATTGCCACAGTGGCGCGCGCTTTGCGGGTGTCGGCATCAACGTGCCGCGCTATTCCGATTACTCCTACCTGCTTGGGCACGCGACGACGCCGCCCGCCAAGCGGACCAAATAGCCTGCCAAGGAGCCAGCGATGAGCATTCTCGACTTTCCTCGCCTGCATTTCGGCGGACAACTCTCCGTCAATCCGGACACCGCCAACAACAACGACGTGTTGGAGTTGATCGACCCCGTGCGCATGGCTCTGCGGCATCCGGTAGACGTCATGAGCGATGCCGACGCGATGGCCTTCCTGCAATCCGCTGAGATTGCGCGCGGCAACGCGCCGGAAGGCGCACAGCTCGGTCCACAGACCGTGTTTCTGAAGTCCGGCTGGAACCTGTACGGCGACCACACGATCGTCGCATCGAATTGCAATCTCACGGGCGACGTCGACGCGTCGGGGCAGTTTACGCCCGCGGCTGGCACGCCGCTCGCCGGGCTGCAAGTCTCCTTTCTGCCTTCGGCGGGCGACAGCCGCGGTGCACCGGTGATGGTCGACGTCGATTGTTCGGGACTCGTCACGACGCAGTTTTGGTTCGGCGGCATGGCAATCGCGGACGCACAAGGCAATCCAATCCTCACTGCACAAGCGAACGCGCGCGGATTCCAGAGGCGGCTGAGCTTTCACCGCACCATCGCGCCGATCGTCGGTGAGCAGAACTTTATGAATTTTGGCTGCATCGTGCAGTTCGCCCTGCCCCGCGAGGCGTTGGTCTTCACCGATCTCAGCGAGTCGGGCGTGGCGAGTCTCGCAACCGCGCTGTGGCCGGGTCAGCCGGACGCGCTGACGATCGCCCAAGCTCCGGCGCGCGACCCGCGCAAGACCTCGACAGCGGGGCCGCAGGGCTTGCACGTGCGTTTCACGATGCTGCAGGCGGAACCGGATCTCAGCGGCCTGGAGTTGGCCAAGCAGTTCGCGCTCGGCATGGGCACGCCGAATCCGGCGCACGCGTACCTCGTTGGTACCATTGGCATCTGGCAGCAGGGAGAACTGGAGTCGGAAGTGCCGGGACGGTTCCTCAAGGCCGGCGGCGACGCGTTGTCACCCGGATCCTTCGTGGTCCCCAACGTCCAGTGGCATGGGCGCGCCCAGGACGCCAGCTTTCCGCAAACCCAGGAGTTCGTCGCTGGCGGCTACCTGCCCGGGAATGCCGTGGCCGGTGTGCGTCCGCAGTCAGACGGCGGCGCCATCGTGACGCTCGATCTCTGCAACTTCGTCAGCTTGGACAGCTACCGCAACAATCCGGCGCGGCCCTCGGCGCAAGGCTTTGCCTATCCGGTGATGCACGCGGACTTCGGCCAGCTGGAGCTTGTTGTGCTGAACAGCACGACCATTACTTCGCTTGGCACCGTGCCGTACGGCGGCGGCGACGTGAGCGCAACGGCGAGCGCGCTGGCGCAAGGACTGGTGTTCGACGTCCCGGTCAACGCAGCGCAGGCCCCTCAACTGGCTTCGGGGAAGCTCGCCCTGCGCATTTGGCCGCATGTGTCGCTATCGTCCGCAGTTGCCTCGCCACCGTCGCCTGTGCAGGTCATTTCCGAGACGACGTTGCGCATCGAGACGGACGTTCGCGGCCGCTACACGATGCTCGGCGACACCACGCCGCTCCGCATTCAGGTCACCGCTGGCGGCCTGCCTTATCAGCAGCCGGCCGCGATCTACCTCACCATGTTCCAGAACGTCATCACGCTGCGTGGCGACAACTTGCGACCGGATCAGACGATTCAGCGGAACAAGGACATGTCGACCTGGCGTTGGCTGCCCACGTTTGGCGGTGGAGACCCGTCGCTGCCGGTGCCGCTCGCGGGAGTCTCACAGGACGGCGCGGGCAACGTCATCGCGACGGGCACGCCCAATGCCCAAGGTTTTCTTGACATTCCGATGCGCGCTGCGGGTTACGGCGCCGGCATGATCGCGTTTTCGACGGACCAAACGTTCTCGGCGACGCCGTTCCTCGCGCCCATCAATCCTGCTTGGGGGTCGGCCTACTACGCTTGCTTCCACGTGTTCTTCGACGAAGACGTTTCGCACTACTACGCCGCGGACGGTACGCTCAAGTGGGCCGACGTGTACGAGGTCGCCCTGCGCTATTTCGCCGTCCTGTTCCCGGCGATGTCGACGCACATCGCGCTGTCGGACGAGGGCACGATGTCCGTCCCAAACGTCGCGCGTATGCTGCTGGCGCGCACCGACATTTCCCAGTTTACGGGCACCCACTACATGCCGCTGACCCGCGCGTGGCCCATTAGCCATCGTCAACTGCTGCGCGACTGGGCGTGTCAGGTCCTCGGCGTTCCGCGAGAACCGCCGCTGCCGGTCCAAACCTGGGCGTAAGCAACGAAAGTGGGGCGTCAGCCCGAAGGAAGGCACATGGAACTGCAAGGCTACGAGATCGGCGCGCTCATTCACGCTGGCCACAAGTCGTCTGTCTATCGCGCGCGGCGGCAAAGCGACGGCAAAGCGGTGATCCTGAAGGCTCCGACGGCGGCGCACCCGAGCGCCGACGAATTGCAGCGCTACAAGCGCGAGTTCGCCGCGATGACGGCGGCTCCCCATCCCGGTGTTGTGCTCGGCCTGGAGATGGCGCGGCACCGCGGGTCTCTCGTCCTGGTGCTTGCAGACGACGGCGCGACGCCCCTGAGCGAGCAGGTCAAGCGCGGCCCGTGCGACTTGCGGTGGTTCCTCACGTTTGCGCCAGAGGTCGTTGATGCCATTGGCCACTTGCACGCCGATGGTTGGGTGCACCGTGACTTGAACCCCGCCAACATCGTCATGAGACCCGACGGGAGCGCGTGCATCATCGACCTCGGCATTGCGGAGCGGGTCATCGGCGATGGCCTGCCCTGCGAGTCGCTCGTCGGCACCGCGGCGTACTTGGCACCCGAACAATCGGGGCGCATGAACCGCCACGTGGACCAGCGAGCCGATTTCTACGCGCTGGGGGCGACATTCTACACGCTGCTCGCGGGTCGGCCCCCCTTCGCGACGACCGACCTGTTGGAGCTCGTCCACTGCCACATCGCGCGCCATCCGCCCCAGCTCACTGAATTGCGACCGACGCTGCCGCCCATCATCGGCCGGCTGTGCGAAAAGCTGATGGCGAAGGCCCCAGAAGCGCGTTACCAGAGCGCTGCGGGTCTGGCGGCGGACCTGCGCCGCGCGCGTGAAATGCTGGACCAGGATGGCTGGATCGAGAATTTCCCACTCGGCATGGCGGATCTGGCCGCGAGCTTCCGCGTGCCAGACAAGTTGTACGGTCGTGAAGCGGAGGTCGGGCAGATCCTGGGCGCGTTCCACGCGGTCGCAGACGGCGGTCCGACGCGTCTCGTCGCAGTTGCTGGGCATTCGGGCTCCGGCAAGTCACGCCTCGTGCGCGAAGTGCAGCGGCCGATCGTCGCCAAACGCGGCACGTACGCCGCGGGCAAGTTCGACCAGTTCCAGCGTTCGACGCCGTTGGCATCGGTGCTTGCCGCCCTCGATGAAGTCGTGCGCGAGTTGCTCGGCCAAAGCGAGTCGCGGCTGGAGCGCTGGCGCTCCGTGCTGCGCGAGGCGCTCGGACAGAACCTTTCGCTGCTGGTGGATGTCATCCCGTCGCTGTTCCCTCTTCTGGGGCCGGGACTCCCCGTTCCGGAGCTGCCGCCCGTGGAGGCACAAGCGCGCTTCGCGCAGGTCTTTCGTCAGTTCGTCGGCGCGCTGGCGGCGCCCGAACATCCGCTCGTGCTCTTCCTCGACGATCTGCAGTGGGCCGACGGTGCGACGCTTGCGTGGCTGGAGGATGCCCTCGGCCCGGGCGACATTCGCGGCCTCCTGCTGGTGGTGGCGTACCGCGACAATGAAGTCGGCCGCGACCATCCCGTCTCGCTGCTGCTCGACCGTTTGGAAGCGGCCAACGCGCGCCTCGATCGGGTGAGTGTGGGGCCGTTGCCCGCCAGCGCGCTCGCGGCTCTGGTGTCTGATGCGTTGCACAGCGACGAGGTCGAGGTTCAGCCGTTGGTGGCCGAAGTCGCGCGCGTGACCGATGGCAACGCGTTTTTTGTCAACCAACTGCTCCGCCACCTGGTGCGTCACGGTGTCATTGTGCTCGACCACGAGCTGGCGAGGTGGACGTTTGACCTCGCCGCTCTCGCGCGCGTGGCGATTCCAGATGACGTCGTCGAACTCCTCGTGACGCGGCTCGGTCGGTTGGCGGAGGCGGATCGGCGGGCGCTCACGGTGGCTTCAGTGATTGGCGCGCGGTTCGGCCTGGTCGAACTCGCCGCGTTGCTCGGCGTGGACGAGGAAACGGCGCGCGGCGAACTGGAAGGCGCAATCGCCGAGGGGCTGCTACTCGAGGCGGGGGACGGTGTATTCCGCTTTCTGCACGACCGAGTCCAGCAGGCGGCGCGGCAGGCACTCGCCGGCGACGAGGACGCGGAACTGCGCTTGGCGCTTGGGCGCACGCTCCTGGCCGGAACGCCAGAGCCCGAACATTCCACCCGGCTGTTCGAAATTGTTGGGCACTTGGAGGCGGGGCGCGGGCGCATCGCGGACGTAGCGGAACGCACGACGCTATCTGGTCTGCTGTTCACGGCCGCACGCAGGGCTCGAGAAGCGGGCGCATTTGCCGCCGCGCGCGACTACGTGACCCAAGCGATGGCACACGCGCAGACGCTCGGTGGTGCTGACACTCCGTCGCGCGCCAACATGGAACGCGTGCTGGAACGCGCCGTCTGCGAGCACCTTGCAGGCGATAATGCCGCCGCAGACCGCCACTTTGAATCCGCCTACGCGCTCGCGCCGGACGCCATCGTGCGCGCGGATGCGTATGAGGCGCAGGCGCACTACTTCACGAACCTCGGTCGTTTTCCCGAAGCGTATGCCACCGCGCGCCGTGGCGCCGCCGAGCTCGGCGTGTCGATGCCGGCTGGATTTGTACCGCCGCTCCTGATCGCCGATCTCGCGGGCGTACGTCTGGCGTTGGGCAACCGTTCCGTGGGTACGCTCGCGGACTTGCCCGCCGTGACAGACGAGAAAGTTGCGCGTGCAATTCGGCTGATCTCGCCCGCGTTGAAAGCCGCGTACCAGATTCGCCCGGAGCTGTGCGTGCACAACGCCGCGCGTCTCGTGCGGCTGGCACTCAAGCACGGCAACACGCGCGACATGCCCGTCGCCTATTTCGTCTTCGGCGGCATCTTTTTGGGCGGCATCCTTGGCCTGCACGACCGGGGGCGCGAATTCGCCGCGTTGGCGCTCAACCTCATTGGAAAATACGACGCGACGCACCAGAAAGCGGAGACGCACTTCATCACCGGGTATTTTGCCAATTCGTGGTGGGAGCCCAGTGAAGCGACGGAAGCGCTGTGGCGAACGGCGTACCAAAGCGGCAAGGAGACCGGCGACAGCTTCCACGCGAGCGCGGCGGCGAGCGGCACTGTGCAGTCGATGTTGATGCGCGGCGCGCCGCTGGACTCGATTCTGGACCGAGTGGATGCCTACCGACCGTTTCTGGAACAAACCCACCAGCGCGACGGCCAAGCGGTGATGACGATTGTGCAAGCCGCAGCGCTCGCGCTGGCGGGCAAGACGGCATCGGTGACGGACTGGTCGACGCCGGAGCGTGCGGAGGCAGAGATCATCGCGAGCGTGCCGGGCTTTGGCTCGCGACACTTCGCCCACTTCTACGCGGTGGACAAGGCGATGACGCTGGTGTTGGGCCGTGACCCGGCTGCGGCCATCCAGACGCTCGTGGACGCAGCGCCCTACTTGAAGGACTCGACCGGCATGCTGCACGGCGAAGAGCACCGCTTCTGGCACGCGATGGCGGCAGCGATCCAGCGCGACGCCGATCCGCGTACGTCGCTGACGCCGCTGCGGCAGGCGCGGCGGCGATTCACCAAGTGGACGCGTGACTGCCCCGCCAACTTTGCCTCGCGCGCAGCGCTGATGGATGCGGAATGGGCGCGACAGCACGGCAAGACGGCGAGAGCGCTCGACTTATACGACCGTGCGATGGAACTTGCGGCGCAGCATGGCCACTTGCACATCGAGGCGCTCGCGAATGAGCGAGCGGCTTCGCTTGGACTCGCAGTGGGGCGAACGCGCACTGCGCGCTTCCAGCTCTCGGAAGCCTTGTGGTGCTACACGCGCTGGGGCGCGGGCGCGGTCGTGGCGCGCATGCGTGCGGACCATCCGGAACTTGCGAACGCCTTGCCCGATGGTGCGCGGATGGGCGCAACAATTCAGGCGCGAACGGCGTCATCCTCCACGTCGACACACGGACCGAGCGACGCGCGCCTGGACATGGTTTCTGTGATGAAGTTCGCGGACGAAATCGGTTCCGAGCTCTCGCTCGCGGGCCTCATGGAACGGCTCGTCGCGCTGCTCTTGGAAGCGGCGGGCGCAGAGCGCGGCGTGCTGCTGCTCGCGACCGACGATGGCCTGCAGGTGGAGGCGGAAGGCCGCGTGGATGGGCAGATCACCGTACTTCAGTCGTCACCGTTACATAGCTACGACGGCGTGCCTCACAGCCTCGTTCACCTGTGCCAGCGGACGAATCGGCCGGTGGTGCTCGCGGACGTGCGCGCAGGCGGCCCCTCGTCGGATCCGTACCTGCTCGATGAGAAACTCAGGTCGATCATGGCGTTGCCGCTCTCCTACGGCGGCGAGCCAGTCGGCGTTATCTACCTGGAGAACAACCTCGCCGCGGGCGTGTTCACAGACGCGCGGCTGAGCGTGCTTGGCCTCCTGTCCGGGCAGATCGCCGTGTCCATTCGCAACGCGCGGCTGTACCACAACCTCGAGTTGAAGGTGCAACAGCGAACGGCGGAAATTGAGCGTGAACGGGAGCGCGCGGAGAGCCTGCTGCTCAACATCTTGCCGCGGTCGACAGCTGCGGAATTGAAGGCCACGGGCGAAGCGCGGGCGCGGAGTTACGCAGAGGTCTCGGTGATGTTCTGCGATTTTGCGAACTTCACGCGGGTTGCCACAGGCATGACGCCGGAAGCGCT
This sequence comes from uncultured Myxococcales bacterium, assembly GCA_903896545.1. Lineage (GTDB taxonomy): Bacteria > Myxococcota_A > UBA9042 > UBA9042 > UBA9042 > CAIYBN01. The sequence continues at coordinate 26,815 of CAITYF010000176.1, read as the reverse complement.
GATTCGGCTGCTGGACGCGTGCTTCTGCGCGTTCGACGAACTGACGAGCCTTCACGGCATCGAAAAGATCAAGACCATTGGCGACGCGTACATGTGCGCGGGCGGCTTGCCCGTCGCCGACCCGTCGAGCTCCGTGCGGACGGTTTTGTGCGCGATTCAAATGGTTGCGCACATTGAAAACGAGTTCGCGACGCACGCGGCGGCCGGCGAGCCCTTCTGGCGCTGTCGCATCGGCGTCCATACGGGTCCGGTCGTCGCCGGCGTCGTGGGACGGAAGAAGTTCGCCTACGACGTGTGGGGCGACGCCGTCAACACGGCAAGCCGCATGGAGAGTCACGGACATCAGGGCGCGGTCTCCATCAGCCCCGCGACCCACGCCCTTGTCAGCGGCTTTTTCGCCTGCCGGAGCCTCGGCACTGTGACGGTCAAGGGCAAGGGCGAGATGGAGATGTTTCAGGTCGACCGTCTGCTCCCGGAGTTCTCCGCCGACGAGGTGGGGTTGCAACCGAATGCTGCATTTGCGACCTATCTGGCTGAATGGTCAACCAATCGCGACGTTGGACCGTTCGTGGAAACTGGCCGCAAAGGACGCAAGAGCGCGATGTGGAACCGCACGATGGACGTCGACGTTGGCTGAACGGGTCTGACATCGGGAGGAAACGCGGTTCAAGCCTTGCGAATCCGCGCATCCACCGCCACAACACCCTGCCCTGGAGGCAGCGCCAGAAGTGGGTTCAGGTCCACTTCCGCAATCTGCGGCACTTCCGCGCCCAGGCGTGCCAGACGCTGCAACGCATCACGGAGCCCCTCGCGGTCGGCAGCGGGAGCACCGCGCCAACCATCCAGAATCTTTACACCGCGGATCGATTCGATCAGCGCAGCGGCGTCAACGTCGTCCAGCGGCGCCACGCGGAATGCCACGTCGCGCCACACTTCCACGGCGACGCCGCCCAGACCAAAGGCCACCAGCGGCCCAAAAACCGGATCGGTCGTCAGCCCGGCAAAGCACTCGATCCCCTTGGGCGCCATTTGCTGCAAGTGCCAGCCTTCCACCGCGTCCAGCAGACCTTGCGCCTCCAGACCTGCACGCATCGTCGCCAACGCCTCGCGTACTGCGGCGGCGTCGTGCAGACCAAGCGCCACACCGCCCACGTCGGTCTTGTGCAGAATCGCCGCGCTTTGCACTTTCAGCGCGACCGGGAGCCCCAGCTTCTCCGCAGCTTCAGCCAGATCGTCCGCGGCAACATCCCGACCTGCCACAACCGTCTCCGCCAGGACGCGGATGCCAATGGCCTGAAGCACTTGCCGCACTTGCGCCGGCTTGAGCCACCCGCCCGGCGGGACTTGCGCCAGCACGTCGCGCACTGTGTCCAACTGGCGCTCCCGCAGCACAAACGGCGCACCATCGGCGCGTCGCAGCCAGTCACCATAGCGGGCCGCCCGTGCAAGCGCGATGGCGGCGGACTCCGGAAACGCATACGACGGCAGGTGCCCTTCGCGCAGGGACGACAGCGCTTCGGTCATGCCGTGCTTGCCGAGAAAACAGGTCACGACGGGCTTGTCCGCGCCCTGGGCACCCAGGCGAATCGCCGCAGCGACGTCGGCCGCGTCCGTGACGATCGGCGGGACGAAAATCGCCAGCACCGCGTCGAAAGCCGGGTCGGCGCACAGGAGCTGCACGGCGTTGCGATACCCCTCCGCGCTCGCACTCGCGATCATGTCGACCGGATTGCGCACGGAAGCTTCGGCCGGCAGGAATGCACGCAGCGCTGCTTCCGTATGCGGCGACAGCGATGGCAACTGCAGACCTTGGGCTGCGCACGCGTCGGTCGCCATGATGCCCGGCCCACCCGCGTTCGTGACGATCGCCACGCGCCGCCCACGCGGCACCGGCTGATTGGCGAGCAGCATCGCGAGGTCGAACAGCTCCTCCAGCGTATCCGCCCGCAGCACGCCGGATTGCCCCAGCAGCGCGTCCGCCGCCACGTCCAGACCCGCCAGCGCGCCCGTGTGCGACGACGCGGCGTGAGCCCCTGCCTCGCTGCGGCCCGACTTCACCATCAGAATCGGCTTCTGCCTGGTCACACGTCGCGCGACTTGGTGGAAATGTTTTGCATCACCAAAAGACTCCAAGTAAAGCAGAATAACGCGCGTTTTCGCGTCAGTCGCCCAGTATTCAAGGAGATCGTTGCCGGACACGTCGGCCTTGTTGCCCATGCTGACAAAATGCCGAACGCCCAAGCCGAGCTCGCGGGCGTGCTCCAGAATCGCCTGACCCAGCGCGCCAGACTGGCTGGCAATCGACACGCCGCCGTAGGCTGGCCAAGCGGGAGAAAACGTCGCGTTGAGGCCCACTTCCGGGTCGCGGTTCTGCACGCCGAGGCAGTTCGGCCCGACCATCCGCATCTCGTACTGGTGACACAGCCGCACGAGTTGCTCCTGCAGCGCCTTACCCTCCGCGCCGAGCTCGCCAAAACCCGCAGTAATCACGACGAGTCCACGCACGCCTTTGCGCCCGCACGCCTCGACCTCGGCCAGCACGTTCGCCGCCGGGACGGCCAGCACGGCGAGGTCGATGTCATCGGGCACCGCTTCAATCGACGGCCACGCGCGCACGCCTTGGACCGCGTGCACGGCCGGATTGATCGGGTAAATGGCGCCCGTAAAGCCGCGAACCAGCAGATTATGCAGCAGTTCTCCGCCAATCGTGCCGCGCCGACGCGAAGCGCCGATGACCGCGACTGTGCGGGGAGCGAGGATGGAATCGAGAGTGGCAAGCGCCATGAGGTCCTCCGGTGTGGGCGTGCGCCCTTGTGCGATTATGACGCAAAACGACGCAGCGCGTTATTTCGAGCCAAGGTTTTGGTCACGGGTTCGTCGTGCCTGCCTGTCACGTTTTGGTCGACCGGCGGATAAGACCGCGCGTGGGTGCGGAAAACGGCGTGCAGATGTAGCAGGGAAAGCGCCCACCAGCGATGATCTCTCTCCTTGACGCGCGCCCCGCCTCCCGCGCACCCTCACAATCCGCGCGCGCACGCGCTTCAGGACCGCCATGCCCACCAGCATCCGCGTCGAAATCCCGCTCCTCTGGGGCGATATGGACGCCTTCGCCCACGTCAACAACACGATTTACCTGCGCTGGTTCGAGAGCGCGCGCATCGCCTGGTTCGAGCGCGTCGGGATTTCTGGGCGCGGCGACGGCGGGGTCGGCCCTATCCTTGCCAGCACGCATTGCCGCTTCGTTCGACCACTCACGTACCCCGACGTCATCATTGCGGAAGCCACAACAACGCGCATCGGCCGTAGTTCGTTCGACATGGCCTACCGTGTTGTCCGCCGCGACACCGGCGAATTGGCCGCAGAGGGCGGCGGCGTCATCGTCATGCTGGACTACAACACTGGCAAAGCGCAGCCAATCGATGACGCGCTGCGGGCGCGCATGTTGCCGTGGTGTACGTTGGGAACGAACGACACACTCTGACCAAAGTTCGAGATCAAACCGCTTCCAGCCACGGCGTGCCACCGGAGGTGCGCGCTCGTGGTCCCAGTCCGAGAGGGCAACAGGCTTGACCCACGGAGCTGAGGCCTCGACAAGGGTCGTCGTGTTTAGTACTTCCCGGTTAAACACGCGCCATTTACGCACTGCACCGGCACCGCGTTGGTCGTCAGCGTCTGTCCGTCGTCCAGCTTCGTCGGCTGCGGCATGCAGTCGCACAAGGCACTGCCGGGTACGCACGCCTTTTCTGCGGCATCAAACGCGCTCTTGGCGAACTTGGAAATGCCGGTGAAGACCAGAGATCCGCAGCAGTCGACCTGGTGAATCGAAAAGTCGCAGTCGCCCGGACCGCCGCACCACTTGAACGCCTTGGGCGTCTCCATGCCGGCGCTGGTGCAGCTTGGCTTGGCGTTCTTCACGCTGGTCAGGCACTTGCCCGCAACGCACGTGGCCTGAAAGTCCTCGTAAGTGAACGAGCTGTTGCCGTCCTCCGCCTGCGTCTGAAACTGCGCGCAACCGCACTTGGGGTATTGCCCGTCGCACACACTCTCGTAGGCCTGAAAGACGCCCATCGCCGACTTGTTCAGACCATACGCGACCTTCGTGCCGCAGCAGTTGATTTGGTGGAACGCGGCAAAGCATTCGTCGTCGATTGTGCAGCCCTTGTACGCGAACTGGAGGTCCTGAAAGCTGTACAAGCCCTGGCCGCTGCAGTTGATGCCGGTGTCGTTCGCGGTGATGTCGCCCGCGTCAGGCCCACTGTCCGGCTGAACGTCGGGGCTCACGTCCGGCCACGCATCGGGCGTCGGCACGTCGCTGACCACGATGTCCTGCTGCGGACCTTCCGTCTGACACTTGGGCGTGCCCGTGATGTTCAGGCAGGAAAACGGCGCGCAGCACTGGTCGTTGGTCTTGCAGTCGGCCATGAAGCCGAGGCACTGCGCGATGTCCGCGTCCTGCAGCACAGTATCACTGATTGCATCAACGCCCGTGTCCGCTGCCGCGTCGGTCCCGCTGATGTCGCTTTGCACGCTGACGTCCTCCGCCGCGTCGACGCCCGCTGAATTCGCGCTTGTGCCGCAGGCCGCGAGAACAACCACTGCGCTCAGAATGGACCACCGCCGCATGACTCGCCTCCGCTGGACGCCGCGCAACATGGCGTGCCCGGCTGACAGTATAGCCCATTTTGCGCGCCGCGTGACCTTGCCCGTTCCCCACCTCCACGTGTACGCTCCGCGCGTGCAGCCGCTTCCCCCCCTTCGCTGGCAGGTCGTCCTCTTCGCCGTTCTTCTGGCCGCGGTCAGCGCGGGCGTGGCCCAGCAGTACGAGGCATCGACGTTCCTACACGGCGACGGCGCGTTCTACGCCACGATGAACCGGTCGATGCTCGAAGGAACGCTGAAACAGCGCGAATTCCAGCCGGTTTCCTGGTACGAGAAGCCGATGGGCTGGAACAATCAGCTCGATCAAGGCTGGAGCAACCTCGCCCAAGGCAAGGACGGCACGTGGTGGCCCAAGCACCCGATTCTGCTGCCGATCCTCGCGACGCCTCTGTACTGGGTCGCCGGCCCCGTGGGCGCGCTCTGGACCAATGTGCTGCTGCTCGTTCTGGGGCTTTGGTTTGCGGCACGTCTGGCCTCGCGGCTGGTCGATCCAACGGTCGCCGCACTCACCGCGCTGAGTTTTGCCGCCCTGCCGCTGATGACGCACAGCGCCTACAGCTACTCCAACGACGTGATGTACGGCGCGCTGACGGTCGCCGGCGTCGACTGCTTTGTCGCTGAATCTTTTGGCGTTTCCGGCCTGCTGCTCGGCCTCGCCGTGTGGGCCAAGCCGCCTCTGGCCATGTTCCCCGGCTTGTTGGGGCTTTCCTTGCTCCTCCGTCGGCAATGGCGTCCGGCGCTCGCAATGGTCCTCGGCGGTCTGGGACCGATTCTGGCGATGCTGGTGCAAAATACCTGGATGTTCGGCGGCCCGTTCACGTTCTCCTACGATCGCATTCTCGTCACCCGTGGCGGCCGTCCGGCGTTGGAAGCGGCGAGCGTGAAGATGCACCGTCCGTTCGCAGAGGGCCTCAAATCTGTCTGGCAGGACGAGGCGCAAGGTCTTGTGCCGCAAGTCTCCTGGGGTCTGGGCGCGCTGCTGGGCGTCCCGTGGCTGGCGCGACGTCTGCCGCTGATCGGCGCGACTTTTCTGGCGACGCTGGGCGTGTTTTTCGTCTTCTATGCAAAGTACGACTACACCTACGCGCGGTTCTACTTGCCCTGGCTGTTCCTTTCCATTGTGCCGGGCGCGCTTCTCCTGCAGGCGGCGGCCGATCTCTGCGCGCGCATTGCGGCGTGGCCCAAGCGCTGGCTGATTCCTCTGGCGTCGCTGCTGCTTCTGGCCGTCATCGTGGCAACCGCGATGGCGCATCGCCCGAATACGCGCTGGTCGGCAGTGCGCGCGATTGGCCACGCAAAGGTCGAGCGCGGCGTGGCGCCCAACACCATTCCGTGCGACTTTTTCAACCCGCGCTGGGGTGGCAACTGGGAGTGCGCGCAGGTCGACCGCGAGCCTTGGCAAACCTGGGGCCTGGCCGCCAACGACCAATGCAAGCTCAACGACGCCAAAGAACCGCAAGCGAGCAAGGAACCGTGGCTCTGGCTGCATCCGAATCCAGGCACACCGCGGCGCATCACGTTTGACCACGTGCCACCGGGTCCGCTGCGACTGCGGTACGCGCTGGGTCCGAATTCCAAGATGCGCGGGCTGAAGTTCACGCTGACCTCGGGCAAGACGCCGCCGCAGACCTTCGCAGTGGAAGACATCGGGGTCGTGCACACGCTGGTGACGCCGACGCACGACGCGTCGGTTACCCTGGAAGTGCCGGAGCAAGCGCATGACTGGCGGCAGTTGTGCGTGCAGATGGACGTGCCGTAGGCCGAGCCAGTTGGTCGATTGTGGGTACGGCGACCGGTTGCGGACGGTGCCATTGACGCTTCAAGCCGCGCTGGCCACACTCCAAAGAAAGCCGCCGGAGCCGACGTGAACCCGCCCTTGCCCGATACCGCCGTCGACACGCTGCTGAACGGGTTCGCGCCAGCGCTGGGCCGCGACTTCCCCGCGTACCGCAACCACGTCCAACGCGTGCTGCACTTTTTCCGCGCGCTTTCCCCTTCCGACGCGCCCCTGCCCGACGCGGTGCTCATCGCCGCTGTGTTTCACGACCTCGGCATTTGGACGGACGCGACTTTTGACTACCTGAGGCCGTCCGTTGTCCAAGCCGAGCGTTGGCTTGCCGCCCAGGAGCGCGCGGCGCTCACGCCGGAAGTGAGCGCCATCATCTTGCAGCATCACAAGATCCGACCGTACACCGCTGAATTTTCCGAGAACGTTGAGCGCTTTCGCCGCGCGGACTTGGTCGACTTGTCACTTGGACTTCTGCCCGCGAGCCTGTCGCGCGACGTGGTTCGCGACGTGCGCGCGGCGTTTCCCAACGCCGGGTTTCACTGGGAGTTGGTGGTGCTGACGGTGCGGCAAGTGTTCAGGACGCCGTGGCGCCCGCTGCCGATGTTTCGCTGGTAGCGTCGTCGCGCCCCCGATTTTCACCTCCTATCGGCAGCAATTGTGCAGGAATTGCGCGCTTGACGCCTCGTCACTGCCTCGGCACACTGGTTGTGACCGAGCGACTGCGGCCCCATCCGGCGTTGGCGCGGCCTGCGGTCCGGGATCGCCGCTCCCCCACGGTCCTACCGCGTCTCCGCGTGGAACTTTGCCCTTGAGGAACGCCCCATGGTGACGGGACCGGCCAGTTCGTTGGTAGCGCGTTGTGAACCGCTAGCTGCGCTTATCGAGGAGGGCGCACCGCTCGGCTGGGCCTTCGCGCAGTGGCAAACGGACGGCGGCGGCAGGTTGGACCTGACCTGGCGACGCGAGGGCGTGGACTGGCGGATCTCGGTTTGTGGCCGAAACGAGGCAGAGAAGTCGTTTCAAAGGTCGTTGCACGCGCAAGTCAGCTACCGCGGCGCGTTGTCCGTGACCGATGCCGATGCCGCCTGGAAACACCGAGCGCTCGCGGCGTTACTGGCGTGGGCGGACACGTTGCTTTCAGAAGGAAATGACGCGCCGCTTGGTGTCCTGCTCGGACTTGCCGACTCGCACCAACCGGCAGCCATGACCACCCTGCCAACCGCGCTTTGCCCGCTGCCGTTCAACGCGCTGGACATCGACCAGCATGGCAAACTGCGCCCTTGTTGTTTGTTCGGCGAGGTCCTGCACGACGACGCCGGACAGCCTTTTGCGCTCCGCGATGCGACGCCAGAGGCCGTCTGGGGCAGCGCCCACTTGCAGCAAATCCGCCAAGCCATGCGCCAAGGCGACCGTTTGGACGCGTGCAGCCGCTGCTGGAGCGTCGAGGCGCACCAGGGCGAGTCCAAGCGGCTCGCGGTGCTGAAGTCGGAGTCGCAGCGGTCGGTCGAATCGGTCGTCGCCCAGCCGACGTTGCGTTCGCTCACGCTTTTTCCGAGTACCCGCTGTAACTTGCGTTGTCGAACGTGCTTTGGCGGATCAAGTTCGTCAATCGCCCACGAGTACGCCCGACTCGTGCAGGAGACCCCGGCGCTTGTCGACCTTTTGGGCAACGGCGACGACGTCCCGACGACGGGCGAGTGGCTGGACGACAAGCCGCGTTTTTTTGAAGCGGCGGGCGAGCACCTGCAAACGGTGGAAAGGCTGGAATTCCTCGGCGGCGAACCGCTGCTGCTCGACGCGCATTTTGACGTGCTTGAGTCGTACGTGAAACAGGGCAAGGCTGGACGCGTGCACCTGAGCTACTCGACGAACGGCACGGTGATGCCCGCCCGCGCGCGCGAACTCTGGCCGCATTTTGCCGGCGTGAACTTGAAGGTGAGTCTGGACGCGACCGGGAAGCGCTTTGAGTACCTGCGGTTCCCGGCGCGGTGGGAGCAGGTTGTCGCGCACATGGCGCAGTTCGCGCAAATCGGCCCCAACGTGCGCCTCGATGCGAACGCAACGCCGAGCGCGGTGTCGATTTTGTACTTGCCGGAACTGTTGAAGTGGGCGGAGGCGCAGGCGTTGCCTCTCACGATCAACACGCTGTCCGGTGCGCCTTTTCTGGACCCACGCGTGCTGCCAGCGTTGGCGAAGTTGGAAGTGCGTCGGCGGCTGACTGCGATGCAGCCGCTTGCTGCCCCTTCTTTGCGCCAGAGCGTCGCGGCGATGCTGGCGCAGATGGAGGCCGAGGACTGGAGTGGCGCGCTGCTGCCGACCTTTGTGCGACACACGCGGACGTTGGACCGCTCGCGGAAACAGCGGTTCGCGGAGACGTTTCCGGAACTCGCGGAACTGCTTGTGGGAACGGTGGACTTTTCGGGAGCGTGACTCAGAGTCGGTGATCTGCTGTCTTGCGCCGGTGGCCAAGAACCGGCTCAAGTGAATGCAGGTCGGTTCAGGCGCCGCGCGTGCGACTCGCCGTGCCTTCCAGATGCCCAGCGTAGGTCCACGCAAATCGGTCCACGCCTTGCCCTGCGAGCTGAATCGTCGCGTCATACCAGCGATCCTGAAGCGCCAAGGTCACCGTCTGGGACGCCCCGGCCGCCAGAGCAACCGGCGTCGTCTTGCCGGACGTCGCGTCGACCACGTTCACAGTGAGCGCAGTCGCGCCCGGATTGCTCACGGTCACTTGCGCGGTTTCACCCGCCGGATCTGCGGCAAAGGCCACGCGCGGATCGCCGCCGGCGGTCAGCGCGTTCCCGACAAAACGCCGGAAAAAGCTGTTCACACCGTGGAGTTCAACCGCAAAACCGCCGTCGGTGCCAGTCACGAAGATTTCCGAACTCTTACCGCCGGGAGCCAGCGTCACGAACCGCGGCAGGTCATCCACGCCCGCCAAGCCGTGCAACGTCAGCGGGAAACTTGCTGTACCCGCGTTGGCCATCTTGACGGTCAGGTTCCCGGCGCCGTCCACGGTGCAATCCGCTTCGGGCAGGTACGGCAGCGCCACCAGCGGACGCGTGCCCTTTTCCACGTCGGGCAGCCCGGTCTCGCCGTTGGGCGCAGCAGCGGGCAGCGTCGCACACGCGGTGATCGCCGCTTCCACCAGCGGGGCCGTCGCAGGCAAGGACGCTGGGAACGCGCCGGGACTCGCATCCAGGTTCAGCGTCGCCATCAAGTCGCCACACACCGAGCGCCGCCACGCGCTGATGTTGGGTTCCTGCACGCCGGTGAACTTCTCCAAGAAGCGCAAAATCGACGTGTGGTCAAACACCTCGCTGCATACGACGCCGCCGGTGCTAAAGGGCGAAACAACGATCGTCGGGATACGGATTCCTAAGCCAATCGGCATGTCCAACGCCCACTCGTCCGGCGTACCCGCGGGCGGGGTCGGCGGCAGCACGTGGTCGTAGAAGCCGCCGTTCTCGTCCATCGTGTAGATAAAGACGGTCTTCTCCCAAACCGCCTGGTTCTTCGCCAGCGCGTCGAGATACGACTTCGTCAGATCCGCGCCCTTGTTTGGCGCCGATTTCGCGTGCTCGGACAGCTCGGTCGGCGCGATGATCCACGACACCGTCGGCAGCGTGTCGTTCGCCACGTCTTCGGCAAACGCAGTTCTGGACCGCCGCTTCATGCCATTCTCAAAGAGCGGTTGTCCCGCCTTCGCGTCCTGGAAATTGGCAAACCACGCGAGCGCGTTGTCGTCGAAGTTGTCTTCCTCTTGGTAAACGCGCCAAGAAACACCTGCTTTTTCCAAACGTTCCGGGTAGGTCATCCACGTATACCGGGCCTTGGCGTCGTTCACCATCACCGGGCCTTCAAACTTGCCAGCGGCGTCGCACGTGCCCGTCCACAGGTAGAGGCGATTCGGGTTTGTCGACGTGTTGACCGAGCAAAACGAGTGGTCGCACAGCGTGAAGGCGTCGGCCAACGCGTAGTGGAACGGCAAGTCCTGACGGTTGTAGTACGAGAGCGCGTTCTTGCCTTTGGCGTTCACCCAATCGTCCATGCGCCCGTCATTGCGGGCAAAAAGCCCGGTGAACCAGTCGTGGTTGATGTCCGGCACGCACTGACCGCTCGTGGTCTGACTGTTCAGGCGAAACGGCCAGATGGGCCCCGTGGGCGACTTCTGGGCAAAAACGTTGCCGCCCGCGGCGAGCGAGAGGGGATGCCTGTCCGCGTAGCCGCGTACGCCGGAGAGCGTGCCAAAATAGTGATCAAAGGAGCGATTTTCCTGCATGAAGATAACAACATGCGCGATCTGCGTCAGGTCGCCTTTTCGTGCGGGCTTTTGCGCTTGACACGCGAGGGACGGCGGCAGCGCGGCTAGCGCCGCTAGACCGGCACCGCGAAGAGCCGACTGTTGCAGGAACCAGCGACGAGAACGAATGGTCATGGCGGGAGCTCCACGCGCGGACAACGCTTGCCGAGTATTGCGCCGATGGGTGCGGAGGAAAAGAGGCGGCGGCGCGCCGATTTGCGCAGTTCTGTGTGGGCGCGTGCCTCGTGACTTTGCGCAGCAACGATCTGATACTGCCCAGTCTGACGCTACCGCAACCGAGTCGCTCCATGCCGTCGCTGCCCCTTCACCGTCCGCCGCCGACGCGCCAGCCGCTGGGCGAGGCGCTGCGTGGGCTGGTGAACGCGGCGGGCGGGCTCCTGTACCACTTCACGGCGTGGCGATTTCGCAAGACGCTGTGGCGGTCTTACAGCGAGCAGGCCGCAAAGCTGTTGGCGGAATGGTCGCCGGACGAGTCCGCGCTGGTGATTGTGGGCCCAAGCGCAGGCTGGAATCTGCCGGCGGCGTTCCTGCAGCGGTTCGACCGCGTCACGGCGATTGAGCCGGACCCGCTCGCACGGCTGCTGTTGCGCTTGCGCTTCCCGCACGTGCAGTGGCAAATGGACACAACCGACTACTTCACGCCCCACGGCACGCAGCTCTGGACTGAGAACCTCGCGCGGCTTTTTGCCCGCTATCCGAACGAAGCCCTGCTCTTCTCCGAGTTCTTTTCGCAACTGCTTGGACTGTATCCAGAAGCAATCGTCGAGGAGCGCGACGGCGGCGTTCTGGAAACCGCGGCGTTTGCGCGCTGGAAGACGCAGCTGCGTTCCCACCTGGCCAAGCGCAGCTACTTCAGCGCGCATGACCGGTGGGTGAGTTCAACGGCGCCGCGCCCGCTGCCGCCCCTACCGCTGCCTTTTGATGTGGACGGACCGCCGCCGCTTGAACTGTGGCCGGACCCGCAGCAAGCGTTTGACCCGTTCACCGCCGCGATGACGCCGGACGTGCCGCAGCGCGTCGTGGTCTGGCAGCGGCTGCCGGACCGGTGGCACGCCATGGCGGTGGTGTGGCGAAAGTCGGGCGCGGCGCCTACAGATCCTGACGCAATTCGACTGCCAAACTGAACAAGGTGGGACCTGTCGCATGCCGGACTGGGACCGCGCAGCCTGCACCTCCGGTGGCACGCCGCGGTGCCGGCGGCTGTGACGTTGGAATTCGGTCAGCGTGTCTACACATCCTGCCCCCATTCGAATCCCAACTGAACAAGGTGAGACCTGTCGCATTTCGGACTGGGACCGCGAAGCGTGCACCTCCGGTGGCACGCCGCGGTGCCGGCGGCTGTGACGTCGGAATTCGGTCAGCGTGGATGCTTCGGCTTCTTGACGCCCGCGCGCACTTCGGCCACGCGGAACCGCACCATTTCGCGGATCAACTCCAGCGGCGTCGGTTGATTCAACGGAAATTGGATGGAGCCAGTCGCGGTCTTGTAACCCGCCAGCGCGTCGGCAAAAACCACGATCGGCTTGCGCGTGGGATAAAACCCAATGTGCCGCGCAAATCCGCCAAAGTGCACGAGGTGCTTGCCACACAAATCGAACGTCGCCAATCCGTACGAAAGTGTCTCCACGGCGTCAGGAGCCTCCGCGGCGATGACGGCGCGCACTTCCTGCAAGCGCAGTTGAACGTCGAGCGGATACGGGGCGATGTAGGCGTCAATTGCGTTCACGTGGAATCCCAGCAGCATTTTCTGCAAGTGTGTCGGGCACACCACCGGTGCGTCAAGTCCTTGTCTGCGGTGCGAACCGGTGCTTCCTCTTGCCTCCACTCACGGCCTCGCGTACCCTCCACAGCGCGGCGATTGCGTCGCGCTTTGGCTCGCTTCCATGCGTTTTTCTCGGCCCAGCGCGCACACGTTCTGGCGACGGCTTTGCCTCGCGGCGCTGCTTATTGCATTGGGCACCGCCGTTGGAGCACCGGCGTTCGCGCGCAAGCCGCCCGTTCACGACCGCGCCAAGACGTCAGCCAAGTCGATGGCGGAACAGGCCGGAAAAGCTTATGAGAGTGGCGACTTCCAACGCGCCGCCCTGCTCTACTACAACGCCTGGCAAACTGACGACGACGCGTCTGACTACCTCTTCGCCGCGGCGCGCGCTGCACACGTGGGTGGCCTCTTGGACATCGCGGTGCGTCACTACGAGGAATTCCTCAAGATCGAAGGCATTGACGCGGCGCGGGACAAGAAAGCGCGCGGCTATCTGGACGATATTCGCGACACAAAGGCAGCGGCCAAAGGTCAGGAAGCGGAGAAGGCCCAACAGACTGGCGATGCTGCGCTCGCCGCGCAGTTGTACCAGCAGGCTTGGCAGCTGGCACCGACGCACCACGAGTACCGTTTCAAGTCGGCGGTGGTGCTGCAGACGAGCGGACAGAGCCAGCAGGCCGAGGCGCTCCTGTTGGCGTATTTGGCCGACGCGCCCGCGGATGCGGTCGATCGCCCCGAAGCGCAGGCGCGCCTCGAATCGCTGCAGAAGGCTCGTCAGCCCGCTGGTGTCGGCCCGCAGAAGCCAGCGCCCAAGCCGACGCCGGTGCTCGTTGTGCCACCACCCGTGTACGCGCCGCCGGTCACCGATTTCGAGCCGGGGACCGTTGCGCCGTCACCGCCCAAGCCGGTTGTCGTGCAGCCGCCGCAGCAGCAGCCAACGCCCAGACCTGTGATGGTGCCGCAAACCCCGATGCCAGCGCCCAAGCCGGTCGTCGTTCAGCCCAAGCCGCAGCCGGTGCCGATCGTCGCCACGCCGCAAGTCAAAGGGCCGAGCCGAGCGGCGGGCTGGGTGCTGACGGTTCTGGGCGGCGTCCTGCTCGCCGCCTCTGGCAGCCTTGCCTACACGCAGTATCAGGACACGCAGCGGTACAACAATCCGTCGCGCGATGGCTCCGGCTACATCACCAGCATGACCGCTGCCGATGGCAACTTGCTTGCCGACGCCATCGATCGCAACCGTGCAGGCGCAGTCGTGGCCGGCGTCCTCGGTGCCACCTCGCTGGGTCTCGGCATTTGGCAGCTCGTGCGGACGCCAACCGCAGACGCCGTGGCGATCCTACCCGCGCCGGGCGGGGCAACGCTTGTGGGGAAGTTCTGATGAAACACTTCGCCCTACTCGCATTTATCGTCGCCAGCCTCACCGCCTGCGTCGAGCGCTACCCTGACTCGCAATACCTCAGCACGTACGCCACGCCTGCCAACAACGGCGCGCAGGATGCCACGGGTGGCGGCCAGGACACCGCGCAGAGCGACACGGGCGTCACAGCATCCGACACGATTCAGGACACACCGTTTCTCATCTGCTTGAAGTACTACTGCGCCGTGCCGCTCGCGGCGTGCGGCTACAACTCGGGGTGCTTGGGCATCCTGCAGTGCTTGAACAAATGCACGCAAAACGACACGACCTGTCAGAACAACTGTTACCCGATGGGTGCCTCAAACCCGACGTTTGAGACGCTCTACACCTGCGCCGCCAACTCATGCTCGCCATGACGCGGCGGTGGTGCCGACTGTTGCAGTCGCGTGCCAAGATGCAGTAAGTCTGGTTTTCAGGCGGTCACCCGCCAAGGACGCAACACTTGACTCTGCTTCACTCAGTTCGTGCCAAGTTGATGGGCCTCGTTGCGCTCTCGACGCTCGCTCCACTGGCTGCAATGCCGTTGCTCAGTTGGTTGATGCGCGAGTCGCTCATCGATCAGGCAAACGACCGCGTAGAAGACGTAGAGCACGAGTTCCTGCTGGAACTGGACGACGACATTAAGGACATCACGCTGGCCGCGCGAATGCGTGCGCTGGATCCGCAGACCCGCACAGCGCTCCTCGCGCACGACGCGGCCGCGTTGCAGCGCGTCGCCAAGCAGTTTCACAGCGTGTACCCAGATTTTGACGTGTTGTTCTACGACGCGTCCGGCCAGTTGATCACTTCGCTCGGCTGTGCCCGTCCCGCCCAACGTCTATCGAGCCAACCGTTTGCTGCAGCGCTTTCTGGTGGGGAGTTCCACGCCGTCGTCGCCAATGGCTGCGAGGAAGCAGAAGTTCCCGCCAAGCCCGTGCCGCCCGCTTGGACCGTCGCGATTCCCGTCCCGGATGCAGGACTGATTGTGGCGTGTTTGCCGTTGGACTCAGAGTTCGCCAAGAACATCGCGCTGAAAGTCGGGTCGTCGATCTGTATCTACGATGCGGAGAAGAGGCCGGTTGGCGCATGGAAGTACGACGACGTCGAGGGGTGCCTGACGTCCGGCGCGATGGACGCGGTCGTTCTGGGCGACGGGTTGGCCCACCAGCGTTTCGCCCCTAAGCAGCTGCCCGGCGTGGTCGTCACGACAGCGATGCGGATCGGCGAACACGAGGCGCTGGAAAACTACGTCCGCTTGGCCTCCGCGCTCGTCGCACTCGCGGCGCTGCTGTCCATGTTCTTGGGGATTCGAATCGCCAGCGTCATGTCAACGAATCTCAAGCGGATCACGCTCGCACACAAAAAGCTTCAGGATCAGCAGTACGTCAAGTTGGCAGAAATCAAGACGGGCGATGAGATCGAGGACCTGGCGGAAGGTTTCAACGCCATGGTCGACGGTCTGCAGGAGCGCGACCGCTTGAAGGCGACGATGGGCAAGTACATGACCGAACAGGTCGTGGAACACCTGATGGCAGGTCGTGTGCAGCTCGGCGGCGTGACGTTGCCGGTGACGATCCTGTTCACGGATATCCGCAGTTTTACCTCCATTTCTGAGACGATGACCGCGCACGAACTGGTGCAGCTGCTCAACGAGTATTTCACCGACATGGTGAGCATCGTGATGCAAGAAGGCGGCGTGGTCGACAAGTACATCGGCGACGCGATCATGGCCGTCTTTGGCGCGCCTGTGCCCAAGCCGGACGACGCAAAACGGGCAGTGCGCGCGGCTGTGCGGATGCGCGCGGCGCTGGTGACGCTGAATGAACGGCTGGCGACGCGTGGTATTGCGCCGCTGCGGACGGGCATCGGTCTGCACACGGGTGAGGTGATTGCGGGCAACATCGGCTCCGAAGAGCGGATGGAGTACACAGTCATCGGCGATGCGGTGAACCTCGCGTCGCGTTTGGAATCGGCAACGAAGGAACTGGGCGTGGACGTGCTGATCAGCGAAGACACTGCGGGATTCCTCGACGCTTCCTTGGAACTGCGTTACGTCGATGAAATCACGGTAAAAGGCCGCAAGCAGCCGGTCAAAGTGTATGAAGTGGTGACGCCCAAGGTGGTCTGAGCGGGAGGCAACGATGGCAAAGATTTTGGGAATCTGCGGAGTTGGTATCGGCGCGCTGTTTCTCGTCGCGTGCGGAAGCTCCAGCGGCGGCGGTGGCGGCGGCGGCGCTGCGCTCAGTTCGGGCGGCGCGCCTGGCAACCCGTGCAACGTCGCGACGGTCAATGAAGGCTGCTACGGCGCCAATCCGGCCAAACGCGTGCAGTGCACGGCGGGCAAGTGGGCGGAAATCGCCGCGTGTGCAGGCAACGAGCACTGCGCGGAACTGGCGGATCCAGCCGCGCCGGGCACGACCAAGCGCGTCACACAGTGCGAAGCGAACGTCGTGGCGACGGACGTCACGAGCGGCGGTGACACAACAGCCGGCGGTGACACAACGGTCGGGAGTGACACTGCTGCCAGCGATGTGGGCGGCAAGGACGTGATTGTCGTCGACGTGCTCGGCGGCAAGGACACCATCCCCGGCGAAGACGCCATCGGCCCTGCCGACACCAGCAAACCCGATACGACCAAGCCCGACGTCTGCACGCCCAAGTGCGCGGCCAAACAGTGCGGTCCGGACGGCTGCGGCGGTTCCTGCGGCAAGTGCGGCACCAACGAGGCGTGCGACGTCACCGGCAACTGCGCGCCCATCAACCCCGGCACGCTGCAATTGGGTGAAAGCTGCTTTGGCCAAACCGCGCAGTGCGTCGCCGGCAGCAAGTGCGCCGCCAACGCCAGCCTGACCGATTGGACCTGCCAAAAGGAGCGCACACCCGGTCAGACATGCGGTCCAGGTCTGGGCGAATGCGTCACGGGCGCGACGTGCAACTTCACGGACACGACGCTGAAAAGCATGAAGTGCTACGCCGCAACTTTCAACGGAAGCCCCTGTTCTGTACCTGGTTATGGCGACTGCAGCACGGGCACGTCATGCGTCTACACCGACAACCAAGGCACGGCGACCGAGTGCGTCTCCAACGTCGGACCGGGCGGCAGTTGTGACATCGTCAGCCTCGGCTTGTGCGACGTCGGCACCTCCTGCATCGCCGCTGCCTCGTCCGGGTACCAGTGCATGGCCGATGCGCCCGTCGGTAGCGCCTGCGGCAAGGGCATCGGCGGCTGCGAACCCGGCTCCGACTGCGTCTACGACACGTCCGCCGCGACCAGCGCCACGTGCCAGGCCGCTGGACAAATCGGCGAGTCGTGCGGCGACTACGGCCAGCCCAACACGTGCGTCCAGTGGGCGACGTGCACGCCAGACAGCAGCTCCGCATCGACCGCTTTCCACTGCCGCCCGTTCGCCGTCCTCGGCGGCGACTGCGGCTACAACATCGGCCTGTGCGCGGCGTTCCTCTCCTGCGCCTACGCCGACGCGAGCCAAACCACGCTCACCTGCTTGAAGGCCGGCGCGGCGGGCGCCACGTGCGGCAACGGCGTCGGCGGTTGCCTCTCTGGCTACGCGTGCTTCCTCGCGGCCACCGGCGACCCGACTGGCTCCTGCCTCGACGAGTGCACGACCAGCAACCTCTACAGCAACGGCACCTGCGATTCCTGCTTGAAGGCCGACCCGGACTGCTTGCAGTAGTCACGCGATCGCCGCGCAGTAGAGCTCAGCCGTCAATCACTAGTCCTCAGCCGCTGCGCAGTAGTCCTCTGCCGCAAATCAGTGGTCGTCTGCGGCTGCGCAGTAGTCCTCTGCGGCAAATCAGTAGTCCTCTGCCGCAAATCACTACTCCTCTGCGGCAAATCACTACTCCTCTGCGGTAAATCACTCGTCCTCTGAGGCCGCGCCGTGCTGCGCCAGACGTGCGCCATTCACGGGATCTCGTGCATCCCCCACGGCGGATTCGCGTTCACGATGCGATTGGGCGCGCACGTAATCGTCACGTCGGTAAACTTCCGCGTCGCGTGGCTCCCGTGCAGCACGAACTCGCCGTCGGGCACGTTGGTCCACAGAATGCCGCCGTCATCGGACGATTCCGTCAGCTTCGGGTCCGGCACGACCTTGCTGTTGAAGTAGATCGGACCCGGCACTACCGCGCCGCCAATCACCGCCGTCGCCGTCGCCTTGACGCCGCCCACGCCGTGCGCGCCATGGTCGCGGAACTGCTCGTAGGTCATGCCCTGCACCACCTTGTCGCTGCTCGTCGTCACGACCTGGCACTGCGTCGTCTTGGGACCGACGCCGACCAGCGTCGCGAGCACGAAGAACGTGTCGTCATCCGGCGTCTGGAAGTGCACGTGCTCCAGATCCGCGTCGCCCGGATGCAGCGTCCACGTCTGCAGGTAAATCGTGTGAAAACCGGTCTTCGCGATGAACGGCGTCACCTTCTGACTGTCGCTCGTCACTTCAACTGCCAAATCATAATAGCCATTCGCGTCGGTCGTCGTGACGAACTGCGGCAGTTCGGCAACGCTGATCGTCGCGCCGGCAATCGGCTTGGGCGTATTGAACGTGTAGGCGACGCCGCGGAAGTGCGTGACCTGCGCGGGCGTGGACGTTGCCGTCGTCGTTTGGCAGGAAATCAGCGCGAGGAGCGCCGCGGACAAGAGCAAAGTACGCGCAAACATGGAACCTCCGGTGTGAGGCCCAACTCTAGCGCCTCACTTACTTCTTGCCAAATGGCCACCAGCTGGAGCCAGTCGACGCTGCGGGCTTGGCGGCGGCTTTGGCTTCGCGGCACTTGCAGCGGCGATCGGGCGGAACATCGCTGAGCACTTGCTCAATGTGCGCGCCGCATCCGGCATAAGTTGGCTTGCCACAAGAAGAACAGGTCGTACGTCGGCACATGAGAATCTCCGGGGGACGGTTGTGTCCTGCTTTTCTGAGCCACCAACCGCGGCAAAGATTCACGCCGAACGAACATTGGTTGCGGTTGCGCCACGTCGGCGTGCGGCGGACAATGCAGAAGCGGAGGCAAGGCCATGAAGTTGCGCGGATGGACAAGCTGGATCGGAGTCGTGGCGTGCGTGAGTTGCGGGACCAGCACGGTAGACGGCGGCGGCGGATTGGACGTGAACGGGGATAGCAGCGCGGACGTTGGTCTGGAGGACGCCTTCTTCAGCGACGCCGCGGGCACCGATACCAGCAGCGACTCGCCGGGCGGCCCGGAAGTCATCACCACGGACCACTGCTCCAGCGCGACGGCCGGCGATGGCACCTACTGCGCGGCGTCGTTCAGCCCCGTCCCGCCCGACGCGGCGAGTCTGGATCACGTCCTCTTCACCTGCAAAGGCAACCACATCGCCAAGTGGGTCACGTGCGACGGCGGCTGCAACCCGGTCAAGCCTGGCAAGGACACGTGCGCGCCGGTCATCAGCTGCGGCGACGGCGCGTGCAACGGCGGCGAGACGTGCAAGACCTGCGCGCAGGACTGCGGCACTTGCCCCGACCCGTGCGCGGGCGCGTTCGCGGGCGATGGCGTGTACTGCGGCGCATCGCTCAAGCCCGCGTCACCCGACATCAACACGCTCTACACGTGCAAGGGCAAAAAGACCGCAAGCAGCGACACCTGCACGTACGGCTGCTTCGTCGCGCCCACGGGTACCGCCGACTTCTGCAAGTCCAAGCCGACCACCGGCACGCTCGGCAAAGGCGTCTGGGTGTGGAAGTTTGACGCGTCCGCGCCTTCCGCGCAGCAGGTCGCCATCGACGCGCAAACGATGGGCATCGGCTTCGTGCTCATCAAAACCGGCCAGGACTTGAGCAGCTACGACACCAACTTCAACGCCAGCATCGTCGCCGAGTTCACCTCGCGCGGCATCGAGGTCTACGGCTGGCCGTACGTCACACCAGGCAACAACGCCGCCAAGGCCGCCGTCATCGCCAAAGCCGCGAAGATTCCCGGCGTTTCCGGCATCATCCTCGACGTCGAAGTGGAGTTCGTCAAACACGACGCCGACGCGCTGGAGCTGTGCGACGAGATCCGCAAGCAGGCGCCCGGCGTCTTCTTGGGCTACACGACGTTTGGCTGGATCAGCTACCACCTCGATTTTCCGTTTGAAGCGTTTGACCAAGCGTGCGGTGACGCGTTCCTGCCGCAGACGTACTGGGACTTGTGGTCGACGACGACGCCCGCCAAGTCCTACACGACGGCGGTCAAAGACGCGGCGAACCTCGGCTTGAAGGCACCGATGTGGGCGGCGCAGGACAATGAGATGGACCCAACCGCGGCGGACATGAACGCGTTCTTTGCCGTCGCCGGTCCGCGCGCGAGCCTGTGGCGGTGGCCGGCGTCAGATAGTGACCCGCAGTTTGCGAAGATGCAGAAGTTGAATTGGAAGAATTGAACGCGGGGCAGCGGCGCGGGTCGCGAGGCGGTTGATGCTTTTGGGCGAATCCCCGCAAGCGGGGACCGGGACTCCGCGCAAAGCGTCCGGTCCCTTTCGCGTGGTCCACGACGGTCAGTTGGCTTTCCAGAAGTGACTCGCGGCGTTCATCACGCGGCCCGCGCTCACTCGCCCAAGTACGCAGCCTGCACCCGCGGATCCGCCAGCACATCCGCCGCTGGCCCCGACATCGTGACTTCGCCCGTCTCCAGCACGTACGCGCGGTGCGCGATCTTCAGCGCCATCCGCGCGTTCTGCTCGACCAGCAAAATCGTCACGCCCTGTTGGTTCAGCGTCTGAATCACCTGAAAAATCCGCGCGACAATCAGCGGCGCCAGGCCCAGCGACGGCTCGTCCAGCAGCAGCAGCCGCGGCTTGGTCATCATCGCCCGGCCGACCGCCAGCATCTGCTGTTCGCCGCCCGACAGCGTGCCGGCCGCTTGCGCTTTGCGCTCCAGAAGCACGGGAAAAAGCTCGTAGACCCGCGCGAAATCCGCCTGAATCCCGGCTTTGTCATCGCGCGTGTAGGCGCCCATTTCGAGGTTTTCAGCGACCGTCATGCGCGGAAACACGCGTCGGCCCTCTGGACTGTGCACCAAGCCGAGACGCACGACGTCGTGCGGCGCCACGTTGCCCAGATCCTTGCCGTCAAACACGACCGAGCCTGAACTCGGCTTGTGCAAACCGGAAATACTCGTCAGCGTCGTCGTCTTGCCCGCGCCATTGGCGCCAATCAGCGTGACGATTTCACCGGCCTCGACGGTCAGCGAAATGCCCTTCAGCGCCTCAATCGCGCCGTATTTGGCCCGCACGTCGCGGAGTTCAAGCAGCGCCATGGCTCAATGCTCCCCGTCCGCGCCCAAGTACGCTTCAATCACCGCGGGATTCTGGCGGATTTCATCCGGCGTCCCTTCCGCGATGCGCTTGCCGTGCACCAGCACCGTGATCCGGTCGCTGATGCCCATGACCACGCGCATGTGGTGCTCAATCAGCAGAACCGTCATGCCGCGGTCGCGAATCGCGCGAATCAGGTGCATCAAGCTGACCGTTTCCGACGGGTTCATGCCCGCCGCAGGTTCGTCCAAAAGCAGCAACCGCGGACGCGTGGCGAGCGCGCGGGCAATTTCGAGACGCCGCTGTTCGCCGTACGGCAGGTTGCGCGCCAGATCGCGGATGCGATGCTCCAGGCCCACGAATTTGAGGAGCTCGATGGCTTCCGCACGCGCCGCACGTTCTTGATTCAGCGACGCACCGGAGAAAGCGCCGCGCCGCTTCACGATGATCAGCCACGCCAGAAGTCCCAGCAGAAGTGAAGCCAAGATGCCGATCGGCAGCGCCTCAGCTGCATCGAGGGCCGCTTTGCGCACCACAATCGCCAGGATCGCCGTCAGCCCCAGCAGCGCAGTCGGCGCGAGGATCGCCGTCAGCCGCCCCGGATCACTGAGCTTCGCCTGAGCGCGCAGGTGGCGATCGCTGGCCACGAGCACGTTCTCAATGACGGTCATGTTGTGAAACAGGCGGATATTTTGGAAGGTCCGCGCGACACCGCGCAGTGCCACGGAGGTCGGCGTGCGACGTGTCCGCTGCCACACCGCGCGCGCGGCCAGAAAGCCAAGCAGCAGTCCCGCGAGGAACGCGCCGAATCGCACACGCAGGGCTGCCGACGTACGCGCCGCCGTCGCCTTGTCGTCGTCCGTCTGCGGATTCGCCAGGCGCTTCTCCGCGTCGTTCAGCGCCGCGGCCGCCAACTCCGGCGTCTTCACCACGGCAAACGTCGTTTGTCCGTCAAAGCTGGTCACAAAGAGCTTGCCCATCCGCAGGTCGACGCGCGGTTGCGCCGCCATGAAGCCCGCACCGTCGTGCAGCGCACGCGCGACCGAAAACGCGTTGGGATCTTGGGACTTGATCGACGCCGCCCAGAGCGAATCGACGTTGGAGGCCGTCAGGAGCCCGATGAGCCCAACGCCAAGCCCTGTCAGGACCCACCGGAGCAGCAGGCCCGGACGCATCGGCTCGCGCAGATCGTGGCCGTCCAGCTGGACTTCGCCCGAAGTCGGTTCGTAAATGCCGGTAATCGCGTTGAACAGACTCGTCTTGCCGGCGCCGTTCGGACCAATCACGGCGGCGATCTCGCCTTCTTCCACACGCAGATCGACTTCACTCACGGCGGTCAGACCACCGAAGCGCAGCGTCAGTTTGTCCACGTTCAGCAGCGGTGCGGCCATCAGGCTTCCCCCGCGCTTTCGTGCAGCTCTTCGGCCTGCGGGCTGGACGGCCAGAGGCCTTCCGGGCGCAAACGCATCATCACGACGAGGGCAGTGCCAAAGACGATCCAGCGCCAGTTGCTGAACGACGCCATGACGTGGGTCGACTCGCCGCCGAGCGCAGTTTGGAGGAGGCGCGTGAGGAGCGGCGAAATCACGTTGTCAAAGCCAAGCAGGAGCGCAGCGCCCAAGAGCGCGCCGCGGATGGAACCCAAACCGCCGATGATGAGGCAGCACAGGACCATGATGGAGTAGTTGAAATCGTAGGTGTTCGGCTCGGCGGTCGTGGTCAAGTTGGTTGCGTAGAAGCAGCCAGCCAATGCAGCGAGCGCCGCGCCGCCGGTGAACGCGGCAAGCTTGATGCGCGCCGGTTCGATGCCCATGCATGAAGCGGCGAGCTCGTCTTCCCGCAACGCGACGAAAGCGCGGCCGATGCGCGAACGTTCCAGCAGCTTCAGACACACGACGGTCGCGGCGAGCACGATCAGCGCGAGAAAATACATCGCCCGCAACGTGCCGATCGACGCATCCCCTGCAGGCGACATGGCGTCACGCACCAAAGTCGGCAGCCACGGCGCGGGCACCGGGTTCAAACCGCGCGGCCCGTCCGTGATGTTCTCCAGGTTCAGGAGCACGATGCGCATCACTTCGCCAAAGCCGAGCGTCACGATCGCCAAGTAGTCGCCGCGCAGACGCAGCGTCGGCGCGCCCAGAAGGAAGCCACCGATCGCGCCGGCCAAGGGCGAGATGAGGATCGCGCCCCAGAAACCGATTTGAAACGGATATTTCTCGACGGTCAGCACACCGGTGGTGAACGCGCCAACGGCAAAAAACGCAGCGATACCGAGCTGCAGAAGCCCGGCTTGACCGACCTGCAGGTTCAGCGCCAAGGCGAGGATCGAGAAGATGAAGATGTTGACCAGCTGCCGGTCGATGTGCAGCGCCTGTCCGGTCGCGGCTTCCAGCGCCCAATCGACGACCGGCGCGAACGGGTAGATCGCCAGCACGACCAAAGCCAGAACGGGTAGACCGCCGAATTTCTTGAGCAGCGCCGCCATGGTCTACACCTTCTCGCGGGCGGTCGAGCCCAGAAGGCCGGCCGGTCGGAAAACGAGGATGACGATCAGGATGCCGAAGAGCACCGCGGGCTGCCACTGCGCGCCGATGAACTGGTCGGAAAATGCGCGGACAAGTCCGAGCAAGAGCCCGCCCAGTACGGCGCCGGGAATGTTGCCAATACCACCGACGACTGCCGCGGTGAACGCGTAGAGGCCGTTTTGATAGCCCATTTGGTAGTGAACGGTGTTGATGTAGAGGCTGTAGATGACCGAGGCGAAGCCGCCGAGCGCGCCGCCGATGAGGAATGTCGCGGAGACGACTTGATCGACGTCGATGCCCATCAAGCGCGCGGCGGACGGATCCTGCGCGGTCGCCCGCATCGCTTTGCCGAGCTTGGTGAACTGCACGATGCCGTAAAGCGCGCTCATCACGACCAACGACGCGCCGATGACCAGCACGTCCTTGGGCTGCAACGTCACGTGGCTGCTGGCGCCGAGCAGGTTGGTCGCCGGCAGGAGGTTCGGGAACGCCTTGGGCGCGGCCGCTTGACCGCCGCCGCCAAAGATTTGCATCGACATGCCGCCCCAGAAGAGGCCGACATTTTGCAGGATGAAGGAAACGCCGATCGCCGAGACGAGCGGCGCGAGCTTGGGCGCCTTGCGCAACGGCTTGTAGACGACGCGATCGATCGTCAGGTTCAAAAGGCCGCCAAAGACTGACGACGCGACGATGCAAAGCACCAGACCGCCCGCCAAGGCGCCGGCCGACGACTGATCGTTCAATCCCAGCGCGCCGACGAGGGTCAGCGAGACGAACGCCGACAGCATGAAAACGTCGCCGTGGGCGAAGTTGATGAACTCCAGGATGCCGTACACCATCGTATAACCCAACGCCACCAAGGCAAAAACCATGCCGTTGGTCAGACCGATGAGCAGCTGTTGGAGGACGGTATCGAGCACGGTTTCTCGCGGAATCGGGAAGGGACGGTTACGGCGCGGCCGGCGTCGCAGCGGCAGGAGCAGGGGCGGCACCAGCGCCAGCACCGAGCAACGTCGCAAACTTGAACTTGCCCGCCTCGACGATATTGCCCGACATGACCGTCATCGTGGTGTCGCCGTTCTTGTCAAACTTCCACGTGCCCAGAGCGCCGTCCTTCTGTTCCGTCGCCAGAATCGCGTCACGCAGCGCGGCGCGGTCCTTGCTGCCCACCTTGGCGATCGCGTCGAGCGCGACCTTTGCCGCCACGTAGCCGTAGACCGCGTATGCTTGCGGCTCGGCCTTGTACTTTTCCGTGTACTTCTTGACGAAATCCGCGCCCTTGCCGGTCAGCTGCTCCGGTGGTACGCCGCCAAACGTGACGTGTGCGCGACCTGCGACGTTTTCAGCGCCTGCGGCCTGGATGAACGCTTCTTCAAAGCAGCCGTCCGGCACCATGAGCTTGGCAGCGAGACCAACCGCGACGATGTCCTTGGCGATCTGCCCCGCATTGGTCTGCGTCGTGCCGCCGTAGTAGATCCAGTCTGGATTCTGCGCCTTGATCTTCGTCATCAGCGAGCGGTATTCCTGCGCCTTAGGGTCGATGCCCTCGCGCCCCTGCACCGTGATGCCAAAATCGGGCGCACTCGCCACGAAGACGTCCGCGACGCCTTTGCCATACAGGCCGCGATCGTCGAGCACATACACCGTCTTGCCGCCCAGCTTCTTGATCCATTCCGCCGCCGACGTTCCCTGAATGTCATCCGCCGGTACCACACGGAAGTAGTTGATCTTCCCGGTCGGACGGTAGACGCCTGGTTCGTTGGGCTCGCCCATGCCCGGCTTGGTCAGACCGGTGTACGTGTTCGCCGGCGAGATCATCGGCAGATTCGCCTTGTTCAGAATCGGCATCGCGATCTTGGCCGCGCCAGAGTTGTAGGTGCCAATGTAGGCAACAACATTCGGATCTTTCACAGCTTTATCAGCGTTCGCAGCCTCAACTTCCGGGTCCCAGTCGCCCTTTTTGGCGCTTGCATCGTCCCAGTCTTCGTAGACCAGCGTGTAGTTGCCGATCTTTCCGCCGACCTCATCCACGGCCATCTTGATGCCGTTGACCATCGTGGTTGTCTGCGCGTTGGCGCTGCCCGTGCGCGGAAGCGACGAAACGATCTTGATGACGCTCGCATCGCCACCGGTCTGCGCCGCAGCCGCACCCTTGTCGCCCGCAGGCGCACCTGAATCCGCAGCTTTTTTGCCACACGCGGCAGAGAGCGCGGTCATGCAGAGCAAGGTCAGAAAACGGCTGCGGTTCATCGGATCCTCCAGAGACGGCCAAGAGCGCCGAGTCTATCCAGCACGACGCCTCACGGCAACGCCCTGCGGTGATTCCTGCGTGACTTTGCGTCGACGATCTCGAGGCGACGCCCTTCATCCCAGCGCGCGAGCGTGCGAGGATGGCGGTGCCACGAGGTCGAGATGCGCGCCCTGCTCTTCACAATCCTGCTGACCGCTTGCACGACGACGCCGAGCGACTCGGAATTCGTGGTTCAGGATGGCGACTTCACCGATCTGGAGAGTTGGCCGCACTGGCAGATCTCGGAAACAGCGATGGGGAGTTTCCACACGACGGGACCGCGGATCGTCTATCTGAATCGAAAGCCGACGGTGGACGCGACGGTGTTTCCGGTGGGCACGATTCTGGTGAAGACGTTGCTGAACGGCAGCGGCGACACATTCGCGATGGTCAAGCGCGGCGGCGACTACAACGCGGAATGGGCGCGCGGCTGGGAGTGGCTGGAAATCAGCAAGGAATCCGGGCAATGGCGCATCGTCTGGCGTGGCGACCAACCGCCCGAAGGCGCGGGATATACGGAGGAAGGCGTGAGTTGCAACCTCTGCCACGCGATGGCGCGAAAGAACGATTGGGTGCAATCCAAGGTGCTGCACCTGCCGATCCCGTGACAGAACCGCCGCGCGGGGGTACGGTAGCCGCGATATTCGCGCGTATTTTGGAGGCTCCATGTCCGTTTCGCCTGCTTCGACCGACTCAATTCTGCGCTGCACGCGCCCCCACATCGCTGCGGCAGCGATCTGCCTGTTGAGTGGGCTGAGCTTTGGCTGCGAGAGTCCGGGGCGCGACGATCAGGACGC
>CAITYF010000175.1 GCA_903896545.1 uncultured Myxococcales bacterium | reverse complement strand
CGACTGTTCCAGGGCGGGCGCGGCAGCGACGAACCGCTGAGCTAGGCTTTCTTGTTCGGCACCCAAGCCCGGCAAGCCCGCCCGTCGCCGAATACCTGCAGGCGACTGTTCCAGGGCGGGCGCGGCAGCGACGAACCGCTCGGCTACGACTTCTTGTTCGGCACCCACGCCCAAATCGCCTCAACCAAAATCGGCGCATTCCCCGACTCGTCGGTCACCGTAACGCTCACCGGAAGATCGCCTTTTTCATTGGCAAACAGCGCCTTCTGTTCCGGCGTGAGGCGCGCAGTCGCGGTAATCGCACCTTTGGAACGACGAATGAACTTGGTGTTCAGCGCCTTGATGAGCGGCAAACTGCTGTTGGACACGTTCATGCCGACAACGAGCCCCGACGCGGATTCAGCGACAAGAATCATCGCCGCCGCGTGTACCTGACCGATGTGGTTGCGCGTGGTCGGGCGGTTCTTGACGCGGATTGTCACGACGTCCTCGGTCATTTCAAGCACTTCAAGACCGGACCAGCCGACGTAGGGGATCATTTTGCCCATCGCCAGCGTGAGCAGGCGACCGCCCAGCGGCAGGGCCTGCAGTTTATGGACCATCGTCGCGATTTTGTTGGGCTTGCTCATGGTAAACGCTCGTGAGTCGGGAGAAGCGCGAGGCTGCGCGCGCGTATCCTCCACCAGACGCGGCGTGTTGTCGACCGCGGGATGCTGATGCTCAGATGTCCGGTGCTGACTACGCTTCTTCCGCCGCGCGAATTTCCAGCCGCAGGAGGGTCGAACCAATCAGAATTTCATCGCCACGGCGCAGGAGCGCCGGCGTCTGCGTCAGACGCTCAAACGTGCCGTTCAGACTGCCAACGTCTGTGACCTGAAGACTGCCATCGGGGAGCAGGTCGATGCGCAGGTGGCGCCCGGACATGAAGCGGTCCTGCGGGAACGACAAGTCGCACCCTTCGCGGCCAACCGTCAGCTGCTCACGATCGGTTGAGACGACGCGACCGGGCACGCCCCCCGCCAGAAGTTGGGTCACGTGCAAACGCGGCGCTGGCAACGGCGTGCCAAAGGTCTCGGGCGGCGCGTAGGCGCTCGCGGGCTCGGTCGGAATGTCCTGCCCGGAACGCACAAGCAGGTACTGCTCGCCAGCAAAGATGACTTCGCCAGAAAGCATCGACATCGGCTCGCGGATGCGCAGGAAGCACCCGCCGGGACCGGTGATTTCGTCGACGCTGACGCGCTCGCCAAAGCGATCGATCGCCACGTGGCGCGGGGCCATGAGCGAATCCGCTGACATCGAAAGTTCAGCGGCGCGGCCAATGTGGACCCGACCTTCGGGCAGCTCAAACGCCGTACCTTCCAGCACGGGACCGCGCAGCACCACAAAGCGGACGATCGAGGCGTCCGGGTAGGAAATCTGCGCGCTCAGTGGATCGTCAAAGAGAATTCCGGGCGGTGGCTCCACTGGCGCAGGACCGGGAGGCGGTGCCGGAACCGCAGTAAACTTATCAGAAATATTCATGGACGAGCCGCACCGGCCGCAGAACTGGTAGCCGGCGGGCCAAGACGTACCGCAACTGGAACAGGTCATTTGCGCCATGATCTCAACTCGCGTTCGTGGCGTGCTTTGCCGCCGGTGCGCAGGATTCCAGAACGGGACGCTCTGTGCAACTCCCGCGCCGCGAAGTGCAGATTCTCGCGCGCGGCTGGCAAACGGCTACACTTGGCGGTCATGGCACAGCGCCCCGAACCCAAGTCCAAACCGCTCGCCGACAAAGCCGCCCCTCCGCGGAACAGCCGCGTCAGCGCGCCCGCCAAGCCGGCAAAGCGCGGCTGTCTGGCGCGGATTTTGGCGCTAGTCCTCGTTGGCGCGTTTCTGTCCGCCGGCGCTGGCGCCATCACGTGGTACTGGCTGGACGCGACCCTGCCCGACGTCTTCACATTTGATGCGTATCGCCAGATCGCCAAGGAATCGTCGCGCGTCGTCGCCGCAAGCGGGGAAGT
The DNA here is from genome assembly GCA_903896545.1 of uncultured Myxococcales bacterium. Classification (GTDB taxonomy): domain Bacteria; phylum Myxococcota_A; class UBA9042; order UBA9042; family UBA9042; genus CAIYBN01. Next base: position 44,076 of record CAITYF010000175.1, on the reverse strand, counting down.
CGTCGCGGTCTTTGGCGATGAAATCCGCACGGTCGTGCCGCCCGAACGGATTCCCCCGGTCATGCGCAGCGCGATGGTCTGCGCTGAAGACGCGGCGTTCTATTCGCACCCGGGCCTCGATCTCCTCGGCGTCGGCCGCGCAATCTGGACGGACATCGTGCGCGGTCGCTACGCCCAAGGCGCGTCGACGATCACCCAGCAATTGGCCAAGACGCGTTTTCTGGACCGCACAAAGACCGTCACGCGCAAGCTGAAAGAGCTCGTTCTGGCGCGCAAGCTTGAACAAAAACTGAGCAAAGACGAGATTCTGTCGCTGTACCTGAACGAAGTCTACTTCGGCCACGGGCGCTACGGGGCCGAGGAAGCGGCACGGTTTTACTTCGGCAAGTCGGTCAGTCAGGTGGACGTCGCGGAAGCGGCGCTCTTGGCAGGCGTGGTGAACAGCCCGGCGCGGTTTTCGCCTCTGAAGCACGTGGACGCATCGCGCGACCGACGACAGTACGTGCTCGGACAGATGCTGAAGCACGGCTACATCGATCAGGCGGCGTACGACCGCGCCAACAGCGCGCCGATGCCGCAGATCGCCCATGACAGTCCGCTGGACGTCGGCCCGTGGTACGCCGAGGCAGTGCGGCGCTTTGTGTTGACGAAGGTGGATCGCGCGACGCTGGCGTCGGCGGGGCTGCGCATTGAAGTGGCCATGGACGTGGCGACGCAGCGCGCGGCGGAACTCGCGGTGCAAAATGGCCTGAGCAAGATCGATCGGGGCTACAAGTCGCTGGTGCCGACAAAGCACTACGACGATGACGCGCAGCTCGACGAAGGCCGCAAGAAGCTGACCGCGCAACAGGACAAGCTCCTCGTGCCGGGGCGGACACTCCTCGGCGTTGTGCTGGCAAGCGACGCGACAACCAAGGCGTACACGCTTGCCTTGGGTTCGCGCGAAGGCACGCTGCCGTGGTCAGCGCTCGCACGCTACGGGCGCCCGCAGGATCCGGAGAAAGCGGGAAGTACACCGGTCACCGCGGAGGCGCTGGGGAAGCTGTTTGCGCGCGGCGATCTGGTGCGCGTTTCTGTCCTGGAGAAAACGGACGAGAAAGTTGTGCTATCGCCAGAAATGGGTCCGCAAGCGGCGCTGGTGGCGATCGAGCAGGAGACGCGGCTGGTGCGCGCGATCGTGGGCGGCGACGATTTTGCGCTGCATCCGTTTGATCGGGCGACGCAGGCGCGGCGGCAGCCCGGCTCGACCTTCAAAACGTTTGTGTACGGCGCAGCGCTCGAAGCTGGCCTGATGACGCCGGAAACGGAGATGGTCGACGAATCGCGGAGCTTCCCCGCCGGTCGCAAACCATGGACACCGCGCAACTTTTCGGGGCGCTACGATGGCCAAAGCCACACCATGCGGGACGCGCTGGCGCAGTCGATCAACTCGATCGCGGTCGCAGTCGCGGATAAGGTCGGGCCCGAACGTGTTGCCGATTTTGCCAAGCGCGCAGGGATCGTGAGTGAGCTCGATGCGCGGCTTCCGCTGGCTCTCGGCGCATCATCCGTGGCGCCGATTGAGCTCGCCAACGCGTACGCGACGATCGCCAACGGCGGCAAAGTGAGTGCGCCGATTCTGGTGACGCGCATCGCCGATCGTTTGGGCAAGGACGTGTACTTGGCCAAGCGCGAACCGGGCCAGCAACTCCTGCGCGAAGAGACGACCCGACAGCTGACCGACATGCTGGGCGACGTGGTGCGGCGCGGTTCGGGTAAAGAGGCGCAAAAGGCAGGTCGACCGGTCGTGGGCAAAACGGGCACGTCGAACGGCGGCCGCGACGTGTGGTTTGCGGGCTTCTCGGCGGATCTGTGCGCGGTTGTGTGGATCGGGTACGACGACCGCAAGCCGATGCCCAAGGCGACTGGCGGAACGCTCGCGGTGCCGTTGTGGACCGAGTTCATGCGGGTGGCGCTCGAACGCGTGCCCGTGCGGCCGCTGCCGCGCCTGCCTCACCTCTTTGACGCCGCGCTTCCGCCAGCCCCGAACTTGCCGACGGTCGATCCGGAGCCCACAAACGCGCCGGTGGACGAGGCACTTGAAGATCCGAACCCGCCACCGCCGGTCGAGCTGCCTAAGATGGAACGCAGGGTTGAGCCGTGATTGCTGCAATGAACGAATGTGAAGAAACGCAACGCAGCGAAATCTGCGGCTGATTCGTCGCTTGCTCCACAGTGCGTGCATGCGTAGGATAGCTAGAGTGGCAGCCCTGCCGCTTTTCACACCGACAAGTGAGTGCACACGTGACTGACAAAAACGGCATGATGCGTTGGATTGTTTGGGCTTGTTGCGGCGCGTTCGCGTTTGCAGCGTGCGGCACCACGAGTACCGGCGGCAGCGGCGGCACGGGCTTCAAGTTGCCGGACGCCGGCAAGACCTACGTCGACGGGACGAGTTCCGGCACCGACAACACCGGCACCGGCACGGGCGACGACAAGACGTGCACACCCGCCTGCCCCGCGGCAGCCAACGCGGACGCGACCTGCACCGCGGGCGTCTGCGGATTTTCCTGCCACGTCGGTTTTCTCGACTGCGACGGCAACCCCAAGAACGGCTGCGAGATCGACAGCTCGACGCACCCTTCACACTGCGGCACGTGCGACAAGGTCTGCGGCGACATCCCGAACGGCACGGCTGCATGCGTCAACTCGGTGTGCGGCGCGGCGTGTGACCCGGGCTGGCAGGTCTGCAAGAACGACCCGCTGGTCTGCGACACCAACACCGACGCGGATGAAACCCACTGCGGCGATTGCGCCACGGAGTGCCCCGGTGGCCCGAACGCAACGCCGCGCTGCATCAACGCCACGTGCGAGTTGAAGTGCGCGGTGGGCTGGGCCGACTGCAACAAGATCACGGACGACGGTTGCGAGATCAACACGACCAACGACCCCGAACATTGCGGCTCGTGCGGCCTTGTGTGCGACACCAAGCAGTGCGTGAGCAGCGCGTGCGAGTGCGCGTCCAGCACGCAGACAGCGACCCTCATCCCGCTGGACATCTTCATCATGATGGACCAATCGGGCTCGATGGGCGAAACGACCGGCACGGGCGCTGCCAAGTGGGACGCCGTGACCGCCGCGGTCAAGGCGTTTGTCCAGGATCCAGCGTCCGCGGGCATTGGCGTCGGCATCCAATACTTTCCGCTAAGCGACGACTGTCCGAGTTCGTGCGATACGTCGGCTGAAAAGGCTGCGTGCAAGGCAGCAGGCGGCAGTTGCTCGACATTCATCTTCATCACGTCGTGCGATGGTTGCACCAGCAAGATGTGCAGCGCCCCGGAATACGCAAAGCCGGAAGTGGCCATTCAAACGTTGCCCGCAGCGGCGTCTGCCATCACGACTTCGCTCGCCAAGCACGGCCCGGTGGGCACGACGCCCACGCAGGCTGCGCTGCAAGGCGCCGTGGATTACGCAAAGAGCCACGCGTTGGCCAATCCGACGCACACGGTCGTCGTTCTGCTGGCTACGGACGGCGAGCCAACGGAGTGCAACATTCAGGACCCGGCGAAGATCGCGACGAGCATCGCCGCTCCCGCCGCGGCCGGCACGCCGAAGATCCTGACGTTTGTGATCGGCGTGGGCTCGTCGCTGACCGCGATGAACCAGATCGCGGCTGCGGGCGGAACCGGAAACGCCTTCATCGTGGACACTGGCGGCAACGTGCTGCAGCAGTTCCAGGCCGCGCTGAAGGCGATTCAGGGCAAGGCGTTGGGTTGCCAGTACTCGATTCCGGTGCCGACCAACGGCCAGCCGGTGGACTACACGAAGGTGAACGTGCAACTGACTGTGGGCGGTACACCGAAGGTGCTGGCGTACGTGACGAGCGAGGCCAAGTGCGATCCGACGGCGGGCGGCTGGCACTACGACGACCCGCTGGCGCCGACGAAGATCCTGCTGTGCGGCAACACGTGCGCGTCGGTGACGGCGGATACCAACGCGAAGGTCGACATTCAGTTGGGCTGCCCGCGCGTGGGCAAGGAACCGTAAGTCCGGCGGCCGATGCCCCGTCGTTTCGTGACAATCGTCGTCGACCCCGCTCGCAACGGCAGACCGTGCTTTGCGATTCACCCTACTTCTTGCTCGCCACCGCGAGAATCGCCGCCTTCAGCGCGTCGTAGCCCGCATGCATCGACAAGTTCGTCGGCCGGTCGCCACCGTTGGGCAGATAGTCAACCACCACGCCGTTGGCGTCCAGGATGAAAAAGTCGTCCTTGTGACCACCGGTGAGCGCCCAGGCGTTGACGGCGTCTGTGTCCTGAAGGAGTGCAAACGCGCAGCGGTCGATCAGCGGCTGCTGATACGGCACCGCATCCGCCCCGTTGATCGCCATGAAATAGACGGCGTACCCGTCCGTCTCCAGTTCGCCCCGCATTCGTTCGAGCATCCCAGCCTGGGACACGCAGTAGCTTCACCACCCTGCTAAGAGCGCGACCACGGTGACATGGCCGCGAAATGCCGAGGGGCCGTAGGTCGCGCCGATGCCGCAGCTCTTTGGCTGAAAGTCGGTGAGCGCAAAGTCCGCCATCAAGGTGCCCGTGACGGGTGCCGCGAGCCCCGCGCCGCCTTCCGGTCCCGGCTTGGCTTGCCACGCGGCGGCGGAGAGCGTTGGTCCCACACAAACCGCCAGAGGGCCACTCGCGCCGGGATTTGCGACTTCGGTTTGACACGCGACGACCGCTGCCAATGCAAGCGCGAATAGCGGAAATCCAGTCGCCCTGCCGAACCCATTTTGCGCCATAACGACCTCCTACGTGCCTTCGCCATTGTAACGCCAAACGTCTACATCGCAGCGGGCTGGCATCGCCAATTGTCATGCGGAAGTCACACGCCAAAGGGTTCAAGGCCTTTGCCTACCTTGAATTTGCGCGCTGCCTGCCGTACGCTCGTGGCCCCTCGCAGGCGGCGTCGGGCACACCCGCGGGACGCATTTTCATGCCCGTTCTTGTCGCCAACTCACGTTGCGCCTGCCTGCCGGACGCCGCTCAAACAATCCCCTGAGGACAAAATGACATCGCCAACTGCCAACCAGAAACTGTTGAAATGGGTCGAGGACATCACCAAATTGGCCAAGCCGGCCAACGTTGAGTGGTTGAACGGCTCCAAAGCGGAATACGACGCGCTGATTCAGTCGACCGTCGACGCCGGACTCGCCACGCCGCTGGATCCGATCAAGCGTCCGAACAGCTTCCTCTTCCGCAGCGACCCGACGGACGTGGCGCGCGTTGAAAACCGCACGTACATTGCCAGCAAGAGCCAGGACGACGCCGGTCCGACCAACAACTGGATCAACCCGGACGAATTGAAGAAGACGATGACGGCGCTGTACGACGGCTGCATGGCCGGCCGCACGCTGTACGTGATTCCGTTCAGCATGGGCCCGGTCGGCTCGCCGATCGCCAAGATTGGCGTGCAGATTACCGACAGCGCGTACGCCGCCGCGAACATGCACGTCATGACGCGCGTGGGCAACAAGGTGCTGGAAGTGCTGGGTAAAGACGGCGAGTTCATCCCGTGCCTGCACAGCATCGGCAAGCCGCTGGCGCCGGGTGAGAGCGACAACGGCCAGTGGCCGAGCGCGCCGCTGGACAAGAAGTACATCTCGCACTTCCCGGAAGAGCGCACGATTTGGTCGTATGGCTCCGGCTACGGCGGCAATGCGCTTTTGGGCAAGAAGTGCCTCGCGCTGCGTATCGCGTCGGTGCAGGCGCGCGACGAAGGTTGGCTGGCGGAGCACATGCTCATCCTGAAGCTGACCAACACGGCGGGCAAGTCGAAATTCGTCGCGGCGGCGTTCCCGTCGGCGTGCGGCAAGACCAACCTCGCGATGCTCGTGCCGACGGTGCCGGGCTGGAAAGTCGAGACGGTCGGCGACGACATCGCGTGGATGAAGTTTGGCAAGGACGGCCAGCTCTACGCCATCAACCCGGAATTCGGCTTCTTCGGCGTCGCGCCGGGCACGTCGGTTCAGTCCAACCCCAACGCGATGAAGTCGGTGGAATCCAACACCATCTTCACCAACGTCGCGCTGACGTCCGACAACGACGTGTGGTGGGAAGGCATCGGCTACGATCCGCCGGCTGGCGACGTCATCGACTGGAAGGGCAAGGTTTGGGACAAGAAAGAGCCCGCCGCGCACCCGAATTCCCGCTTCACCGTGCCCGCCAGCCAGTGCCCGGCCATCGCGCCGGAATGGCAGGACCCGGCCGGCGTGCCGATCAGCGCGATCCTGTTTGGCGGTCGCCGTCCGAGCACGATTCCGCTGGTTCACCAGGCGCGCTCGTGGAATCACGGCGTGTTCCTCGGCTCGATCGTCGGCTCGGAAGTGACGGCCGCCGCGCTGGATCTGAAGGCCGGCACCGTGCGCCGCGACCCGTTCGCCATGCTGCCGTTCTGCGGCTACCACATGGGCGACTACTTCAAGCACTGGATCCAGATCGGCAAGAAGGAAGGCGCGGTGCTGCCGAAGATCTTCTTCGTCAACTGGTTCCGCAAGACCCAGGAAGGCCGCTGGCTGTGGCCGGGCTACGGCGAGAACAGCCGCGTGCTGAAGTGGATCTTCGAGCAGTGCGACGGCACCGGCAAGTTCGTCGAGACGGAAATCGGCATTATGCCAACGCCGGACGCGCTCGACGCGCCCGCGGGCGTGACGGCAGACGACCTGAAGGAACTGCTGACGGTGGATCGCGAAGGCTGGAAGCGGGAAATCGCGGACGTGCGTGCGGAGCACTACCCGAAGTTTGGTGAGAAATTGCCGAAGGAGCTTTGGGCGGAGCTTGAAGGGCTTGAGGCGCGCTTGAAATAACCGGCGCGAGTGGTCAGAAAGTCAGGGTTTGAACTGCCGGCAGGTTGCGAGAGTGACCTGCCGGTGGTGGTTTTGGTTGGGGTGTGCTTCGATGTTCATCGCCACAGCGGAGCCCCCACAACGCCTGGCCGAGGGACCGCCCGCCCACCGCTTGGCTAAATCCCTCGCACCCGCCGCCCAATCGCGCTATCCTGACAACTCGACCGCTTCTGGAGTCGCCGATGTCCAGTGCCCAGACCAACCCTCCCAGCCGCGACGGCGTGATTCGCCGCGAAGTGGGGCGCGTTACATCCGACCTGACTCCATTGCAACGCGTGGAGCGGCTCAACCAACTGATGCACAACCTGATGCCGCCGGGCGCCCCCTGGCCGAGGGACGATGACCACGTTCGAAGAGTTGTTGGCGCGCCTGACCGACGCTGATGTCGCATACGCGTTGGTAGGCGGCTTGGCCTGCGCGCTGAACGGCTACCCGCGCGCGACCGAAGACGTTGACATCGTGATTGCTGCAGACGCGGCCAACGTGGAGCGCTTGCTCACGGTCTTGCGCGGCTTTGGCGAGGGCCACGCGAGCGAGCTGACTGTCGAAGACTTTCCGGTTGAGCCGGGTGCCATTCGTCTGGTGGAGGACTTTCCGGTCGACATTTTCACCGAGATTGGCGGCGGCACCTATTCAGCGTGGCTTCCGCATCTGCGTTGGTTCGAGCGTGGGAGGGTCCGGATCCCGTTTCTGGATGCCGAAGCGCTGATCGCGATGAAGTCGCAGAGTGTGCGCAGTAAGGATCAGGAAGACGTCGTCGTGTTACGGCGGATGGCCGCTGCGGCAGGTTCAGCGAAGTCGTGAGGAGCACTACCCGAAGTTCGGCGCGAAGCTGCCGAAGGAACTGTGGGCGGAGCTTGAAGGGCTGGAGGCGCGGTTGAAGTAGGGCGGGTGCTTGTCGCCCGCCGCGAGCCGCGAAGATTGCGGTGTAGCGCCTGAGAATTGCGAGTGAGCCGCCGGCAGGTTGCGAGAGTGACCTGCCGGTGGTGGTTTTGGGGGAGAATGGGTTGAGCTTGACCTCACGATGGGACGCGTCAAACTCCTTTCCGATCGACAACGCAGGCGAGGAAGCCAAGGCAGAGGCAACAATGCTCGGAACATCTGGCGACAGTCGAGAGCGAAGCCCTCGCCGAGCGCGCACGTCGGTCGTTCCCTCAGGCCTTCTCCGCCTCAGCCGATGGTCGAGCTGCTTACGCGTCTCGTGCACTTTGGCCTGCATGACCGTCGTTTCAGTCGCGTGCGGCGAGGATCGTGCGATTTCGGGATTCGACGGTCTCGACGCGGACGTGAACTCCTCTGAATCGTCTGGATTGAGCGTAGACGGCGGCGTGTTGCTGCCAGACGGCGCGCTGTTGGCGGACGCCCAACTACTCCCTGACGGCGCGATCGTCCTGGCCGACGGCGCGACTTACGGCGGCGGCGATGCCACGGGGGCAGATGTCGCGGACACGCCGATTCCCTGCACCCAGGATCACGATTGCCAGCAAGACACCTGCCGAGTCGGCAAATGTGTGGCGAACATCTGCCATTGGCTCGGCGTCCACAACCAGGGCGGGTGGTGTCGGCGAGCGGCAGGTTGCACAGTCTGGGGCCACTGCCAGAACGGCGATTGCCTCGTCGCCAGCAGCGCATGCGGGTCCGGCAACGCCCAGTGTTGTTCAAGTTGCAGCTCGGACGCGCAGTGCAACGACCACGCTGAATGCACAAAGGATTCGTGCGACCCGGTCACGCACATGTGCACCTTCGAACTGACCGCAAGCTGCAAGAAGGCGTGCACAGTCGACGACCAGTGTGCATATGCAGCGGGCGCCGGCGCCTACGCGTGCGTTTCTGGCTGGTGTCAGGCGAAAACAGCGGTCGGCAAGCCTACCTGCGAATCCGCAGCCGACTGCGACGACGAAGACGCGTGCACGGTGGATGCGTGCATCCTCCTCTCAGCCGCGATGCCCGGCCGCTGCGCCCACGCGCCCGTCCTGACGCAATGCGGCCTGCAGTGCACGCAAAAGGGCACGGAAATCTGCCATGACGGCAACCCCTGCACCGAGGACACGTGCGGCGCGGATGGCCACTGCGCGTCCGCGTGGACCGGTCAGTGCGGCCCGCCGCCCTGTTTTGGCGCCCAAGACTGCGACGACGGCAACCCCTGCACCACCGACGCCTGTGAATTGACGGGCGACGACGTGCAGATCTGTACACACAAGTTGGCGGCGTCGGGCGACGGCTGTTGCACCAAAGACGCTGAGTGCGACGACGGCGTGGCATGTACCGGCGACTACTGCGTCGAGAATCGCTGCAACCATGCGCAGCAAGCCAGCGCGCAACCTTGCGACGTGCCCTGCAAAGCAGCCGCAGACTGCTTTGACGGCCACCCGTGGACCAGCGACACCTGCGTTTCGGGCAAATGCAGCTACACGACGACAGCTTGCGAATGCGCCGAGGACAGCGACTGCCACACCGGAAACATGGACTTCAACACGCCGACGAACTGGTGCCTCAGGCCGGGATGTTTTGACTGCAAATGCGGGTTTCGTGAACGCAACTGCAGCGACGGCGACCCGTGCACGGCCGACACATGCCAGCCGAAGAACTGTGACCTGACCAATCCCGCAGGCTGCGGCAGCGGCCAGTGCGTTCACGACCTCGTGGCGGGGTGCGCGGAGCGAATCTGCAACAAGAACGACGAGTGCGACGATGGGAACCCGTGCACGGACGAGTGGTGCGATGGGATTTGCCGCAGAACCACGCGGAACTGCGATGATGGGAACCCATGTACGGCGGATGCGTGCGTTGCCGGCTCCGGGGCGTGCGAGCACAGTTTGGTGGCGGGCTTGTGTGGAAAGTGAGTCTGAAGGAAGTTGCTTTCCTGAAACCAGGCGACGTGCAAGTTTCCTCCGACCTCGGAGTGACGGTGAATTGGTGTCGAGATGGGCGACCGCGAAAGCGACCGTCACCCGAATGGGCGGAGACAGCCGCAGGCTGGCTCCGGTCCCGGCAACGGCGCAGCCGGTCTGCCGGGACTAGGGCGCGGTCCGGCCGCTTGCGGACGGATTCGCCCAAATGCAGCCCCGACCTACCCCGCAAGGCCCAAAACAGCCGCGTGCTGAAGTGGATCTTCGAACAGTGCGACGGCACCGGCAAGTTCGTCGAGACGGAAATCGGCATCATGCCGACGCCGGACGCGTTCGACGCGCCCGCGGGCGTGACGGCAGACGACCTGAAGGAACTGCTGACGGTGGATCGCGAAGGCTGGAAGCGCGAGATCGCGGACGTGCGCGCGGAGCACTACCCGAAGTTCGGCGCGAAGTTGCCGAAGGAACTTTGGGCGGAGCTTGAGGGCCTGGAGGCGCGGTTGAAGTAACCGGCGCGGATGGTCAGAAAGTCAGGGTTTGAACTGCCGGCAGGTTGCGAGAGTGACCTGCCGGTGGTGGTTTTGGGGGTGCGCGTGGCATGCCCCAACAGGCGGCGCAAGAGATGGAGGTCGTGTCGGCGCCTGCCGCCATCGCCATCACCGATCCGGCGCGCTTCACTCTGCCTATTGCCGTACGCAGCATGGCGGACGGGTTCAGACCTATTGCCTGCCTCCTGCCACGACGGCTTGGATCACTCCAGACACAATGTCTGACCCATCCCGCGCCGCCTTGTATACCTCCAGACACATTGCCTGCCCGGTGCTGCGCCGTGTTGGGCTAGCTTGGAGACTGTGCCTGCCGCTCTCGACGGCGTCTGCAGGGGTGTGCACCAACCGCACCGCAATCGCCAGACCCGCCACTTTCCCTTGCCCCGCCGCATCCTGCACCCTATCCTTGCGTCATCGTTGCGACCGCGTCCGCTGCGCGAGGTCGCTGCGCTGAGGTCACCGATGAATCCGCGCGTTGTGCAAGCAATCGCCATTTCCCCGACCCAGGTTGCCGTCACGTTTGCCAATGGCGAGCGCGGAGTTCTGGACGTCACACCGTATCTGGCGTTCCCGGCCTTTGCGGCGCTTCGGGATGAAGCGGTTTTCCGGCGCGCGCACGCCGCGCACGGTACGGTGGTTTGGACCGACGAGGCGGACCTCTGCCCGGACTCAGTTTGGGATGAGGCGGTGCGAGTGTAAGCGCCCAGGCTCGCCAACCACCCGTTGCACCCAGCCCGCTCCCACGCGACACTGCCGCCCATGTTTCACCTCCGCCACACAGACGCCACCGACAAACCCGCCCTTTACGCAGACCTCCGGCAGCAACTCGACGCGCTCATCGGCGACGAAACCGACGGGCTGGCCAACCTCGCCAACACCGCCGCCCTGCTCTTTGAGCTGCTGCCGGACCTGAACTGGGCGGGGTTCTACCTGCTGCGGGCGGACGAACTCGTGCTGGGGCCATTTCAGGGGCGCGTCGCCTGCGTGCGCATCGCGCTGAGCCGCGGCGTCTGCGGTGCTTCGGCCACGCGGCGCGAGACGGTAGTGGCGCCGGACGTTCACGCGTTTCCGGGGCACATCGCGTGCGACGCGGCGTCGCGGTCAGAGGTCGTCGTGCCGCTGCTGCGTGACGACGCGCTGCTGGGTGTGCTGGACCTGGACAGTCCGCTCGCCGGTCGGTTCGATTCCGACGACGCGCGCGGTCTGGAGGCGCTTGTGGCGCTGTTGGTTCGGCGGTCGGATTGGTCGCGTCTGGCGACGGGGTCCGACCCTTCGCGGACCGATTCGCCCAACTGCGGAGTTACCTGACGCACCTGGCGTTCTGGCTGAACGCGGGCGTATAGCCGTCAGCACCGCCCCAGCCAAAGTTCAGGCCAAAGAAGTACCCGACCGTGGCGAGCGAGGAGGTCGTCGACCAGCACGACATTTCGCCGCTTGTCGGCGCAGCAAAGATCGGGTCAATGGCCGAGTTGTAGTAGCTGCGGTTCGACAGCTGCGCCAATTCGTTGATGGTCGGTAGGCGCCAGCCGGTGCCAGGCAACGCGGACGTGTTGTTCGTGCAGTACGTGGCGCTGGCGGTGGGCGACCGCAACGTGCCGTCCATTGCCTGTTGCCAGTGCAGACCACTGATTCGGTCGAGCACCGTCTTGCCGCCGTCCTGAACGGCGAATCGGGTGCCGGTGCCCGAGCCCGTCGTCGCGCCGCCGCGCACACAACGAACGCGGTAGCTCTTGGTGTTACCCGCGTAGGCAGCGGCGCCAAAGTCGCCCATCACGTACCAGTAGTTCGAGCCCGAGCCAGCGTATGGTTGCGTGGTCCAGTAGCCCCAGATGTCCGTCGGCCAGTTCATGTTCGGCGCGGAGGACGCAGGCGACGATTTACTGCGGTCGAGTAGCGAGTTCATCTCGGCGAGCGTCGGCACGCGCCAGTCGGTGAACGCCCCGTACGTCACGCTGTTGCACGAAGTCAGGGACGAACTCCACGTTGCTGCTGCAATCGACGCCTTCGCCCACGTCAAGCCGGTCTTGTTGTCCAGCACAGTGTCGGTCGCCTCCGTGAAGTCCGCCGCGCTGTGGGCGTTGCCGATCGGCGACCACGTGTCAAAGTCGGCCACGCACACATTGCCGCCGCCCGTGACGCTCCGCGCGACGCAATAGAATCCCGCCCCGCACGTATCCTTGGTTCCAGGCGTTGTGCACGCCGCGCCCAAGCGCTTGGCGAGGAAGCCGCAGTCCGACGGGCAGCTCGCGAGCGTCTCGGCTTCATCGCAAACGCCGTTGCCGCACGCCGTGACGCAGCGAACTGCGATCGGGCCGGAGGACAGCTGCATGTATCCGTTGGTGGCAAAATCGGAGTACCAGTAGTTGGGGCTCGTTCCCGTGGTCGTCCAGACCGTGACGCTGCTAAACGCCGCGTTGATGGAAGGGAACTTGGTCTGGCGGTCCACCAATTGGCGTAGCTCACCTTCGGTCGGCATGCGCCAGCCGGTGCTGGGAAGCCCGGGTGTATTGTTGGCGCAGTAGTCGCGTCCCGCGGTTTGCGCAAGCGTCGTCGGCGATGCCGCTTGCTGCCATCGTAAGCCGGTGATGCGGTCCAATACCGTCGTGCCGCTATCCTGAAGAGCAAACCGCGCGCCCGATCCTGTGCCGGTCGTCGTTCCCCCGCGCACGCAACGAACCCTGAAGGTCATCGTGTCGAGCGTCGCGTTGCCGGTGTCAAACGACTCGTACCAAAGGTAGTTAGACCCGCCGATCCAAGGCGCGTTGGACCAGTAGCCCCACGTGTCGGTGGGCCACGTCAGATTCGCCGACGATGCGGGCGACGTCTTGGAGTAATCGGTCAGCGTCACCAGTTCAGCGAAGGTCGGCACGCGCCAGTCGTTGAAGCTGCCGTAAGTCGAGCTGTTGCACGCTGTCTTGGCCGTGCTCCAAGCCGACGAAGAGATGACCGCCTTGGCCCATGAGAGCCCGGTCTTGTTGTCAGTACTGTAATCTGCGTAATCCGTGTAGTCCGATGCGGGATGACTGTCGCTGATCGGCGCCCACGTCTCGAAGTCCGCAACACACACGTTGCCGCCGGAGCCGCGCGCCACGCAGAAGTAGCCTGCGCTGCACGTGTCCTTGACGCCCGCGGTCGTGCAAGCGCCTGCGATCCGCTTGGTCAAGAAGCTGCAATCGGCTGGACACGTGTTCGCATTCTCCATGTTGTTGCACGTGCCGTCGCCGCAGCCGCAATCGCTGGGGCAAGTGGCATACGTCTCACAGCCGTTGCAGATGCTGTCTCCGCACGTGGCCACCGAACCCATGCAGGCACCGCCTACGCACGCGTCGGTCGTGCACGCGTTGCCATCCGTGCACGCGTTGGCGTTGTTGTTGGCGAACACGCAACCAGTGGTGGCATTGGCGCTCGCGTTGCTCGGGTTGCACGTGTCGTCCGTGCACGCATTGCCATCGCTACAATTGCCGTTCACCTTCGTGCTCACGCACGCGCCGCCGACGCACGCGTCGGTCGTGCAGCTCTTGCCGTCCGTGCACGCACTCGCGTTGTTGTTCGCGTTGACGCACCCGGTCGTCGCATTTGCGTTGGCGTTGCTCGGATCACACGAATCGTCGGTGCACGGGTTGGTGTCATTGCAGTTTGCGCTCTTGTTCGTTGCCACGCACGCGCCGCTGACACAGGTGTCCGTGGTGCAGCTCTTGCCGTCCGTGCAAGCGTTCGCGTCGTTGTTGGTGAAGAGGCAGCCCGTCGTTGGGTCGGCTCCCGGAGCGCCAGGCGAACACGCGTCATCCGTGCATGCCTTGTTGTCGTTGCAGTTGGCGTTGACCAGCGTTCCGCTGCACGTGCCGCCCACGCACGATTCCGTGGTGCACGCCTTGCCGTCCGAACATGCCGATCCGTCCGCCTTCTCGGTCGTCGTGCATGTTCCCGTGCTCGGATCGCACGCGCTCACGTTGTGGCACTGGTCGGGTGCGGCGCACAACACGGGCGAGCCAGGCGTGCACGCGCCCGTGACGCAGCTGTCCCCATCCGTGCAGAAGCTGCCGTCCTCGCAGGACGCGCCATTGCCTTTGGCCGGGTTGCTGCACACGCCGGTCAATGGGTCGCAGGTCCCCACGTCGTGGCACTGGTCACTCGCCGCGCACGTCTTCGCTCCGCTGCCGGTACAGACGCCGCCTTGGCACCCGTCCGTCTGCGTGCACGCGTTGCCGTCGTTGCATTGCGCGCCGTTGGCCTTGTTCGGGTTGGAGCACGCACCGGACTTCGCGTCGCACGCGCCCGCGGTGTGGCATTGGTCAATCGCGTCACACACCACCGCGTTCAGGCCAACGCACACACCCGCCGAACACGTGTCGGTCAACGTGCACGGGTTCAGGTCGTCGCACGGGTTGGCGTTGTTGGCCCACGTGCAGCCGCTCGCGGTGCAGCCGTCTGTGGTGCACGGGTTGTGGTCGTCGCAGTCCAACGAGCCCGCGCCAGGTTTGCACGCGCCGCCCGCGCAGATGTCGCCCACGGTGCACGTGCTGCCGTCATCGCAAGGCAACGTGTTGGCACCGTGCTTGCAGCCGGTCGTCGAATCACAGCTATCGTCCGTGCACACCTTGTTGTCGTCGCACGTGGCGAGCCCCGTCGGGATGCACGCGCCGCCCTGACACTGGTCGCCAATCGTGCACGGGTTGTTGTCCGAGCACGTGCCGGAAAGTTGCGGATGGCTGCACCCGCTCCCCGCGGTGCACAAATCAAACGTACACGGATTGTTGTCGTTGCAGTCCACAGGCGTGGTCCCAATCTGACAGGTTCCGCCACCGCACGTGTCGCCGACTGTGCACGGGTTCCCATCGTCGCACGCGACCGTGCCATCCACCGCGGGGTGCTGGCAGCCGACACCCGTCGTGCACACATCGGCCGTGCACAACTTGCCGTCGTCGCAGCTCGGCGCGCCCGACCCGCCGGCGCACACCCCGCCGCTACAGCCGTCGCCCAACGTGCAGGGGTCGCCGTCGTCGCAGGTCAGTCCATTGGCGTCATGCGTGCAACCGGTGCTGGGATTGCAGTCGTCGGCGGTGCACAGCTGGCCGTCGTCGCAGGGGATCGCAGTGCCCTTGCAAATGCCGCCGGCGCACGTGTCGCTGCTGGTGCAGGCGCTGTTATCGTCGCACGACGCGGTGTTCTGACTGTGCAAACACCCTTGGATCGCGTTGCAAGTGTCGTTGGTGCACGGGTCCTTGTCGTCGCAGTCCACCGCAGTCGGCGTGACGGCGCAGCTCGCGGAGAGGCACGTGCTCGCGCCCTGCCAGCTTCCACCACCGCAGGCGCTGCCGGAGCAGACCGTGCCGTCCGCGGCGTCGGTGTGTGAACAGCCATTGAGTAAGCTACAGCCGTCCACCGTGCAGGGATTGCCGTCGTCGCAGTCCAAGCCGCCGGACCCTTTGCACGTGCCGCCGTTGCACACGTCGCCGTTGGTGCAATCGCTTCCGTCATCGCAAGGTCCATCGGCGGCCGCACTTGTGCAGCCACTCGCCAGGTCGCAGCTATCCGTCGTGCACGGGTTGCCGTCAGAACATGCCGCTCCCGTACCAGCTTTGCAGCCGCCGTCGAAGCACGTGTCGCCTACGGTGCAGGCCGAACCGTCGTCACAAGCAGCGGTGTTGTTGCTCGTCGTGCAACCGTCCAGCGCCGTGCACACGTCATCCGTGCACGGGTTCTGGTCGTTGCAGACCTTCGCAATACCACCAACGCAGGTGCCGTTTTGGCACACGTCACCCGTCGTGCACGCGCTGCTGTCGTCGCATGTGCCGCTGGCCGCATTGTGAGCGCAACCGCTCGCCGGGTCGCAGGAGTCCGCGGTACACGCGTTGCCATCGTCACAAGCCAGAGGTGAGCCAGGCGCACAGACTTTGGCCTTGCAAGCGTCGCCAACCGTGCAAACGTTGTCGTCCGTACAGGTCACGTCGCTCGCAAAGTGAACGCAACCGGTGGCCTTCTGGCAGGCGTCCTCGGTGCAGAGGTCACCATCGTCGCAGTTGATTTCCACGCCCACGCACGCACCGCCCGAACAGCCATCCAGCGCGGTGCAAGCGCTGCCGTCGGTGCAGGTCGCGGTGTTGGGCAAATGTACGCACTTGCCGCCCGCGCAGGTGTCGGCGGTACACGGCTGGCCGTCGTCACAGTTCATCGCCGCGCAGCCGTCATACACGTCCGCATCGCTCGTGTCTGGTCCTTCGGCATCGCTGCCGTCGGGCGAGGTATCCAAAGCTGCGTCGGTACCCGCATCCGGCGAGGTGTCGGGCGTGACGTCGGTCTGGTCGGCGGCCACGTCAGTCGCGGTGTCCAACGGGACGTCCGGGTCTGCGTCGGCCGCATCCGTGCCGAGATCACCCAAGCCGGTCGCGTCAACATCCGGATTTTCCGAAGCGAACTGCTCGCGCGGTGCCAATTGCGCACACGACACGACCGTCAGAAACGAGAGCAGAAGGGCAACTTGCTTCATCAAAACTGCCCCACGAGAACCGCGCCGTTGTTCGATGGCAAGACGAACGCATGGCGCGAGTCCGTGTGCAAGAGCCACCAGATCCCAACGCCCGCCACAGCAGCGCCGACACCGGTCAGCGCGGCACCGACGCCGATACGCGTGTTGGCGCTCGAAACCTGTGCAGCCGCTTGGTCGTACGTCAGTCCCCCGATGAGCTCGCCGGCCGCGTGCTGTTGGGCGGCGTTGACCGTAGTCGCGTCCGAATACCCGCCGATGACCAAGGTGACGCCCACAGCCAGAAGCGCTGCACCGCCGCCAATCAACGTCCACTCTGGCCACGCGGTCCGCGCTTCAGCCGGCGCCGTCACGGAGTGCGGCTGGGCGCTCGGCCCGGTCGCCGCGGTCGTCAGCGCCACGTTCGGAGCGGGCGTCACCGTCGGTTTGGCCACAGCTGGCGGCGTTATAACCTGCGGCGTCAGACCCAATTTCTGTCGCAGCCAGCCCTGCCGTGCGATCGCTTGCGGCCGGTCCGCCGCGTCCGCAGGTGCACGTGCCAAATATTCTTCAAAATGCGCGAGCGCCGATTGCCACTGTTCAGCCATTTGCTCCGCCGAACCCGTCTTGAAGAGCAAGTCGAAGCGCCCCGGTGCCGTCTTCAGCGCACTCAAGTACAACTCGGCCGCCATCGCCGGCTTGCCGCCTTGCATCGCCGTATCCGCGGCGCGGATCTGCGACTTCACCAGTTCCGTTTCGGCATCTGCCAGGTATTGCGTGGCCTTGGTCACCTTGACCGGATCCGCACCGGGCAGCGCGATAAAGGTACGATAATGCTCGGCAGCCGCGTCAAGCATCGTCGCCAGATGTTCCGCCCGCGCCAGCGCCCAAAGATAAGTCGGCTGAGGGTCCAAGTGCCACGCCTTGGCATACTGCTCAGCGGCCTTGGCAAAATCGCCGGCTTCGTAAGCCTTCGCCGCCAGTTGCACCATGGTCACGGCTGTCTTGGCATTGTCGAGCGCCAAGGCCGAGAGCGGCGTCAGCAGCAATGCGAGTAGAACGAGCGGCACGCAAAGGGCCGTCGTCCGAAGACCGGTAGCCGTCGTGTTGCGCCGCGCCATGCTCAATCCCGTCCGAGAGTGAGAGTTAATGATGGCGCGAAAAGGCAGTTGCGTCAATCGGGGGTGCGCGCCGTGCTGATCGTCGTAACACAGCAACGGAGGCTCCGTGCTCGCGTTCGGAGGACACGTCGCCCAGGACTATTTGGCGCCCTTGGCCTTGCATCCCGCGACAGACGTGGTCGCCACTTCAACAAAACTCGTGCCGCTCAATTCCGGCGCCACCTTCAGCTTCGTCAGCGCGTCGGACGCCGCCGCACAGTCCCCGGCCTTCACGAGCTCCGTCACGCTCCGATATCCCGCGTAAACGACGTACGGCGATGCCGTCACCTGTCCCCACGCCGCGAGCGCGCCCGCCGGGTCTTTGGCCAACGCCGCTGCACCTGCCCGATACAGCGCCTCAGAACGCCACGGCTCAGCCGCGCCTTGGGCAACGCTCAGGTAGTGCTTCGCGGCCTCTGCCACCTGTCCTCGCGCTTCCAGCGCCAGCGCCCACGCGTAGTCCAACTGACGCGCGCTTTCCGGATCCGGCTTTGCCGCCATCGCTTTCACGCAAATTGCCTCCACCGGCGCCAAGTTCAACTTCGCCGCTTTCGTGCCGCTCTCAGTGGCTTGCTCGTACGCATCAAACGCCTCAGCAGCCTCCACATCAGCCAAAAGCAGCCACTGCGGCACAGTCTTCGCCGCCGGACGCAGCAACGCCAGCGCCGCTTTGCGCTTCGCCCGCAGGTTCACCAGCGACTTCTCCAGCAGTTCTGTCGGCGACTCACCCGCTTCCTGTCGCGCAGTGCCCGCCAAGGCTTTTTCCAGTTCTGCGGTTTTGTCACGCGCTTCGGCAAGCCCTGCTACCGCCGCCGCGACGTCGGGCGCGAGCGCAAGTTGTTCGACCGTCGGCCACGCCGAAACGTGCCGCTCCAACTCGATGGTCACCAGCGGCTTGGGGGTCTTGCCCTGCGCGTTCGCGGCAAGCAGCAGCCCGACCACGACCAACTTCCACATCTGCTTCATGGCGATTGCCTCTCTTGCGACCAAGTGACTGCCTGCGGCCACACGGGCGACGATTCTACCCGTGTGGCCGCGGCGAGCATCACTATTCCTTGCGCTCCAGAATCGTGAACTCCACCCGACGGTTCTTCAGGTGTTCTTCCTCGTTCTTGGCCTTCTTGATGACCGGCTTGTCCATGCCGTAGCCCTCTGACGACAGACGCGACTTCTCCACGCCGTGCTCGACCAGATAGTCAAAGACCGCCTTGGCGCGCCCCTTTGACAGTTCCTTGTTGTGCTTCGCCTTGCCGCGCAAGTCGGTGTGACCTTCCACGCGGATCTTGGTCAGCTCCTTGTGCTCCTTCAAGGTGTCCGTCACTTCATTGAGCAGCGGGAAGCTCTCTTCCTTGATGCGCGACTCATCGAAGTAGAAGTTGACGATGGCGAGAATCATCACCTTCTTCGCCGTGACCTGGACCGCCTTATCCGGGCAGCCGTCGTCATCCTGGAAGCCGTTTTTGGTCTCCGGCTCCGTCGGGCACTTGTCCTGCGGCGGGAGGATACCGTCGCCATCTTCGTCGACCGGCGCGGGAGGCGGCGGAGGTGGCGGCGGCGGCGGAGGCGGCGTGGGAGGCGGAGGAGGCGGTGGCGGTGGAGGCGGAGGTGGCGGCGGAGGTGGCGACGCCTTCGCTTCCTCAACGGGCGCGTAGTGGAAACCCGCAAAAATGCGGAAATCCGGGTTACCGGCGCCCTTCTCAACACCGATTCCGGCGCCCGCCAACAGCACGATGTTGCGTACAGGATAGATGCGCACGCCGCCCAGCGCTTCCAGCGGGCTCGTGACGGCCGAGGCAAAGGGCTTGCTCAGCTGCGTCGAGCCATTGGTCTCCAACACGACGTGCAGGAGGTCCGGCACGGCCACGACATAACCGCCCAAGCGCGCGTTCATCGTGTGCGACAGCGAAACGTCGGCAATGCTGTCCGTCGGGCCGAGGTTGGTCGACAGGTCCAGCAACAGGCCGCCGCGCGACAGGTCCCAGCTGCCTTGCAGGCCGGGCGACACCGTCAGGAAATTGCGACCGCTGTAGTGGTCAAACAGCTTGCCGGTGGGCAACGTCGTCGCGGCGGTCAGCGCGAGCGCCAGCTTGCCGTCTTCAGATTGCAACAACCGCGCGCGCGGCACCAGGCGGATGTCACCCAGCGAAAACGCGGCGGGACCGCCGAAAGGGCCAAAGCCATTACCGGTCTGGCCCAACACGGGAATCGCCAGACCGAGGCCTAGCCATTGCGTGATCCGCACGCTGCCCATGAAGTTGCCGGTCACGCGGTTGGACACGATGTCGATGAGCTTGGCAGAGCCATCGTCCGTGAGACGCCGCAAGACGAGCGGGTTCTTCTGGTAGTCGGCGACAAAGCCGATGCTCCACGGGTAACCGCCGTTGGTTTGGCCTTTCTCTGAGCCAAACAGGTCGTGAAAGAACGGCGACGGCGTGAACCGCTGCGCGTCGATCTGATAGTCCGCTGCTTGCGCCGGCACCGCGGCCACCACGCCGAGCAACAGCACCGGGGCCACTGCTTGACGCAGCGAACGCCGCCGCCGCAGACCCACGACCGCGCCGAGCGCCAGCAGCAGCGCCACCAGCATCCCCGACTGACCGCCATTGCTGGTGCGGCTCGCGGAGCACGGACCGCCCGTCACCGTCAGCTTGCCCGGCTGGCAGACGTCGCCCTTGCCGTCGTTGTCCCAGTCCGCCTGGTCCGTGTTGGGCACGTCGATGCAGTTGTCCGTGCCATCCGGAACGGTGTCCTTGTCCTTGTCGGCGCGGCAGTCGTTGGTGCAGCCGTCGGCGTTGTCGGTGTTGCCGTCGTCGCACGCCTCGGTGCCTTCCTTCTTGCCGTCGCCGCACTTCGCCTGCACGGGGGTCTCCGACTTGCAGTCCTTCGAGCAGCCGTCACCATCCTTGGTGTTGCCATCGTCGCACTGCTCACCGGCTTCCTGGTTGCCGTTGCCGCAGATGGACTCTTTCTGGCATCCACCGCTGCAACCATCGCCGTTCTTGGTGTTGCCGTCGTCGCAGGTCTCGCCCGGCTCGATCTTGCTGTTGCCGCACTTCGGCTCCGTCTTGCACTCGCCGCTGCAACCATCGCCATTCTTGGTGTTGCCGTCGTCGCACGTCTCGCCAGGATCGATCTTGCCGTTGCCGCAATTCGGCGGCGGCTCGACCTGGCACAGGCTGGAGCAGCCGTCACCGTCGTTCTTGTTGCCGTCGTCGCAGCCTTCGCCCGGTTCCTTGATGTTGTTGCCGCAAACCGCCGATGGCTCTTTCGTGCAAATTGGGCTACAGCCGTCGCCGCCGTTGGTGTTGCCGTCGTCGCACTCTTCGCCGGCTTCCTGCTTGTTGTTGCCGCAGACTGCCGTCGGAGTCACGAGGCACGGCAGCTCAACCTGGCACGCGCTGCTGCAGCCGTCGCCGTCCTTGGTGTTGCCGTCGTCGCACCACTCATGCGCGCCGCCGACGAGCTGTTCCAGCTGGAAGTCGACGACGCCGTCGCCGCAATCCGCCTTCTTGCACGCCGTGGTGCCCTGGATCTGGCACACCCAGCCCGCGTTGATCTTGCAGCCGTTGTTGCAGCCGTCGGTGTTGACCTGGTTGCCGTCGTCGCAGACCTCGCCTTCGTCGATGACGCCGTTGCCACAGGGCTGCTTCACCGACAGCTTGCAATTGCTGTCGCAGTTCGGACCACCGTCGCACTCTTCAGCGCCGAAGATCGCCTTGCCGTCGCCGCACACGACCGCGGTGCAGTCGCTCGGCATGCCTTCGCACAGGAAATTCGGCTCCCACTGGCAGTTCTTGTCGCAGCCGTCGCCGTCCGTGTTGTTCTTGTCGTCGCACAGTTCGCCGACCGAGATCTTGCCGTCGCCGCACGTGTAGTCGACCGGGCACTGCGCCTGGCAGGTGCTTGAACAGCCGTCGCCATCCTTGGTGTTGCCGTCGTCGCAGTTCTCAGTCGGGAACTCGATCTGGCCGTTGCCGCACAGCGCCTTCACGCAGCTGCCGCCCATGCACTGGTAGCCCTTCTCGATGGTGCAGGTCTTGGAGCAGCCGTCGCCGTCAGTCAGGTTGCCGTCGTCGCACCACTCGCCGGGCTCCAACTTGGCGTTGCCACACGCGGGCGGCAGATTCTCCACCACGCACAGCTTCGAGCAGCCGTCACCGTCCGTCGTGTTCCCGTCGTCGCATGCCTCGCCCGATTCTTTCTGACCGTTGCCACAGACCGGACTGACGATGATTTCGACGACGCAGAGCTTCGAGCAGCCGTCGCCGGAGGTCGTGTTGCCGTCGTCACAGCCTTCACCCGCCGTCTGAACGCCGTTGCCGCAGGCGGTCGCCGTGCAGTTGTCGTCGCATCCGTCGCCGTTGGCAAAGTTGCCGTCATCGCACGTTTCGGGCGCGCCGATTTCGCCGTTGCCGCAGCCGCTCTGCGTGCAGTTGTTGTCGCAGCCATCGCCGTTCTTGGCGTTGCCGTCGTCGCAGGACTCCGCTGGGTCCGTGATGCCGTTGCCGCAAGCCGGAACCGTGCAGTTGTTGTCGCACGCGTCGCCGTTGAACTTGTTGCCGTCGTCGCATTGCTCGCCGTTGTTCAAGATGCCGTCGCCACATTTCGCGGAAATCTCGAATTGGCACGAGGCGCTGCAACCATCGCCGTCCGTCGGGTTGCCGTCATCGCACTGCTCGCCAAACTCGATCTTGTTGTTACCGCACACCGGCTTCTCGCACAGCGACGGGCCGCCCAAGCAGATGTAGCCACCCTCGACCTGACAGGTCGAAGAACAACCGTCGTTGTTGGCGAAATTGCCGTCGTCGCACGTCTCGCCGACTTCGGTCGAACCGTCGCCGCACGCGGGCACGCAGAGCGAAGAACCGCCAAACGCGTTGGGAATCTCGACCAGCAGGCCGTCCGGGTTGAACGCGCCGCCCACGTCGTTGTGGACGACAACCGTCAACGTGTTCAAGCCAGCCTTGTACAGGCTGCTCGGCCACGAACCGAAGCTCAAGCCGGGACCGCTGAATCCAGTGCCCTTGAAACCGGTGCTGATACCGTTGACGAGTACGTCCTTGATGCCGTTGTCGGCCCAGACGGTGCCGAAGAGCACTGTGTGGCCGGCCGCTTCCTGAGTCGGAATCGCGAACGTCGCGCTGTAGTACGTGTCCGTGTTGCCTGGAGTCGAGGTGCCGCAGCCGTGCCGGTTGATCCAGTGACCGGCAGTTTGCGGGTCGACCCACGCGCCCGGCGCGCAGTTTTCGGCAACGACCGCGGGCATGGCGATGCCGCCGAGGGTTTCACTCCAGGTCCAGACCAAGTCATGTCCGCCTAGACTGGCGGAGGTCCCGTCGACGTTCACGCCAGTGTTGAGATTCGGCGAGTTCTTGCATGCGTAGCCTGGCTCGATGGTGCACGTTGTCGAACATCCGTCGCCCGCCGTCTTGTTGCCGTCGTCGCACGCTTCGGTCGCGGCCAAGGTGCCGTCGCCGCAGGTTTCCTTCTGGCACTGGCTGCTGCAACCGTCGCCGTCGAGGCTGTTGCCGTCGTCGCACGCTTCCCCAACCGTCTTCACGCCGTTGCCGCATGCCGTGGTCTTGCAGTTGTTGTCGCAGCCGTCGCCATCGTTGCCGTTGCCATCGTCGCACTGCTCAGAACCAGCCACGATGCCGTTGCCGCAGGAACTGTCGCTGCAGTTGTTGTCGCACCCGTCGCCGTTGGTGATGTTGCCATCGTCGCACGACTCGTTGCCGGCCTTGACGCCGTTGCCGCAGGCGGACGCCGTGCAGTTGCTGTCACAGCCGTCGCCGCTGATGAGGTTACCGTCATCGCACAGCTCGTTCTTGTCCTTGATCCCATTGCCGCAGACCGCCAGCGTGCAGTTGGCTTCGCAGCCGCCGCCGTTGCCGTTGCTCGGACCGGAGTCGCACTCTTCGCCGGCATCCAGGACGCCGTTGCCGCAGTTGGCCGCAACGACCAGCTGGCAGGACGCTGAGCACACGCCAGTGCCGTTGCCCACGCCCTTGTCGCACTGCTCGCCGGTCTCGACAATGCCGTTGCCACAGGCGGGCTTGATGCACGCTGACGGCGCGCCGACGCAGGTGAAGTCGGCCTCTGTCTGGCAGCTGCTGTTGCAGCCGTCGTTGTTGTTGAGGTTGCCGTCGTCGCAGGTCTCGCCCTTGGTCAGCGCGCCATCGCCGCACGCGAGCGCGCACTTGGAGCCGCCGCCAAACGCGTTGGGGATACTCACGAGCAAGCCGTCGGGATTGAACGACGCGCCCACATCGTTGTGGACCACGACCGTAATCTCGTTGACGCCCGCCTTGTACTCCTTGCTGGACCAGTAACCGAAGCTCAAGCCGGAACCGTTGAAGCCCGTACCGACAAAGCCCACCTGGTAGAACGCCACGGGGTTGCCGTTGACGGCCACACCAGTGAGGCGGTTGTCCGCCCAAACGGTACCCGCGAGGACGGTCTGTTCTGCGGCGGCAGTGTTCGGGATGGTGAACGTAGCCGTGTAAAACGTGTCGGAGCTCTGCGGCGTCGAGGTGCCGCAGCCGTAACGGTTGATCCACTGCGCGCCCGCCGGGGCGTCGATCCACGCGCCAGGCGCGCAGTTGCCCGATACGATCGCCGGGTTGGCGGGCTGGCCAAAGTCGGTCGCCCACGTCCACACCAAGTCCGTGGTGCCAATCGGCGCTGCCTGTCCATCGCCCATCGTGCCCGTGTTGATGTTCGGCGCGTTCTTGCACGCGTAGCCCGGTTCGATGTGACAATTCTTGGAACAGCCGTCGCCGTCGCTTTTGTTGCCGTCGTCGCATTCTTCGGTCGGTCCGAGAATGCCGTTGCCGCACAGTTCAATCTGACAGAAGTGATCGCAGCCGTCGCCGTCGGTGCTGTTGCTGTCGTCGCACTGCTCGCCGCTGGTCTTGATCCCGTTGCCGCAGCCCGTCGCCGTGCAGTCACTGTCACAGCCGTCGCCACTGGTGGTGTTGCCGTCGTCGCACTTCTCCGTGCCAGACACGATCCCGTTGCCGCACGCGGTCAAGGTGCAGTTGTTGTCGCAACCGTCGCCGTTGGCGATGTTGCCGTCGTCGCACGCTTCCGGATAGGTCTTCACGCCGTTGCCGCAGCCGGTCGCGGAGCAGTTGCTGTCGCAGCCGTCGCCGTTGATGAGATTGCCGTCGTCGCACCCTTCACCGTTCGTCAGGATGCCGTTGCCGCAAGCCGTGAGGGTGCAGTTGTCATCGCAGGCGTCGCCGTTGACCTTGTTGCCATCGTCGCACGCTTCGCCGGAGTCCTGGGTCCCGTTGCCACACGCCGGCGGCAATTCGATGGCGCAGCCCGCGGAGCAACCGTCGTTGGAGGACTTGTTGCCGTCATCGCACTGTTCGGTGCCTTCGAGCACGTGGTTACCGCAGACCGGGAACACGCACTTGGACGGACCGCCCGCGCAGAACCAGTCGCTCTGGGTCTGACAGGTGCTGCTGCAGCCGTCGTTGTCGAGCAGGTTGCCATCGTCACAGGTTTCACCCACCTCAACCGCGCCGTCGCCACAGAGCTTCGCGCACACCGAGCCCGCGCCGAACGCGTTCGGCAGGCTGACGAGCAGACCGTCCGGGTTCACTGCGCTCCCCACGCTGTTGTGCACAACCACGGTGATCTTGTTGGTGCCGGCCTTGTACAGGGAGGACGGCCAGGAACCGAAGCTCAATCCGGGGCCGTCAAAGTTGGTGCCGTGGAAGCCGGTGCTCGTGCCGTTGACCAGCACGTCGGTGATGTAGTTGTCTGCCCACACGGTGCCGTTCAACACCGTGCTGGCCGCCGCCGCCGCGCTGGCGATCTCGAACGTCGCACTGTAGAACGTGTCGGTGTTGCCCGGCGTCGAGATGCCGCATCCGTAGCGGTTGACCCAGTGCGTGCCCGCAGGCGCATCGACCCACGCGCCCGGCGCGCAGTTGCCCGCGACATGCGCCGCGCTCGTTGTGCCGCCCAGCGTCTCGGACCACGTCCAGGTCAGGTCGTTGTCGCCGATCTTGGCCGCCAAGCCGGCGCCGACCGAACCTGTGTTGATGTTCGGTGCATTCTTGCAGCCGTAGCCGCTCTCGATCTTGCACGTCGTGTCGCAGCCGTCGCCGTCGGTCTTGTTGCCGTCATCGCATTCTTCGCCGGTCTCGTAGACGCCGTCGCCGCACTTTTCCACCGCACACAACGTGCTGCAGCCGTCGCCGCTTGTGTTGTTGCCGTCATCGCAGGCCTCGCCGGCCGTCTTGACGCCGTTGCCGCACCCGGTCAGCGAGCAATTGCTATCGCAGCCGTCGCCGCTGGTCGTGTTGCCGTCGTCGCACGCTTCGCTGCCACCCTGGATGTTGTTGCCACAAGCGCTCGCGGTGCAGTTGCTGTCGCAGCCATCGCCTTCGACCTTGTTGCCGTCATCACACGCTTCGCCGCTCGTCTTGACGCCATTGCCGCAGCCGGTCGCTTTGCAGTTGGAGTCGCAGCCGTCGCCATCGACTTTGTTCTTGTCGTCGCAGGTCTCACCTGGGCCCTGGAATCCGTCGCCGCACGTGGCGGCAACGCAGGTGTTGAGACACGCGTCGTCGTTGTTGTTGTTGCCGTCGTCGCATTCTTCGCCAGCTTCCACCGTACCGTCGCCGCACGCCGGCTGACAGACCGAGCCACCGCCGAACGCGCCCGGCACCGAGACCAACAGGCCGTCCGGATTGATGCCGCCGCCACTGGCGATTCCGTTATGGACGATGACCGTGATTGTGTTGCTGCCCGCCTGATACAGCGTGCTCGGCCACTTGCCGAAGTCCAGGCCTGAACCGTTGAAGTTGGTTCCGCTAAGTTTGGTGGAGATGCCGTTGACCAGAACGTCTGTGATGTAGTTGTCGGCCCAAACGGTACCGGCGAGCACGGTCTGCTGGGCGACGGCAACGTTCGAAGACAGCTTGAGGGTCGCGATGTAGTACGTGTCGGCGTCCGCCGGCGAATCGACTGCACAGCCATAGCGGTTGATCCAATTCGCGGCGGCAGGCGCATCCACCCAGGCGCCAGCCGCGCAGTTCTCGACCACTTTCGCCGGAGTGGTTGTGCCACCGGCCGTCGCCGACCACGACCAGATCGGGTCGTCAGTGCCCGCGGTGGCTTTGCCGCCTGCGCCGTTCGAACCCGTATTGAAGTTCAACGAGTTCTTGCAAGCGAAGCCCGATTCAATCTTGCACGCGTGCGAGCAGCCGTCACCGTCCGTGGTGTTCTTGTCATCGCATTCCTCGTTGCCTTCCCAGTAGCCATTGCCGCATTCCTTCTGGCAGGTCGCGCTGCAGCCGTCGTGCGCCGTCTTGTTGCCGTCGTCGCAGGTCTCGCCTTCCTCGATCGAGCCGTCACCGCAGGCGAGCTGGCAGACCGAGCCGCCGCCGAACGCTTTGGGCACCACGACGAGAAGACCGTCGGGGTTGTCGGTCGGGCCGCTGCCGCCAACGGCGTTGTAGACGCCGAACGTGATGGTGTTCGTGCCGGCCTGGTAGAGCGTCGACGGCCATGCGCCAAACGCCTGACCGGGCCCCTTGAAGTCCGAACCGTTCACGCCGGTCTTGACGCCGTTGACGTAGATGTCAGCAACGCTGTTGTCCGCCCACATCGTGCCGGCGAGCGTCATCGTCTTCGCGGCGGTAGCGTTGGCGATATCAAACGTCGCCGAGTAGTAGGTGATCGCGTCGCTCGGCGCGGTGAGGCAGTCGGGGTTGCGGCTGATCCAATCGGCGCCAGCGAACGGCGACGTCATCCATGCGATGTTGCACTGGCCGATGACTTTGGCCGACGTGCCACCAGAGCCCAACGTGTCGGACCACGTCCAGAGGACGTCATCGGCGCCGGGCGCAAACACGCCACCCGCGCCGTTCGACCCCGTGTTGAGGTTCACCGAGTTTGAGCACGCGTAGCCAGCTTCGATTTTGCAAGCACTGCTGCATCCGTCGCCGTCGGCCGTGTTGCCGTCATCGCAGTCCTCGATGCCCGAATTCCACACGCCGTCGCCGCAGAGTGTTGGCTTGGCCCAGGCTGAGGCGCTCGTGCCGAGCAACAAGAACACGAGACCGGCCCGCAAGGCAAAGGCACGCGAGAAACGGACGGCGCAAGACGACATGAGGGACTCCGCAAGACAAGACAGGTCCGCCGCCGCCTTCGCGCACGTTCGTGACCGTTGAGAATGGTTTGGTCGGCCGGGGCATCCGCATGCCCGATACCCACCCGCAAGGTGTAGAAGTGTAAATATCCAGCTTGAGCCTGTCAAAACTGTTCGCGCCGAATTCGCCGCGCCTCGGCAGCGGAAAAGCGCACAGAGCAAGGCTTTTTGGGGCCAACGAGTGGGTGTGCATTCACGCGCCGCACCGACCGAATCCGGACCAACATGGTCCCATATGATGCCGATTTATTTGATGATTCTCGTTTGCCGATCGGATCGCCGCGAAAACGGCGTGCGCCCGTCCGGGGGGTTGGGTCCCTCGCCCAAGCATGGCCAGCTTGCTGGCCGCCGACCGCCACCGAGCGTAACGAGAGGCGGACTGGCCGCGCGATCGGACGGATTCGCCCAGAACCGTCAGGAAACGGGGCAGCCGCTAGCACGGCGCTTCTCAAGTTCGCACCGCATCAAAAACTGGCTGTTGCGCCGTACTGAAAGCACGCGGCCGCGTGCGGGCGCGGGGTTTCGGGCGGCGCGCCCCATCTTTGGCCAAAAGCCTAGTGCCCGCGCGACGAACGCTTGGAATGCGGGGCGAACTTCGGAGCGCGGATCTCTAGAAGCTGACGTCGACCACGAGGCGGTAGTTGAACTGATTCCCGGCCGTCGCCGATGTGGTGTAAGAGGTTACGGCGATGTAGTACGTGCCAGCCGCCAGATTGTGCAGCCCGCTGTTGAGCGAGGTCGAACCAGTGCCATCCAGCTGCGAACAGAAGCCACGCCCCGTGTCGCCGTCCGAGGTGATCAACGTGCCAGTGGGACCGTAGAAGCTGATCGTGGAGTCGATGCCGCTGCTTTCGCACGTCTCGCTTGTGTCGCCTTCAATGGTCTCGACGCGGATGGAGGCTCCCGCCACCACGGTAATCGCAAAGTAATCGGTGTCCGTCGCCACCTGGTGCCCGCCGAAGATGTGCGTGGTGCGTCCTGCGTCCGCGGTTGCCGTCGCGTACGTCTCATTCGGCTCCACTTCGCTGCCGTTGCCCGCCGGGAACCAGACGCGCAGGAAGTAGGCCGCGAGCGCCGCCGTCTTGTCCACCTGGATGTAGTACGTTCCCGCGTCCAACCGGTAGGCGAGCGACGCGCAAGTGCCAATGCCGCTGCTTGCGGTATCCGAGACGATCGTCGTTCCTGCGCTGTTCAAAATGCGCAGGTTGTGCGCCGACATGCTGTACGGTGCCGCGGTTCGGCAATCCAACCCACTCGAGTCGAACGTTTCCGCACGGATGACCGTGTTGTTCGCGGCGATGACGACCTTGAAGATGTCCTTGTCCGTAGTGCCTGTCATCGCACCCGTGATGTTGCGGTTGCTGTTGATGAGGAACTGCGGGTTGTTGGTCGCGTTGGTGTCCGCATTCGCGGTTGTGTTGTTCGGCTCCACTTCCGCAATCGTCTCCCACTGGCACGTCGCACTGCAGCCGTCGCCCGCGACCGCGTTGCCGTCGTCGCACTGCTCGGCCGTCTGCTTCACGCTGTCGCCGCAGACCGGGAGAATTCGGCAATCCGTCCCGCAAGTCGCGCTGCCGTCGCACTCTTCGGTGCCAGCCTTCACGCCGTCGCCGCAGAGCGCAATGTACTTCGCTTGGATCTGGTAGCTGTACGTTCCGGTGCCGTTAAAGTCGTACACCTTCAAGTAGTACGTTCCGGGCGGTACGTGCCCCATGACGGCCTGGCTCGTCGGGTAGAGCTTCGAGCAATTGCCAACGCCTCCTTGATCCTGCGAGGTCGAAAACGCCGTCGCACAATCGGACTTGTAAAGCTGAATCACCGTGTCGACTGACGTCGGAGCGCAGCTACCCAGAGCCGTCGAGTCGAATGTCTCGAAGCTGAGATCGGCGTAGTTCGGAACGGTGAACGCGTACCAATCCTGATCGCCCGACGGCGAAAACGCCCCGGTAATCAGTGTGCCAATGGCCCCCGCCTTGATCGTGTAGGGACCGTTCGCCGTCGCGCACGTGCTGTTTGGCTCCGTTTCCGGGCTCGTTTCCAACAGGCACGTCGCACTGCAGCCGTCGCCCGCCGTCGTATTGCCGTCGTCGCACGTCTCGCCCGCTTGTTTCACGCCGTCGCCGCAGACCGGCAGAACCTTGCAATCCGCGCCGCACGTCGCGCCACCATCGCATTCCTCCGTTCCCGCCTTCACACCGTCACCGCAATAGGCGATGTACTTCGCCTGAATGAGGTAGTTGTAGGTCGTTGTAGACGTCAGCGCGGTCGCCTTGAGCGTGTAGGTGCCTGGCGCAAGGTGGCCCAGCGCCGTTACGTTGGTCGGATTCATGAGTGAGCACAGGTTGATTCCTGTGTCATCGTCGGTGCCGACCGAAGTCGTGCAATCTGACTTGTAGAGCGTCAGAACGCTGTCCAGCCCAACACACGTGCCCGGACCGTTGCCGTCGAAGGATTCAAAGCTCACGTCGGCGTAGACCGGGAGCGTGAATTTGTACCAGTCCGTGTCCGCCGTACCGCCCGTGTAGGTACCTGCGACGAGGGTGCCGATCGCGCCCTGGTTGATGGTAAAGTTGTTGGCCGTTGCGCACGTGTTGTTTGTCTCGGTTTCCGGCGTCGTCTCCAGCACGCAGGTCGCGCTGCAACCGTCGCCGCTGACGGTGTTGCCGTCATCGCAGGTCTCGGTGCCCGACTTCACGCCGTCGCCACAAACCGGAAGCAGCTTGCAGTCGGTGCCACACGTCGCGCCGCCGTCGCACTCTTCCGTGCCAGCCTTCACGCCGTCGCCGCACAGCGCGATGTACTTGGCTTGCAGTTGGTAATTATAAACGCTCGTTGAGGACCAGTTGTACACCTTGAGCACGTAGGTGCCCGGCGCCATATGGCCCATCACTGCCTGAGTCGTCGGGTTGAGCAACGAGCAATTGCCGATGCCGCCTTGGTCCTGAACGGTCGAGAATGTGGTCGTGCAATCCCCCTTGTACAGTTGGAGTTCCGTGTCCACCGGGGACGCGCACGTGCCAATACCTGCTGAATCGAACGTCTCAAAGCTCACGTCGGCGTAGTTCGGGATGGTGAAGATGTACCAATCCTGATCCGTGGCAGGACTGAAGCCGCCGCTAATCAGTGTTCCAATCGCGCCGGGCTTGATGGTGTAGGGGCCGTTCGCCGTCGCACACGTGCTGTTCGCTTCAATCTCCTTGACGATTTCATACTTGCAAATCGCGCTGCAACCGTCGCCGGCCGCAATATTGCCGTCGTCGCACTTCTCCGTGCCCTTCACCACGCCGTCACCGCATACACCGTCGCAGACGCTCGGACCGGTTCCGACGCACGCCCAGTTCGCTTCAACCGCACACGTCGCGGAACAACCGTCGCCGGCGACCTTGTTGGAGTCGTCACACACTTCCGTGCCTTCGATGATGCCGTCGCCGCACGCCATGCAGCCGCCCGCGAGGCAAGTACCAGACACCGTAGCTACCGTGCACGCCGCGCCGTCAGACTTGGCCGGCTTGGAGCAAGTGCCCGACGCGGTGTCGCACGTGCCGATCGCGTGGCAGGTGTCCTGCGCCGTGCAAATTACCGGGCTCGCACCGCTGCACGTGCCCGATTGGCAGGTGTCGGTCTGCGTGCACAAGTTGCCGTCGTTGCACGTCGTGCCGTTGGTTTTGTTCGGGTTGGTGCAAGCGCCCGTGATTGTGTCGCACGTCCCCGCGTTGTGGCACTGGTCCAATGCGCTGCATGCCACGGGGCTGTCACCGACACACGCGCCCGCTTGGCAGGTATCCGACTGCGTGCACGCGTTGGCATCCGAGCACGTCGTACCATCGGTCTTCGTGGGGTTGCTGCATGACCCGGTGCTGGAGTCGCAGGTTCCCGCGATGTGGCACTGGTCGAGCGCTGCGCAGACGACGGCGGTCCCGCTCTGACAGATGCCGGCTTGGCACGTGTCTAGCGTGGTGCAGCCGTCGCCGTCGGTGCACGTCGCGCCGTCGGCTTTGGCTGGATTGGTGCAGCCGCCGGTGCTGATGTCGCACGAGCCGGCGTCGTGGCACTGATCGAGCGCCGCACAGACAACCGGATTACTGCCCTGACATGAACCGGCCTGACACGTGTCGCTCTGCGTGCAGGCATTGCCGTCGGCGCAGCTCGCGCCGTCGGCTTTGGCCGGGTTGGAGCAGGCGCCGGTGCTGGCGTCGCATGTACCCACATCGTGGCACTGATCAAGCGCCACACAGAGGATCGGGCTGCTGCCTTGGCACGAGCCGCTCTGGCAAGTGTCCGACTGCGTGCACGCGTTGCCGTCGTTGCACGTCACGCCGTCTTCCTTGTTCGGGTTCGAGCAAACGCCGGTGCCGGCATCGCACGTTCCCACGACGTGGCACTGGTCGAGCATCGTGCAGACGACTGGGTTTGCGCCCTGACAGGCCCCGGACAGGCAAGTATCAGTCTGCGTGCAGGCATCGCCGTCGGTGCACGTCGCGCCATCTTCCTTGGCCGGATTGGAGCAAACGCCGCTGCTGACGTCACACGTGCCCGCGTCATGGCATTGGTCCAACGCCTTGCACACAACCGGGTTGTTGCCTTTGCAGGAGCCCGCTTGGCACGTGTCGGTCTGGGTGCAAGCGTCGCCGTCGGTGCACGTCGAGCCGTCGCTCTTGTTCGGGTTCGCGCACACGCCTGTGCCGACGTCGCACGTTCCCGCGTCATGGCACTGGTCGAGCGCGGTGCAGACGACCGGGCTGGCGCCGACGCACGCGCCGAGCTGACACGTGTCAATCTGCGTGCAGGCGTCGCCGTCGGTGCAGGTCGTGCCGTCGACCTTGGCGGGGTTGGAGCAGAGTCCGGTCGCAACAGCGCAGGCGCCAGCAACATGGCACTGGTCCAACGCCTCACACACGACCGGGTTGGCGCCGACGCACGCGCCGGCTTGGCAGGTGTCCGTCTGCGTGCAACCGTCGCCGTCTGTGCACGTCGCGCCGTCTTGCTTAATCGGGTTGGTGCAAACGCCTGTGCCGGAGTCGCACGTTCCCGCGACATGACATTGGTCGAGCGCACTGCACACGACCGGGTTGCTGCCGACGCACGCGCCCGCTTGGCACGTGTCGGTCTGGGTGCACGCGTCGCCGTCCGTGCATGTCGAGCCGTTCTCCTGGTTCGGGTTCGAGCAGGTGCCGTTCGCGGGGTCGCACGTGCCCGCGACGTGGCATGGGTCAAGCGCGGTGCAGACCACCGGGCTGTTGCCGACACAGGCGCCCATCTGGCACGTGTCGCTTTGCGTGCAGGCGTTGTCGTCGTTGCACGCCGCGCCGTCGTCCTTGTTCGGATTCGAGCAGGTGCCCGTCGCGCTGTCGCACGTACCGGCGACGTGGCATTGGTCGAGCGCCGTGCACACAACCGGGTTCGCACCCACGCAAACGCCCGCTTGGCACGTGTCCACCTGCGTGCACGCATCGCCGTCGCTGCAGGTGTTGCCCGTCGTGGCGATGTGTTGGCAGATGCCCTGCGCGTCGCAGCTGTCCGCAGTGCACGCGTCGCCGTCGTCGCACGAGACCGTGCCTACGCACGTCGTCGACACACACGCGTCCGGCGTCGTGCATGACTTACCGTCGTCGCACGTGGTTCCCGCGAGAACCGCGGGATGCGCGCAACCCGTTTCGACAGCACACAAATCCTGCGAGCAGACGTTCTCGTCGGCGCAGTCAATGGTGTCTTCCAGACCGTTCTTCACGCCGTCGTTGCAACTCGGCGCCTGACAGACGTGGTTGACGCACACGCCGGCGTCGCACTCGGACGCGAGGTTGCACGTCTTGCCAGCGCTGCAAACCGGGCAGTTCGCGCCGCAGTCGACGTCCGTTTCGTTGCCGTTCTTGACCTGGTCGGTGCATGTCGGCACTTGGCAGACGCCACCGGTGCACACACCGCTGACGCAGTCGTCCTTGGTCTGGCACGTCGCGCCGTCGGCGCAGGGCGAGCAAGAGCCGCCGCAATCCTTGGCTGACTCGCTGCCGTTCTTGACGTTGTCGGTGCAGGTCGGAACCTGACAGACGCCGCCGGTGCACACGCCGGACGTGCAGTCGCTGATGAGCAGGCAGTTTTGGCCGTCGGCACAGGTCGGGCAGGACCCACCGCAGTCAAGGCCGCTTTCATCGCCGTTCTTCACTTTGTCGGTGCAAGTCGGAGCGAGGCAGAGGTGCGCGCTCGCGTCGCACACTTCGGACTGGCAATCCGACGCGCCGTTGCAGCCTGGCCCCGTGCCGCACTTCGGGCAGGAGCCGCCACAGTCTTTGCCCGTTTCCGTGCCATTGCCGACGTTGTCGTCGCAGGTCGGCGCCTGACAAACGGCGCCGGTGCAAACGCCGCTCGTGCAGTCGCCAGCGACAATGCATGCGTTGCCTGTGCTGCACTTCTGCGCGCAGACGCCGCCGCAGTCGACGCCTGTTTCCGCGCCATTCTTCACGTTGTCGTTGCAGGCTGGCACCGCGCACAAGCCCGATCCGTCGCAAACGCCGCTCACGCAATCGTCCGGCGTCTTGCAGCCGATGCCATCCGCGCACTTCGTGCAGGCGCCGCCGCAGTCCGTCCCGGTTTCCAAACCGTTTTTCACCTGATCCGTGCAGCCCGGCACCTGGCACTTCTTGTTGGTGCAGACGTTGGACGCGCAATCTCCCGGAACGAGGCAAGTCAACGAGTCGCTGCAAGCGCCGCAGGATCCGCCACAGTCCACGTCGGTTTCATCGCCGTTCTTCACATCGTCGGCGCAGCTCGGCGCCTGACAGCTGCTGGTGGTGCAAACGCTGCTGGTGCAATCGGCCGGGAGACCACAGCCTTGACCCGTCGTGCAACCGGTGCACGAACCGCCGCAGTCCACGTCTGTCTCATTGCCGTTCTTGGACTTGTCGATGCAGGTAGGATCGGTGCAGACGTTTGCGATGCAGAAGCCCTTGTCGCAGTTCGCGCCCGTGTCGCAGCCGCCGCCCGCAGTGCAAAGGGCGCAAGGCGCCGTGCCGCAGTCGACGCCGGTTTCCACGCCGTTCTTGACGCCGTCGTTGCAGGCCGGTGCCGCGCAGATGCCGCCCGAACAGACGCCGCTTACGCAGTCTTTGCCCAGATTGCAGGTCAAGCCCGTGTCGCACTCGCTGCAACTGCCGCCACAGTCCACGTCGCTCTCGTCGCCGTCTTTGGCTTTGTCGCCGCAGCTCGCGGGGTGGCAGTCGCCGTCCGCGCCGCACAGGTCACTGCCATTGCACGCGGCGCCAGGTGTCGGCGTGAACACGCAACCAGTCGTCGGGTCGCACGAGTCGGCGGTGCAGGACTTGCCGTCCGAGCAGACCGTCGACTGGCTCACGCTGCAGGCCCCCGCGGTGTCACAGCTGTCCGCGCTGGTGCATGCGTTCTTGTCGTCGCAAGAAGTTCCACCGGCGGCTTTGGTCGTGCAACCGCCAGCGCCGACCTCGCAGAACGCGGTCAAGCACGGATTATCGCTGCTGCACACCGTCGGGCTACCGGCCGTGCACGAACCATCGACGCACGCGTCGCCGCTCGAACACGGGTTGCCGTCGTCACAGGACGTGGAGACGAGCGCCGGGTTGGCGCAGCCCGTCTTGGAATCGCAGTTGTCCGCAGTGCAGGCGTTGCCGTCGCTGCAGTTCGTGGCTTCCCCGGCGCTGCAGCCCGCGCTGCCGCACAGGTCACCCGACGTGCACTTGTCGCCGTCATCGCACGGTGCGTTCAGCGTCAACGTGTTGACACACGCGCCCGCCGCATCGCATCCGTCGGTCGTGCAGGGGTTGTTGTCCTCGCAGGCGTTCAGGCCAGCGCCGCAGACGCCGGCCGCGCAGGCTTCGCCCGTCGTGCAGGGCATGCCGTCGTCACAGGGCGCGAGGTTGGGCGCGTTGCTGCAGCCGTTCGTCGGGTCGCACGCGTCGTCGGTGCAGGGATTGTTGTCGTCGCACGCGTACGTGCCGACGCAACCGCCACCGGAGCACACGTCCTCCGACGTGCACGCGTTGTTGTCGGTGCAGGTCGCGGTGTTGGGCAAGTTACTGCAGCCGTCAACGGTGCAACTGTCGTCCGTACACACATTGTCATCGGCGCACTTGCTCGTTCCGGCACATCCTTGTGCGCCACAGACGTCGTTCTCGGTGCAGGCCAAACCGTCGTCGCAGCTCGCGCCAGGCGTGGAGTCGTGCACGCATGAACCACTCGCGTCGCACGAGTCGTTGGTGCACGCATCGGAGTCGTCACAGTTCGCGGGCTTGCCCGACGTGCAGACGCCGACTTCGCACGCGTCGCCCACCGTGCACGCATCGCCGTCCGTGCACTCGAAGCCGTTGGGCAGCTTCTCATTCGTGCAGCCGACCGTTGGATCGCAGACGTCAGCGGTGCACGGGTTGTTGTCAGCGCACTCGGCGTTGTTGGTGCAATTTCCCGTGAACGGCTTGAGGACCACGGACTGCGCTTGGCAAACGTCCGCCGTGCCACAGGTTGCGACCGCAGACGTCAACGTATAGAGCACAACGCCGCCATCCTGACCCAAGCCAGGCGCCTCGGCGACGATGCCGACTTCCGTCTTCACAGGCACTGCGAAGCACGCCGTGCCGTCCGCGCCCGTCATCCCGGTCGCCGTGAGCTCCGCCGGTAAACCGTTCAAGGTCACGGTCGCGCCGTTGACGGCATCCCCGGCCGTGGACTTCACCGTGACGGTCAGGCAACCCAGCGGCGTCGCAACCGCATCGGCATCACTTCCATCGGCAGTTTCCGAATCGGTTGCGTCGGCAGTTTCCAGATCAGTCGCGTCCGCATCGGTGGCGTCCAGATCCACACCATCCAGATCAGTCCCGTCGGCCAA
Source organism: uncultured Myxococcales bacterium (assembly GCA_903896545.1). Lineage (GTDB taxonomy): Bacteria > Myxococcota_A > UBA9042 > UBA9042 > UBA9042 > CAIYBN01. Next base: position 7,157 of record CAITYF010000175.1, on the reverse strand, counting down.
AGCATCGTCGTCGGCATCGGCATCGGGCGGCGGAATCGCGTCCGTTCCGGCGTCCTTGCTGACCGTGTCCAGACCGGCGCCATCCAGCCCAATCGTGTCTGCCAAGCCGTCGGGCAAGGAGCCGACGTCACCCAGACTGTCCAGCAGGACGTCCGCCTCTTCACCCGGCGTGGTCGTCTTGGTGCCCGCGCAGGCCGTGAGCGCGAGGGCGGCCAGAAGAATTACGGACAGCGATTGCGCCCGATTGGGTCGACGCAGCACGTCCTCGGCGCGGCGGCCGGCCAGGGGCGAGTTCAGACAGGCGAAATTTCTAAGCAAAGAGCGACGCACGGAAACCTCATCAATGTTTCGGGGACCCAACCAAGGCCTGTTGCGGAAAACGGCCTCAGCGGGCGTCGGGCGGGAGCGGGTAGTAAACGCTCCGACCCAAACCATAATCTAGTAGCATATTCCCGCAGAAAACTCCAAGTGGAATGCAAAGATTTTGAACATGATGGTTGCAACGCAGGCCAAGTGAACGCGGGTGGCAAGGCCATGACACGGGGATTTGCGTCCGCCCTCCGACGGTTGCAAGCTAGGCGAGTCGGCGCCAGTTTGCGCCGATTCGAACGAGGTTTCCCGATGTCCGTGCGCCGTCCGTGGCTATCCTTGGCGTTGATTGTGCTTTTCGCCGCTTGTGGCCAGAAGACCGCTGCAACCTCAGACGACGACGTCGTGACAGAAGCAGATATGGCGGCGTCTGATGTGCCGCCCGCGCTGACGGTCACCGTCTATACGCCAGTTGCGCTCGCGAAGGGGCTAAGTCCGGCGATGGACGATTTGGTCATTGATTTGCAACAGATTGGTGTTACCCCGGTTGCCCGGGCGACCTTGCCCGCGCCGGCCTGCGCGGACGGTCGGCTGGACCTGCTGGTCGAAGGATTTGACGGCCAAACCGACCTCGCCGAACAGGAAATCGAGGTGAAGGAGACGCTGTGTGGGACAACCGGACGACAGGTTGCGCTGCGCGGTGGCGGTATTTTCGCGGCCCAGTGGGCAATTTACGCCTGGCTTGAGCACCTCGGCATCCGCTATTTGCATCCAGAACAAACGCTCTACCCCGACAAACTCGTGTTCGGCGCGACCGCGTGGACGTATCGCGAGAAGCCCGTTTGGCCCGCCCGGTCCATCCACGCTCACCGCACGCACCCGATTGACCTGTCGGCGCCGCTGGACGCAACGGCGACGGGACTCGACATGGCTGGTATTCACCGCCGCTGGGTCGGCTGGAATGTGAAGATGCGCCAGACTGACGTGGACGGTTGGGACGGCGCCTTGCTCGGCAATTATCCGTACGACCGTGGCTTTCCGCGCGGTGCGTGGTTCTCGCTCGACAACACCCAGCAGGGCGCGCACCCGTTGATCGACCTCAGCAGCCCGACGCCGATCAACGACCAACTTGCCACGGCGATCGACGAACGCATGAAGCACATCGAGGGCTTGCCAGACGTGAAGTCGATCGGGTTTTCTTACGGCTCGAACGAATTCGCCAAGGACGATCCGAAGCTGGCTTTGGACGAGATGACGTTCATTACGAACTACGTCACCCAGAAGTATCCGGGAATTCAGGTCTCCACGATCAACCACGGCACGCACATGGAGCCGACGCCGCCGTACAACGTCCGGTACTACGACTTGTCGGGACTTGCCCCGCCGGAGTTGGAAGTGTCTGTACACATGCTCATGTTCTACGACCTGACCCGGTCGGCGTGCGGTGTCTACGGCAATCCGGACTACGCGCCGTTGCGGGAATACATTCTGGCGCAGAAGGACAAACGGCGCATCGAATACTACCCGGAGTCGTCCTGGTGGCTGACGTTCGACCTACCCGTGCCGCTGTACCTGGCGCCTGTGTCGCTGGACGCGCGCGAGGCGGACTTCAAGCTGTTGGCGCCGTTTATCAACAACGCGCCCAAGGCGAAGACCGGTCTGATTTCACACCACGTGTTTTCCAGCGGGCAGGAATGGGGCTACTGGCTAATCGACTACTGCACCGCGAAGATGACGTGGAACGGCAACCCGAGCGCGGATGCCTGCATTCGCGACGCGTTTGACCAGTTCCTCGGTGGCAACGACGTCGCCGACGTGCTGAAGGAAGTCAATGCCGTACAAGTGGTGGACCTGCGCGACCCGGAGCTGGTGCGCTTCCTTGTCGGCACCGACGATCCGACGGAAACGGCTTTTCAGGCGGGTATCGTGTTTCATCCGATGCCGCCGCCGCTCACGGACGTGCTCGGCTACACCGATGCACAGGTCGCCGATCTGACGAGCAAGAGCCTGGACAAGCTCGACGTCATGGCCAAGAAGTACGCGGATTGGGCGGCGCGTGTGGACGCCATCGTGGCGAAGCAGGACGCAAAGCACGCGTCGTGGATTCGCGAAGTGCGCGACGGTTTGGCGATGTTTGGGCTTCGTGCCAAGCACGCCTCGGCGGTCTACCGGACGCTTGTAGACCTGCGGGCGGCCGTCAAAAAGGGCGACGCGTCGGCGATCCAGGCAGCGGCGGTGGGCGTGGAAAAGGCCAAGGCCGTGACGGAAGAAGCGCGCAAGGTGGTGACTGCGCGCGAGGCCGATTACCGCTATCCGCCGGAGCTGACGATTGCCGGGGATGAACCCGGAACGCCGGGAGCCGTCCTGAACGACACGATCTACCCGTATCGCTACCTGTCGCGCGTGCACCGGCTGTTCTACTGGACGCGGCCCGATGGGCAGCTTGCCGCGCTCTTTGGCGCCGGATTGCCGGTGCTGGATGTGCCCGAACGCGTGCTGATCCTGGGGGAAAGTTTTGCGCCGAAGCTGTTGATCGATACCACTTCGCTTTCTCTCGACTGGGGCGACGGCAAGGTCGAAACGACCGTCACCGTACACGCATATGCCGCGCAAGGGTTCTACGACTGGAAGCTTTCGGCGCTGCAGAAGACCGGCGCGGTGAACCATTCGGACAAGGTCGCCGTCGCTGAACGCCGCATTGTGTTTGCCAAAGGTAGTCTGCAGGTGGAACTGCCGAAGGGCGGTGAGATCGTCGGTTCATTCCTGCCCGGATTCGTCGTTGGCATTGGCAAGGACAAGACGGGAGACTTTTTCGCGCTGGGACGAATCGACGGCAAAACGCCAAAGACGGCGGAAGGCGGGCTGCAGCGCGTCGCGCGGAAGGGGCTCGTCTATGGACCCGGAAACTTTGACGTCGCGCTGGGCTCGGTGGGAACCATCACGTTGCAAATGGCGACGGTGACCTTTGGCGACGGCGCGGGCAAAGACACGCGCGAGTTGATCATTGAAGGGAAGCTGCCGACGGACGACTTGGTGAACGCCATCGTGAATGTTGGCGGCTTCGCACCAGATGGCGCGCGGAGCATGATCGCGCTCACGCTTGGATACACCAGCGAGACACTCCCTAAGTTGTTGGATTTCAAATTGAAGGGTATCGGCGCCGAGGGCTAGACGCATCCCTGCCTTCGCGCTGGGCCTCCAGACGGCACAGCAAAAGCCTCCCCCACCGTGTGCCCGGCTTTCGCCAGACACACCACCACCCTGGGCACCAGCCGCGCGTTTCGCGCCGCTGGAACCCGCGGTCCCGCAGCGTTGCCGCCGCGCCCGCCCCTCCGAGCCGGCACCGCCCTGCGGCGGCACCGTTCCCAAAGCAAGGTTGTGGCTCCGCAGCCTCCCCGCCCGTACGCGCGGCTCATCCACGAAGAAGGGCCCAGCCCGACCCTCGGATTGGTATTCGTGCGCTAACGAGTTTTGCCGCGGTCCAGTCTGAAATTTCTTTTGACGCGCTCAGAGCCCGGCAAAAACCCGGCACGGGATCCCCAGCGCCTCGACCTGAGCGGCGATCGCACGCGCGACAATTTGGGGCACCATCTCCAGCGCATGGTCGATCGGCTTGCGGTCCAGCGTGTACAGGTCCACGCGCTTGGGACCAATCGCGCGAATGCGGGCAAGCCACGCCGTCACTTCCGCTTCGGTTGTGTTGTCGACCCGCCCACGGACCAGAATCGTCTGCACGGCCACGCCCCGCAGCTGCGCCGCGGCCTCGGTCAGCGCGTCCAGCGACAACGCCTGCCACGGCATGTCCAGCTTCTCAAAGACTGCCTGCGTACCTGCGTCCAGCTTGAACGCGACCTCATCCACCCGCGCCAATGCGGCACGAACGTCCGGCCGGTGCAGTTCCGTCCCCGCGGTCAAAACCACAATCGCACGCCCCGGCAGATACGTGTCGCGCAGACGCGCAAGCAGCGCAAATGCTTCGTCCAGTTGTGGGTAGAGCGTGGGCTCGCCGTTGCCAGAAACCACTAACGCGTCAATGGGCGGGCGGTCGACGAGCGCCGCAGTCACTTCGCTTTCGAGCGTGGCGAGACTTGGAAAAGGCTTGACTGCAGCGTGCTTCTTTTCCGCGCCCAGTTGGCAGTACGTACAGCGAAACGTGCAGTGCTTGTCGCCCACGGGCAGCAGGTTGATGCCCAAAGTCACGCCGTACCGCCGGGACGGGACCGGACCGTACACCGTGTGCGGGGCCAGTTCGCTATGCGCGCTATGCTGCGGTTCCATCGTCGCCTCCTGAGTGCAATGCTACTTGGCCGCGGACGGGTTCGCTACGTAAACCGTGTGCCGCCTTCCGCCCTTGCCCGGATGGTGCACCTCCACCGCGAACCCGTGGGCTTGCAGGCGCTTCACAAAAGGCGGGTCAAAGTCCTCGGCCCACACGGTAAAAATCCCACCCGGCGCAAGCGCGGCTCGTGTGCGGATGAGTGCCGGTTTGCTCCAAAACGGGTCGTCCGGCCGTTGCGATGCCTCGTGCGGCCCCTCGTAGAGATCCAAAATGATCGCGTCCCACGCCCCTTTTGTCTGGCCGATCAACTGTGCCACATCGCCCACATGCAGCCGCGTGCGCGGGTCGTGCAGCGCATCGTCGGTCAGGTGCGCGATCGGCCCTTCGCACCACTGTACAACGCGGGGATTGAGCTCAGCGACGGTCACCTGCGCGCCAGCCGGCAACGCGTCCAACGCCGCGCGCAGCGTGTAGCCCATGCCCAAGCCGCCGATCAGCACGCGCGGGTTGACCCTGCCGACGAGCGCCTGACACGCCAGATCAGCGACGGCCAGCTCCGAGCGGAACGCTGTCGAACTCATGAGCACGCGCCCGCCGACGAGAATCAGGTAGTCCTTGGGACCGCGCTGCCGCAGTTCCAAATCCCCTTCCGGGGTCGGCCATTTATCCACAACTACCCAAGGTTGCGCCATTGCACCATCCCATCTTTCATCATCGGCCGCGCTCACCGTTCTTGCGAGCACCGCCCAATTGTCCGTTCCTTCAGGACGCCAGTCCCGCTAGGGACATCTTGAACCGCAGCCGCGGACTTCAGTCTGATCATCGATCACTTCTCAGCGGCTCAGCCCCGTCTATACCGTTCCCCGGAACTCATCAAGTCTCACACTTCCCACCTTCAGGCGGACTTGCTCCGTCACACGCCATGCCACGGCCACCGCGCTGCCTGCGCGTGCCGCCCGATGACGTCGTTTGAAAGTCTTCTGCCGTTCCCTCCGTCGTGCTTTGTCGATCAGTTCCGTACCGCATCCCTCAGTGCCACCGCATCTTCCTCAGCTTGAAGCAAGCGCCTGAGCCCCTCTCCAAGCGTCTGCCAGCCAGGGTCACCGTTCTGCTTGAAGTGCCCCGCGAGCCCTGCGATAGCGTAGATCGCTTGTTTAACGCTCGGCTTTGGCGGCAGTGGCGCCTTTGGATGTGCCCGGTTGTGCAGTGCGACCAGCACGGCTACTTGGCGTTTTGTCAGGACTACTGTCGCCGGCGCGTCCGGCGTTTCACGCACCTGCGTGCGCATTTCCAGCAGTTTCCAGGCCACCGGCAGCAGCAGTGCGAGCAGCTTCACGAGCCCCTCATAGCTCTCGATTTGATGCTGATTGAAGCCGCAGCCAGTCTTGAGCGCCTTGAAAAACTCCTCAATTGTCCAGCGCTTGCGGTAGATGTCGACCACGCGCGCGATCTCCTCCGCCGTACTGACCGGCAGCGTCGTCGTCAGCCGCCATTGCACCGGCGTGCAGCCTTCTGGCGCCTCGGTCTCTTCCACGAGCACGAAGTTCAGAGCGAGCGATTTCGGTGCGGTACAGGGAGAGCGGCCCGGTCTGACGAGCTGGAATGAGCCGGAGCTCATCTGCAGCTTCGCCATGCGCGATTCGCGCTGAGGATGCCGTGCCTGCTGTCGGGGACCAGGCTGTTTGCCTTGTGCGCTGATGCGGACTTCGCGGCACATCTGCGCCACCATCCCGTCCATCTTGGTAAAGAGCCGCACACCCTCGCTGGTCGCCCGATCCTGTGCGACCCGGACTACAAAGTGCTCACCAGCATCGTGTAACGCACCGAGAAACTTGTAGTCGTCTGCCTCGCGGTCACACACGTGGACGCGCGCGATGTCGCCCAGTTCGCGCCCCGCCGCAAGCGCTTGTTCCTGCCAGCGCAGCGATTCGTTGTCAGCATCCAGCTGGCTCTTGCGGCCGACCTTGTTGACCTTTTCCTGCGCTGTCTGTGCTTGTCTCGATTCGTCGGCGGCAGGCCGCACATAGGGCCGATGCGCGAGAATACCCAGTGCGCGGCCGCTCTGCTCTGCGACCGCCAGCGTCACATGATCCAAAAAGCCGAGAGCACCCCGGCAAATCGGTCCGAGCCCCGTCCGCTTTGTCTCCTCGCCGTAGGAAAACGTCGTCGTGTCGTGCACAAGCAGCACCGCGCCCGCCGCCCGCGCCCGCTCGGCCGACTCAGCAAAGTGCGGACCGATGATCCGCTCCGGCGTCACCCGCTCGTTCGCGAGAAACCGGTACAGACCTTCGGCGCCATCAGTCCCACCGGCCATCCGCGGGATCGACGATTCCGGCCGCCGAAGCGCCGACTCCGCAAAGCGAATCGCTCGCTTGGTTAGCCGCACGTCGCCAAACTGCGCCTTGCAAAATTCCCCAAACACCGATGGCGCGTTCGCGCTCCCAGCACTCTTCAATCCCCACGACTCCATCATCGCACCTCCCGTTCACCGCGTTAGATCACGCGAACGGGTGGAGGTCAAGTTGTTGACCAGAATGGGCATTCGCGAGTTGTGCGGGATCTTCAGACT
>CAITYF010000174.1 GCA_903896545.1 uncultured Myxococcales bacterium | reverse complement strand
GTACGGCGCTTCTCAAGTTCGCACCGCATCAAAAACTGGTTGTTGCGCCGTACTGGAAGCACGCGGCTGCGTGCTGGCGCGGGGTTTGGGGCGGCGCGCCCCATCTTTGGCCAAAAGCCTAGTGCCCGCGCGACGAAAGCTTGGGATGCGGGGCGAACTTCGGAGCGCGGGTACTAGTTCGTCTTTGGTGCCACGTCCACCACCACCAACGTCGTCGCCGGCGTCAGGAGCGTCAGCGTCAGCAGTTCCAGCTTCGGGTCCCATTCCGACTTCCACTCCGCCGCCGGGCGATTCACCGTCAGCACGTAGCCATTCGCAAAGTGCCGCTTGGCCGGAATGTACACCTCCGTCGGCGCCGTCACGCGCGGATCCGGCACGAATTCCAGATGCAGCGTCTTTTTCTCCGGGTCATACAGAAAGTTCTTCGGTGTGCCTGCGATGCGCCGCGGATAGGCGCGCACCAACTGATTCGCATTGGCAGCCTCGGAATGCGTCGCGTCGGCGTTCACAAAGCTCCAGCCGCCCGGGTCGTAGCTCCAGTACGCCCAGCCAGCCATCATCTGATCGGCCATCGTCAGGATCTGCGTCATGTGGGTCGCTGCGCCGGGCCACTTGTAGTCAAAGCCCCATTCGCCCAGAACAAGCGAGGAATTCTGCGTCTGTTGGTCAATCGCGCGGTATTTTTGCCACTCGGCGACGGTGTGATCGCTTTTCTCATCAAACGTCTCGTTCGCTTCAAAAGACACCGAGTACAAGTGCGGCGAGTACGTGATGCGCGGTCCTGTTGGCCGAGGATCGACAAGCTTCGGCAGGAACTGCGGCAGACCCGCGCCTGGTGCGCCAAAGCGGGGCTCGAAGAAGAACCATTTGTCGGGATCGATCGGCCGCAGGCGGTTGATGAGGCGCTGATAGAACGGCCCAAATTTCTGCGCGTCAAACGCCGGCGACTGGCTGTCATCGGCCGGAACGCCCAGCAATTCCGTGATGTCGACCATCGAGCCGGGATTGGGCTCGTTCATCAAGTCATAGCCGATCACCGCGGGATGATTGTGGAAACGCTTGACGACCGCCTCCCACGCGAGGCCGTAGTGGTCCTGCAATTCCTTGTCGGTGTCCGCGTAGTTCCAGAAGTGGTCAAACGCGGCTTGCACGCCCGGCTGCAGGTAAGTCATCGACCAAATTGGCTGCGGTTTCGAAGGCTTGCCATCGTCCCAGACCGCCCAGTCCGGCGCGCCGTCGCAGCAGAATTTTGTCGCGTAGACGTCCTGATGCATGTCGAGGAGCACGTAGACGTTGTGCTTGGCGAAGAGATCCAGCCACTTGCCGACGCGGTCGAGATACGCCTCGTCGATCACGCCTTTTTGCGGTTCAATGCCGTCCCAGAAGATCAGGAAGCGCGCGAAATTCATGCCCCAATCTGGACCGAAGCGGGCGATGTCGGCTTCCGTGATGCTGGGCTCGTGCGGGAGGACCTTCGCCGAACTGCCGGCGTTGGCGCCGCGCAAAATGAGCGCGCGACCTTGGCAGTCGTATATGAAGTGCGGGTCCTGGTCCGTGACACCGCTGCCCTCCGTGCCGATGCACGCGTTGGGATCGACGGTGAACGCGGTCGTTGCAGGCGTGCTCGTGCAGCCCAACGCGGCAAAAAGACCCAGCAGTGCACTGAAACGGACCATCGCAATCTCCCCCGGGCGGCACAAGACCGCACGCGGAGAGCATACCGGTTGACAAAAAAGCCGCTACGGGTCGCACAGTTCTATGACAATCGCATGACAGCTGCGACTCGAACTACGCGCGCTGACTCAAATGATGGCGAATTTGCCGACGCCACCACACCCACTCGTGCGCCACATCGTGGCCCCACACGTCAAGCATCAGCGGGACGTGCTTCTGCTGCAGCCCTTGGGCCAAGTGCATGGTTTCCTTCAAGCAATTCTTCTCGTGCGCGCCTTGCCCACACACCAGCGTCACGTGTGTTTGATGGCGCACACGCTGCAACGACTCGCCGTGCAGGTTCCAGACATAGCTCAGCGGGTTGCTGTAGTAGACATCGGTGTTGTCCTGCCCATACGTGAACGTCCGCGCCTCGTAGCGACCGGAAAGCCCAATGGCTTCGGGAAAGAGTTGCGGGAACTTCAGCGCGAAGTTCACCGCGTACATCGCGCCAACACTCGGTCCAAGCACGATAACGTCCGAACGGCCCGTCACGTGACGGATGTGCGGCACCAGCTCCTCGGTCAGAAATTGCTCGTAAGCCTGATGCCGGTGCATGCGCCAAGCCAGCGGCGCGTCACGGCGATTCCAGGTCTCCGACACGTTGGTTTCGGGTTGCCACACGCGAATTCGCCCCTGGTTGATCAGGTCAGAAAGCGCGTCAATGACCCCGTGTTGCTGCCACTCATGGGCGTAACCGCCCGACGTCGGCAAGGCGATAATCGGCCGTCCAGCGTGTCCGTACGTCCAGACGTGAACGTTTTTGCCCATCGCCTGACTGGGTGACCAAAGGTGCTCTGCGTGCATGCCATCTCCGCGCGCCATGACGGTGCGCAGCCCTACCGTGCGGGCATGCGAGGCGGCCGTCAAGCAAGAAATCGTGTGGTTCGCATGACAAGCGCGTGACAAACCGCCCGTTGACGAACGAACGTTCGTTCGCCAATCTTGCCAGCGGGGAAAATTCAGGGGGAGAGGGCCATGGCTACCGAAGCTTCTGCTTGGTACTTGGAACAGGCCGGCCAGCCGTTGGTGCATCGTGCACTGACGCTGCCGGATCTGACGGCGGACGACGCGCTCGTTGAAGTGCTCGCCTGCGGCTTGTGTCACACCGACCTCGGGTACGCGGACGGGTCCGTGCGGCCGAACCACGCGCTGCCGCTGGTTTTGGGCCACGAGGCCGTTGGCATCGTCCGCGAGGCGAGCGACGCGACGCTGATCGGCAAGCCGGTCATCGTGCCGGCGGTGCTGCCGTGCGGCAAGTGCGTGCTCTGCAAGAACGGCCGCGGCAACGCGTGCACAGCGCAGAAAATGCCGGGCAACGACATTCACGGCGGCTTTGCGACCCACATGGTCGTGCCCGCTGCGCCGTTGGTGCGGTTGGATGGCGCGCCGAAGGATCTGGATCTTCGCCTGCTTTCCGTGGTCGCAGACGCCGTTTCAACAGCATGGCAAGCGATCCTGCGCGCGAACGTGCAAGCGGGCGACGCCGTCGTGGTGATCGGCGCGGGCGGCGTGGGCGCATTTGTGACGCAAATCGCCAAAGCCTTGGGCGCGCAAGTCATCTGCTGCGACGTGCGCGACGACAAGCTGGCGCAAGTCGCCGACGTCGGCGCAGACGTGACGATCAACGTACGCGGCAAGAACCCGCGCGACGTCCGCAAGGAAGTCCACGGCGCGTTCAACGGTTGGGGCATTCCTTCGCTCAACTGGCGCATCTTCGAGTGCAGCGGTACGCCGGACGGGCAAACACTCGCGTTCACGGTCCTCGCGCGCGCCGCGACGATGGTGCAAGTCGGCTTCTCGGCCAAGCCCGTGGAGCTGCGCTTCTCCAACCTCATGGCGTTTGACGCGACGATCCACGGCACGTGGGGCTGCCCGCCCGCGGCGTATCCAGACGTCTTGAACCTGATTTGGGCCGGCAAGATCCAACTCGCGCCGTTCTGTGAACTCGCGCCGATGTCGCAACTGAACCAAGCGCTGACCGACATGGCGGCGCACAAACTTGAAAAGCGGATGATCCTCGATCCGCGCGCTTAACCGGGAGAAACGACAATGACAACGCTCATCAATCACGAACTCGTTAGCGGCCTGACGTTCCAGCACATTGGCTACGAAGAGAAGCCGGTGAAAGGCCGCGATGGCCAGCCGGTGAACGGTCTGCACCAGGTGTGGATCTCGCTAAACAATGAAAAGCAGCTGAACTCGTACACGACCGAAGCGGTGAAGGAGGTCATCCTGGCGTTTCGTCGCGCGAGCGCGGATCGGCGCGCGGTGGCGGTGGTGTTCACAGCGGTGGGTACGCGCTCGTTCTGCACGGGCGGCAACACGGCAGAATACGCCAGCTACTACAGCAACCGGCCTTTGGAATACGCGCAGTACATGCGTCTTTTCAACGACATGGTGACCAACATCCTGATTTGCGACAAGCCCGTCATCTGCCGCGTCAACGGCATGCGGATCGGCGGCGGTCAGGAGATCGGCATGGCGTGCGACTTCTCGATTTCTGGCGACCACGCGCGCTTTGGTCAGGCGGGACCCGTGCACGGTTCGGCGCCCGATGGCGGCTCGACGGACTTCCTGCATCTCTACGTCGGCTATTCCAAGGCCGCGGAATCGCTCGTGCTGTGCGAGCCGATGTCGGCGCACAAGGCGCTGCGTTTGGGTCTGCTCAACGACATCGTGCCGGTGCACAAGCTGCCCGACGGCACCTTCATCGCGAACCCGCTGGTCGTGACGGATCGCGAGCTGGACGCGTTTGGTCGCCCGGTGCTGGGTGAGAGCAAGACGGGCGCTGCGGCAGCGGAAGCCAAGGCGCTGGCAGCGACGGCGACGATCGACCTGAGCCAGCTGGACGCGCTGGTGGACACGTACATGACCAAGCTGATGTACACGTTCCCGGATTGCTCGCGCAAAACGCTGGAAAGCCTGCGCAAGAAGAAGCTGGAGCACTGGTACGCGAATTCCGAATCGAATCGCTCCTGGCTGGCGCTGAACCAGAACACCGAGGCGGCGGCGGGCTTCCCGGCGTTCCACTACGGCGACCGCAACGAGCGAGAGATCGATTTTGTCCTGCTGCGGCAGCGGCTGGCGGAAGGCGCGCGTTTTGACGCCAAGCTGGTGGAAGAAATTCTACTGCCGTCGGCACGGGCGAACATGGCGGCCGACCGCGCGGCGCAGGGCTGAGGCAACATGACCACGACGGCGGAAAACCTGGTGGTAGCGACGCGGCTGGAGGACGGCGCGGTGCTGGATCTGCGGCTGAATCGGCCGAAGGCCAACATCTTGGACGCGGCGATGATGGCCGCGCTGTCAGCGGAACTGACCGCGGCGGTGGGCGACAAGGACCTGAAGCTCGTGGTGCTGCGCGGCACGGGCGGGCACTTCTCGTTTGGCGCGTCGGTCGAAGAGCACCAAAAGGCGCAAGCGCCGGGAATGCTCGCGGGCTTCCACGCGCTGATTCGTCAGCTGGGGCACTTTCCCGTGCCCGTCGCGGCGCTGATCGAAGGTCAGTGCCTGGGCGGCGCGTTTGAGGTGGTGCTGGTATGTCACCTGCTCTTTGCGACGCCAAACGCGCAATTGGGCTGCCCGGAAATTCGTCTGGGCGTGTTGCCGCCGGTGCTCGCCGCCGTGGGTGCGCAGCGTCTGGGCGGCGCGTTGGCGGAACGGCTGCTTTTGACGGGTGCGTCCTTGCCCGCGGCGGAAGCGCAGCAACACGGTCTGCTCACGATTTTGGACGGCGAAGTGCCGCCTCTCGACCAAGTGCTCGCGTGGTATCGCAAACACTTGGCTGGGCTGTCGGCGTTTGCGCTGCGTCAGGGGACCAAAGCCATTCGCCAAGGCTCCGGACTTTTTGCCGCGCTGGACGGCGGTCTGGCAGAAGCGGAAGCGCTCTACCTGCGGGAAATCCTACCCAGCCACGACGGCAATGAAGGCATTGACGCCTTCCTCGCCCGCCGCCCGGCCAAGTGGGTGAACGGATGACGCCACGCCAGGCTCGCCTCGAGCAGCAGCGCTCGGACATCCTGCAAGCCGCCGCGACGCTCATCGCCGAGCGCGGCTTTCACGGCATGTCGATGCGCGACCTGGCTGAGGCGACCGGCTTTGGCGTGTCGAGCCTGTACAACTACTTTGCCAGCAAGGAAGAATTGTTGGCGGAGCTGCAAACCCGCGCTTTTGCGACGTTGATTGACGCGGCGGAGAGCTCACTGACGGACGCGATTGATCCGTCGGCGCGGCTGTACGTGTTTATTTTCAATCAGGTGCGCTACTTCATCGACCACGCCGACGTGATGCGCGTGCTCATTCACGAAGCCGCGGCGCTGCCTGCTGAGCATCGCCACAAGGTGCGCGGTTTGAAGGAAGCGTATTTTCGCATCGGCCGTGACGCGGTCGCGGCTGTCTTCGCGCAGGGCTGCGGCACGCCGGACACGGCGCGCGGACCGGTCGACGCAGTTGCGCTGGACCGGGCGACCTACAGCATCTTCGGCATGATCAACTGGGTCTGGGCTTGGTACGAGCCAGCTTTGCACGGCACGCCAGAGGACGTCGCACGGAGCATCCACAGCTTGGCAGTCTGCGGTCTGGTCGCGCGTTGCCCGTCGAGTCCGACGCACGCGCAACTACCGCCGGATTTTGCGCAACGCCAAGTGTCGCTGCTGAATCGACGAACGGGGAACGACTAAGAGGGGGACAGAAATGAGTGAAACGACCACAACAACGGGTGGCCTGCCGCCACCTGACCGCGCGAGCCAGATTCTCACGCAAGCGCGCGCCATGATGGACGACCTGCATTTGGGTCCGGTTCAGCGCTGGAAGGAAGCGAATCCCGGCGGTCTGGCGATCGGCTACATGCCCGTCTACGTGCCGCGGCCGCTTTTTGAAGCCATCGGCTGCCTGCCGGTCAGCATCTTTGGCGGCGGCGATCAGGTCGACATCATCCGCGGCGACTCGTACTTCCAGTCGTACATCTGCCACATCCCGCGCAGCACGATTGAATTGGGTCTGAACGGCCACTTGAAGAGCCTGGACGGCATGGTGTTTCCGTCCCTCTGCGACGTGATTCGCAACTTGGGCGGCATGTGGAAGATGCTGTTTCCGGATCGCTGGTCGAGCTACCTCGACTTGCCGCAGAATTTCGCGCTGCATCTGGGTGGCAAGTTCTACGCGCAGGAATTGAAGCGCATCGCCCGCGAGCTGCACGAGCGCGGCGCCAAGGCCTACGACCCGGAAGCGCTGCGTCAGGCGATTCGCAACGAGAACCGCCGCCGTTTGGCCATCAACGTACTGGACGACCTGCGTCGCCGGGAGCCGTGGCGCTTGCCCACTTCGGACATGTACGTGCTGCTGCGCGCGGGTGGCCTCATGCCGTCCCTGGATCACGCGCAGATGCTGGAAGAATTCGCCGATGCCGTACGTGCGCGCCCGGCGCGGCCTTTTGACAACGTCCGCGTGGTGATGGTCGGTTCGTTCTGCGAACAGCCGCCGCTGGATCTGATCCGTACGCTGGAGAAATCGGGCTGCGACATCGTCGACGACGATCTGCAGCTGGGCTTGCGTTACATCGAAGCCGCGATTGACGCCGACACGGCCGATCCGCTGGAAGCGCTCGCCAACGCGTTCATCACGGACGGCGCGGCGACGGCGTCGCGTTACATCGGCACGGCGGAGAAAGGCCGCGCGCTCATCGACAAGGTCAAGGCGACCAAGGCGGACGGCGTGGTCTTCGCGGCGGCGTCTTTCTGCGATCCGGCGCTCTTGGACCAGCCGATGCAGGAAGCGGCGCTGGAACGCGCGGGCATTCCGTTTACGTCGTTCAAATTCGCTGAAAACACTGGGCAATTCCAAGTGATCCGCGAGCAAGCCGGCGCCTTTTCCGATTCCGTCAAACTGTGGGGGACCGTCCAATGAGTGAAGCCATTCCCGTTCGCAACCGTCCGCCCGTCTCGCTCCGTCCGGCGACTGCCAAGGATTCGAGTCAGGATCGGCAAAAGCAGATGATCGCCGATCACTACGAGAAGCTCGCGCATGCCAAGGAGAACGGCCAAAAGGTCGTTTATACCTTCGTGCCGGGCAACTTGACGGAGCTGCTGCAAGCGCTGGACCTGCTGCCGGTTCTGCCGGAGATCAACGCGCTGCAGTCCGGCATGCGCCAGAAGTCAGCGGGTTACATCGCGGAAGCCGAGAAAGCGGGCCACTCCGAGGACGTGTGCACGTATGTCAAATGCGACATCGGCATGCTGAAAAGCGGCAATTTTGGCCCGACGGGCACGAAGCTGCCTGAGCCCGATTTGCTGCTCTTGTCTTACACCGGCTGCTTCACGTTCCTGAAGTGGTTCGAGCTGTTGCGTGAGGAGTACAAGTGCCCCGTCGTGATGCTGCACGTGCCGTATCAGCCCGACGGCGTGATCTCGCCGGAAATGCGCGAATACGTCGTCAACCAACTGCGCGATGAGGTCATTCCGGCGCTGGAGAAGCTGTCGGGCAAGAAGCTGGACATGGACAAGCTGAAAATGCACCTGGATCTGTCGCGGCAAGCCGAGGACGATCTGGTGAAGGTGTGGGAGAGCGCCAAGCACAAACCGTCACCGATCGACGGCTATTTTGGCGGCGTGTACTACATCGGGCCGATCTTCACGTCGTTCCGTGGTTCGCAAGATGCGGTGGAGTACTACCGCGAGCTGCGGTCGGAGTGCGAAGCGCGGATTCTGCGCAATGAGGGTCCGCAGACGCCTGACGGTCTGATGGGCGAACAGCGCTATCGGCTGGTCGTGGAAGGTCCGCCGAACTGGACGAGCTTCCCCGATTTCTGGCGCATGTTCGCCAAGGAAGGCGCGGTCGTCGTCGCGAGCACGTACACGCGCGTCGGTGGTCTGTACGACACGGGCTTCCGCCACGACTCGACGCAACCGCTGGAGACGATGGCCGACTACTGCCTGGGCTGCTACACGAACCTCGGCTTGCCGTCGCGCGTGGATCTCCTGGAGCGCTACATCCGCGAATACGAGGCGGACGGCTTCCTCATCAACAGCGTGAAGTCGTGCAACTCGTTCTCCGCGGGTCAGCTCCTGATGCTGCGCCAATTGGAGCAGCGCACGGGTGTGCCGGGCGGCTTCATCGAGTCGGACCTCGTCGACCCGCGCTATTTCTCCAAGGCGAACATTGAAAACCGCCTGCAGAGCTACTTCCAAATGATCGATGCCCGCCGTTTGCGCGTGAGCGCCTGAGTCAAAAGGAGCCGTCATGAAATGCGTCGTCGGAATCGATCTGGGTTCTACAACCACAAAAGCCGTGATGCTGGATGAAAAAGGCCAGATCGTCGGCAAGGGCATCACCAACAGCCGCAGCAATTACGCCGTCGCAAGCGCGATTGCCCGCGATGAAGCGCTGACCAACACACGGTTTTCGCTGCTGGATCGCGCGCTGGGCGGATACGCGGGCGAAGTGGCTGTGGAAGCCCGCGCGCTGGAGAACGACCTGCTGAGTGCGTTTCGTCTGGAATTGTACCTGGACGAGCTCGCGTACCTGGAAGAACGCGTGCAAGCGTTGCTCGCCATTTGGTCGCCGGGACCGCTGCGCGATTCCGTGACTGCGGCGACGACGGAGCTTTTGGCGGACATGCAACGCACCGCGCCGGACTTGTTCCTGGGCGGCGTCGAGCGCAAGTCCGACTTCTTCCGCGACGTGGCCGGTCAAGCGTTTGTCCAAGGCGCCGAGCGCGTCTGCGGCAAAAGCGACGTGCCGTTTGAGCGCTTGGTCGGGCTTTTTGACCGCGCGATTCTGGACGTGGAGACGCGCGTGCAAGCCCGTGATTTTGGAGTGCTCTTGCCGACGGCAGTAGCGCGTGTGGCGGAAGCCCGCAAGGTCTCGCCGGAAGTGCGCGCGGTGCTCGACCAAGCGGCGCGCGACGCGGCGGCGGAACCGGTGGAAGAAGTGGCGCTGGCGGGCACGGGCTACGGTCGGCAAACGCTGCCGTTTCCCAAAGAAGCCGTGCGTTCCGAGATTCTGTGCCACGGTCGCGGCGCGCATCGCGTGTTTCCGGGGACGCGGTCGGTGCTGGACATCGGCGGTCAGGACACCAAGGCGATTCAGGTCGATGAAAACGGCGTGGTCACGTCGTTTCAGATGAACGACCGCTGCGCGGCAGGCTGCGGGCGCTATCTGGGCTACATCGCCGACGAGCTGAACCTCGGCTTGCATGAGCTGGGTCCGCTGGCGCTCAAAGCGACGCGCATGATCCGCGTGAATTCGACGTGCACCGTGTTTGCGGGCGCAGAACTGCGCGAGCGCTTGGCCCTGGGTCAGGAGCGCGAGGACATTCTGGCGGGTCTGCACCGCGCGATCCTGCTGCGGGCGATGTCGCTCCTGGCGCGGTCGGGCGGCATCGAGAACGAATTCACGTTCACGGGTGGCGTCTGCAAGAACCCGATGGCGACAAAACTGCTGAAAGAGCTCGTGGTGGAAAACTACGGCGAGCACATTCAGCTGAACATTCACCCGGATTCCATCTACATGGGCGCGCTGGGCGCGGCGATGTTCGCGCTGGACGACCTCAACGCGGGGCATCCCAGCTTGATGCCGGCGGTGGCGACAGCGGCGCGTTCGCGTCCGGCGCCGATGTTTGACGCTTCCTGCGCTTAAGCCCACGAACAGCACGATTGGGAGGAAAAGATGACGACCCAGAAGAAACACCTGACCGCGGGCATTGATGCGGGATCGAGTTCTGTGAAAGTCGCGATTTGCCGCAGTGAAGCGGGCGACAAGCCCGAAGTGCTGGCCACGGCGGTGCAGCGCATTCGCCGGCGCAACATCGTGGAAGTCGTGGAAGCGACGTTCGCGGCGGCGTGCCAGCAGGCGGGCGTGGACCCCAAGTCGTTTGACTACGTGGCGAGCACGGGCGACGGCGAAATGGTCGAGATGCGCACGGGGCACTTCTACTCGATGACAGCGCACGCCCGCGGCGCGCTGGTGCTCGATCCGGAAGCGCGCGCGGTGCTGGACGTGGGCGCGCTGCATGCACGTGCGATCAAAATCGACGACCGCGGCAAAGTGCTCGGCCACCGCATGACGAGCCAGTGCGCGTCAGGTTCGGGGCAGTTCCTGGAGAACATCTCGCGCTACCTCGGCGTACCGCTGGAGGACGTGGGTACGCTGTCGTGTCAGGCGCAGAAGCCCGAACAGGTCTCGTCGATCTGCGCGGTGCTGGCGGAAACCGACGTCATCAACATGGTGAGCCGCGGCATTTCCACGCAGGACATTCTGAAGGGCATTCACCTCTCCATCGCCGGTCGTCTGGCGCGGCTCCTGCGCGCGATTGGCGCCGAGCACGTGGTACTGCTGACGGGCGGACTTGCGCATGACGCCGGTCTGGTGATGGCGCTGCGTGAGACGCTGGAAGGCGGCAAAGCCGCAGCGCTGCTGGCGCGCAGTCACGACGAGGGCATTCTGGCGGGCGCGATTGGCGCGGCGCTGCTCGGTGCCGTTCGCTGCGATCAACTGGTCCGCATGGGCCGCACAGACGTCCTCGCCCCGCGGATTGCCGCGTAACACGATCTGACTCTTCCCCACTTGCAGGTGCATCATGGCAAACGACCTTTTGGACATCGACCAACTGATTGGCTGGAACGAACTTTTGACCGAAGAAGAGCGCACCGTGCGCGACATGGTCGGCCGCTTCGTCGACCAGCGCGCGATGCCGACCATCGGCCACGACTGGGAAACCGGTCGCTTTCCGCGCGAGCTCATCCCGGAAATGGCGTCGCTCGGCATTTTGGGCGCGAATTTGGTCGGCTACGGCTGCCCGGGCATCAGCAACGTCGCCTACGGCTTGGCGTGTCACGAGGTCGAGCGCTGCGATTCGGGCTTGCGCTCGTTTGTCTCGGTGCAGACGAGCCTCGCGATGTACGCGATTTGGGCCTACGGCAGTGAAGAACAGAAGAACCGCTGGCTGCCACAGATGGCCGCGGGCAAGGTCATCGGCTGCTTTGGCTTGACTGAACCCAACGCCGGCTCCGATCCCGCGAGCATGACCACGCGTTGCAAGAAAGACGGCGACGACTGGATCGTCAACGGCACCAAAATGTGGATCACCAACGCGCAAATCGCCGACGTCGCGATCGTCTGGGCACGCGAGGGCGACGGCGGCTCGGTGCTCGGCTTCATCGTTGAAAAAGGCACGCCGGGCTATGCCGCGCACAACATCCCTCACAAAATGTCGATGCGCGCCTCCTACACCGGCTCGCTGACCCTGGACGACGTGCGCTTGCCCGAAGCGTCGCGCATGCCCAAGGCCAAAGGCATCAAGTCGCCGCTGGGCTGTTTGGAAAACGCGCGCTTCGGCGTGGCTTTTGGCGTCATCGGCGCGGCGCGCGACTGTCTGGAGCGCTCGCGGACCTACGCGCTGGAGCGTCAGCAGTTCGGCAAGCCGATCGGCTCCAAGCAGCTGATTCAGGCGAAATTGGCGGACATGGCGGACCAGATCGTCAAGGCGTCGCTGCTTTCGGTGCACTACGGTCGGCTAAAGGACAAAGGCAAGGTCACAGCCGTCCAGATTAGCCTCATGAAGCGCAACAACTGCCGCATGGCGCTGGACATCGCGCGGTCGTCGCGGGCGCTGATGGGCGCGAACGGCATCACGATTGAGTACGGCGTCATCCGCCACGCGATGAACCTGGAAAGCACGCTGACGTATGAGGGCACCGAGGAAGTGCACACGCTGGTGCTGGGTCGCGCGCTGACGGGTGAAAACGCGTTCTGACGGGGGCAAAAATGGGTGCACTGGAAGGCAAAGTCGGCATCGTCACAGGTGCTGGTCGCGGCATTGGCGCAGCGCTTGCGCGATTTCTGGCCGCAGAAGGCGCAGCGGTTGTCGTCAACGACGTCGGTGCAACGATTGACGGCAAGGACGGCGGCGATCGCCCGGCGGACGAAGTCGTCGCTGAAATTCGCGCGGCAGGCGGTCAGGCAGCGGCCAACTTTGACTCCGTGTCCGACTGGAACGGCGCGTTTGCGATGGTCGAACAAGCCGTGGCGACCTTTGGCCGGCTCGACTTCGTCGTCAACAACGCCGGCATCGTGCGCGACGGCATGTTCCACAAGATGAGCGAAAATGACTGGGATTCGGTCATCAACGTCCACTTGAAAGGCACATTCTGCGTCTGCCGCGCCGCCGCCGAGCGATTCCGTGCGCAGGGCAGCGGCGCCATCGTGAACATGACGTCAACGTCGGGGCTGATCGGCAATCTGGGTCAAGCCAACTATTCGGCGGCAAAGCTCGGCATCGTGGCGCTGACGCGGTCGATCGCGATCGACATGCAGCGCTTTGGTGTGCGCGCCAACGCGGTCGCGCCGTTCGCCTGGACGCGCATGACCGCGACGATTCCGGCGACGGATGACCCCAAGCAGCAGGCGCGGATTGAGCGGTTGAAGCAGATGACGCCCGAGCAGATCGCGCCGCTGGTGGCGTTCTTGGTGGCGGATTCGGCCAAGGACGTGAACGGTCAGACGTTTGCGGTGCGCGGAACGGAGATTACGCTGTTCTCGGTGCCCGGACCGGAGCGCGCGATTCACCGTGCTGGTGGCTGGACGGTCGACGCGTTGGCCGAGCAGGTGCCGGAGACGTTCAAGCGGGATTTTGCGCCGCTGCTGGTGACGGGGGATGTGTTTGGGTATCCGCCGCTTTTGTAGGTGGCGCGCCTTGGATGCGTCTGTGATTGACGTACGGGGCTGGTGTGGAAAACGCCCTGCTCTGGAAGCGTGGGATGCTGACGGGGCTTGCGTGTCTTATCTTCGCGCACCCGCTCGAACTCCCGTGGGCGAAAGCGCCACGTCGGCACCTGCACCTACGGCTTGAAGTTCTTGCGCGCCATATCTTCGGGCGCAAACGTCCCCTTGCGACCGACTACCAGATCCTCACTCTTGTGGTGGTTGATCTGCACGATCACGCCGTGGATCGTCACTGCTTCTTCGCTCTTGTCGACGATCACCCGGACGGACATGGACGACACGTCATACGACTTCCACTCCGTGCCCACTTTTTCCACCGTCTTGCGGCGTTCCCACTTCGCGTTCGGAAAGCGCACAGCCAGAACCTTTTCCGCCGGGTAGTCGCTCACCCACAAAGCCAGCACTGCCGCGCGAATCTTGGCCTTGTCGGCACCTGTGTAGACGTCCGCTGGCATCTTGACTGACGCCAGCTTGTTCTCCTTGACGTACTCGAGCGCCGCCTTCACTTCCGCCGCAGCGTCGTTGACCATCTTGATCAGCCGCTGTACTTCCGGGTCGTTCTGGCCTTTTTGATTGCGCAATTCGATGACGTCCGTTGCCGCCAGGTTGATCTTCTCCTTCATGCCCGGTGCCATGTCGTCGCTCAGCGTCGCCTTGGCCTCACGTGCGAGCGCGAGCACGAAGTCCACCGTGACTTTGGCGCGCTGCGAAGGGTCGTCCTTGGCTTTACGGCGCGCGTCAATCAGGTCACCGGGGTCAGTCGGACCGCCCGCAAACGCGACAGACGAGAAAGCGAGAGAACAAACGAGAACGAGGCGCGTGACAAAGCGAAGAGACATGGATTCCTCTGGGTTGGCTTGATGGATCGGGGGAGGAGACTCAACGAGCCCAAAGCATCCGACTTGTAGCGTTGGGCGTCAAGCGTCTGGCTGGACTCAATTCCCCAGCGTCGAGCGCACCTACGCCCCCGCCAGCGTCTGCATCGCCCGCCCTTTCCGCACCGTCGTCACCGTCATCCACGTCCTTTCCAGCCACGCTTTCGTCAGCTTCGTGCGTGGGAGGCCGCTCGCCGTGTGCAGGAACAGGCCGCGACCATCGACAAGAGACACATCAGGCAGCGACGAACCGGATCTGGTCGCAAGGTTCAGTCAGCAGAATCTAAACAGTCCGACCTTTGTCCAACACCAAGCGCTGTGGGTCAAGCCTGTTGCCCTCTCGGACTGGACCGCGAGCGTGCGCACCCGGTAGCACGCCGCGGTTCGGGTAGGTTGGAGTTCGAACGTCGGTCGGAGTGCGTACCGCCAAGTGGCGGCGGCAGTGGTTGCCACACGGCGGCGGCTGCTTGCGGCCGAATCGATGCGCGGCACCGTGTTTGTTGGCCGACGGACCGTTCCACTCTATGCTTGCCCTTGCCCAGGCTCGGCACGAGCGGGAGTTGCACATGGGTTTGACTCAACCACTTGTCGCCACCGGGTTTGCACTTCTGGTCCTCGGTTGCACCGCGTGCGGCACCAGCGCGACTGGCGGATCAGCCGCATTACCCGCCGCTGTTGCCGACCTCGTCGACGCCTCGGCTGGCGCGTTCGATGCGCAAGATGCACCGGCTGACGCTGTCGATGCGTCCGGAGACGCCACACCAACGACGTCCGGCCACGTCGGGCTGAGCCGCGAATCTTTTGGCGTCTGGGATCGGAGCGGCTACCAAACCGTCGCTCAATACCCGTTTACCCGCGGACAGGAGTACTCAGCAGTTTGGGCCGCCGTGAATCCATCCCCGGATGCGTTTGACTGGACCGCTTTGGATGCCCAACTTGCGTTTGCCGACACGCAGAATGAGCAACTCAATATCCAGATTTCGCCCATCGGCGGCCCCAAGGGCAGCAGCATGCCCACGTGGCTCTTTGCCGCGGGAGTGCCCCAAGCGACGGACGGCACGTTCACCTACGCGTACTATCTGGACGCGCGTTACCAAGACTCTTTCAGTGCCCTGGTGCACGCGCTGGCCAAGCACCTGCGCCAAGAGCTGCCTCCGAAGTTGCAGGCCAGAATCGCTTTTGTCCGCTGCGATACTGGCGCAACGGGCGACGAGGCGCCGTACGAGGACGCGAACCTGCTGGTTCCCGCGACGCTCCAAATCTCCGCGCAGGAGTGGCAGGGGTTTCGCCTCTGGGCGTTTGAAGTCTATCGGGCGGCCTTTCAGGAGGGACCGGGCCTCGTCATCCCGCTGTTGTTTCAGGACATTGAAAAAACCGGCTATCCCGTCGAGTGGGAGTGGGTGCGCAGCCATGTTCTGGGCGGCTTTGGCGCCAAGTACGGTGGCCAAGTCCGCGGGCATCATTTGAGCGAGTCGCAGGCCGTGGCACAGGCGTTCAAGGCGAGCGCGCTCGATCCGACGATGCAGTTTTTTTCGCGCAACG
Organism: uncultured Myxococcales bacterium; assembly: GCA_903896545.1. Taxonomy (GTDB): domain Bacteria; phylum Myxococcota_A; class UBA9042; order UBA9042; family UBA9042; genus CAIYBN01. Next base: position 41,267 of record CAITYF010000174.1, on the reverse strand, counting down.
AGATGGATCAGACGTGGAGTAAACCGTTTTTCCAGCTCAATATCCGCCTGAACATGTATTGGGCAGCTGTGGAGCAACTGCACGCAGGTCTGAGCATTTGGGATGTTACCCAGTCGTGTTTGGAACGGACCGATGCGGACGGCCTGACGTCTGATTTTGAGTTCTTCAACAAGTGGTCGGGCCAAGTGGCCCCGAACACCGCGGGCGGCGGCTTCTGCATCTTCCACGAGGGCCTCGACGCGTCCGATTCCGCGAAATTTCCTCAGGCGGCATATGGAAACCTACCGGTCAGCAAAGGCAGCAAGCAGCGCTATGTCGCGATCTGCAAGGCGTACGCGGCGCAGGGCGCGCAGATGGACGACGTGGACTCCGCGACCAAAGGCCAAGTCGCCCAGCGTGACAGCCAAAAGGGCTTGAACGACGCCGGCTGGCAAATCGTGCCTGGGAACTACGAACGCTTCATCACGCAGCTCCAGCCGGACACGACGAGCAAGGGTCTTTGGCGGATCAACGGGCCGCTGACGAGCGCGTCGCACCGCTACGACCGCTTTGCGCGGCGATTTGACCACGCGGCTGGCATGGACACGCTGTACTTCGACGTTCACGACAAGCTGTTGGCGTCGCCGGGGCAGCGGATTCAGCTGACGGTGGACTATCTGGACCGCGGCACGGGGCAGTTCGCGCTGCAATACGATGCTGTGGGCGACAATCACAAGACGGCGTTCACGGTGGCCAAGACCGATAGCAACACGTGGAAAACGAAGACCGTCGAGGTCACGGACTGGCTGTGCGGCAACCACGGACCGAACGGCGCCGACCTGATGCTGGTGAATCTGGACGCCGATGATGACATTTTCCACGGCGTCGAGGTGGTAAAGCTCGCGGATGTCACTGTGGACGTCGTCGGCAAGGGCGCCGTGACCGGCCGCAGCAATGGCACAACTCACGCGCCGGTCAGCGGAACCTTCATGGAGGGGCAACGCCTGGAGCTCGCCGTCACGCCCGAACCCGGCTGGGTATTCACGGGGTGGAGCGGCGACTTGGGCGGTAGCAATGCTCGGCCTTTTCTTTTCCCGACGCGCACGACCCAAGTCACGGCGCATTTTGCGCCCGCTGGGCCTTGATGCTTGAGTCTTGCCATTGTGAGCTCAGCCCCCCGCGCCTGTCCGTTTTGCCTGAAGCCGCGCGATATTTTGTCCGTGCGCGCTCTAGTTCGAAAGGACTGCGCTGCGCCAAATCCGCTCGTAATTCTTCGAAGATTTAGACAGTAGCTTGAATTCCTGAAGCGCAGCGGTAAGACTTCCGTCGCTGTGTCTGCGGGGATACAGCGGATTTGTTTGTAGAATTGTGCTGTAAGTTGCGGGTATCTCAATCATAGCGCGTGATTTGTCGCACATCTGCGGCTGGCAGTGCTCTGTGTTCGGGATCCGAAACTGCAGTCCCTCGGTTCGAGGCGCTACGCGTCGACCCGTTACTTGTCTTGCTTGCGGAGGTAAATGTGAACGCCAAAATGTTGCTCAGGTTGCTTACCCTTTCCAGCGCGGTGCTGGTCCTTTCCGTCGGGTGCTCGTCAGGGACCACGACCCAAGAGGACAACGACACGACCGGCGGCACCGATGCCGAGACGGGCGATTTGAACGTGACACCGGACACCACCAACGCAGACGCCAAGACCGATGCCGCGGGTGAAGACGCCAAAGCGGACATCGCGACTCAGGACGTCCAGCCAGACGCTGCGAAAGACGACACAACCGACACGAGCGACACGGGTACCGGCGACACAGGCAGCGGCGACACAGGCAGCGGGGACACCGCGCTCTGTACGGACGGCGGTTGCGACGACGGCGTCGCGTGTACGACGGACAGCTGTGACCCGGCCAAGGGCTGCGTCCACCTGGCCAACGACGCGACGTGCAGCGACGGCAACGCCTGCACCGACGATAGCTGCAACCCGGCGACGGGCTGCGTGTACACCAACAACACGGCGAACTGCGACGACGGCAACGCGTGCACCAAGGACGACATCTGCAAGGACGGCGCATGCACCGGTCCGACGAACTGCGCGGTCGACATTGCCACGTGCGTCACCACCACCATCGGATGCGAGTGCAACGAGGGCTACGTCGGCGACGGCTTTGACTGCGCGAACTTCGACGATTGCGCGGCCAAGCCCTGCCTGAACGACGGACTCTGCACCGACGGCCTGGGCACCTACACGTGCGAATGCCAAGTCGGCTACGAAGGCGACTCGTGCGAAATCAACATCGACGACTGCATCGGCAACATGTGCAGCAACGGCTCGACGTGCGTGGACGGCCTGAACATCTACACCTGCGCGTGCACGACCGGCTACAGCGGCGAACTGTGCGAGATCGACATTGACGACTGCGCCAGCAGCCCGTGCCTGAACGGCGGCACGTGCGTGGACGGCATCGGCGCCTACACGTGCACATGCGTCGAGGGCTTCACCGGCGACACGTGTGCGGCCAACATCGACGACTGCGTCGGCAATATCTGCCAGAACGGCGCGGCGTGCGTCGATGGCTTGAACACCTACACCTGCACCTGCCCGACGGGCTGGAGCGGCCAGAACTGTGACAACGAGCGGAGCGTCATCGGTACCGGCACGCCCGAAAGCTGCACGGACGCGGAACTCACGGACTCCATCACCTACGGCGGCGCGCTGAGTTTCAACTGCGGTAGCGACCCGGTCACCATCGCGCTCACTTCGGGCCGCGCGTTCGGCGACAGCAGCACCTTGGACGGCAAGGGCTTGGTCACCCTCCACGGCGGCAACTTTCCGTTTACCACGCCCGCGAGCGTGTTCACGGTGCCCGAGGGGATGACGGTCTCGATCAAGGGCATCAAGTTTGTCTCGATCAAGCAGCCCGGCCAGACCGGCGCCGCCATCGACAACTACGGCACGCTCACGGTTGACGCCTGCACGTTTGACGACATCCACTGCGACTACACGTACGGCAGCGATCCGCGCGGCGGCGGCGTCTTCAACCGCGCGGGCGCGACGGCGACCATCACGCGCAGCACGTTCAGCAACATGACCGGCTGGGCCGGCGTCGCGATCGGCAACTACGGCACGCTCAACCTCGCGACCAGCACGTTCTACAACAACAGCGGCACCGCGATGGGCTCCAGCCTCTCCAACGAACAGGCCGGCACCGCGATCATCGTCAACTGCACGTTCAGCGCGGACACTTCGTTCCAGGGCGTGATCGCCAACCTCGGCACGGCGAGCCTGAAGCTCATCAACGTCACCCTCGACAACGTGTATGGCAGTTCGATGGCGCTGGAGAGCAAGGACGCAACGGTCATCAACTCGATCGTGACGCGCACCTGCGAGTGGAACACCCCGATCGACGGCGGCCACAACCTCGAGAGTTCAACCACCTGCGGCTTCAGCGCGGCCAAGGGCTCGCAAAACAGCGTGTTCCCGATGTTGAACGGGCCGGGCGACAACGGCGGCGCGACGTGGACGGAATCCCTGCAGGACGGCAGCCCGGCGATTGACGCAGGCGACCCGGTTGCATGCGCGCTGACGGCGCCCAATGGCCCCGGCGGCAAGGACCAGCGCGGTTACGCCCAATTCGGCATTTGCGACATCGGTGCGTTTGAGTACGGCGCAATGCCGTGCGCGGGCAAGAACTGCGTCAACCTCTGCCCCAAGGGCTGCGACGACAAGGAAGCGTGCACCGCCGACAGCTGCGACATCGCGACCGGCTGCGTCCACGCGCCGCTCGCCGGCACCTGCGATGACAACAACCCGTGCACGGAAAACGACGCGTGCACCGCGGGCGCTTGCATCGGCGTGGGCTTGGACTGCGACGACGGCAATCCGTGCACGACAGACTCCTGCGACCCGGTCAAGGGCTGCGCGTACGCCGACAACACCGACACCTGCGACGACGAGTCGGGCTGCACGACGGGTGACGTCTGTGGCGCCGGCAAGTGCACGGGCACGCCGGTCGTTTGCGCAGCGGGCAAGTTTTGCTCCGAGGATCTGAACCCGGCGGGTACCTGCTTCGCCCCGACGGTCGTCGGCACCGGTGACACGTCGAAGTGCACCGAGGCGGACCTCGACGCGGCGCTGGCCATCGGTGGTCTCATCACGTTCGACTGCGGCGGCCCGATCACCATCATCGTCACGAACGCCAAGACGATCGCCAAGGACACCGAGATTCGCGGTGGCGGCCTCGTCGCCATCAGCGGCAACGACACCGCGTTTACGGCGCCCGGCTCTGTGTTCACCGTCAACGCCAGCACGATTGGCGCGTTCCGCGGGTTGACCATCAAGGACGTCAACCACCCCGGCCTGTCTGGCGGCGGCGTGACCAACAACGGCATCCTGAAGGTCAACAACTGCACCTTTGACAACATCAAGACGCCGTACACCTCCGGCGCTGATCCGCGCGGCGGCGGCATTCGCAACTTGGGCGATGCCACGATCAACGCGTCGACCTTCCAGAACATCGTGGGCTGGGCAGGCGCAGCGGTCTACAACGGCGGCACGATGATCCTGACGAACAGCACGTTCAGCCAGAACACGGGCACAGCAATGGGCTCCAGCTTGTACATGGAAGCGGGTTGGGGCACGGGCAACGGCGCGACGACGGTCACGAACTGCACGTTTGCGCCGGAGAAGCAGGTCTCCAACGGCGTCATCGTCAGCGACGGCCTTGCCGCCACGCCGCGCACGTTCACCAACGTGACGATCTGGGGTCCCGGCGAGTCGCTCTTGAACGGCACCGTGGGCAGCCTCAAGATCACGAACAGCATCATCTCGGCCTCATGTGGCTGGAATCCGCCGATTGACGGCGGCCACAACATCGACGTGATGAACTACAACGACCAGTACCACAGCTGCTCGTTCAGCCAGGCCAAGGGCGACTTCATCGCACAGGACCCGCTGGGCACCGCCGTTCTGGCCGACAACGGTGGCCCGAGCAAGACCATCGCGTTGCCGGCGAACAGCTTTGCCATCAACGCCGGTGATCCGGCCGTGTGCAAAGCCGCCAAGCCCGCCGGTGCCGGTGGCCGCGATCAGCGCGGCTACTACCGCCCGACCAAGTGCGACATCGGCGCCTTTGAAGTCGGCGGCGTCAAGCCGTAAGTCAGGGACCCCGCGCCGGTGAGAGGCGTGTCGTTGCGGAAGTGACGGCACGCCTCTCGCGGCGCGGCGCAGGTGCGGAGGCGTGGGCGGCTGGCGAGTTTGCGCTTCTGGAGAGCCTCGTCTTAGAGCGTCGCCAGCACAGCCACCGTCCGCCAATTCCGCACCGTCGACACCGTTTTCAGCTTCCCATCCAGCCACGCGTTGGTCAGCTTCGTGCGTGCGAATCCATCGGGCGTGTACAGAAACACCTCGCGTCCATCGACCACAAACTCATCGGGCGGCGACCGCTGCGGATCCAGGCTTGCCACCTGCGCCGCCGTCGGCTGTTCACGCAGAAACGCCACGCTCACAAGCGCCAAGTCGTGATTCGGCCACGGGTTGCGCGCCAACATCGCCGCCATCTCCGCCGCGGATCGCAGAACAACCGGCACAGTCAGGCCAAAATTCTGCGTGATCCGCGCCTGCAGGTCGTCCGCCAGCGTTGCTGCCAGCGTCGCGGATGCATCCAGTGCGACGTTGCCGCTTTGAATGTACGTCCGCACGTTCTGCGCCCCCAACGATTCGCACAGCCCCGTCAGGCCTTTCATCGGCAGGACGTTCTTGCCGCCGACGTTGATCCCGCGCAAAAGCAAGATGTAGCGTTCCATTTCCGTCTTCCTCTGTTGCTACTGATGAAACGGAATGTCCGCCTGTCCGACCCGCCCGCAGGGATCACTCACGTTGACGTGCATCGTCCGCCCCGACTCGAGCACGGAACCAAAGACCACGATGCCCGCCTGCTCTGCCGCGCCGTTCACGATCGTGAGCGGCGGACCCAGCGCCAGCTTGCGATACCCAATTTCACCGCCGTCAGCGTCAAATAGCTGGAATTCGACAAGAAGCTGCGGAAAGTCCAACGCCGGATTTGTCACGCGAATCGCGCCAAAGACGTGCTCGCCGCCTTGCGTGCCATGGTGGACCGCAAAGCCGTGGCTCGCGTCGATCGCGGTGAACGCCGTTTCACCCGTGCCAATTTGCACGTCCAAGGTGCCCGCGCGCTGGCACTGAATTGGGATGCTGTTCGCATTCTTGCAGCCGACCGGGTCAATCTCACACGGCGTCGGCGTCGTCACCGGGCAGCCAGCCAGCGCGCAGCCGCACGCGAGCAGCACCGACACACCGCGCATTTTGCCAGTCCAGCCCACGCGCCGCGCCCTCCCGATTGGCCGTCAGATCCCGCCGCCGTCCTCGAATTTGCTCTCTTTCGCTTCGGCCTGGGTGACGCGGCTATTCGGCGGTACGCTGTGGGTCAGCCAAACGTTGCCGCCGATCGATGCACCGCGACCAATCGTGATGCGGCCGAGGATCGTCGCGCCCGCATAGATCGTGACGTTGTCCTCGACGATCGGATGCCGGTCGATTCCCTTGATTGGATTGCCATTTTCGTCCAGCGGAAAGCTCTTCGCACCCAGCGTCACGCCTTGATAGATCCGCACGTTGCGGCCGAGCCGCGCGGTTTCGCCGATGACGACGCCCGTCCCGTGGTCGATGAAGCAGCGTTCGCCGATCCGCGCGCCTGGATGGATGTCGATGCCCGTGAGCGAGTGCGCGTGCTCGGTGATAATCCGCGGAATCAACGGCACTTCGAGCAGATACAGCTCGTGGGCAATCCGCTGCTCGGTCAGGGCAAAAACGCCCGGATAGCTGAAGATCGCCTCGTCCTTGGTCGGCAGCGCCGGATCGCCGTCAAACGCCGCATCGACGTCTGCCGAAATCAACCGCCGCACCTCCGGTAGCCGCGCGATAAAGGTCGACGTAGCGTGCAGCGACTTCTCTTTGCAGTGCAAACACGTCGCGTGGTTGTGCCCCTCGGTAAAGGCGACGGCCCGGGCGATCTGCTCCTCCATCTCGTGAATCAGCCGGTCCAGCGTCGCGCCGATGTAGTACTGGACGCTCTTGTCGTGCAGGTCCGTCGCGCCGAAGTAGCCGGGAAAGAACACCTGGCGAATGCCTTCGACGCAGCCGAGCACCGCATCGCGCGAAGGCAACAAGACACGGCTTTCACCGCGGGGACCGCGGTCGCGTAGCGCCACGGCCGCCAGACTGTCGACGACGCTGCCAAGGAGTTCGGCGTGACTGTCGGTGGGTTGACTCATAGGGTTGCCTCGTCCGTTTCAAAGAGCCACGTGGACAGGTAGCGTTCGCCCGAATCGGGCAGCACCACGACGATGCGTTTTCCAGCATTCTCCGGGCGTTTGGCGACTTCCACCGCCGCCCACATGGCGCCGCCGCAGGAAATGCCGGACAAAATACCTTCCTCACGACACAGCCGCAGCGCCATCGCGCCGGCGTCCTGATGACGCACGCCGATGACCTCGTCCAGCAGTTGAGCGCGCAGCACGCTCGGCACAAAACCCGGTCCCCAGCCTTGAATTTTGTGCGGACCGGGCTTCCCGCCCGTCAAAACCGGCGAGTCGATGGGTTCCGCCGCAATGACCTGCAGCTTGGGCAGCCGCGGCTTCAGCACTTCGGCGCAGCCGGTAATTGTGCCGCCCGTACCCGTCCCGCAAACCAGAATATCCAATTTGCCGTCACAGTCGCGCCAAATTTCCTCGGCAGTCGTGACGCGGTGAATCGCCGGATTCGCCGGGTTGTCGAACTGCTGCAGCACCAAGTACCGCGGATCCGCCGCCGCCATCTCGTTCGCCTTGGCGATCGCGCCCTTCATGCCTTCTACGCCCGACGTCAACACCAGATCGGCGCCCAGCGCGACGAGAATTCGCCGCCGTTCCAGACTCATCGTCTCCGGCATGGTGAGCGTCAGCTTGTAACCCTTCGCCGCGGCGGCAAAGGCGAGACCGATGCCCGTATTGCCGCTTGTTGGTTCGAGCAGCACGGTATCTGGTTTGATCAGCCCAGCGTGTTCCGCTGCCTCGATCATGGAGACGCCAATGCGGTCCTTGACCGACGACGCAGGGTTGAAACTCTCCAACTTCGCGACGATCTGCCCGGGCAGGCCTGCGCCGATCCGGTTGATGTGCACGAGCGGTGTGTTGCCAATCAGTTTGGTGATGTCAGCGGCGATGCGCATGGCGGGCTCCGTGTTGCCGACAAGGGCTGCATGCTTATAGCGGAGGCAGCGAGCGCGATCCACTCCAAGCGCTGCAGATTGACGATCCGTCGCGCGACGTTCATCTTGCACATGACGCGCCACGGATTGCAGCCGCGTCAGGAGGTTCGCGCCATGGTTGATGTACGCCGCCGCGCGTTTCTAAAGAGTGTCCTCGCCGCACCGATTCTCGCGAGCTGCGCCAACGAAGCCGAGGTGCCCACGCCGGGCGAGTGGCACAACTGGTCCGGCGGTCAGCGCTGTACGCCCAAAGATGGTCTGCAGATGCCGTCAACGGTCGATGAGCTCGCCGGGGTCGTGAAGGCGGCAAAAGGTCCAGTGCGCGTGGCCGGTGCGGGTCATTCCTTCAGCGCCGTTGTGCCAACCAACGACACGCTGCTCTCTTTGGAACTGCTGAGCGGCATCGTCAGTCACGACGCCGCCGCGCTCACGGCGACGATCCAAGCGGGCACGCGCCTCTACCTTCTCGGTGAACCACTGGCGAAGCTTGGTCAAGGTCTGACCGTGCAGCCCGACATCGACCTGCAGTCTTTGGGCGGCGCTCTGTCCACTGGCACGCACGGCGCGGGTGGACAGCACCGCTGCATGCCATCGTACTTGAAAGAGATTTCGCTCGTGACTGCCGACGGCACCGTCCGTAACGTCTCGCCGCAAGTCGAGCCAGAAGTGTTTCAAGCCGCGCAGGTTTCGCTCGGCAGCTTGGGCGTGCTGGCCCAGGTGACGCTGCAAAATCGCGCCGCGTATCTGCTCGAAGAGCGCACTGGCATTTCTCGGCTCAACGACGCGCTCGAACAGTTTGCGGCTTGGCAAAAACAAGATCGCCACACCGAGTTTTTTGCCTTCCCGCGTGGAGAAACGGCGTTTACCAAGCGGATGCGGGAAGTGCCGGCGACGACCACCAAGACGATCGACACGGCGCAAGAAGAAGAAGCCGAACTCGAATACGCGTCCGAGGTCGGCATGCGCGCACCGTTCACGATTCCGCTGATTCAGAGCATGGCAAGCTGGTTCGTGCCGGACATCACGCGCGTCGGCGCGTCGTACCACATTTTTCCGACGGTCCGGCACACGCGGTTCAATGAAATGGAGTACGCGGTGCCGGCGGAGAAGGGGCCCGCCTGTTTTCGCGAAGTCGCCGCAAAGATCCGCGACGACGGCTTGCCGGTGTTTTTTCCGCTCGAATACCGCCACGTCGGCGCGGATGATCTGTGGTTGTCGCCGCATCACGGCCGCGAATCGGTCACGATTTCCGTGCACCAGTACTTCAAACAGGATCACGTGGCGCTGTTCAAAGCCGTCGAGCCGATCTTCTGGAAGTACGACGGTCGTCCGCACTGGGGCAAGTGGCACTCGCTGACCGCCAAGGAGCTCGCGGGGCGCTACGACCGCTGGCAGGACTTCCTGCGGGTGCGCAAGGAACTCGATCCGGGCGGCAAGTTCCTCAATCCGCACCTGCACCAACTTTTTGGCGTGTGAGGCACCGTGACGACGCGCGCGATCTTTCAACGTTACCCCGAACTTCAAGCGCACTTGCCGTGGCAGCCGCTTGCGGAACTGCCCACGCCGGTGCACGCGCTACCCGGTTTGGCCAACGGCTGGATCAAGCGCGACGATCTGACGCACGCTGCGTACGGCGGTAACAAGGTCCGCAAGCTGGAGTTCGTGATCGCGGAGATGAAAGCCAAGGGCGTGCGTACAGCGTACACTTTTGGCGCAACGGGGACCAACGCGGGCGTCGCTGCGGCGCTCCTGTGCAAGGACGCGGGCGTGGCGCTGACGGTGTACACTTTTGACCAGCCCGATTCGCCGACGGTGCAACGCAATCAGGCGCTGATGCGCGCGGCGGGCGCCAATCTCGTGCACCGCGGGACGCTGCTGGCGACGGTCCTGACCTTCTACCTGCATCCGGCGCGACTGCGCAGCGACGCGTACTTCCTTTTTGCCGGCTGCTCCAATCCAGTCGGTGTGCTGGGCTATGTGAACGCTGCGCTGGAGTTGGCCGACCAAATCGCCGCGGGTGAGCTGCCGGAGCCCGAAGTCATCGTCGTGCCGGTCGGCAGCAATGGCACGCTCGCCGGTTTGACGGTCGGTGTGCAGCTGGCGGGTCTGAAGTCGCGGCTCGTGGGCGTGCGTGTGGCGGAGTCGCATCTTGGGCCGATCCAAACGTGTACAACGTACGCGGTCCAACAGATGGTCAACCAAACGACGGCGTTTCTGCGCCAACACGTGCCCACGCTGAAGGAGTTGCACGTCCAGGCTGCGCCACTCAACGAGGCGTATTTCGGCACCGGTTATGGCGTCCCAACCGACGCAGGCAAGGCAGCCATCACGCGCTTTGCCAACGACTTTGCGATTCCGCTCGAAGCGACCTACAGCGGCAAAGCGGCAGCGGCGTTTCTGGATGAAGTGGCAGCGACGACCGGTCCTGTACTTTTTTGGGACACCTTCAACTCGCGTTCGACCGACGCACTTCTGGGCACCCTCAAATCGGCGTGAAAGCCGCCCAGCCAAACTGCGCGGCGTAGCGCTTGTCGACGCCCGGACACAGTTCGCGCTCGGCACACGTCGCGCAGGCATCGCCATGCGTCAGGTACGTGCTCGGCGCCGCGGGCAGACGTTCGTCGGTTTCCAGATCGATCCGCAGTTCTTGCAGGTAGCGTTCCAGGGCAAAATCGCGGTGGTTCGGCATCAGGCACGGCGGAATGTTCTTGTACGCCAGCGTCACGCCCAATTCCTTGGCCAGGTCCAACGCCTGTGCGACTTGCGCCGCCAGATCCTCCATCTTCGGCACCAGCGCCGCGCGATTCCTGGCCGCGCGCGACTCGATCTTCAGCGGCGTCAGCACCGCCGTCATCGGACGCCCAAACTCGGCCTGAAGCGCCGCCATCTGCCGCACATAGTCCAGCAATCCCGGTAGATTGTGCTGCGTGAGCACCGCGAACAAGAACAGATCGACTTCCTGCCGCAGCAGTTCCCGCAAGCCCTCCAGCAGCAACTTGGGCGCCGTCTTGCTGGCGAGCATTTTGCCCAGAACCGCGGGGTCAAAACTGTCCAGCGAGAGGTGCACGATCGAGACGTTGTGCGCTTTCAACTCGGCGACAAATTCCGGGCGCGCCAATTTCACGCTCTTCGTGGCCAGAATCACGTCGTCAAAAGCCATCGCGTGGGCGACGTCCGCCAAGTGCAAAAAGTCCGGACGTGACGCTGGCTCGCCGCCGATGAACGTCACTTTCAGGATGCCTGCGCCGGCACCGTCCGCCATCCGCATGTACAGGTGTTCACGCGCTTCCATTCGGACGACTTTGTCATCAGCGCCGCGCTCCACCGAACAGTAAACGCAGTGGAGCGGGCAAGCCGTGCCGACATCCAGGAAGAACGACGGCGCGTACTGCCAGGCAAACTCCCGCAGAGTCGGCTGCGGCTCGGCGGCAAGCGGCGTCCAGCGCGGCATCGTCACTTCCAGAATCGAATTCTGGGCGCGGGCTGCGGTCACAATTCCTAGCGTTGGCGGCTGATTCACTGGGCGCTCCTTCTGCCGCAAGCCTGCGTGCTGGCGCTCGGCTGGTCAAGCCGCCCCAGTCGCAATTGCCGAGAAATAAGCACCACACGCGCTGCCTTGACGCGCTGCTGTGCGATCGCTACGGTGCCTGAACGGCTGCCGCGTCTCCCTCGACGCCAGCGAGGCCCGAAGTGCGGATGCTCGCTTGGATAGTGCTGCTGTTCGGTGCGTCGCTGGTCAGTTGCCAGACGCCCGCGCCGGTCGTTGACGGTGCGCCCGTCCTGACCTGTACGCTGGACCCGGTCCTGCACACCACGCCGTGCTTCGCCGATGCCGCAAGCGCGACGGCCTTTCTCGATCGCCAGCCCGGCCCGTGGACCGCTGCCAAGCTCGTACTCGGTCATTTTTCCGACGCCGCGCCGCAGCCGCCCGCGTGGTTCATGGACCCGTCGTTCTACGGCTTGCACGACGAGTGGTATTGGTTTCGCCTCCTCAATGGCGTCAGCATCGACGGTCTGCAAGAAGCGCCGATGACGGGCCAAGCGCTGCCGGACATCGCGGCGGTCTACACGTGGGCCAGGTCGCAGCCCAAGTTGCCCTACGATCTCCGCTGGATCGAGACGCGTCTCTACTCGCCGCATTTTTACGACCTTGGCTTTGGGCTTTGCGCCACGGGTCCCTGCCCGCGTTCTCTGGGCATCGCGACGCTGTTGCACCTGCCGCCCGATCCCAAGCGCACGCTGCCCAACGCGCTGTGGGGCTTTTCGCTGGAATACGGTGACCGGCCAACGTCGACTGAAATCGAACATTTTTTTGCGCGGATCGAGGCCATGCTGCCCACCGACCTCGCACAACAGCTCTTCTGGATCGCCGGGCCAGCGCCCTATCAGAACGCTTTGGCGACGACGATGCGGCAAAGCGCGAGTCCGGTCGCGGCGCGGATTGTGACGCTGGCCGAACTGATCGCCGACGGCGAAGTGCGCGGCTACACGCAAGGGATCACCGCGGGACGCCTGCGAAAAGTGGCCGCAGGTCAAGCGGATAGCACGATCTTTGCGCCCACCGATCTCGTCGTGCTGGCCGACGTGCCCACTGCGCTGCCGCCCGTTGCCGGCATCCTGACGGCGCTGCCGCAAACACCCCAAGCGCACCTGAACCTGCTGGCCGCCGCGCGCGGCACGCCCAACGCGTACGCTTCCGGTGCCTTTGACGACAAGATCCTGAACGGGTGGGCCGATTTGCACCGCGCGGTCGTCTGGGAAGTGCAGACCGAGGCGCTGCGCTGGAAAGTGATGACCGACGAACAGTGGAACACGTGGCTGAACCTCACCGCGCCGCAGCCGGTGCAAGTGCAAGTCGCGGATCTGGCAACGGCGCCGACGACTGTCGATCTGGCCCAGGGTGACGTGCCGACCAGCCGCCAGCTCGTGCCCGTCATTGGCGGGAAGTGCGCGGGGTTGATGGCGCTCGCTTCACAGCCGTCGGTGCAAACGCCGCCGGGGATCGTGTGCCTGTCGGTCAAAGGCTACGCGCAGCACATCGCGTCGTTCACGCCGTTGATTCAGGCGCTGCTGGTCGCGCCGGAATTCACGTCCGATCCGGCGTCGCGTGCGCTCCTGCTTGAAGGTTTTGACGCGTATGCGGCGCGGCACGCGGGCGATGCGACGGCGATGCAGACCTGGCACTATTTCAAGGAGAACCACTTTTCCGGTGTCGTCGGTCAAGTGCTGAAATCTGGCGGTCTCCGCACGATGATCGCGGCCAAACCGCTCGATCCGGCGTATGAGGCGGAGATCGCGGCAAACCTGACCGCGCGTTTTGCCCCGCTGTCGCCGCATCAGGCGCTGCGCTTCCGGTCGTCGTCGACCGCGGAGGATATCGAGGGCTTCAACGGCGCGGGGGTCTACATTTCCGCGTCGGGCTTTCTGCACCCAGAGCTGCAGGCGTCCAGCAAGGACCAGAAGCGCACAATTTCCCAAGCGATCCGAGATGTCTGGGCGTCGTACTGGCTGGCGGACGCGTTTGAAGAGCGTGAACTGGCACACATCGACCATTTGTCGGGGCGCATGGCCGTGGCTGTGCACCCGCGTTTTGACGACGATCTGGAGTCGGCCAACGGCGTGGCACTCCTGGCGTACGCGCAGCGCGCAGATGGAGATCGTGTGCAGCTGACCGTGGACGTTCAACCGGGCGCGCTCTCCGTGACGAATCCGCCCGCGGGCGGCCAGAACCTGCCGGAGATCGACCGCGTGGTGCAGTTGGGCGACCAACCGCCGACGATTGAGCGCGTGCAACTGCCGACGACGGCCACGACGACTGTGCTGACCGACGACGAACTGCTGACGATGTTCGCTGTGTCGTCGACGCTCGCCAAGGCGTGGCTCGTTGCCAAACAGACGGCGCTCGCACCCGAAGAGCAACCGCGGAGCCTGACGCTGGATCTGGAATTCCGCCGCGTTCATCCCGGCTGGCCGCTGCAAGCCGACAACGCGGTGCTGCCGCAGCGTTTGGTCTGGAAGCAAGTTCGACCGCTTGAACACGTCGGCGGGCTGACGACGGCGGATCTGGAAGGCGCGCTCATTCCGCGCGACGTGTTGCATGCGGCCACAAGCGCGTCGAAGCGCGCGTGCCAGTTGCCGATGCTGGATGTGGAGCTGATCGACGTGTGGACGGATCAGACCGGGCCGCAGATCGCCGGCGTGGGGCTCACGAATTTTGCAGTCCAGCCGTTCACAGCGCGCGTGAAGGTCACGCAAAACGGCAAGAAGCAAACGCTCTCGTGGCAGCAGGTGACGGTGACACACCCACAAACGACGCTGAAGCACTGGGACGCGCTTTTGACTGCGCCGGTTGGGCTGAATTGGCAATCGCTGGCGGTGGACGAAAGTGGCGCATGGACACTCGTGACGAACGGTCAAACGCAAAGTGGCGTAGATGCGAAGTGCGCCGTGACGGCGCTGGCAAAAAGCAAAGAAGCGTGGCTGCGGGCGATCTTGAACGCGCCGTAGCGGGAGGCGAATGTGAAGCATTGGCGAAAAGTACTGGGTCTGGCTGCGTTGGCGACACTCGTCGCGACGGAGGTGGGCGCGGATGTGTGTCCGACGCAGTACGAGTGGGCGACGCTCACGGTGCAAAGCGTGATGCTGGACGGCAAACCGGTGACGATGGCCGACGCGCCGACGGACGTGCAGGCGCAACTGTGCGTCTCGGCCTACTTCTACGCGTACCGGCTCTACCCGTGTGACAAGGGCGACTGGGAAGGCCAGCCGTTCACGGTGACGCCATGAAGCGCGCGGGAATTGCCCTGTTGTTCGCAGCGTCGGCTTGCACCGCCAGCGCCGTTCCTGCTTCCGACGGGGCTGTCGAAGACGCAGCCGCGTGGGAACCGCAGGACATGAGCTCGATTTGCAGCGTCGAGAAGCTCAAGACTGGAAGCTACGCCGCGCAACTGCCCAAAGGTGTCACCGACACGGACACGATGACGCTCGACCGTCAGACGGGTACAGTCACGCGGACCATCCAACGCGGCGGCAAAACGTGGGTCCTCCACTACGCGCTGGGCGCAATCAAGAAGAAGTAGTTGCGTTCAATAGGCCTGAACGATCGCGGCGATGCCCTGAACCAGCGCGCCATCTGCGCCGCCCGAATACGCACAGCCGGTCACATCCTTGTCGTACGCCACGCCGAAAAGCGCGAGGCTGAAGGAAACTCCGACGTCAGTCGGCGGCTGCCCGCACGAGAAGCCGTTCTTCATCTTCTCCAAAAACGCCAGCGGATCGATCGCCGCGTGCAGCGCCTGGGCGTCAGCTGGCGAAAGCACACCGCTGGAGGTCTTGCCCTGCTTCTTGGCCGTGAACGTGCCATCGGGGCTGACGGTCCACGTCGAAAAACAGTCCGAATTCGGCGCGCAAAATCCGCCCTGCGTCAGGGTAAATAGCGTCCAGGACACGGCGGCAACGTCGGGTTGCACATCTGGGGTCACTGTGACGTCGGTCGCCGCGTCCGCTGAGACGTCCAGAGTGGCATCAGCCGTCTCATCGGCGTCGACCGGAACGAACGCGTCGGTTGCAGCATCCGTGGTGAGTTGGGAATCTTCAGTCGCATCCTCCGCAACCGCCGTGCCGCCACCCGTCGCCGCAGTGCACGCTGCCATGAACACTACCGCCGTCCAAAGAATCCAATTTGCCTGCCGCATCGCGCGCTCCTTGCGGTCAGACCAACGCCGACCGACTCTAAGATAGGCGCGTTGCCGTCCGGCGCAAGATCTCTCTTTTCCATTATTTCAAGCAACTGCAGCCGCGATCGGCGTGACCAGTCCTCTGCAATGCCTGGATTTCGGTCACACAAGGAACATCCACACGATTGCTCACAGTTTATGCGGAAAACCCTTGCGGAGAGCGACAAAGATTTCCTATTCTCCAACCAACTGACCGCCCGTCGAGGTGGCACGGTTCCAGACATTTGCCCACCTGTTTCTTGGTTTGAGGAGTCCCCATGCCCAGTCCCACTTTGTCCCGCTTTGTGCTCCTGACGCTCTCGACGCTGCTTTTTGCTGCGTGCGGCACCGACACGGTCGGTGGTGCAGCGGTGAATGTCACTGGCAACGGCGCACCGGTCGTCGGCGGCGTGTGCAATCCGAATTCGGACCTCGGCGCTTGCGTGGGACACGCCGCGCTGCAGTGCACGCCCGCGGGAACGTGGGTCATCAAGGCCACGTGCGGGACGGGCCAGACGTGCCAGCAGGCCAACTCGAGTGCCCCGGCGTTTTGCGCCAAGGCCGACGCGGACGCCGGTGGCGATTTGGGCACGAACTTCGACGCGGGCACGGGCAGTGACGCAGAATTGCCCGACGCTGGACCGGTCGATGATGCCGGGCCGATCGACGACGCGCAGCAGCAGGACGGCACGACGGTCGGCGGATGCGCGACGTATCAGGACGTGCAGGCGCTCTTCCAGAACAACTGCAACGGCTGCCACAATCACAAGTTCGGCGACGGCTGCAACATGGCCGCGAACTACCCGCTCATCGCCGCGCGCGTCAAGGACGGAACGATGCCTCCGGGCGGCGGTTTGGGCGCGTCGGACAAAGCGCTCGTCGCCGCTTGGGCCGCGGGCAAGAACGTTTGCACGCCTGACAAGTGCCCGGGTGCCGACGCCGGCTCGACGTGGGACGTGGGCCCGGACGCGATCGACGACACAGTGGGCCCCGGACCGGACGTGCTCGCAGACAGCATCACGATTCCTGACTCCGGGAGCACTGGCGACACGGGCGCGCCGTCGTGCGTCGGCTACCCGACGGTCAAGCAGGTGTTTGCGAACAACTGTTCGGGCGGCGGCTGCCACAGTTTCCAGAACACCTGTCCGGCGCCGGGCGGCAAGTTCGGTTCGACGGCGATTGGTAACTCCGTAGCCGCCGGAACGATGCCTCCGGGCGGCGGCATGAGCGCGGCGGACCAGTCGGCCATCGCCGCGTGGGTCAGCGGCGGCGCCGTCTGCAATTGCCCGATCGTCACGCCCGACGCTGGCTCGACCGACACAGGTACGTCGGACGGTGGCACCACAGACGCCGGAACGACGGACGCTGGCACAACAGACGCTGGCACGACGCCGCCGCCCGCGACCTGCGGGAACTTGCAGTGCAACGCGGGTGAAAACGCCGCGAACTGCCCGATCGACTGCGGCGCGGAGAACACGTGCATCCTCGCCAACTGCGGCCAACAGGCCAACACGTGCATGAACAGCACGAACTGCAGCGCCGCGTTCCTGTGCGACCAGACCTGCGCCGTCGGCGACGCGGCGTGCATCGCGGCCTGCGTGGCTGGTAAGAGCAACAAGACCAAGAACAACCTGAACGCGCTGAACAACTGCATCGCGGCGAATCAGTGCGCCAGCGGTGGCACGACGCCCTCGGGCAACGTGTGCGACGCGGCGTGCGGCAACCAGGGCGGCGTGGTCAACGGCAAGGCCTGTTACTGCGACGCGCAGTGCGGGACGTACGGCGATTGCTGCAACGCCACGGCGACCGCGGTCGGGCAGACCTGCGCGGGCTCGACGTGCGGCCAGTGCAATGGCGGCGTCACGCCGCCGGTCACCTGCGGCAACGGCGCATGCGACGCGGGCGAAACCACGGCAACATGCCCAGCGGACTGCCCTGCCGTTCCGGCGGTTTGCGGCAACGGCACCTGCGAAGCCGGCGAGACCAACGCAACCTGCCCGGCGGACTGCCCCGTCAAGATGTGCACGGTGTACACAGACGTCCAGGCGATCCTGAAGAACAACTGCAATGGCTGCCATGGCCACCAGTTCGGCAACAGCTGCGCGGCGACGGCGGGCCATGACATCGCTGGCTGGGTCGCGAATGGCTCAATGCCCACCAACAAGACGCTTTCCGCCGCCGACAAGGCCAAGATCGCCTCGTGGGCTGCCACCGGCAACGCCTGCACGCTGGCGCAGTGCCCCTGATTCGGGCAAGATCGCACGCAGTGAAGCCAGCGCGACACCCCCTCGCGTGACACGCACGTGACAGACGTCGGTCGAGTCAAGCGGCCCCGACTGTTACAGTGCCCGTTCAGGTGACGGCCACGGTCGTCGGGAGGGGTCATGGGCGAAACTCAGCAAACGCCGCGCGTCGTACAGGACGCGTGTGCCCACGAGCACTTGCCCGCCGAAGCCGCGCGCAATGACGCCGGACAGACCATCTTCCCCGCGTTGATGACGCCAGGGGTGGAGCGCGCCTACAAGCTCGATCTGAAGCTCGGCTTTCGCTGCAACAACCGTTGCACGTTCTGCGTGCAGGGCGACAAGCGCGACTACGTGTCCGACCTGACGACCGCGCAGGCGATCGAACGGCTGGAGGCCGCCCGCGCGACGTGCGATGGCCTGTTGCTGACCGGTGGTGAAATCACGATCCGCGACGACGTGCCGGAGATCATCCGCGCGGCGAAGTCGCTTGGCTATACGCTGATTCAGGTGCAGACGAACGGCCGACGGCTGGCGTACATGAGCTACTGCGAGGCGCTGGTTGAAGCGGGCGCGACGGAGTTCAATCCGTCCTTGCACGGCCACATCGCGCCGCTTCACGACGGACTTGTGGGCGCAAAAGGCGCGTACAATCAGGTGATTCAGGGCCTGCGCAACCTGCAGAAGCTGAACCAAAAAGTGCTCTCGCAAACCGTGATTACGCGGATGAACGTGATGCACCTGCGCGACATCGCGAATTTGCTGGTGCATCTCGGCGTCTGGCAGGTGCAGTTCGCGTTTGTGCACGCGCTGGGCACCGCCGCCAAGACGTGGGACCATACGGTGCCACGCTACCGCGACGTGCAGAAACACCTGCCGCTGGCGCTGGATTTGGTGCGCGCCGCAGGTCGATCCACCGTCACCGAAGCCGTGCCGTTCTGCTTCTTGAAAGGCCGCGAATGGGCCGCAGTCGAGCCCGGTCTGCCCGACACGACCGTCTACGACGGCGACGTCAAGATCGGCGATTACGCCCGTTACCGCCTGGAACAAGGCAAAGCCCACGGACCGCCGTGCGAAGTCTGCACGTGGCAGCGCGCCTGCGAAGGCCCGTGGCACGAGTACCCCGACCGCTTTGGTTGGGACGAATTTGTCGCCCGCACCGATCCGCCGCCCGCGCGCACACAGGAATCGCCATGAGCCATCACACCCACCTGCCGATCGACGCGCTGTCCGTGCGCGGTCAAAAAGTTCTGGATTTGGTGCCGTTTCGCCAGCGTGCGGTCGATGGCGCGGTGCTGTTGTCCAATGATTTTGGCGATCACTTGTTCCTCGAAAACGACGAGTACCAAGCGGTGCTGAAGGGCGACGTCGCCAACGACAGCCCGATTCGCACGAAGCTGAAGGCCAACAACTTCCTCGCCCGCGAGCTGGACAAGGACGCCATCACCGCGCGTTTGCAGGAGAAGTACCGCTTTCTACGCGCCGGTCCGAGCCTGCACATCTTCGTCGTGACGCTCCGCTGTAACCACACCTGCCAGTATTGCCACGCTTCCCGCGCGCGCATGGACGCCCCCGACGTGGACATGAGCATCGAGACGGCCGAGCGCTGCGTCGACTTCGCCTTTGAGACGACGTCACCCAGCCTGACGATCGAGTTCCAAGGCGGCGAGCCGCTGGCGAATTGGCCGGTGGTCGAGCACATCATCGAGTACGCGCGCCAGAAGAACGCGCTGGCCGGCAAGTCCCTGATGTTTGCGCTGGTGACGAATCTTTCGCTGATGGACGAGGAGAAGCTGGCGTATTTGATCGACCGGCGCGTGCAAATCTGCACGTCGTTGGATGGCCCGGCGGACCTGCACGACGGCCAGCGGATCTGGAAGGACGGCAAGTCGCACGACACGACGGTGGATTGGATTCGGCGGATCAACCAGCACTACGTGGACGCGGGCATGGATCCGCACCTCTACCACATCGAGGCACTGCCCACGATTACGAAATTGACGCTGGAACGCGGCAACGAGCTGGTCGAGCACTACGCGAACCTGGGCTGCAAGAGCATCTTCCTGCGCAACCTGGATCCCTTTGGCTGGGGCGCGGCGGTCAAGACCAGGCTCGGCTACACGATGCCGGATTTCTTGGCGTTTTACCGCAAGACGTTTGAGCACATCGTCGAGATGAACCGCAACGGCCAGGACATGGTCGAACGGACCGCGGCGCTGCTGTTCTCGAAGATTCTGGGCAATCAGGAGCCGAACTATCTGGACATCCGCAGCCCCTGCGGCGCGGGCATTGGCCAGCTTGCTTACGGCCACGACGGCCGCCTCTTCACCTGCGACGAAGGCCGCATGGTCGATCGCAGCGGCGACGACTGCTTCGCGATTGGCCAGGTGGACAAGGACCGTTACCGCGACGTGATCAGCGGCCCAACGGTGCGTTCGATGGTCCTGGCGTCGACGTTGGAAGCCCAGCCCGGCTGCGCGAACTGCGTCTACAAGCCGTGGTGCGGCGTGTGCCCCGTCCACAATTACTGCGAGCAAGGCAGCATCCACGGCCGCATGGCGGACAGCACGTACTGTCAAAAGCACATGGGCATCTTCGACTTCCTGATGGAACGCGTCCACCGCGCCGATCCGTTTGAGATGGCGCTGTTCCAGCGTTGGGCGACGCCGCGCGGCCAACCGCACTACGTGCACGAAGCCGAATCTCTGTAGCACGTTCGCGCTGGAAGCTTGCGCGCAAACGCGACTCAGTGGATTCTCACGCCGGGTTCAACGCCCGTTGAGGATGGAATGTCTCGTTTTTTGCTCGCCCTCGCGCTGATGACCTCGCTGGCGTGTTCGCGCACCGCGTCGCATGGCGCTGCCGATGCCGGTGCGGAGACCGACGGCGCGGTGGGCCTGCCTTCCGCAGCTTCACCCGCCGACTCGCCAACGCTGGGGGAAGCCTTTCGCGGTCAGCAGCAGTACCTGAAGTATTGCGCGCTGTGCCACGGCAAGAATGGCGAAGGCTACGCGGCGGACAACGCCCCGTCCCTGGTTTCCCGCACGTTTCGCGAGACGGCGACGACCGACTTCCTGCGCACGTCCATCGCCCACGGTCGACCCGGTACGGCGATGGCCGCGTACGCTCAGGACGTGGGCGGGCCGCTTTCAGCCGATGACATCGACGCCATCATTGGCTACACACGACGCATCGCCCCGCCGCAGCCGCGCCCGCCATTTGTGCATCTGGTCGAGAAGAAGAATCCGGGCGCCGTCGGCCGAGGCCAGGCCGTCTACATGACCAACTGCGCAACGTGCCACGGTTGGTCGACGCAGCGTGGCACGGCGATTCACCTCTTCAACCCGCAACTTCTCGCCAGCGTGGGCGACAGTTACCTGCGCTACGCGATCCAGAAGGGCCGTCCGGGCACCAAGATGGAGCCGTGGCTGGGCAAGTTGAACGACCAACAGCAGGACGACGTGATTGCCTACCTGCGCTCGATGGCAACGACGGTTCCGCCGTCTCCGCCTGTGCCGTGGCACGCGCCGCAGCCCGCGGTCGCCCCATCGCCTGCCACGCCCGCTCCTGGGCTGGAAGCCGCACCGCTCCTGACTGGGCAGATCGTCATCAATCCGAACGGCAAACAGGCCGATCTGAAGATGAAGGACGACCGCATCGTGCCGTTGCAAGAAGTCGCCGACGCGCTGAAGGCCAAGAAGCGGATTGTGATTGTCGATGCGCGGGCACCGTCAGATTACCTGCGGCTGCACATCACGGGCGCGGTGTCGGTGCCGTATTACGATCCCAAGGAGCTGGACAAGATCCCGAACGACGGCACGTGGGTCATTGCGTACTGCGCCTGCCCGCACCACGCGTCGGGCGTGATCGTGGACGAGCTGCGCAAACGCAACTTCAAGCACACCGCGGTTCTGGATGAAGGCATCTTCGCCTGGCAGCACGCCAAGCACCCGGTGGTCGAAGCGCCGCAGCAGCTGCCGACCGCCGCGCCGCCGCCGCCGCAGATCATGCCGCCGCCGCCGCGCGGTCCGATCCAGCCCGTGATGCCGCCGATTCAGATCTCCGCGCCGCCGCAGACCAAGTAAACGCGCCAGTGCACGCTCTCGCAAAACCTGTATACACTCCGACCTGCGGGATTCTGCCGCCGCTTTGAGAGTGGCCACATTGTCTGTGTTGTACGGCAATCGCTACGAGGTTCTGGAGCGCGTCGGCGACGGCGGCATGGCGACCGTCTACCGCGGCAAAGACCGCGTGCTCAAGCGCGACGTCGCCATCAAGGTCATGCACCCGCACTTGGGCAACAAGCCCGACGCCCGCGCGCGATTCGACCGCGAGGCGCAGGCGATCGCCAAGCTGCACCACGGCAACATCGTCGACGTCTACGACTTCTCCGCGGGCACCGATGAAGCCGCGTTTCTGGTCACGGAATTCGTCCACGGCGAGACGCTGACGGAATTCGCCAACGACCACGGGCCGTTCCTTCCGCAAGCCGCGGCGCTGGTCGGTCACGCGATCGCGGGCGCGCTGGGTCACGCGCACCTGATGGGCCTCATTCACCGCGACATCAAGCCCGACAACTTGATGATCTCGCGCGATGGGCAGATCAAGCTGATGGACTTCGGCATCGCTCAGGCGATGGACATGGAGCAGATGACGACGACGGGCGCCATCGTCGGTTCGCCCGCGCACATGGCGCCAGAGCAGATCGAGGGTGGTCAACTCGACGGGCGCTGCGACATTTTTGCCTTGGGCACGGTGCTCTACTTCCTCGTCACGCGGCGGCTACCGTTTGTGGCCAGCAATCCGCAAGCGCTGTTTCGGCTGATCCTGGAAGGGCAGTTTGACCTGCCGTCCCGGCACAATCCCGCGGTGGACCGGCATTTCGACGAGATCATCGCCCAGTGTCTGGCGCGCTGGCCGGCGGATCGCTACCCGGACATGACCGCGGTGCAGGCGGCGCTGAGCAACTACCTGAAGGTGTTTCGGATGTCCGACGCCGCGGGGCTGCTCGCGCGGTTTCTGCGGGCGCCCGAAGTGTTTCAGTTCGACCTGAAGCCGACCGTGGTGCAAGTGCTGACCGTGGAAGGCCAGAAGCAAGCGACGGCGGGCAAGCTGGCGATGGCGATCGACACGTTGAACCGCGCGCTGGCGATTGACCCGGACGCTGAGGAACCGCGCAAGGCCCTGCACGAGTGGACGACGCGGGCGCGGCGGATGCGCAAGCTCAAGCGGGCGGGCGCGATGACCGGTGCAGCGCTGGCTGTTGTGAGCGCGATTGGCGGGCTCTGGTACGTGACGCACCTACCCGACGACCCGCCGCCCGTGGCCGAAGCGCCGCCCAAGCCGGCCGACGGTGCGCTGCTCAACCTGCCCAACGGTCCCGCGCAGATCCGGTCGGTGCAACCGAAGCCGGTCGCGCTGCCTGCGGCCGTGTCGATCGCCGTGGCCGAGAAGCCGCCCGAGACGCCGCGGGAGCCCAACGAGCCGACGCGGAAGCACACGCCCGTCGCGCCGACGCCACACACGCAGCGCCCGACGGAGCCCGAGGTCAAGACGACCGCCGTGGTCGTGCCGCCAACGCCGCCCGAGCCCAAGGTGCAGTTTGACTGGAAGATCGGCGCGATTCCGGCGAATTCCACGCTGTTTCTGGACAACCAGAGCGCGCCGATCGGCGAAGGCTTTGCGATGGTGACGCTGGAAGCGGGTTCACGCCACACGGTGCGCTGCGAGCCGGGGCCGAAGTGCGAGGGCTGCAAGTCCACGACGGTGCGCTTTACCGTTCCGGACAAGCCGACGCCGGGCAAGATGACCAAGTGTGACGTGCGGCCGGTGGACGGTTTGAAGCCGGAGTAGCGGTTACAAGCAGCTTGCACTCACGGCACCGGGCGAGCCCTTGTCGGAATCGCCGCCCGGAATCGTCGCGCTGCCCAAGCACCAGTTGCCCGAAGTCGAAATCGTCGCGGAGTAGCTGTTCGCCGCCGTGTACGTCGTCGCGTACTTGCTGACTTTCAACTCGTAGCTCTTGCCCGCGGTGGACGTGGAAGTGTACGCCGCGTGGACCAGAAGCCCGTTCGCGCTGCACGTCGAGTCCGTGCAGATGTTCGCCTCGTCGCCGCCGTTCGCGAAGATCAACGACGGCGCCGCGGTCCCATAGACAAAGTCCGGCACAATCGCCGCCGCTGCATTGCCGCCGACCTTGCTCAGCTGCGCCAAGACAGCGTACTTGCCGGGGTGCAGCACCATGCAGTTCGTCTGCGTCAGCTTGGCCGATTGGAAGTTGTCGCGCACATACAGCCCTTCCAACTTCAAGAATTTGGACGTCGGGTTGTGAATTTCCAGCCACTCGTCCGCCGTGGTCCCCGGCTGCGGCATGATCTCCGTAATCAGCAGGTCGCCCGCAACGGGCACGACGGGCGTTTCCGCGACGCACGCGCTCGTGCACCCGTCGCACTCGTTCAGGTTGCCGTCGTCGCACGCCTCGCCCGTCTCCAGGATCTTGTTGCCGCACACCGGCTTGGGCACGCACACGCTGGCCTGACACCAGTCGTTCGCGCCGCAGCTCGTGTTGTCGGCCAGCGTTGTGTGTTTGCAGCCGCCGATTGGGTCGCACACGTCGGTCGTGCACGCGTTATTGTCGTTGCAGGAAGTCGTCGTGAGGACGATGCACGCCTTGTTCGTGCAGCTTTCCGTCGTGCACACGCTGTTGTCCGTGCACGTGTCGGCGTTGGCCAAGTGCACGCAGCCCGCGACGCTCGGACACGTGTCATCGGTGCACACGTTGCCGTCGTCGCAGTTGGTTGGCGTGCCGCCCGTGCACACCGAGTTCGCGTCGCACGCTTCACCGGTCGTGCACGCGTCGCCGTCGCTGCAGGTGCCCACGTACGCCGAATGTTGGCAGCCCAACGTCGCGTCGCACTTGTCCGTCGTGCACGGGTTGCCGTCGTCGCACTTGTCCGTGGCCGAGACGACGCAGTTCTTGTTCACGCACGATTCCGTCGTGCACAGGTTGTTGTCCGTGCACGTCGCCGCGTTGGCCAAGTGCACACAGCCGCCAACCTTCGCGCAGCTGTCGTCGGTGCACGGGTTGTTGTCGACGCATACGGTCGCGCTGCCGCTGACGCACACTTTGTCGGCGCACGCATCGCCCGTCGTGCACGCGTCGCCGTCACTGCAGGAAATCGCGTTCGCCGGATTGCTGCAGCCCGTCTGGAAGTCGCACACGTCGTCGGTGCACAGGTTGCTGTCGCTGCACGCGGCGTTGTTGGCGCAGCAGGTCGCCAGGTCGTGTTTGCAGCCGCTCGCCTTGTCGCACGAGTCCACGCTGCACGTGCGCGAGTCGTCGCAGCTCAGCGCCACGCCGGACAGGCACGCGCCGTCCTGGCAGGTGTCGCCCGTGGTGCACGCGTCCTTGTCGTCGCACGGAAACGCGTTGGCGCCGTGCTTGCAGCCGATCGTCTTGTCGCAGCTGTCCGTCGTGCACAAGTTCTGGTCGTCGCACGGCGTCGGTCCGCCCGGGCTGCACGCGTTGTCCTTGCACACGTCGCCGGTCGTGCACGCGTCGCCGTCGTCGCAGATCGCCGCGTTCGCCGTGTGCACGCAGCCGACCTGGAAGCTGCAGTCGTCCGTCGTGCACGGGTTGCCGTCGTCGCATTCGCTCTTGTCCGCGCAGCATGCCGCCAAGTCGTGCTTGCAGCCGCCGACCGCCGCGCACGTGTCCACGCTGCACGTCCGGTTGTCGTCGCAGTTCTTGTCGCCGGCTCCGACGCACTTGCCGCCCACACAGCCGTCGGTCAGCGTGCACTCGTTGTCGTCCGTGCAAGGCGCGCTGTTGTTGGAAAACTGACAGCCCTTCACCGCGTCGCACGTGTCGTCCGTGCACACGTTGCCGTCGTCGCAGCCCGCCTTCAAGCCGGGTTTGCACGCCTTGTTCACGCACGCGTCGCCGCCGGTGCACACGTCGCCGTCGTCGCAGGTGGCGCTGTTGGGCAAGTACACACAGTGGTCGCCGGGCGCGTTGGCCGCGCAGCCGTCGTTTGTGCACGGGTTGTCGTCGTTGCAGACCAGCTCGTTGCTGCCCAAGCACTTGCCGCCGCCGCACGTGTCGGTCTGCGTGCAGGGGTTGTTGTCGGTGCACGCCTCGCCGTCCACGTTGGTCGTCGTGCAGCCTACGGCGGGATCGCAACTGTCCGCGGTGCACGGCAAGCCGTCGTCGCACGTGATGGTGTCGCTGGGTTTGCAGAAGCCGCCCTGGCATTGGTCGCCAATCGTGCACGCGTTCTGGTCGTCGCAGTTGTCGCCGGTCAGGCCGTCGTGCGCGCAGCCCACAGCGGGATCGCAGCTGTCGGTGGTGCAGCCGTTGCCGTCGTCGCAGTTCGCGGCGTAGGCCACGCAGCCGCCTTCCAAGCACGCGTCGTTCACCGTGCAGAAGTCGCCATCGTCACACGGCGTGCCGTCGACGGCCAAGGTCACGGTGCAATCGCCGGCCAAGCAGACGCCGTTGCCGCAGATCACGTTCAAGTTGGCGCAGTCGCTGTCGGCGTAGCAGCTGGGCGTCCACGTGTCGATTTGGATGTCGACGGTTTCCGTCACGTCCTGCGCGTCATCGACGTCAACCACATCGTCCGCATCGCCCAAGAGGATGTCTTCAGCGTCAAACAACGCGTCATCCACGTCAACAGCGACTTCTTCAGCGTCAACAGACACGTCATCAACGTCAACAGACACGTCATCAACGTCAATGGACACTTCTTCAGCGTCAATCGACACCTCAACAGCGTCAAACGACACTTCAACAGCATCGAAGCCCACGTCATCCGCATCAACAGACACTTCAACAGTGTCAATCGACACCTCAACAGCGTCGAACGGCACGTCCTCAACGTCCGCCGTCGCGTCCACAGCGTCGATTTCCACATCTGGCGGCGTCGCAACGTCGCCCGTGGCATCGCCCGGCGTGTCCGTCAGCACGGCATCGGTGCCTGCAACGGGAACGTCGGTTTCCTCACCGCCGCTCCCGGCTTTGGTGCCGCCGCATGCGAGGGTGAGACAAAGCGCGGCAAGGAGAAGAGAGCGCGTGGGCATGGGGGCCTCGAAAATGGTCTTAGGGACAGTCGGGGTCGGGCGCACCGGGCGTGCCATATTCGCCCCCGCCGCCACCAATGGGATTCAAGCTGTCGTAGCACCAAGAATTCGTGTCAAAAGACGTCGCGCCAGACGCGTACTCACTGGAGTACTTGGACAACTTCAGCGTCATCGCGTGGCCCGTGTGTGCGCTCGGAATGCTGTTCCAGCTGATGAACGCGATCTGCCCATGTTTTGCGCAATTCTGCGTCGTCTGTTTGCCGGTGCTGATGCAAATTCCGTCACCGCCGTTGCCGAGTTGCGGTCCCGTCGATGAGTAGCCGTACGTCCAGTCTGGTGTGACGGCGCCGATCTTCTTGGCCGTTCCACCGATGTCGGTGAGCGCCGCAAGCGTTGCGTACTGACCAGGCTGCAATACCCAGTTGTTATTGGCAATTTGCAAGTAGTACTGATTGTCACCAAAGTACAAGCCTTCCAGAAGCAGAGGCTTCGTGCTCGCGTTGTAGACCTCGACCCACTCGTCGTCAGGAATGTTGGCGGCACCCATCACTTCGGTGATGATCAACTCGCCGGGCCCCGGAACGACCGCCTTGTCCCACTGACACGTCGAAGAACAGCCGTCGCCGTCGATCAAGTTGCCGTCGTCACACGCCTCGCCGGAGTCCACGACGTTGTCGCCACACACTGCCTGCTTCACGCACTTCAGCGACTGACACCAGTTCCCCGCCGCGCCGCACGCCGTGCCGTCGGGCAAGGGCGTGTGACCGCAGCCCTTGGTCGTATCGCAATAATCCGTCGTGCACGGGTTCGTGTCGGCGCACACGCTCAAGGTGCCCGCCACGCAGGTGCCGCTCACGCACTTGTCGCCCTGTGTGCAGACACTGCCGTCCGCATCGCAAGCGCTGCCGTTCGCCGGAATCGGGTCGTTGTTGCACGTGCCGCTGCTGGGATCGCACGCGTCCTTGGTGCAGTCCGAACCGTCGCTGCAGTTCTTCTTCGCGCCCGAAACGCAGTACGTGCCGCTGCACGCGTCGTTCACCGTGCAGCCGTCGCCGTCACTGCACGGGCTGACGTTGGCGGTGTTCACGCAGCCCAACACGGGGTCACACGCGTCGTCGGTGCAGATTTTGTTGTCGTCACAGTTCTTGGTCGTGCCCGCTTTGCAGACGCCGCTGACGCAGACGTCGTTCGGCGTGCACACCGTGCCGTCCGCATCGCACGACTTTCCGTCGGGCGCGTTGGACGCGGCGCACTTGCCCGTTCCCGCGTCGCAGACCGTTTGCACGCACGCCGTGTCGCCGGACGTGTTGCAATTGATGATCGTCGCCGGGTTGACCTTGCACTGGTTGCTCGGCCCGGACGTGTCACAAAACAGCGTGCCGTTACAAGCATTGCCGTCTTCGCTCGAGAGACATTCCGCGTCGGTCTGGCACGTGCAGGTGTTCGTTCCCGACTTGCACACTTTCTGATCGCACTTGTCGCCGACCGTGCAGGCGTTGCCATCGCTGCAGCTCACGGTGTTGGCGCTGTTGAGGCAGCCCGCGACCTTGTCGCACGTGTCCGTCGTGCACGGATTGCCGTCGCCGCATTCCGTAGCAATGACGATCGGCGTGCCCGCGCACTTCTTCGCGGCGCAGGTGTCGTCCGTCGTGCAGGCGTTGTTGTCGTTGCACGGCGTGTTGGCAGCATCGTGCTTGCACTGCGCGACTGCGTCGCAGGTGTCCAACGTGCAAGGATTCTTGTCATCGCAATCGACCGGCTTGCCCACGCAGCCGCCACCCGTGCACACGTCTGCAGCGGTGCAGACCGTGCCGTCCGAGCAGCTCGTGCCGTCGGGCTTCTGGCTTTCTTTGCACTGCCCGGTCGCGCTGTCGCACGCAAACGACGTGCACGCGTCGCCCTCCGGGCAGATCTTGGCCGCGCCGGATTCACACACGCCGCTGGCACACGCGTCGCCCACGGTGCAACCGGAACCGTCCGAGCACGGCAAACCGTCGTCAAACGTCTTGGTGCAGCCGATGAGCGGGTCGCACGCGTCCGTCGTGCACGGGTTGTTGTCGTCGCAGGACTTCAAGCTGCCAATCGCGCACTTGCCGTCCACGCACGTGTCGCCCACGGTGCAGAGGTTGCCGTCCGCGTCGCACGAGCCCGGCGCGTTCGTGTGGTTGCAGGTCGTCGCCTTTCCGTCACAGGTGTCCATCGTGCACGGGTTCTTGTCGTCGCACGTGCCTTCATCGACCAAGCCGTCGCAGTCATCGTCCTGACCGTTGCACGTCTCGGTTTGAATGCTGGCATTGCAAGTCGAAAGTCCGTCCTGGCTGCACGATCGCGCGCCTTTGCACTGACCAACGACGTTGCCGTCGCCATCTTTGGCTTCGGCAAAGCACTGGGTCGAGAGCTGATCGGCGATCGCCAACGGGCTGCACGTGCACGTGGCGCCCGCCTTGGGCTGACACTGCTGCGCGCTGTTGCCCTCGACGCTCGTGACGGTGTTGCAAACGAAGTCGGTTGGGCAATCGGCGTCGAGTTTGCACGCGGTGCCGCAGAACTTGCCGTCCTTGCCGGTGTCGATGCACGCCGCGCCTTGCAAACCAACGGCGCCGCACTGCGCAGAATTCACGCACGGATCGCAGAGGTGCGGCGACTTGTCCACGCAAACGGTCTGAAGGTCGCCGCCGGGTCCAGCGACGCCCACGCACTTGAAGCCGTCGGGGCACGCGTCGATGCAGGACTTCGCACACTGGGAGCCCTGCGCGGTGGGGAGGCAAATCGGCAGGTCGCAAGTGCCGTTTTCCTGACACGGACACCCCGGCGCGCCGGGTTCCAACGTGCAATCAAAGTCCTTGCCACCCGAATCCGTGTCCGTCGACGCGTCCACTTCGCCCGTGGCGGTGTCCGTGGTACCTGAAACGTCTTCCGCGTCGCCCACTTCTTCGTCGGCCACGTCCAGGACGTCGGGCTTGTTCGTCGTCGAATCTTTGGTGTCCTTGGCGTCCTTGCCCACGTCGCCAAAACCGAGGCCCGCATCAGCGGTCGTTCCATCACCGGCGGTGTTTGTCGTCCCGCACGCGCCGGCCAGCGCGAAGAACGCCAGCATCATCGCGAACTTGGTACAGTGGGCTAGTTCCTTTTGCCGCCGACGCATCCATACCCCCGGGCCGATTCCAGCCGCTCAGGGCGGCGCTGCCTTGAAGTCTATCAGGTTTCCTCCCCACACGCAGCGAGCCAAGCGGAATTCACACCAAAACTCGCGTTTTTGCCGACTCCCGATCCCCCACAGCACGGCCGCACTTGCACGCGAGATCAACCAGTTCTGCGCGGAGCACAGCCCTTGTCACGCACCCACTTGTCGCGATCCGCTCACGGGAACGTCGCAGTTGCGGCAGCCACTCCGCCCGCACTGTCGACCGCCGCGCGATGTGGTACACTGGGCGCGGTTGTTGTGGAGGCCTTCATGCGCTGGTTCGCACCCTTCTTTCTTATTTTTTCCCTCTTTTTGACCACTTCCGCGTTCGCGCAGGTCAGCGCCGACGAGCTCGGTTTCAGCGTGCACGGCACAGCGCAACTGCCGAAGGACCATCCGTGGCTCGGCTTCAAGCCATCGCGGGCGTTCAGCGCTGTGCATTTTGCGTGCAAGCGGTCAGACGGTCAGGACGTCAACTTCAGCGTCGCCGGGTTGCGCCCGGGCGCGGAAAAGCGGTTGCCGCTGCCCGTGGTCAAGGGCGTTTTTCACTACACGTGCAAGCTTTCCGGGCAAGCGGGCAAGGAAAAATTCGCCAATTTTGACGTGGAATTCGACACGCGCGTCGGCGAACCGCCCAAGATTCAGATCGCGCCGACGGACGTCGATGAAAACGGTCGCAAGATCACAGTGCGGCTGACCGAACCGGCGGGCAGGCTGGAGTTGGACGTGATGGGCGATGACGGCAAGCCGATCGCCAACGTGAGCAAGAAGTTTGCGGGGGAGGCGCCGGGAACGCCGCTGACGGTGACGTGGACGCAGAAAGCCGATGAAGTCGTTGGGCAATTTCAGCTGCGGGCGTACGATCAGGCGGACTACTGGAGCGGTATCGAGTCGGTCACGTTCGTCGATATCCCGCACCAGGACGTGATTTTTGAATCCGGGAAGTGGGACATTCGGCCGACGGAAGAGCCCAAGCTCGCGGAGCCGCTGGAGCGGATTCAGCAGCAGTTGAAGGCTGTTGCGGGCGTGCTGCAGATTGAGCTGTACATCGGCGGCTACACGGATACCGTCGGTCAGGCGGGCGACAATCTGGAACTGTCGCGCAAGCGCGCACACGCCATCGCGACGTGGTTTTCCGCGCACGGCATCAAAACGCCCATCCAGTCTCAAGGTTTTGGTGAGACGGCGCTGAAAGTGCCCACCGCTGACGGCGTCGATGAAGCCCGGAATCGCCGTGCGAGCTACGTGCTGTCGGTGCAGCCACCACCGGCGAGCCGCGGTTTTCCGGCGCGCAACTGGGTGCGGGTGAAGTAGATCTTGGTCGCGACGCCACAGCCTGAAATCCGCCGGTCGGCAAATCGTCAGCTTTGGTCGCTCCCGGCGGTGCTCGCGGGCGATCCGGCAGCGCTCCGCGCGCGGCTCACGGAGCCTCTTGTGACGCTGCTGGTCGACGGCAACGTCGCGCTCAAAGACGTGCAGGAGGGTTTGGCTCGGCTGAACCAGGGCGACGTGCACGTCACCGTGCGGATCCAACGCGCGGACCCGCCGCTGCTGAACGCGCTGGTGGCAGGTGGCGCGCGGGCGATCGAGTGGACCGTGCGCGCGCCGACGACGACCGCTGCGCTGGCGTGGCGCGCCGATCCGCAAGAAGCGCTGGATTTGCACGCGGCGATCCGCGAAGCGGGCGCGTTGGGACTGGAAGTCCGCCTGCGTTGGCGCGTGGCGGGACGCACGGTGGCGGCGCTCACCGATCTTTCCGAGTTGCACGGGCTCGCGCCGGTTGTCGACGTCATCGCGCTGCCGTCTTTGGAACCGGGCAAAACGCCGGCGCTGGATGCCGTCAGCGCTGCATGGCCCAAGACGCTGCCACCCAACGTGCGGCTCTTGCGGTCGCGCCTCTGGCCTTCCTGTTTGCCTGGCGAGGACGTGGAGCCCGCCACTTCGGCCGAGCAGGCGCACGCTGCGCCCCAGCATGTGCTCGCGTGTGACGACTGCCCGTTGCGCGCGCGTGCCGGCGATCCCCAAGGCTGCGCCGGTGTTCCCGCCGCGATTGTGCAGCGACCTGAAGGTCCTGGGCCCGCGTGGCAAGCCTGGCAGCGATTGCCCAACGCGCAGAAGGCCGATGAGAACGCGCACGTCGATCCCGATTGCGCCGAAGCGCGCGGGCTGGCCCTTGGTTTACGGCGAGCGTGGCGCCTCTTTCTGCCCGCGGGCGAGGTCGCGGCCTACACCGCGGCCTTTGCGCCCCGCGGTTGGCACGTGACTTCTGGATCCAGCGTGCGCGCGGCAATCGGCGGGCAGATTCATGCGGACGGTGACGGCGACCACGTGCTGACCGTGGTGGCGCTGACCGCAGAAGACGCGGAAACGTGTCTGCAAGGCGAATTGGCCAATCTTGAACGCCACCCGACTTTGCCGATCGACGAGCAACGCGCGCACTGGCAAGCGATTACGGCGACGCACCGCCAGTTGGGTACGCTCTACGGCTACCCGCCGTGTTGCATCGAGGCGTTCCTCGACGCGCACGGTGAGATCGTCGAGCACATCCGCCAAACCGACAACGCGATCGCGATTCTGCGCGCGGCGCTGCGAACGCGGCACTTTGATGCGCGGCTGGCGTCCTTGCCCGGCCTATTGGGTGAAGAGGCGCGGACGCCGCTGCGGCACTTGCCGTGCCGTTTTGACTGCCCGGCGTCCAGCGCGTTGGCCGACACCCTGCTCGCCGACCTGGCGGTCCACAATCCAGCGTGGACTGCCCGCCAACGCAGCTATTGTGCTGAGCCAATCCTGCTTTTTGCCGATGGCACGGTCGTTTCGCTCCAGGCCAATCCCGTGTCGCGCGATGAAGTAGACGCGGTTCAATCGCTCGTGGCGCGTCCCAGTCAAATCGCGGGTTCGGCGCTGGTTGCACGGCTGCAAACGCTTCAAGAAATGACCGATTTGGAGGCAATCCGTGTGGTGCCCGGTCAGGGCCTCGCGCTGCGGCGCCACGGCGTTTGGCAGGACTGGCCGTTGCCGCCGCAAGACGAGCCGCGGGCTCAGGAATTCCCGATTCTCCTGCCCTTCACTCTTGACCAGGTCTGAGCTTTGCGGATGCCCACGCCGATCGCCAACCGCTGGAATCTTCCCGATCTGGGGCTCGGACTGGGCCTGCGCGGCAAGCACATTCCGACGATCCTGCGGCAGAAGCCGAAAGTGGGCTGGTTCGAGGTCATTCTGGACAACGCGCTTGTCCACGAGGGCTGGCTGCGGCACGCGTTGGATGAACTCGCTGAGCGGTATCCGCTCGTGCTGCACGGCGTGACGCTGAATCTTGGTTCCACCGATCCGCTGGACCTGGACTATCTGAAAGGCTTCAAGCAACTCGCCGATCGCTGGAACGTGCCCTGGGTCTCTGATCACCTGTGTTGGACCGGCATCGACGGCCGACAAAGCCACGATCTGCTGCCGGTGCCCTACAGCGAGGAGATGCTCGCGTGGATGACGGCGCGCGTGCGGCTGGTACAAGACGTGCTGGAGCGGCCGCTGGTGGTGGAAAACCCGTCGAGCTACCTGCAGTTTCACCAAACGACGATGCCGGAGTGGCAGTTCCTGGCACGGCTCGCGCAAGACGCCGATTGTGGCCTGCTGCTCGACGTGAACAACGTGTACGTGTCTTCCAGGAATCACGATTTTGCGTGGACGGACTACCTCGCCGCTGTGCCCTGGGACCGCGTGTGCCAACTGCACGTGGCGGGACATACGACGTTGGAGACGCACCTTTTTGACAGTCACATCGGCCCCGTCGATCCGCCGGTGTGGGACGTGCTGCGCGCGGCCTTTGCTGCATGCGGTGGGCGGCCGCTGCTCCTGGAGTGGGACTTCGCGATTCCATCTTTTGCGCAAACGTGGCGCGAGGCACAGCAAGCGTGGGCACGCGTCGCGGATCTGCAGCAGGTGAAGCCGGTTGTGCCGGAAGTGCGCTTGGCAAAACCCAACGTCGCGCAGATTCAAGAACCACAGGAAGCCGCCGCGCTGATGCGTTGGATGCAAGCGGAGATCACGGGGCACGCGACGGGCGTTCCCGCCGAGACGTGGATCGCCGGACACGGTCGGCTAAGTCCGGACGAGCGGGTGGATATTCACCGGCAGATGTACGCCGCGCGCTGCGACGATGCGCTGGCCGACGACTTCCCGCTGGTCAAAAAGCAGGTGGGCGTCGCGCGATTTCGTCGCTTGGCTGCCGCGTACCGCCTTGTTACGCCGTCGTCCTCGTGGGCGCTGGAGCACTACGGGCGGCACTTTCCGGCGTGGCTGGCAGGCCGGACGGATCAGCCCGAACACGTCGCGAATCTGGCGCGTCTGGAACGGGCACTCATCGAGGCGCATCTCGCACCGAGCTGTGCACCCTTTGACCCCACGGCATTGTCGGCGTTGAACCACGGCGACCACGAGAAGCTGCGGCTGCGGTTTGCCCCGGCCGCGCAGCTTATCGAGCTGAGTTCGGCGATTCTGCCGCCCGGGCCAGGCCCGCAGCACTGGCTGGTGGCGCGCAACCGCTGGGAGAGCAACCGTCAGCTGCTGGCGCCGCTCGAGGCAAAACTGTTGAAACAACTTTGGAACGGCGCGGCGCTGGGTCCAGCGATTGAAGTGGTCGTCGGCGATGATCCCGATGCCGAAGTCGAACTTGCGGCGCGCATCGGAGCGTGGCTTGCCCGCTGGGTCGCTTGCGGTGCGGTCATCGGCGTGGAGGCCACATGACGGCACGCGTACTTTCTGCCAGCAGCGCGGACATCGACCGTGCGGTCGCGGCGCTGAAAAGTGGTGAACTTGTCGCGATTCCAACGGAAACGGTCTACGGTCTCGCGGGCCTCGCGCTGCATACGGACGCGCTCGCGCGGATTTTCGCCGCGAAAGAACGACCGACTTTCGACCCGCTGATTGCGCACGTGGCGCCGAGTCCACGCGGGGAGCGTCTGCTGGCTCTGTCCAGAGTGCATTTGGTCGATCTGACGCAACTCACCGCAGCGGCGCGGACGACAGCCGAGGCGCTGGCCGACGCATTCTGGCCCGGTCCGATGACGCTTGTGCTGCCACGGACGCGGGCGGTCCCCGACCTGTGCACGGCCGGTCTCGACAGCGTAGCGGTCCGCATGCCCGCTCACCCCGTGGCCCAGGAAATTCTGCGGCGCGTAGGCGAGCCGCTTGCCGCGCCGAGCGCGAACCGGTTTGGCCGCGTGAGCCCGACGACTGCCGCGCACGTCATGGCGGAACTGCACGACCGGATCGACTGGATCGTCGACGGCGGTCCGTGTGCGGTCGGCGTAGAGTCGACTGTTCTCGCGGTTCAGGGGGATGGTTCCTGCGCGCTTTTGCGTCCAGGCGGTGTGACGGAAGCGCAGCTGGCAGCGGTGAGTGGCCAGCCCGTTGTTCGCCCGCAAGTCTCGCCGCTCGCGCTGCCTTCCCCTGGGCTCCTGGCCAGCCACTACGCACCGAACAAGCCGCTGCACTTGCTGCCTGCGCCGCTTCACGCGCTCGATCGCGCCGCACGCGCCCGACTGCTCGCTCCAGATGCGGTCGTGCTCGTCGCTTCCGGACGCGGCGATCACGCTGCGGAGTTTCACACGGTGCTGCTGACGCCCGACGGCACGGACGCCACCGCCGCGCAGCGCCTGTTCGCATGCCTGCGGGAAATGGACGCCGCCCAAGGCACGCTTTATGCCGAACCGATCACGCAGACGACTGGCCTCTGGCCGGCGATCGCCGACCGGCTGGGGCGGGCGAGTGCACCGCGTTTATGACTGTGGTACGCTCTTGCGCCTGCGAGGTGGACCATGCACGACATCTACAATCCGACCGAAGAACATCTGGCGCTCCGCGAAATGGTGCGCGACTTTGCCGAGCGCGAAGTGCAGCCTCAGGCGCGCGCGCACGACCGCACCGAGACCTTCAATATCCCGCTCTTTCGCAAGTTGGGTAACCTCGGACTTCTGGGTCTGACGGTGCCCGAACGCTGGGGCGGCGCGGGTATGGACGCAACCGCCGCCGTCATCGCGCACGAAGAATTGAGCGCTGTCGACCCCGGCTTCACGCTGAGCTACCTCGCCCACGCGATGCTCTTCGTGAACAATTTCAACGTAAACGCCAACGACGCGCAGCGCGGCCGCGTGCTGCCCAAAGTCATCAGCGGCGAGTGGATCGCTGGCATGGGCATGAGCGAGCCACACGCGGGCACTGACGCGTTGGCGATGAGCACGTCCGCCCGCCGCGACGGCGACCATTACGTGCTCAACGGCGCGAAGATGTGGATCACCAACGGCGCGATCAACGAGACCGAGCTCGGCGACTGCTTCTTGGTCTACGCCCGCACGAGTTCCGAAAAAGGCCGCCAGATCAGCAGTTTCTTGGTGGAAAAAGGCGCGCCTGGCTTCCGTTTGGGCCAGAAGATCCACGACAAGCTGGGCATGCGCGCATCGGCGACGGCGGAGTTGGTGTTTGAAGATTGCATCGTGCCGGCGGAGAACCTGATCGGCAACGAGGGCGAGTCGACCAAGCACATGATGCGCAATCTGGAGCTGGAGCGCTTGACGCTGGCGGCGATGAGCCTCGGCATCGCCCGTCGTTGCGTGGAAGTGATGAACCGGTACTCGGGCGAGCGCCACGCGTTTGGACAGTCGCTGCGCAATTTTGGCCAGATCCAGCGCTACATCGGCGATTCCTACGCGGAATGGATGGCGGGTCGGGCGTACGTCTACGCGACCTCCGGGCGTTTGGACCTGGAGAGCCACGGCAACCGCGTCGACTCCGACGGCGTCAAGCTTTACTGCGCGACGATGGCAAAAAACGTCGCGGATCGCGCGATTCAGACGCTGGGCGGCTACGGCTACGTGGGCGAGTACGACGTCGAGCGCCTCTGGCGCGACGCGAAATTGCTGGAAATCGGCGGCGGCACGATGGAAGCGCACCAGAAGAACATCACGTATGACCTGCGGCACACGGCGATTTTGAAATAGGCGCCGGCGGCAAAGCGGGTGTGGCGATTCGCGTGCGGCATTCGGACACGACCGGGGCGGCTCTGCTAGAGTTGCGCGATCCGCGTCAGCGCGTCGGACAGTTTCAACGCGCCGTCCATCGACCGATTGCGAAAGACCATCATGTACCGGAAGCCCGGACCGCCGAGCGCCTGTGTCTTCGTTTCCCAAATCTTCCCCAGTCGCAGCTTGCGCTCCGAATCCGAGTTGTCGCGGTCATCGCCCTTGGTTTCGACCACCAGCGTCCGGCCAGACTTCATCTGAACAATGAAGTCTGGATAATGATTCATAAATCCGTTTACGCAGAAGCCCTTGGGGCGCGAGAAGTTGCGGTGCCACCACGCGACGCTGTCCAAGTTCGCGATGGCGCTCATGACTTCCAGCTCAAAGCCGCCTGCATCGCCCTCGTTGGTGTACAAACTCTTCAAGACGGTGGGGGAGTTCTTCGCGGGCTCAATGTACTCCCTCAACCCAAAGCGGGCCTCCACCTTGACCCTGTCCAATTCGAGTTGCTCCAGGAACTTCCTCTCGACCTCGACGCCCTTGAGCTGGTCAATCTTCGTCCTGATCCGATCCTTGTAGCTGCCTTCCTTGTCCAAGCAGTCCCTCATTTGTTCCGGCGTCATGCTTTCGACCACGCGAACGAGCCACTTCTTCACCTCAGCGTCGGGGATCGGGTACTGGTTACCGAGCAACTCGAACATCCGCTGGCTGACCTTTTTTACCTGCGCCGCATGCGTTCCGACGAGGATTTGCTCCGCGAACCACTTTCGGTGCGCAGCCGTCGCCTTGAACGGCGCTGGGCGGTAGTCGTCGGCGCCAATCTGTTCGAGGTCGATGGGGACGATTTCCGATTCGATGTTGGTGAAGTCCAGTGTCGCGTCCTGCAACGACAGCCGGAAGTCCTTCAGGAGAATAGCTTCATCGAAAAGCTGCCACTCCTGCCCCTCGGCGAACCAACCCCCGGTCTGAACCTGGATGACAAACTGCGGCAGTCGGAGCAGGAGCGCTTGCTCGCGGAAGATTTCCTTCATGCGGTGTCGATTCATTTTGGACTCCAGTTCCACAGGCACGCGTGGATCGGCGCCCTCAGCGCGCTGTGCGAACGCGGCGCTCTCTGCCTGGGCCTGCGCCGCCAACTCCGCGAGGAATGTGGAACTTGGCGATACCGCGTCGGCAGCGCCCGCGGCTGCCCTATCCCAGTTGTCGTCAATTTTCGCGGGGTCAAGCGTCAGCTCAAAGCTGTCAGCGGGCACTTGCTCCAGCGTCGGCGTCTGCAGATCGAGCTGAAGCGGCTTAGCCGACGGCGGCTGAACGTCGACTGCGGTGGCCGCCCGGTAATCGCGCTCAGTGAATCCAGCGCGGTTCAAGCCTTTGACGACGTGGTTGAGGGTTTCCTGAAACTTGCTGCTCGCTGTCAACACGTAAGACACGTTGAGCAATTCGTTGCCATGCGGACGGACGTGCGGCATCCGTAGAATGCGGCCGAGAATCTGCTCCACGTCGACAGCGGAGTTCTTGTCGGCGAGAGTCGCCAGCACGTACGCGAATGGGCAATCCCAGCCTTCCTTCAGGGCATTCACGGTGATGATGTAGCGGATCGGACAGTCGCGACTGAGCAACCGCACGCCTTTCAGTTCGTTGCGGTCCGCCGTCTTGATCGCGATCTGTTCGGCGGGAATGTGCAGCTTCAGCAAGAGGTCCCTGACCCTGTCAAACGTCGTGTTGTCGGCCGCCGTCCGCGGTTGCGCCTGAAAGAGGACGACTGGGCGAATATACTTCCCGCCGGCGGCCTCTTCGGCCTGTGCGGCACCCTCAAGTTGCGCCCGCAACACCAAGGCCGCCTCAATCACTTCCTCCTGACTTGACCGGTTCGCGACGATGACCGGCAGTTTGACCATGTGCTGCCTCTTGAGGGCCATCGCGTCGACATAGCTAATAATATTGCTATTTTGTCGCGGCGTGGCCGTCAGGTCCAGGATAAACCACGGGTTCAGATTCTTCAGCATCTCGACGGACAGCTCGCTCTCCGCGTTGTGGCTTTCATCGACGATGACCACGGGCCGTAGCGTGCGAATTACATTGATAAGTGCGGTCGGATCGTGCTCCGGAAGTAAGTCCTCGCGCGTAAGGGGGCTCTGCTGGCCAAACGACGCGAGATAGCCGTTGTCCTGAAAAATCTTGCGGTCTTCCTTGTTCCGCGCCCGCAAGCTGTCGAACGTCAGGACGACAATGGACAGTTGCCCTCGAACGGAGTCTGCCGAAAACCCAGCGCCAAGGAGGAGGTCGCGCTTGTCGTAGACCCGTACGCGGTTGCGAAATTGCTGTGCGAGTCGTTGATGGTAGGGGTGTTCCGGGTTCGCGAGGTCTCTGACCGTTTGGTCAAGAATCGTCAGGGACGGAACCAACCAAACGACAAAGTCCGGCCTACTGGGATCAGCCGTTCGCATCGTTTCCAGAATCGGCGCCAGGGCGTTGACAGCGATGAAGGTCTTGCCGCCTGCCGTCGGAACCTTCGCGCACACGTGCGGCACACCGGGAATCGTATGCTTGTAGAACGGAATACCATCCTGCCCAAACTTGGCCCCTCGGGCCGTCCACAACGCGTCGTAGCCGCCTGCCGTACTTTGAGTGCGGACAAACTCGTTCAGGTACTCGGACAGGTCGGAAAGAACCCGCTGCTGATAGTCTTTGAGTTCCATGTCTCCACCTCAGAATCTTCTGATATCGCGCGGTATTTTCTTGAAGATGATGCCGTTCGCCGTCAGGAAGTCTTTGGTCAGCAAACACCGGTCAGCGTAGATGATGACCGTGGCCGGGCGAATGCCGACAGCGTCGCGGAGGTTGAGCCCGGCGAGGAAATGCAGATCCAGGCTCGTCAACTCATTGGGATCGTAGAAGAACACCCAAGCAGTCTCCGCATCAATTCCGAGCAGATGCGGCGAGTAGGGGTTGTCCGAACCGACGCGCGTTTGGAGCGGAATGCCCTCGCTGTGCGCGACGTAGGCCCGGATCGCCTCCGCGCCCACCGCTTCGTTCAGCGTCTCGTCGTCTAAAAAGAGCGGCTCGCCGAGCTCGAAGTAGTCAAAGCCGCCGCCCAGTCCCGGCGTTTGCCGACCGCCCGCGCCGTAGCCGCTCATCACACGGCGCACGCGCTCGGCGGTGATGGTCTCTGCGTAGTCCATCATCTCGACGAGGATGAACCGGCGGTTGCCGCCGTCCTGCGCGTTGAGTTTCAGGACGGCGTGAGCGGTCGTGCCGGAGCCGGCGAAGGAGTCGAGGATGATAGAGTTGGAGTCGGCGTACAGTCCCGACAGGTAGCCGACGAGTTGGTGAGGTTTCGGGTACGGAAAGCGCAGTCCCATCCGTTCAATTTCATTTGAAGCACGCTCGGTCGTTCCCAGATTGCGGAGCACCGTCGGCACAAAGTGGCCGGTTCGGCCCTGACGTCGATAGGTCGGGACGCCGGTATTCGACAGGAAGAACTGAACCGTCGATCCATCGTCGTCGACCAGCGGCGACAGATCGGTCTCAATGAATCGGACGAGCTTGTTGCGCGATGACCATCCCGAGTACACGCGGCAAGGTGCGGCCAGCACCCCATCCTGGACGTTGAGTTCGTCGAGTCGTACTGGGTACGCGAAGCCGAATCGCGCTTTCATGTCGCGCGAGATCCAACCGCCGGCCTCGGCGACCGCGGAGTGTTGACGGCTTCGACTTTCCGCCACTCTCCGGCTTTTTCCGCGTACCCCTCCGCGGCAGTCAGCGACGCCGTGCAGCCCGGACCGCCGCCTTGCTTG
>CAITYF010000173.1 GCA_903896545.1 uncultured Myxococcales bacterium | reverse complement strand
CTGCCACACGATCTTCGGGACCACGTTCCATGGTTCCGGGAGCCGCCACCTGGAGCCGTTGCGTGGCGAGCCGGACTCGCTGTTCAGGATGCTGACGTTCGATCTGGGCCTTGACGGACCGCTGGTGCGGGAACTTCACGCAGCGTTCTTGGCGCGCCCGGGTGGGTACGTCCGCGACCCCGCCGCGCACTTGAAGGTTCTGCAAGCCGTGGTGCACGGAATCGGCAAGGCGCGGGCGGAGACACGGACGCATGGGCGGCGCTGCGTCGTGGGCTTTCACAAGCACTGCGCCTTCTACAACGCCCGCCCGGATCTGCCCGGACATCGCGTCGTCGGGGCTGTTCTGAGGTTCCTTGAGGACGCCGGGCTCATCACCATCATGGTTTCACCCGGACAAGGCAGGACCAGCTACTTTGAGCCGACCGCCGCGTTCCCGATGGATGCCCGTTTGGTGCCGGTGGTGCTGGATGCGCGCGGCAACGTCGTGGTCAAACGCACGAAGGCCAACGGGGCCGGCGCCAGAACCGGCGGTCAGGCAGATTCGGCGCATGGGACGATGGCACCGGCTGAGCGCTCCACCGACAAATACGTTCGGGACAGCCAGTTGTCTGCCGAACCCCTCGCGACGGTCGAGCGTGTGCGCGCAGAAATCGCTCGCATCAATGCACATTCGCTCAGGTATTCGTATTTCTTGTGCGACACGGACGACCAATGGTACCAGCTCTCGCACGGCGCGGTCATCCTGCGCGTTGTCTTCAACAACGGCGGTGTGTCGGACGGCGGCCGCAACTTCAGCCTGTTCCACAGCTTGCCGCAGCGCGAGATTCACGTGCGGGAAACACTGCGGATCGGGACCGGTGAGACCGTCGAACTCGATTTCGCCAACTTCCACATCCGCATGCTGTACCACCGGCGTGGTCTTGAGTTTGACGGCGACTGCTATGAAGCCATCGACACGCCGGACTGGGACGCGACCCCGGAGACCAAACGCGCGTTGCTGAAGCAGATTGTATTGGCGTTGCCCAACTGCGGAAAGGTTGGGAAGAGCGCCAAGCAGAACCGTGAAAGCGCCTACAAGATGGCGCGCAGGCTGATGGTCGAGTTCCGTAACCGCCCCAATCAGCCCGAGTGGCCAGGTCGGCTGCCCGATGGCGGCGATGAGACCGCCCATCAGGCGGCGGTCGATGAGTGGCGGCGCCACTCGCTGCCTGACGACATCACCGCCGAATACATCGTCGACCGGATCTTGGAAGCGCACGCGCCGATCGCCGACGACCTGTACACCGGCGTGGGCGTCCTGCTTCAGGGACTGGACGGTCAACTGGCCCGCAACGTCCTGCTGCGGTTTGTCGATCTCGGGCGCCCGTGCTTGTCGTGCCACGACTCGTTCTACGTCTGGCCGGAGGACGAGCAACTGCTGCACCAGGCCATGGTCGACGAGTACCGAGCACTTCCGCAGTTCCACGGGTTCACACCGGTCGTGACGCGCAAGAAGAAGCATCGTGCGGAGTTGTCGCCGTTCCCGGATGAATTCCGGCCGTAATGACCCAACCGGGGACGCGACCAGATCCACAGCGGCCACGCCGGCCGCACGGAGAAATCGATCAGTATGGCAAGCAAGGAAGAACCCAAGCCGTGGCTGTTGCGGAAGCAGCACTGGAACCCTGGCGAGCAGGAGCGACGGATCCGTCTGTTTCCCCATGATCTTGAAAACAATGCCTTCTTCTATGACTATGCGGGCGCCTGGGTGGGCGATGAGGGCGATTGGCGGCTGGTCATCAGCAACCGCCGTGACGCCACCGACGCCGTACCGGACGTGGTGGAGTACTACGCGGGGCAGGACGCAGGAGACAGTCTGATCGTCGAGGATTTCCGGGCACTCACGATTGTGGAACTGCATGACTTTCACCGCGTTGCCAAGAACGCGCGGAACGGCCGCACGTTCTACGATCTCGAACCGTGCGAAGGACGTTGGTGCCGGTCCTGCGAACTGAAAATCCCGCAGGTCTTCGGTCGGCAGAGCCATTGGTCGATGACGCCGGCAGCTGCCGACCACCTGCTGAATGAACTGGGAAGGGTCTCGCGCTCGTGTGCGTCGTGCCTGACGGGTGCGATCCAAGTGGTCGGCTTGACCTGCGCGGCCTGTGGCACGGTCATTGCTGGCGACGACGTTGTCGATCCGGCAGACCAGCAAGTCGCCGCACCGTGTCGGACATGTGGGGCGGTTGGGCTGTCCACGGAAGTGTTGCGGTGCACTCCGTCCGCGCAGGGGCCCGGCTGCGACGCACCGCGGTGGTTGGATTCGGCGGCGACGCCTTGGGAGCTGGAGTTGACCGTCCGGGCTGCGCGCTCGCCGCGTCCATTCTTCGACATTACGGCGGCAAGCCCGGCAAGCGCAGAGATCCGGGAACAACTGCTGCGCCCCATGAACTTCGATGCCTTCCTCGGCCACATGCCGCTTGAGGAGCAGGCCCGGCTGCTGCGTCGACCCAATCCGTTCGGACCGGAAGACGAGAAGCGCCTGATCGCTCAGCTGGCGCAGGTCAGAGGGATGCGGCGTGCTGCTTAGCCTGAGCGGTCCGGGTTCATGGGGCAACTTGCAGGAGAGGACGTCGTGATTGTCTCGCGCGTATTACCGAGTAGTAGCGAGATTCGCACGCGGCAGCGTCCCAACCGCTGGGCGTCCGTGAACCTGCTACCCCGGCACGATCTGGCCGTCGACGTAGTCAACGACGGGTGCGAGGCGGCCGTAGCCGTTGTACTCACCGAAGAGGTCGTGTGTGGCGCCAGGCTGGGCGAGAGCGTAAAAGCGCGCGTCGGTGCACAGGACCGCAACAGGCACGAACGAACTTTCGGTCTTGCCCGCCACCGTCAGCAGCCACATGCCGTACGCCGGGTGGTCGGCCGGGGTTGGCAGCTGATGGATGTCACGGAGTTGGGCCTCCAGCGCGGGTACCTTGCGAACTTCCGGTCGCACTGGGTCGTCGGGCCCATAGCCGGACGTGTCGAT
Organism: uncultured Myxococcales bacterium; assembly: GCA_903896545.1. Lineage (GTDB taxonomy): Bacteria > Myxococcota_A > UBA9042 > UBA9042 > UBA9042 > CAIYBN01. Next base: position 4,957 of record CAITYF010000173.1, on the reverse strand, counting down.
GAACGCGTTCTCCCAGCGGATCCGCGGTCCAAGGAAGGCGTGCCGCGCCGCCACACCGGCCATGATCCCGTAGGTCAGCGAGTGCCGCGACCAATCCGGTGCCTGGGCGACACGAGGCAGTCCAAGCCTCGCTTCCAGCCAATGACGAACGGAGCGGCGATCCTCGGTCTGGAGAACGGCCGCCACGTACGCGACCCGGTCGTCGTCTTCCGACCACTCCAGCTCGGGCAGCTTCATGGGCTTGCTCGGCGGCTTGGTGGCAGTGGCGTTGCCGCTCGCCAGATTGAAGTGCATCAGCACGCCGTAATCGCCCGGAGTGGGCCGCAAGAGCGTCCGGCAGTCGTACTGGCCACCGCCCGGGTGTGTCTCGGCGACACGCAGGCCTTGGGCGGCTTCATGGCGGCGCATCAGGTCCGCGACCAACGTCCAGGTCGCTGCCTCGGTGATGCGCTGGCTGTAGTTCGGAAATTGGCTGGGCATGGTTCCTCAGGAGGGCGGCGAAGACTGCCGCTCGGTACATCGTCTGCGATTCCACAGGCAGCAACAACTGGCTCAGGAGACCACACGAGCAAAGGGCCAGCCAGAACAGCGATGGACGCCGCGCATCACATACACCAGGCACACTCAACACGCAGTGCGCAGTGCCCTCCAGAAATCCTCCCCATTAGTGATACTATTTATGTATCTCTATTGGAGGGAAGGGGAGACCAAGCGAGCGTCGGCCGGCCGGGCGGCGCCGCCGCTCAGATGCACCTCTTGATGTTGCTCGCAGCTGTGACCTGGTCTCCACCGCTCCTTCCTCGTCCACCCTTCCGTCATCTGAACTTGGCAGCAACACTGCCTTTGCTTGTCGTCTTCTTTGGCGCAGTCGCGCCCCGTATCTGCAGGTGCTGCAGCCCATATGTCGCGCCCGTCTGTCACCGCTGCCGCGACGCTGCTATCACTTTGCTGGGCGGGTGGCCCGCCCAAGAACACCCCTGCCGGCTACGGAAGGGGGTTGGTCGCATGGTAGACTGGTGCCCATAACGGCAGGGGTGGGCGGCTTGATCCCGACGCGCAGCAAGCTACTGGAGGTAAAGGTGGAAAGTCAGTCTGAATCCGCGCCAGCACCGTCGCCGTCACAGCCCATCGGGGTTGACGCGCTGGACTGGCTACGCGGCTCCTACCCGTTGCCCGGCAAGACCAGCGCGGTCGCCTTGGAGCTCTTCGTCAGGGGCGAGAACGGCAAACCATTTGAGGTGCGCCTGGCCAGGTTCGCCGAGGAATTGGGCCTGTCGGAGAAGGTGGTCCGCTACGGCCTCCAGGCGCTGCAGGAGTCCGGGCTCATCGGTGTCGAGCACACGTCGGGGCTGCCATTGCGGGTGCGTCTGCTGATCGGCACCGTGCCGCCAGTCGAGATCGAAGAAGCGGCGCGGGAGCCAACCCCTGACGTGCACGGCACCAGTCGGTCGACTGCGGAGCAGGAACACGACCTGTCGTTGCTGCGCCTGAGCGAACAGCTGATCCACGCAACTCCGTGTACTCGCAGGAAGGTTCTCACAGATGTGGCGTGGGTGCTCCGCCAGAAGATCGACGCCAGTCAGCTGGATCCCGACGTCGCCATCGCACTCATCGCCGACGGTCTGGAGTCCAACGGACTGGCACCGGCGGACGATGGCCGTGCAGTCGGTCGGTTGTTGGCCGAGACGGCACTGGGGATCCTGCCAGAAGAGCGGACGTGATGGCCCAGCGTGGCCATGAGCCAAATAGGCGAACGGGCTCGGACAGTCAAACCGTCGCAACGTCGCGCCCAGTGTCGGCCGGACGCCGCCACACACTCGCCAGCCATGGTTGCTGGTCAAACGGCAGACCCTCCGGCCGGTAGAAGTGCTCTATCTCCAGGAATCCCGCACCTGTCATCAGCGCTCGCCACGTCGGCCAGTCGTGCCATGCGCCGTATCGCTCGCCCTTCCAGCCCTCGGTGTTGTCGCCCCGTGGGTTTGAGCTGAAGAGCGCCCCACCGGGCTTGAGCGTCGCGTACAGTTCGCCCAGCACTCGCGGCAGCTCCTGTGTGGGCACGTGGAACAGCACCGCGTTGGCGAACACGCCGTCGAAATACCGGTCCGGCAGCTCAAGGTGCAGGAAGTTCTGATGCCAGACCTCACAGCCGCTGTCCTCTCGCGCCATCTGGACAAAGCGCTCGGTGCCGTCCAGCCCGATCGCCCGATGGCCCAGCCGTGTGAAGGTCCGCAGGTCGCGTCCTGGACCGCATCCCAGATCGAGGATCGTTCGCGGCGTTGTATCGCCTTCCCTCACGTCCAGAGCCCGCAGCAGCGCCCCGATGTTCTGGCTGACGTCGTGGTCGCGGGTTCCTTCACGGAAGATCTCAGCGCGCTCGTGGTAGTTGGCCAAGGTCTTGGCGGTGATTTCGGCCAGCACAGGAGATTTTGGCGCCATGTGGAGTCAGCATCCTGCCGGGCGAGGCTGCCCGGTCGGTCACGTCTACAGGCTGCGCGTCGGAACGTCCGCCGTCAATTTGGCCAGCGGCCGGGAGCGATGCATGGCAACGCGGGTGGCCAGCCGCGGGGAAGCGGCGCGGTTTTCTGCACTGTTTTGTCCAAGCTGGTGCACCAGCTTATCCGCGACAAACCGAAGTCCAAAACGGTCCTGGGCATCTTGCGGCGCATTTCACTCGGTCGATTGCTGCGGCGATGTGCGGATTTTGCTCGGTGAACAGCATGAAATCGCGTGGTAATACGTGATCTGGTCTCCGCCGCCCCGCACCCTGCCGCAGCATCTGGAGGGATTGGTTGCGATCGACGGGCATCGGCGCTGCCCTCATGGCCCCGACTCGCTTGTCCACCGGCTGGGCTCTCTCGATTATTACTTGATAATAGATTATGGGGTGAACGGACACCCGAAACGCAGGCCGTGGCGACTTTGTCCGGCAGATCCGGCCGGTACAATAGAGTCGTGCCCAACGGAGGCCGTCCATGCCCAGCACGCCATCTCGTCGCCCAATCGGTCGCCCGCCATCAGCACTCACAACGCCCGTGGTCGGCTGGAAGGCGCGTCGTGACTACAGGCGGTTCTGCGCAGCGCCCTGGGATGCACCGCCGGTGACTGCCGGTCCAGTCCCCAAGCGCGGCACGCCAGCAACCCGGGCGCGCACGCCGCAGTTGTCGCAGGCCCGGACGCACCACAACTCGTCGGCGCCAGACACTCTGCACGACCGCGGCACAACCCTGTACCGCACGACCGAGTACGGGCTCATGTGGCAGTGCGGCGTGTGCACGTCTTGGACCCGCGATCCCGCCCGCGGCTACAGCCGGTGCTGCAATGTGTGCAAGCTAGCCCGCCCACCCCGTGTTGTCATTGTCCGCCAACCCGATATCGAAGCGATCCGGCGACACGCCGCCCAGGTCCACGCCCTTGCTGGCCAACTCCGCTCGCGCCGCTATGCCATGCTGTGCAACGGCCCGGTGATCCGCAGCAAGCGCGACAACTGCATCCGCACGAGTGAACTGTTTCTGCAGTTGGCCGAGGAGCGGGATGCGGCGGAACTGCAGGCGCTGGCGAACGCGTACCAAAAGCCGCAGACGCGCTGGCTTACGCAGGTGTTTACTGAAGGAGAGCGGTATTTTGGCGAATCGGACGTCAACCACGTGATGGACGCGGGTTGGCCCGGCTTGCTGGCAGACCTGCCCAACGCCACCGTGTTTGCGGGCGTGGACCAAATCGGTGTGGACGACGGACTTGTAGGTCAACTCGCCGGGCAGACCCCGGCAGAAGGAGAAGCACATGGCATCGGCTCGTGGGAAGAAACTTGGCGCCGCGCAGAACGAGCTTCTGAGCTCTGCGGAATTGCTCCAGCTGGAGGTCCGCTCATCGCTGGAGGCGACGTGGATCACGGACCTGCGGATCGTGCAGTCGCAGCATGGGACGCTTTGCGCGCTGTTCAACATCCGCCCTGGACTCGATGTTCAGTGGCGCCGGCTCATGCGGGAGATCCTGCCTGCGCTGGAGCAGCTGCCGTTTGAGGTCTGGATTGGCCAGCGGTTCGTGCTCGACGGTGGCCGGATGGTGGCGCCGTGGGTCTTGCAAATCGAGGTCGAGGGCCCGGCAAGCCTGAAGCGCGCTGTCCAGGAGGTCCGCAAGGTGCTGATGCGCGTCGTCAGCGGTGGCGTGGCCGAGCCCCGGACCAAGAAGTACGAGTGGTTCACGGCCCAGTTGGCGCGTCGTGGCGACGGGCTGATCGAGAACTTGACGCTGCATCCGCGTTTGCCGGTGAAGGCTGAAAAGTGAGGCAGGACAGGGTGTTGTGGTGATGGGCTGACGCGCCGCAAAATTGGAGCAGGTTTCGGGTCCGAGGAAGCCGGAATGAACAAAATTGCTTGAATGTACGCCAGTTTCAGACGTATTTGCTGTGCCAGCTCGGCGACGGCGCCAAGGCCACGTCCACGCGGCCGCCAACCCCCGATCCCAACCGGCTAGGCCGCGGGTCCGCCGCATTCAAGTCGGCAGTTGGCGCAGTGCTCACGAACAAATCAATCGTCACAGAGGTTCCACGTCAGGGTTTTCCTTATTGAAACGGTCTATTGCTTCTTTGAGCCGAAGTTTGTCAAGTTCGGAAGCAGCCTTGGGCAGAAGTTTGAAGCCGAGCTCGACACGACCCATGTTCGGCGAATAGACAACACGGACCTTTCGCGTGCTGCCGTCGTTCAACGTGATCTGGATGTGGTAAAAGCCTTTGAATCCAATGTGAATTCGACTGACGACCGTCTTCTTGACAACTTTTCCCCAGATCTCCTTGAGGTCCAGCAGCCCCGATTCGTTTGGGTCATCGGACGGGCCTTCTCGAATCAGATTTTCCGGCCGCAGTTCGCTCGTCGTGCCTTTTTCCAGCTCTGCTAGGAAGCGCTCAAGGTCGCTGTCGTAGAGGTTGTACGGATAGCCGTCGCCACCGACGGGCGTGCCG
>CAITYF010000172.1 GCA_903896545.1 uncultured Myxococcales bacterium | reverse complement strand
CCGTCCTGTCAGCAGCCGTGGCGAACGTCACGCTGAGCGGATTCGCCGAGCGGCGGACGGGGATATTCAACACCCTCCTTCGGTTTCCCTTCTCGCAAGGCGGCGCCTGCGGCCGCCTACCGCAGCCTCGCCCGCAGCCGCTCCGTGAGCACCACAAGCGCCGGGATCTGCACCCCTTCCGACTGAATCTGATACGCCAAATCCCAAAGCGCGCCCAGCTTCAGCTCATCCACGAGCACGGCCTTGACCCGCTCATGCGTCGGCTTCTTCCCGCCCAGCGACTGCGCCACGCGCCCAGCCAATCGGAACAGCGTATGCCCGATGCCCGGCCCGAGGCTCGCCAGCGCCGCCGCTTCCCACCGCGTTTGCGGGTTCGCGTCGGCCACTTGCGCCAGCACTTCCGCCAAGCCCGTGATCTCGGCCGTCGCGAAGTGGATCGCCACCGCGTCCGCCGCGTCCAGCTTGGTCTCACGCGCCAGCGTCCAAATCGCAAAGCCGTTCGCCTGCGCCGGCAGAGCCGCTACGGCTTGCGCGAGGTCAGCCGGGACGCCCGCCGTCGTCCACGACGCAACACGAGCCGTCGCTTCCGCCTTACGACGCCCGGTCTGCGCCTTCGCCATCGCCCCACGCGCGCCGTCCAGCCACTTGCGCAGCTCGCCCGCCTTGTCGAGGAACTCGTTCAAGCCCTCGCCGGGGAAGCTCGCCAACAGCCACTGAGTCGCCGCAACCGCCGCGTCATCCAGCACCGCAAACGCCTCGTACTGCGCCTTGGCCGGCACCCTGCCGTCCAGCGCGATCAGCGCCTTACGCAGCCGCGGAATATCCAGCAGTTCGATCGACACCGAGTGCGCCTGAGCAATTTCCGCCAACGGCCGTGGGTATTCCATCGCCAAGCGCGGCAGCAGAATCGCCGTGCCAAAGTCCACCAGCTCATTGGTCCAGAGCGTCGAGATGATCTCGTGCCGCAGCATGTGATCGTCAACCGCCTTCTGGTACTTCGCGCGGATTTCCTTGGGGAAGTAGTACTCCAGGTAGTGGTTCGCCACGCGGTTGGACGACGGCTTGTCCGCCGCCAGCGCGTTGAACAGCCACATCTTGGCGAACGCCGTGATGCGCGCCAATTCCGGCCGCGTGAGGCCCTGCCCCGCCTTGCGCCGTTCCTGAATCGTCGCCTTGGACGGCAGCAGCTGCACGTCCTGGTCGATCTTCAGTTCCGCCGCGAGGAACTTCACCACGTCACCCCACACGCGCATCTGCCCCGGTGAACGGAGTTCCGCCACCGAGATGCCGAGCGATTGCTGGTAGTTATTCCAGAGCACCAGATCACAGACGTACTGGTCAATCGACGAGAGCACCGTGTCACGCGTCGGGAAATCGACCGTCTTGGCCTGCAAAAGCGGCGCGAACAGAATCTTCAGGTTCACTTCGTGGTCGCTCATGTCCACGCCCGCGCTGTTGTCCACCGCGTCCGTGTTGATGCGCCCGCCGTGCAGCGCGTATTCAACGCGCGCCGCGTGCGTGAAGCCCAGGTTGCCGCCTTCACCGATGACCTTGGCGCGCAAGTCCTTGGCGTCGATGCGAATCGCGTCGTTGGTCTTGTCGCCCACGTCGGTATTCGTTTCGGCGCTCGACTTCACAAACGTGCCGATGCCGCCGTTCCAGAAGAGTTCGACGTCCAGGAGCAGAATCGCCCGCAACAGCTCGTCGCTGCCGAACTCCGCCTTGTCGGTCTCAAACAGCTTCTGCATTTCCGGCGTCAGCGCGATGGACTTTGCGCCGCGTGGGAAAATGCCGCCGCCCTTGGAGATCTTGCTGGCGTCGTACATCGCCCACGAGGACCGCGGCGTGTCGTACAGGCGCTGGCGCTCGACAAACGAGATCTCCGGATCCGGATTCGGGTCGATGAAGATGTGGCGGTGATCAAACGCCGCGACGAGCTTGACGGTGCGGGTCAGGAGCAAGCCGTTGCCGAACACGTCGCCGGACATGTCGCCGATGCCGAACGCGCGGAAGACGTCGGTTTGCGTATCCAAGCCCATTTCGCGGAAGTGCCGCTGCACGCAGACCCAGCCGCCCTTCGCCGTGATGCCGTACTTCTTGTGGTCGTAGCCGACGCTGCCGCCGGACGCGAATGCGTCGCCGAGCCAGAAGCCGCGACCCAAGGCCAAGCCGTTCGCGGTGTCCGACAAGTGCGCGGTGCCTTTGTCCGCAGCAACGACGAGGTACGGGTCCGCGCCGTCATACGTCACAACGTCCTCAGGCGGCACGGCTTTACCGGCGACCAGATTGTCCGTCACGTCCAGAAGACCGCTGATGAACACCTTGTAGAGGTCATCCGCCTGCTTGCGCCGCGCCGACTCGTCGCGTTCCGGCTTCTTCAGCACGAAGCCGCCCTTCGAGCCCACCGGCACGATCAGCGTGTTCTTCACCATCTGCGTCTGCATCAGACCGAGGATCTCCGTGCGGAAATCGTCGATGCGATCCGACCAGCGGATGCCGCCGCGCGCGATCGGGCCACCGCGCAGGTGGATGCCCTCGACACGCGGGTCGTAGACGAAGATCTCGAACATCGGCCGGGGCTCCGGCATGATCTCCACTTCCGAGCAGCGGAACTTGAAGCTCAAGCCGCGCGCCTCATCGGGCCGCTGGAAGTAGTTGGTCCGCAAGGTCGCGCCGATGAAGTTCACGAACATCCGCAGGACCTTGTCTTCCACGGCGTCCTGGATGTTGCGGAGCTGGTCGACCAACCGCGCTTCGACTTCCGCCACACGCGCCGCGCGCTTCTTGTCCTTGGCGCCGACCACTTGCGGCGCACCGTCGAAGAACGGCGAGAACCGCGCGTCGAACAGGTCGATCAACGTGCGCGCCGACTCCGGCTGGTTCAGGAGCACCTGTTGCACCAGCGTATTCGGGAACGCGGTGCCCAGCTGCCGCGCAAAGCCGAGGTACGAGTGGACGATCTGCAACTGCCGCCAGCTCAGGCGCGCCGGCAACAACAGCTTGTTCAGCGTCGTGGACGAGAGGCGTCCGTCGAGCACCGCGTACATCGCCTCGATGAACGCCGTGCCGTGGCTCAGCAGGTGCGGACCGTTCTCCGTCTTGGAAGCGATGCCGTAGGTCTGGAAGTAGACAACGCCGCCGTCCGCATCGCGCACGGTGAAGCTCGACTCGCCCAGCACGCGCAGACCAAAGTTGTCGACGACCGGCAGCAGATCCGTCAGCGCGATGTCCTCCGCGGAGAACACCAAGAGACGCACGCGGTTGTGCGTTTCATCGTTCGCGTCACAGCGCAGCCGCACCTGCAGCTTTTTGCCGCCGCGAATGGCTTCCAACGACCCCAGATCGTCCAGCAGATCGCGCGGCTGGATGTGGTGGTGGTAGGTCGTCGGCAGCGCTTCGCCGTAGAGCAGCCCCAAGCGATCGACTTCAGCCTCGGACAGCTCCGCGCTCCGCAGCATCTCGCGCATCGTCTCCAGCCACGGGCTGACAACCGCCGAGACATGATCGGTCAGCGCGTCGACGTCCGGCAGTTCAAGCTGGGTGTTCGCGAACACGAGGTATTCGAGGATCGCCGTGTCCGTCTTGCCCACGAGCAAACGAAACTGGATCTCCTCGGCACGGAACGCCTGCTTCAGGTGTTCCTGAATGCGCGCACGGACTTCTTCACCGTAGCGCTCCTGACTCAAAAGCACGAAGACCTGCGCGCCCGTGCCCAGCGCGCTCACGCGGTAGACAACGCGCGGCGTGCTGCCAAAGTCGACGTCAATGGCGTCATTGCAGAGCGAAACGATCTCTGAATCTGCCGCGGCAAAGGCAAAAGCCAAAGGCAGACGGTCGAAGAAGTTCAAGAACAACTTCATGCGGTGCGACGACGGCACCAGATCTTCGGTCGCGACCATGCGCGCCAAACGCCGCCGCAGGAACGGCACGGACGAGGCGCGACCGGTCACAGCGCGGTAGGTGAACAGGCCCTGGATCACGACGCCGCCCGCCGCGGATCCATCGTCATTGAGCAAGCGCAGGCGGACTTCCGCGAGCGGCGCCTCCCGGTGAATCGGCGACGCCTTGCGCGACTGGTGAATGGTCACAAGCGGCGCGTTCTCAGCGAACGCCTCATGCGGGTCGCTCTCCACGCCGATCTTTTCCGCCGTGTCGTACCGACCCAAGCCAAGGCGACCCGTCGGCCGGCCGAGCGCGTCAAAGCCCCAAGCACCCATGAACACGAAGTTTTCATCGAGCAGCCAGTCGGCAAAAGCGATGGCCTCGGAGAAATCCGACTCGCCAGCGCCCGCCTCTTCCGCGCAGAAACGCAGGCCCGTCACAATGTCGCGCACCAAGCGGCGCATAGGCCGGAAGTCGGCGACGACGCGCTGCGCTTGCTGCAAGTGCCAGAGCACGTGCGAGCGAATCTCATCGGCGCGATCGTCGACGCTCGCCACGCTCAGCAGTTGCGCGCTCACCGATTCCGGCCGCGACCGCGGATTGTCCTGGCTGATGTCGAGCAGCTTGCCCTTGTCATCGCGCTCCACAGGCAAAATCATGTTCAGCGAACCGAGCGTATGCACGTCCAGCCGCCGGAGCACGAGCTTGATGGTGTCAATGATGAAAGGCTGGTCCGCCATACCGGATTCCAGCACAAACGTCGGAAAATCGTAGCCTTGCGCCGCCAAATTGGGCTTGACGCACTGGACTTTGATTTCGTCGAACTGTCGGACCGCGATCGCATCCAACGTGTTCTTGACGTGCCCGGGGAAGGCGTCGGTCGGATGCCGCTGAATATAATCACCATCTGCGCGCCGCACGATCGCATCGGCAACAAAGAGCGCTTGGGCGTGCGCCGCGTCAGAAGCGAACTGGGTCGCATCGCGAACAGCGCGAACGAGTTTACGGCGACGGCCGTCGCGATCCGAAGCCCGCGATTGCGGTACGGCAGCGAAAGTTCCGGAATCCACGCGCGCGGCGCGATCGGCGCTGCTTGCACGCGAAGAGGAAGAGGAAGAGGCCGGAGGAGTTGTCGCAGTCATGGCGCACCATCTGGATAAGTAGCGTATTTGCTGGCAATCGTGGCGGGGACAATTGGCGTCTCCGCTCTGCTGGGCCGGTATACGCCCGCACAACACGGCTCGGCAAGACGCGGTGCGTCATGGGATTGTCGCGATCGAAAGACGCAACTTCACCATTGACGCACCGGCCGTCCGGTCTCATTCTGAACGGGATAGCGGGCTTTGCGGCGCGCGCGGGAGAAAGCATGAACACCAAGCGCACAATTTCGATGACGCACAACCGGACGTCCGCGGGCTTTACGCTCATCGAATTGATGGTCGTCGTCGTGATCATCGGCATTCTCGCCACGGTCGCGGTTGGTTCCTACAAGCGATTTACCCGGCGCGCTCGCGTTCAGGAGGCGATCGCGATGTTGGGCGACATTCGCATCAAGCAAGAAACCTACTTCCAGACCTACCACCGCTACGTCTCGACGAGCGCGAGCACGTCGGAATTCTGGCCGCACATCGCGAGTTGGACGCTGTTGGACACCGCCTGGGGTATCGACTGCACGCAAGCGTCGGACGTCACAGCGCACCCGGGCTGGTGTGCCCTGGGCGCCGGTTATCGCGCGAACGAACAGGTGAATTTCGAGTTTCAGGTGCTTGCGCGCGACCCCGCGGCACCCTTGGCACCGCCCTTGAAGTACGTGCAAAACGGGAATCAGGACTGGTGGTATGCACGAGCGCGGGCGGACTTCGACGTGAACGGCGTGTTTTCCGACATTTACTTGTCGTCGGAAATGAAAGAGCCGGTGTTGGAGAACGAGTTGGAGTAGCAGTCTCGCGCGCAGCGCGGACGTGTTTACGGCGGATTCGCGCGCAGCGCGGACGCCGGATCGGCCAGCACGCGTGCAACGCGGACGGGGTTAGTGCGGGTTCGCGCGGAGCGCGCACGCCGGATCGGCCAGCACGCGTGCAACGCGGACGAGGTTAGTGCCGGTTCGCGCGGAGCGCGGACGCCGGATCGGCCAGCACGCGTGAAACGCGGACGGGGTCAGTGCGGGTTCGCGCGGAGCGCGCACTGGTGGGCCCGCCATCGCGGAAGCCACGCCGCGGGCGAAGCCCGGAACCCGCGCTGCCGACAGCCACAATCCTCGCCGAACGCGGCCTCGTACCCGCCCCTGCCCCAGCAAACCCGGCCTGCGTCCATCCCAATCGAGGCGCGGTACCGATCGCCGCGCAGCGGCGTCCATCGGGGCCCCGCACGCCGAGACGGCGATCCCGGCCAT
>CAITYF010000171.1 GCA_903896545.1 uncultured Myxococcales bacterium | reverse complement strand
TTCAAGCACACGCCGCGCACCAAACCGGCCAATACCGCTGACCGCGGCCTGGCGGGTCGGGAGTCCCCGTCCGTCGGTGTGCAGTTGACGCAAGAGCCAGAACCGTCGTCCCGGGTCGGAGCTGCGCTTCAGTCCCCCGCCACCGCGTGGACGATGTATGAAATCAGCTCAGGCGCCGGCGCAACTGGTAAGGAAGCCGAGCCCACGGGCGAGGCGATCCCCGCCATCCGCGAAGACGTCAGCGCCAAGATGGCTCCCGCAGCACTGACCGGTCGCGTTGGCAGTGGCGCCGCATTTGACGGGTCAGAGCGAGTCGATCGTCCTCAGTTCCGTCAGCGTGCCGCAGTGGCTGACAAGGTGCAGGTCCGCTTCACCAGCGGCTCCGGGGATGCGGGAGAGTTCACGTTCAACCTGAAAGACCCAGATTCGTCTCCGCCACCATCCGAGCTGTGGGCCCTGACCAAGTTGCTGCGCCTGATGCAAGACCTGCGGGCGAGGGGCGTTGAGCGCGCCGCCGTTGGCGCAATCTCGGACTACGTCTGGGCCGACGCAGAGGATGATTCACCGGATGATTGTTAGCCGGTAGTCGACAACAAGAAGCGATGGAGCCGGTTGAGACGCAAACGCCCAGGGGCCAATGGAGGCAGCCTGGGCGTTTGCGTGACAGGAAACGGAAGAAACACCTTCGGGAGCACGACAGGCGCAAGTCCAAGAGAGCGGCGCCATCGCAGACATTCTACGTCGCGGTAGCCGGCCTACGTAGCCCGTCAGCGCACTTTGTCTCGCAGATCAAGGCCATGGCGCGATATCGGCCGCACGAGTCTGGCGACTCTGATGATCGATTTCCGGATCGTAGAATGGATTGGGCGCACTGACAGGTGCGCAGGAAGAACACCCCGCGGTTGGAGAGCAAGCCGATGTGGCTGAAGAAGTTTCCAATGTAACCGCCGGGTCCGTCCGTCTGCTGACCGCAGACAGGAGGACCAGAAGATGTCGAACGCGAGCGCCGAGAAAGCGCCCATCAGGCTGTGGTATCAAGAGGTTAATGAATGGCGATGGGGACCGACCATGCCGGCAGCGCAATCCACCACAGCAACGCTGGAACAGGCGCAGCCTGCGCCAGAGCCCAGTGAGAACCGCAACGCGCACAAGGGCACGTTCAATCCCGAGGAGTGGTTGCGCAAGACCGCAGACGTACGGGCTGCAGCGGCTGCACGGACAGGCCGTTGGGCACCCAAGAACAAGCGCGCACAACAGGTGCGAACGGCGGGAACTTCGCCCGCATACAAGCCAGTGGCCGCTCGCGGGGCAGCGGCACCGCGCCCGCTCGACGCCCCGACAGTCGGCACACACAAGCCCCAGGGCAATGTCCCAAGCCCGACGTTCCCCACTAGTGTAAATTACAGTAATGGCGGCGGAGAGGCGCCGGGCGCCGCGCTGCCGCCACTGCTGTACTCCGTGCCCTACCGGGCTGACTCCGGGTCGTCACCTCGGTCGTCATCAGGCGGGCTGTTACCCGTCCTGGGCGGGTTTCGCGCCGATGAGCCTGACGCACCTGTTGGTGATGCGCTTGGCGGTTCTGCCGAGTCGCCCGATGGCGTCGTCCTGTACCCTGCTCGACCCCGGCAGCTGCACCACGTTCTGTACGGCTGCGCTTTCTCCGCAACACAGGCCCGCAGTATGCAACCGTTGCGTGGACTGCCTGACACCCTCTTCCGCATGCTGAATTGGCGCTTTGGTCTCACGGGCCCAGCTGTCTTGACGTTGCACGCAGAGTTGTTGCGGTGGCTGCGACGCACCAAGGCTGTACGTAAGCCTGGCGCATACTTGACCGCACTTCAGACGATCTTTTACGCGGTCGCTCAGGCACGGGCGGAATCGTTGTACCACGGGAAGCGCTGTGTTGTCGGCTACCTGTCCCATCCGAAATCGTTCACCAAGAAGGACGGTGCCATCGACATGCCCGGCCACGCCGTATTTACTGAGACGCTTCAGTTCCTGAGTGAATCTGGCTACATCACCGACGACAAGTCACCGGGCAATCTGCGCTGCAGCTTCTTTGAACCGGGGAGGCGTTTTCCCGCCTTCACTCAGCAGCTGGCTCAGCTCGTGCTGAGCCGCAAGGGTTTGGTGGAGGTGCGGACGCCGTATCGCAACGAGCGCTATGTGGCCGCCCTGTGGGATCCAATCGCCAAGAAGTCAATGAAGGTACAGAAGTATCGGCGGGTTGGCCACGATCTCGTTGATCCCAAGGACTACACGCCGGCGCAGGCGCTGCATATCCAGGCAGTGACGCGGCGGCTTGAGGCCATCAATGACCACGCATTCCGCCACAGCTATCACGTTGTCCAACGCGGAGAGTTCGCTGAGCAATACGCGGGCAAAGCCATGTGCCATGTGGTGTACAACGACCTGTTGACGGCTTCGACTTTCCGCCACTCTCCGGCTTTTTCCGCGTACCCCTCCGCGGCAGTCAGCGACGCCGTGCAGCCCGGACCGCCGCCTTGCTTGCCGCCCGCTCCTCGGCCTCGCGCAGCCGGTACGAATTCGCTTC
>CAITYF010000170.1 GCA_903896545.1 uncultured Myxococcales bacterium | reverse complement strand
GCCGCCATCGCCACCGACGTCTCGCCCGGGCGCACGGCCGGCAGGCGGAAAACGCCCTTCTCGAGCCTTTTGCTGTACATCGACATCCCGCCCGGCGACCACCAAATTACCTTCACGGTCGTCTTTTGCCGGCCGAGGAAGATGTACAAATCGCCGGCCAGCGGGTCGTGCCCCTGCCAGCGCACGCGGGCTTCGGCGAGCAGCGAGTAGAATCCCTTTCTCATGTCGCAGGGCGCGAGCGCGAGCCAGATCCGCGTCGACGGCGGCAGGCTCAGCACGGGATCGTGCGCAAAGCGGCGACGGTCTGGGCAAGCGTCTGCGCGCAGAAGCCGGGGGCGACGCGAATGACGGCGTCGGCGACGACAATCTCGATTCCCGACACTTCGCGATTCGGGAGTGATTGCGTGCATACGCGCACAAAGGATCGAGTCGCGGGCTCGACATTCGGGTGTGCATGCGTCCGCATCTGCCACCAGTACAGCGTGCGGTCGGACAGGCCATGCCGGCGGGCGAAAGCGGAGAGTGAAAGGCCGCTCCGGCTGGCGGCGGCGAGAACCGCACGGGCTTCGTCCTCGCTCCAAGGGTCGCGGCGGGTGGATTTGCGGGGCGTGAAATCGGGGACTTGGCTGAGATCGAGCATGGCGGACACCTCCGGGCGGGAAGTGTGCGGCCATGTCGGAGCTGTGTCAGGGCGGGGATTACTGGCCGGTTACGGAGCACCGGTCGCGGTAGGGGCAGCTGGACGAAAACCGCCGTCCCTACCGCGACCACCGAATCACGTGAACGTGGCTGAGGACGTCGAGTGCGACTCGGAATGTCATGGGGTCATCGGCTGCCCGCAGCCAGAGCAATTCGGGCTTGATGGAGACCTCGAATAAATACGAACTGGTCGGACGGCCCACTGAATCCTACTTGTCAGCCTCCGCGCTCTTGCCAGTGCGTGGTTCTGACCTAGCCTAATCATTGATCAAATCCCGCGAAAGCCTCACCCCCAGCGCCATATCCTGCAGCGATCGCCACCCCGCGTGTAGCGTTTGCCACCCGGGCGGTCCGTTTCGCGGCAGGTGCCCGCCTATCTTGGCAATCGCCGCGATGCATTGCGCCACAGTCGCGTCCGGGCCGAGCTTGGCCTTCTTGACTCTCAGGCTCAGCAGCTTGAATTCCAGCGGCGTCAGCAGGTTTTTCCACTTCGTGTCCGGCGCCTCACCGACAATGGCGCGCAGCAGGAGCAGACGCCACGCTGCCGGAATCAGCAGCGCGAGCACGCAGAGCATCGTCGCCATGCTTTCCATCTGCCGATCCTCGATGCGACATCCGGTCTTGAGCGCCTTGAAGTACTCCTCAATCAGCCAGCGCCGGCGGTACAGGTCAATGACGCGCAGCACTTGGGCTTGCGTCTCGATGGGCTCGGTCGTCAGCAGCAGCCACCGCACGCCCTTTTCGCCGGTCGGCGGGTTGAGTTCGACCGCCTCGACCAGGTGCAGCGTCAGCGTCTTGGGCTGCGCGTCGGTGCTGGGAGACCAGCTGGCATCCGCGGTTTTCTTCGCGCGCCGCAGCGTGACCACGCCGGTGCGCACGGTCAGTTCCGCCTCGCGTGCGCGTCGAGGTGGATTCCGGTCGGTCTTCTTGCCGGATCGCAGCTCAAACCGTTCGCCGAGCTGTGCTCGCACCACGCCGACGTCCCTCAGACCGCCGTCGCACTGCAGCTTGCGCTGGGCATCGCACCGCACCACAAAGCGGAATTCACACTGCTTCATCCACGAAAGAAGACCGTAGCTGTCCGTCTCGCTGTCCGCCACGTGAATCGCCGAGACACCGCGTTCGCGCAAGGCATCGTCGGTCGATGCCACCGAATTTGCCCATCGTTCCATCTCGTTATCGTACAGGCCACCTTCCTGCTCCCAGTACTCCGCCGATTCCACATCATCGGCGTCGAGCCCTGAAAGGTGCACGAACGGCTGCGCATTCAAGACCCCCAGCGGCACCGCGCGCCCCAGCGCGGAGATCGCCACGCTCGTATGGACGAAAAAGCCCTGTGTCCGCGAAGAAAAGCGCGACATGTGCTCGCGCCGCTCGTCCTGCCAATACGTGCGCAGCGCGACATCGGTCGTGTCATGCGCGACCACGACCTCCGGCCCCAGCGCCGCCGCACGCCCCAGCGTTCGGTCCACGTGCGGCGCGGCCAGCGCGCGCCAGTCGACCTCCGGATGGCGTAGCAGGCGGTACGCGCCCTCAAGCCCAGCCTCGTCCTCAAAGACTTTCGGAAACGACAGTTCCGGCTTGGCGGCAAGCGCCGTGCCGACGCGCCGCGCACGCTGATTGCGACGCGTGTTGCCAAGGTCGGCGGCGTATTCTTGGCCGAGACCCGTCTCGGAAACCCATTGCTTGATAGAGCCAGAAGTCATGCGCGAGGCCTCCGCGCCTCGACACAAGTTTATGATAGATATGATGTTGTGGCGAGATTTGCGGGATCCTTAGGACCTAGCGCCCCCCGGCGTCTAAGGCAAGGCGCCAAGACTTCGCGCGCTAACCCAGTTGGCGGTACAGAAATGGCTCGTCTTCTCAGAAGCCGGTCTACTGCAAGGCCGCTCGACATGGAGCGCGGGGAAGGAGTTGCACCTTCATCTGTCTGGTGGACCCAGACCGGTTTACTGCTTAACCTACCAGCGCAATGAACTCGCGAGCGAACCGCCGGCCACCTTGTATTGTCTGTCCTTCGAAACGTCAAGGCAGAGATCCGCGATCTGGCGGCGGGGCGCGATGACGTTGCGGTACGCTGCAAGGTGGTATCTCCATTGAGACCTGAACTGGGCAGCGGTGTACCCCCTCTCATTCAGGTCCACCACACGCCTCAATCGACGTCGTGTGCCGTCAGGACCGTCAATCAACAGTCGAATATCAAACATCGGCCACATGATGGGGTTGGCTACAATGCTGCCCTCGACGATGATGCAGCGACATCGACTTGCGTCGAACATCTTGACCGAACCTACGCTTCCCCGCCGGTGATCATATTGCGGAATTATAACGTTCGAGCCCCTTCCCAAGGCTTCGGAAATGGAATTCAAAAGTGGTGGAAAGTTCGTAAATTTTGAATCAGAGCACTCTCCGAGCGCGTAGCCACCCCGATCCTTACGATCCCGAAGAAAACCGTCAGTTGAAATAAGCAGGATCGAATCGTCGATTCCACGGATCTGTTCCCCGAGGCTGGTTTTCCCAAGGCCTCCATCGCCTCCCAAACCGACAAGCAGAGGCTTCGGCTCGCTGGCGGCGCGCCCCAGAAGTACCGTTGCCAGCCTACCTGCAATGAAAGCTCCATCGAGCCACGTTGAACGTCTCATTAACCGCTCGCCTATTCAAGTTCCCAAAATATCGGCTCGAAATATAGCCTGTCCCTCAATCTCCGGGACAAGAGCTGATCGATTAGCTCTCGAAATCGTCCCGGCCCGACAACCATCCATGCCACCAAACTGCTCATCTTCAGTACCCCGCCACAGATGAAGGCGGCGAACTGATAGTACTCGTCGACTACCATCCGCACGAGTGCGATCGCGTGTCCCAAGACAGAAAGGTCCGAGCGCAATCCTTCCCGTGAAAACAGAAGCGTCGGTGACCGATTCGCGTCCATTTCCAGTTGATCAATTGTTCGTCGGATCAAGGTGGCTCGATCGGGGTCAAATCCCATTTCAGTCAACCACGCGACAGTGGGCTCCAAAACTGCCCTTAGTTTGGCGCAAACGGTGGTGATCGACAGACCGGAGGCGGACACCCAGCCCGCCCTCTCCAGGAAGTCCATGACCTCTGTCTCGGGTACCCGGAGCCCTCGCGTAAACAGCCATTGTTTCAAGGCCAGCAAGAGCCTCAGAAAGACTACCCCAACACGCCCGTACCTCATGGGCTGACGGTCGGACGTCGAACCGCCGAATTCGATGATAGCGTTCACTTCGGACGCTGGCAGATCGGATTCAGCCTCAAGGCCGGCACGCAGTGCGCGGACGCTCGACTGAGATTTCGACAGCTTTTGCGAAGCTTGTGGAAATCTCGAAATCAGCAGTCTCCAGTCCGCTAAGTCCTCGAAATTCGGGATCGGAACACGGAGAAGGCGTGCCAGAGTCCCCGATACTTCCATGCAATCAAACTCCAGTAGCGAGTAGCCTGAAGGCTCGAGGCGTTGCCCTCCCCCGCCGACGGCGGCCGCAACCCTCAGTTTGGACGAAACGGAAATTGGCGAAATCAGTTCAACGCCGTAGAAACTGTCGGGCCGCTTCTCAAAGAATCGTGCCTGAGCGTACCATGGGAGATCGACTGGCACGCCCATGCTGCACAGAACACCAAGTTCAAGGGGTCCACGGAATCGCAAGCCAGTCAAAACCGATTCGCAGCGTTGGTGCGGAATGAATATCGAATTCGCACGCCCATCCACGGTCAGTTCGACGCCTTTCAGTCCGCCACTTTTCATCCCAGTGATTCGCACCCAATTTGGTTCTTCCGGCGTACGAATTTCAATATTTCCTCCGCCTATGAAACGCAACCGTCTGGGGGACGCGGCATCAGTTGCTGAAACGAGACGCCAAAAGAAAGCGAGGCAAAATTCATCTAACTCAACTCCGTGGCGTGCGGTATACGGCAGCACGGCTATTTCCCGGCCCGCAAGCTCGCCAACGATGTGCGAAATGAGCGCCGCCTGTGCCTCGCCGCTAGCCGTGGTCCACGGAGAGGTCGGTGAAAGTTTCTCGAGAACACCATTCGCGGTGTCGACCAACTTGCCGAATCGATCCCTCGCTTCGTTTGACAAAGCGCCAGACCAGAGGTTCCTGGGATCCACCAACCCCATTTCATCGGCTGACCACGGTCTCGGCGCGGGAGGGGGGGCAGCACCGATGTCAAAGGGCCAAAACCGCTGACGCCAGACACTCCCATCGTGGTCCCACGCGAGCAACGGCAGCGCGCCACGAGCAACGTGCACTCTGTGCGAGCCATCCAGCGGGACATCTGGATGCTCGTTCAAATAGACAACGACTTGGCGTTGGGGAAAAAGGCGCAAGGCGAGTGCGGCCGCAGTCAGGTCGATATTGTGAATGGATGAAATTTGAACTACGAAGTCGTCCACAGTGTCACCACAAAAGCCTTCAATTGCGATAGTTCTATTTCGCGGCCACGGGATGCGGCATCGAATACTGAGTCAAAGCGCTGGATGGCCCAGTCAATTTCATGTTGATTTCTAGATAGGTAGCCATATTCAATCGGCGAAAACTGATGACGCCGGAATGTACTGAGTACTGCTGCATCAAATATGAGGTCGATATTTGTGTGCCCCGTGTCTCTGCAGATGAGATCGGGGCCGCGCTCCCCGCTCCCCCAAAGCCGTTCTATCCCAGCCAGAGTATCGTGAACGAAACGCGCTCGTTCACTCTCTGGAACCAAAACGTCTAGCTTCTGTCGGAATCGCTCAGTATTGCGAAATACGATTCGAATATCGCCCGCGGGCGCAGAATTTACTAGATGCAATAGTTGCCGATCGAAATTTGGCATTTGACTGGTGCGATCTCGGCGCTCCATGCACCACTCTGGCCGCAGGAAGAGCGGGCCAACTGTCGATCCGCGAAATGTCTTGGTATTGCGCAATTCGCTGATCGCGGCGGTGACATACTGACGACGAGTCCTCATGTCCTGCCTGCCGCAGAGGCGATCGACAAGGGCCGACTTAATCAATCGACATGCCTTCATGTCAATATTTCCTGCTGTGGCTTGCGAGTGATGAAGCGCACATAGCACCAAGAGATTCTCCGGTACCGAGTTTGCAGGGTTTTGATCGATGTGATGGAACTCCAGTGAGACTTGGTTTGTGCAATTCCACAGGGAACAGCGATAACCAGCCTCCAAAAGTAAGGTGCGCTGCATCGGTTTCGGCACGCGAACCCGAGAAATGTTCGACACCGCAACTCCTTGCGCATGGGCGAATGTTCCACATTGATAAGTTCAACTACAACGTCTTGGAGGCGCGTGCCAGAAAAGTGTCCACGATCGCGGCGGCACCGAATTCATACAGTGAATCTGTGCTGTGTCCACCGCCGGTGACCACTTCCAATGACGTTGTCGCGACCGGGTTTACATGTGCGCGAACCAAAGAGTCAAATCGCGAAGTGAGTTGGTCCAAGGCAAACAACTCGTCTTCGGTCCCCACGACCCCCACTATTCTTCTCAACCCGCCGTCCACGCCACGTGACGCAGGTGTGTCAAGCAAACCGTCGTAGAGATCGTTCCACGACCGATCAGACCCAAGTCTATATGTCAGTGGGCGCGACCGCCTGACGTAGCTGATGAAGGAGGGGCCGTCCTCTAGAAATCCGCACGATGTTGCCCCCTGGCCGTACGTAATGGCGGGTGAGAACAGCAGGAGATCTTCGATTGACTTCGTCGAAGCGGCGACGCGAAGTGCAACAAACGCCCCGAAGCTCTGTCCGACACAGACATCCAGCCGACTTGGCAGCGATTTGGACTTCTGTGACTTCAGGTCGATCACGGGAGCAGAAGTCGCCGCACCGATCAAGTGTTGAATGGCCTCAATTGATTTCGTCGGACTGAAAAATCCCGCGCTGTCGTAGGTTCCCGGGTAATGGGGCTGCAGAACGTGATAGCCCGCTTTGACCAGTTGGTCAGTAATCGGAGTGGCTCCAAGTGTGGCGGGCATACCAAGTAAATAAACCGCGCATCGCCCCAAGGCCGTCGGCGCGTCTGGCTCGTACACATCGCACATCTGGTCCGAAACAAGGAATCGAAATCGCTTCATAAAATCCCCTGTTCGATTATACAGGCATCTAGTGGGCGAGGTCAACGGTCTGGCGAGAGTCGTTGGTCTCAGGCGAACCAAGAGTCGGTCTTGACGCTTCGGGGAGGACAGGGGCGTTGTTTGGCAACGAAAAGCGGTTTCCGGCCTCGTCACGCCCACCGAGCGCTCAACACATCGGTGGACGCTTCCTGAGTGGCGTGCTCAAAAGTAAGCGCGAATCGGGCCATCAATGACAGTGTCTTGTTGAACTTCTTCTTTAGCTTATCCATCGTTTGCTCATCAACGACGCCGACATCTGCGTCATACCCGTTGGCTTCGAATTCCCCTTTTTGTCGCCGGAATTCGTCACGGTCCGCGAGCATTTTCGCTGCGGTCGAACTCCCGACCGCAAGTCCAGTCGCGTCGAACGTCTTGACGATTCCGTCCGCCTCGAGCGCCAACTCCTCGAGACAGCGGATTATCTCTTGGTGCCTCAACATTCGGCGATCGAGCAGTTCGCGCACCCTGGCGAGCGTGATGAAGTAGTGCTCAACGTACATTGTCCGCGACGCGACTGCATTGAGCGCTTGCTGATGCGCCACTGGGATCAAGCCTCTTCCAATCGCCGCAAATCTGGTCACCGCGTCCTCGGACTGAATGCCCGCTGAAATCACCTGCCCTCGACCACTGTCGTTTTCCGTCCAACGCGAGCGTGAAGCTGCCAGCTTGGCTCGTTGTTCTCTCGTCAGCCCCTCCGCGGATTCAAGCGACAAGATCGCATGTCGCGCGGCGTCGATTTGTCGACGGTACGTTTCCAAGTACCCGCAATCCCCGAAGAGGCGCTGATACCTCTCTTCGGACAACCTCAGAATGTCGCAGACCTGGATTATCAGGTCGACAATACCGACCACGTATTCGTCGCCATCGTGGTCTCGGTGAGCGCTACTGCTGACCGCGGAACGACTACTTGACGCGGCTTTTACGACAGTCGAATACAGAAGCTCGAGAGAAATCATCGATTCTCCAGATTTGCCGATGTCCGATGGAATCGGCTCCCCCCGTCTGCCGATGTGAAACACGCACTGCTTCCAATCCGTGTCCGCGATGTCTTGGAGGAGCCGGACATAGGCGCTGAGTCGGTTTTCGAAGTTACCAACTTTGTCGCTGGCAGAGAACCTGTGTGCATTGCTCTGGTCGAGGATAACGCTACACGCCCAGACGTAGTCAAATTCGACGACCAAGTGCTCCAGATAACCCTGCCCATGTTCTGAGATTACCACGTCCTGAACCAGACCCGACGTCACTTCGATCCGGTGATTGTCACTGAACCAGACAAGTCGGCGGGATTCATCATGGAGCTGGTTAAGGCACTCCAACGCGATCGTTGACGGGATCCCGAAGGTCGCCAGGTGCTCCAAGACTTCCAGGACGCGAACGCGAGGGCGGACGCGCAGGAAAAGGAGAATGCGAAGTTTGATGAGCGACGGGAGGCGCGAGTCGTTGGATCGTCGCACCGGTAGAAAAAGATTGACGCAGCGACCGAGGGTTAGTTTTCCGCTCCGGTCAAAAAGAAGTGTTTCGACTAGCCGACGGTAGGAGATTGATGCCTTGTCTCCGTTTCGAATCCGGCTTGTTGCGACACTCAGGGTATCTGGATGAGAATACATGTCGAAAAAGAATTGCGACAGGTGTGCAATTGCGTAACGCCCACTCAGGCCGACAAGGGCACGGAGGGTTTGCGCAAATGCCTCGAGGCTCTTTTGATTGAGCTGCATCCGAGACAGCGTAATTTTGTGATCTTCGTGAACTCCATCAAATGCCCCCAGCGCACCGCTACCGCTCGTGGACATGCCGGCCTTCATGATGGAATCGTAAACGTACGCGACGACGAGCAGTGCGACGACCTCGTCGGGGGACGGATGTGTCTTGAACAATTGCATTCGGCTGTCAGGCGATTTTACCGACTCGAGATCAGCGCGCGACCGCCCGAGAATAAACTTCGATAACCTGCGATGGACCAGGTCAAAGCAGCACGGTCCATGATGGTAGGTGTGCACGACGTTGCCGGTGTACCCCTCGAGGGCAATGGACGTTGGGCGAAGGGGCACGAGGATCCTGAGTCTCCGGTTCTGAATTGCACAACTATTGATCGCGTTTAACAGATGCGTGATCTTTGTGGTTGGCAATTGGTCAAGGTTATCGACGATGAGGATTACGGGAACTGTCGCCGACGATTGCTTCGACAGCAGGTATCCCAGCGCGCACGACGTGAATTGCTCCGCCTCGTGATCTTCGTGAACGAACTCGTAGAAGTACGCCTCCAGGTCATCAACCTGCGGCGTGAACTCACGATTCACGCGTTCGACTTCATCTTTGGTGCAGCAGATCGCCAGCAGGTTGGGGATTGCGCCAACGATTTTGAGCGGCGCGCTCGGCCGCGGAAATGCATGTATGGTCTGCAACTTCGCCCAGGACCCGATCGACCTGATGCCGACGATGAACCGCAATGTTCTTTGGAGATCGTCGGACATGGCGCTGCGACTCAATTCAGCCGGAGCCAGCCAGCAGTCTAACAGTCGATCAAGTACGATCGACCAGATTCGAGCGAATACCTCCGCGGCCGAGTACGTTGCGTTTCGTAGGTCTTTGCAACTGACATACAACGGCCCGGTTGGACAGCGCTCGCACCAACATCGGGAAGGCTGCTCGACGAGCGCTGCCGCATGCTTGTCGCTCAAGTAATTCATGATTTTATGAGTAGCAGTCGATTTTCCACTTCCGAGCGCGCCAATTGTGATCAAGAGATTGATGTCGTCACTCTCCCAGAGCCGCTCCGCTAGCTCTCGCTCATAGTTGCCCGGTTCTCCACCAATAGTCTCGAACGCGTCGCCGGAGATTTGGGCAAAAGTATGCGGAAGTGATTCCTCGTAAAAACGCAGAGTCAGCCTACCGGGCACGAAAACATCTGGGTCGAACGAGTTCTCAAACCCTATGGAGCGATCAAGGAACTCGTCGATGCGACTGAGGTACCCTCTGAATTTCAACTTGTCGGACTCCACCTGCATGTTCATTTGGCTCCGTTGCGAACGCTGACCTAGGCGTCCTCGCCTGAGGTTGTTTGGCCCGCCGCGAGCGGGTTGTGATTCCCGTATTTCTTCAGGGGCGGGCGATGATTCCGACGTTAAACGTTGACGTGGCGCTTGACAGGGAGATGCAGCCCAGTGCCGGAAGCCCGACTCCCCGAGATTGACCCGCGACGGTTGATTCCGCGCCGTCCGACTGCCTTCTTCCCGACTCGGTGCGTTCGTTCATTCGCCTCGTGCCTTTGCCGCGAACGTGAGCGCGGAAATCAGAAGAGCTGCCAGCGAAATGAGCAGAGACACCCATCGACCGCGCATTGAATCGATGAGTCTGACATGATCGGAGACCGTCAGGCCGTCGATCCTGGCCATGTATCGGAGGCACAGAGTGCAGGTTCGCTTGTCACGAAACGCACAGCGCTCCTCCGATTGGCGAAACGCGCAGTCCGCTTGTTTGAATTTCACGCGACGGCTCCCTTCGTGGTCGTTCGCTTGGGCAACGCGTCTTCAAGTTCCTCCGCTGAGATTCTGAGAAGAGTCGTCGAAGCCACACAGCGTTCCCGAGCGAGTTCTCGAACTCGCTTTGGTTTCACGCGAAAGGAATCGCCCTCTGCATGATATTCGGAAGAAATCGACAGAGCCCGGTCGAGCATTATCTTGTCAAATAGCTCAGAACTCATCACGTCACGTGCTTCCCAACCGGTGCGCTCGGGATAGTCAATCTGTTCGATGTAATTTCCGCCAAAAATTCCGACGAAGAGTTCGTATAAGGCCTTCTTGTTCAAATACAGATAACCGCCTTCACCTGCGGAATGAGCAACGATCGCGGACAGCAGATCGAGGATGTCATTGACCACGGGCTGCTGACCCAGAAACCCCTGAACGTCGATCAGTGACCGCCCGCCTTCGCCAAACGTTTCGATGTATCTTCGCCACCGCTGAATGTGGTTGACGTAGTAGCGGCCCCGCGGCGTGAGTTTGTAGACGGTTTGTTGAGTCGAGTGTGTCGCCTGGGCGATGGAGTATCCGGCGAGGAGCCCAAGGTAGTCTTCGATCAGTTCGCGGTTGATCGCGCGTTCAATTCCCGCTTGAATCTTCTTGGCGTCGTGCCCGGCCTGGGCAAGTATTCGCATCCCCTCGTCGTCGAGATTCTTGCCAAAGTAGAGCAACTCGAGGAGGTCTTTGACGATCGACGCTCGCCCACCTTTTCCGTCAGAATACAATTCGTGGATGTTCACCAGTCGGCCGCTCATTTGAATGCTTTCTGACTGAAGAATATCTACAAAGTCCGCCGTATCGAGTGGAATTCCATAGCTCCAGTCGAGACTGCGCGCCATCTGCGCCATCGAAGTCCGATACTCCTGAAGTGCTCGAACCAGGATGGCGCTCGCTGTGTCGAAGATGTCGCTGATATTCCCGTTCGTGTGGAAAAGGAGGAGTGTTTCCTGAGCCGGCGTGAATGGGTACGGTACACCGTCGAGCCCCACTTCTCTGACAAGTTCGAGCAGGTCCATCTGGCCGACTCCCGCGAGTCCTACGAAGGATTCCAAAGCCCCAAGAAGATTGCGACCTTGGACCATTCTGCGGTCCGGGTCTTGTTGACCACACTGTAGAAGCAACGACAGGCGCTTCTGCACCAACTCGCGAACAGGAAGAGCTCTTAGTTGGACGATTGAGTCGGGATGAAACAGGCGTCGAATGCGGGTGTCTTCGTGGTGATCTATGAGCCGTGCAGCAGGTGGACGAGCCGCGTACACGACCATCGTCTGTGGCATTTGAAGGAACGGCAGCAAGACCTTCAGCAGGCTCTTCTGGAAGTCGACAGCTGAGTAGTCAACATCGTCGATAAAGATCACCAATGCGGGTGAATTCTGCTTCCGCAATTCCGCCATGCTCAATTTTTGGAGAGCGGCCACGACCTGAGGATAGTATCGCTCTGGCTCGGCTGAAGTGGCTGTGATGGCAGTAGTCAGTGCAGGCGCGACCTTGTGGAGGTAGTCGTGGACGTTGGATCCAATTCGCGCCTTCAACAACTGGAGGTCGTCGTTTGTGTCATCGTCCGCCAGATCAATCGAGACCACCTCGAGTGGAATCCGCGAGTGTGGCCCTGCAGGCACACGTCCGTGTCGCCGGAGGTATTCTTGTACGAAGGTTGTTTTGCCCACGCCGGTTCTTCCGACCACCAGGACATTCTGACCAGTCCGTGCGTTAGTTTGAACCAACGAATCGAGACGCGCGGTCTCGACCGTGCGCTCCAACAAGAGGGCGTCCAAGAGGGACTCACCGTAGGCCTTGAGGAGGCGATACGGTGCGAAGGCAGTCTTCAGCGCGGCACCAAAAGTCATTTCCACTCTCCAGTACCACGTTGTTCCCATCTGGGAACAACGGCGAGTCGCGACGGCCAATGCGCATCCGGAACGACGGTCGCCACCACGATCCCGATTCCGAACAGTCACTCGCCAAGCGGAGGCATACGGGCTTGAATTTGAGATAATTCGCTCAACACCAGCTCGTCAGGCCGTCGCAGCCACGATAATGAGCTTCACGATCGTCTCAACCGCCAACTTTAGCGCCTTAAGCGCCGCTGCTTCGACATCGGTAGCGACGGCGATTTCATACCGCGCCAGCATGAGCTGCATCGCGTTCTTGTACGTCTGCAAATCGTCGTCAAATGCCGCCTGCTTCGCGGGGTCTCCTTCCGAGGCGCGCCTCAACGTGAGGTCTGCGACCTGCCCGGCGTACTTCGTGACGCTGGCCTTGTCGTTGTCATTGAACTTGTTGTAGATATCACCAGCAACGCCGACGAGGAGCTGCTCAACCTGTTTCGCCAATTCGGCAGCATCTGCCATCGGATCCTCCAGCCTTTGTCGTGCGTTTCAGATGACCGCGCCTTACGGCGCCGTGCACTTCTGCTTGGCGGCCTCGACGGCGCGCTTGAACTCGTCCGCCTCGGCCGTCCGGGCCGCTTTCCGCGCGGCGTCGGGCTCGGCCGCGACGTACTCCCCGTAGTGAGTCGCAATCCCCGCAGAAGCGTTGCCCAGGTCACAGAGCGCATTCTTGTAGAGCGAGCAACAGCCGCCGGTCGCAACGGCAATCAGGACGAACAACACTGGGACACGAGCCTGAATCATGAACATCTGTTGCCTCCACGAAAGCGGGACGGTTGCCGAATTTTCCAAATACTGATGATGCATCATGCAATCGATTTGAGGATTGCTACTGTCTGTAGCGGTGTCAATCTCTTCGCTCGCATTGTCGTCGTTTAGGTTTCCCGAAAGTTACTTGTGCTGAGCTTGATAACCCGCCGTATCGAAAAGTCATTGAACTACAAGCTGTTGTGCAATGCTATCGAGGGTGACCCGACAACGCGAGAGTCGCGGTAGCTTGATCACGGTCGCCTATGGTTCCCCGCGCGCATGAATTATGAAAAAGAAATAGCGCCGTTACGCGTCTCTTCGCAAAAGTGTCCTGCGGCCTCCTGAAGTCTCCGATGTTCGGGCGAACTCTCGAAGCGGTCACACCAGCTGGCGCCTGTAACTCATTTCACCATCCAAATAGTGACGAGCAGAGGTCATCGAATTGACAAGATGCACTCGCGTCGACCGCGCGTGCTTGAACTGGTCGGCGCGTCAGACTTCGTTCTCGTGTTGGTTCGGCAAAGGATCCAAGTCCTTGTCCGCGGCTACCCGCTGTGAAGCGGCATCGTGATGATGTGTCGACACATAGAACACCCCAAGCAGCGCGACGACGATTCCCTGCACCGGCCCCAGATACAAGTCCGACCGCTTCAATGCGTCGATCCTGGAGTGGCTATTGGTTGCGCCAACGATGACCGCCAGGATCGCGAGAAGGTAGAGGATCGAGAATGCCATCCCGAGGCGAAAGAGGAAGGGTGAGACGCGCTTCTGCTCATCGGCACGCGTCTCGGCGGCGATGACCGCGCCGGTGATGAGCGAGAGAGACGGAATGATGTGAGGACTCAGCCACGTCCAAGAAGCGCTGTCGCCGACGCCGGTCTGAATCTGAACGGCGATCAATCCAATGACGCAGGCAGAGAGCGTATACCACGCCAGAGCAAGCCGCCGTTGGCAGTTGCGAAGTAGTGGTGTCGTCGTCAATTCTGGCCTCCGAACTCGGCTTGAAGACTCGACCAAATTCCGGAAATCCTCATCTGGCTTTCAGCTGGGCAAGTGCTCGGGACCACGGTCCCCTCCATATCATGCTCGGTCTTCAGAAATTCGTAGACCAGGACGACCGCACTCGCATGTACGAACGCACGGTCGGTGCAGACCGGTCGGGTGATGTGCGTATGAAACCTGCCTACAACGCCGGGCAAGCCGGCGTACTTCGGGTCGGACTCGGGCGGGGCGTCATCGGCGTAGACAATAACGAACATACGATATCGCCCCGTTCGGCCGTTGAAGAGAGCGCGCAGGAAATCGCTCGTGAGTCCGAGCGGCACCGTTGGCAAGCTTGTGTTGAATCGGTCTTTCGAAACTGGCGCACAGTGATCGTCGATGCGCTCCGGCGCTGTGGTGACGACAAGATCGTTGTCCACCGTCGGCCAGTACAGCTCGGAATAGCCAGCATCGTTCAGTGCCTTTTGCAGCTTGCGCGCGACGGTATCACAGTTGGAGTTCGCGGGCGGCTCGAAGGATTCGGGCAGTTGCATGTGGGACGAGGGGCGCGGCAGTCGCTCACCATCTCTGTGCTTCGCGCAGCCCCCCCGAATGCACCGGCCGGAATCGCAGTCTTCATCGGCTACGCAACGATAATCGGGCAGGCCGTCCGCATCCGCATCAACATCGGCCATTGCACCGCTACACGCACTCGTGAAGGCTAGCGCGAGCCACGTTGCGGCCAAGCGGACCCCGGGGACGCTCACATTTAACCGGTCACGCCGAGCGGCGATGTAAACGCTCCTTGACATCGAGTTCTCCTGTGATCCTGTTGGGTGGTGAAGAAAGCTCTCGCCTCGCGACTCGCCGGAACTGAAGGCGCTGAATAGCAGCCGGTCACGTCGTGAGCGCCGTCAACGCAGCCTCACCGCCCACAAGCCAGTCGAGGTCAACATCGTGCGCGATGCCAGGCACCGCGCCGTTCGCCGACCACTGCCACAAGCGCCATTCGGGCCAGGCACCAACATCACCGGGATCGACGCCACCATTGTACCGGGCGATCCATAGCGGAAACGTCGGAGCAAGGGCGCCTCCCCGAGCGAGCGACGCACGCAGGAACGCCGAGCCAGTGTAGAGAATGGGCGTCTTGTTTGCCGCGGCCTGGACCCGCCTCAACCACCGCGCCGCCCAGTCCTGTAGCGCGGCAGGCGGCGAAATTGCTGCCGCTTCCAGATCCAGAACCGCCGGCAAATCGGCGGCGTCGACAGCATTAAGCACGCGAAGGAAATTGTCCGCCTCGTCTTCAGGCGAGTTCGCCGCGGGATGCGCAAAGTGATAGGCGCCGCGCGGAATTCCGGCGACCTTCGAGCAGGCCCAATTCGTCACGAAGCGGTCGTCGGTACCCGTCCGGCCCTCGGACGCCTTGATGAACGCGAATCGGATTCCGGCCGCTGCAACGCTGGTCCAGTCGATCGTTCCCTGAAAGTGCGAAACGTCGATTCCAGGAAGAGGCGCGATACCCAGGCTGCCGAGCGTTTTCGGACCGGCGACACCGTCGACGCCAAGACCTTGCGCTTGCTGCAATGCGCGAACTGCAGCCACGGTCGCGGGATCGTAGATGCCGGTGGCAGTCTGCATTCCGATTGCAGCTTGCAGACGTGACACTTCTTGGCCTTGGTCGCCTGGGTGAAGGATGTAGCTCATGGTTTGTCCTTTTCGGGTTGTGTTGGCGTTGGAGCGCCCGCCGGCGGCTCAACATCCACGCGTACGCCGAGGTCGCCAACTGCCAGCGGTGGTATCGCTCGCGGTTGGACCACGGCCGGGCGTGCGGCTTGCGGTGCCGGCGGAAGTGGAGCAGCAGCAAGAGGGGGAGGTCCAGCTGGATCCGGCTGCGCCAGACGGACGACCGGCGGCTGCGCTTCCTTGTGGTCCCGGGAGCGGTCTACTTCGGGTTCGGGACCGTTTCGGCGAATCGTCCCCAGCTCAGGGTCGAACACGCGAATTTGTTTGATAAATTTCACGGTGCTCTCGTCGAGAGCGAAGCGGGCCACCGCGAGCAGCTGATCTGGCCCCCACTTCGACTCCTTGGCGAGGAGCGACATCACCGTGTCCGCGCGCGCCTTGCGTGCCACCTTCGTGGCGTCTGGGTCGGTCGGCAATTCCAGACTGTCCGCGTACAGCGTCGCGAGGTCGCTCGCGCTTCGAACGCCGACAATTCGGAACGCCGAGATCTGGCGTCGGACGTAGCCGATCAACATCGCCTGGTCCACCCAGTCGAGAATCCGCATGATCGGAAAGTTGGTCCGGAGCGACAGCTCAATTGGGTTGCACTTCGCCAAGTGCTGTACGTCGAGAATGCCAAAATCGCCGAGTCGGTCGACGATTCCGTCCTGGATGCCATCAACCAGGCACAATGGGAGAACGTCCGTCGTCAGGTCGTCGGCTTCAAATGCCAGGCTCGCACGTTTCTTGAGCGCGTTCATCAGCCAGTTCGGGTACAAGCCGGCCGCCAAGTACAGGAACGCATCGGCGTTCGACGATACCAGCTGATTGATGCCGATGGCTCCGAGCGCAAACCCGAGTCCAGCTGCGAGTGCGCCGCGCGAAAGACTCGTCAACAGGAAGGTCGCCGAAACGGCGACAAGCTGCAGGCGCGTGATCGCGAGCCAGATGAACAGAATGTAGCTTCCGAGCAGCGCGAACCCAAGGCCGCGAAGCGCAAACCGCATCCGTGAGGTCGAGAGCGATTTTCCTGTCGCTCCGGCACCGTTTGCACCGACGACGGTGCCGGGCGGCGGGATCAGGCCAAAGTCAAAACCGCCGTGGAGAATCGCGGTCGGCGAACCCGGAAGCGCCTCGGCTTTCGTCGCACCCTCGGGCGGTGGCAGAGCAGGAACTGCGTTGGTCGCCGCCGCCGGTGCCTGAGGCGGCAGATGCGGTGTGTTTGTGGCGGCAGGCGCCACAGCGCTGTTTGGTGCTCCAGCACCTGAGGGCGCCGGATTTGGCGCAGGCAGTGCTTCCGCTGGCGCCAGGTCCTTCACGTCGGCCACGACAGCGCCAAGTGTCAACGCGAAGCCCGCGGCGAACAAGATGCCGAGTGCCAACGCCGTAACGAGCTTC
Source organism: uncultured Myxococcales bacterium (assembly GCA_903896545.1). Lineage (GTDB taxonomy): Bacteria > Myxococcota_A > UBA9042 > UBA9042 > UBA9042 > CAIYBN01. The sequence continues at coordinate 43,248 of CAITYF010000170.1, read as the reverse complement.
AGCACCCGAGTTCCAAAACTTGCCGCGGTGACCGAAAGATTGACGTTGAAGAAGTGGAGGTATTCCTTCTCCAATCGACCGGATAGCTCTTGAAGATACGCCCAATTCGCGTCCCACTGGCGGGACGACAGCATGAGGTCGGTGACCGCGAGGCACAGCGGGACGGACCCAAGGCCCAGGGCGATGAGGGTGAGGGCACTGCCGGGCGAGTCCTCGGCGAGCGGCCCGAAGTGTCGATAGATCTCGACGCCAGCGAATGCGAACGCAGCAACGAACGGGAGCGACGCCAACCCCGCCTTCCACAGCGAGGTGGTTGAGTCGGACGCGCGCGCAGTCGGGTCTACGACTTGGTCAGCCATGTTGCCCGCCGCTCGCAAACTGCAACGCGACAGCCCTGTCTCCGGGCGCCGTGACCTCAAGTTGCTGTGGAGCAGCGCCTCGCATCCTCACCTCTTCGCTCGACGTCGTCGAAAATAGCACAGCCGGTACAACTTCGGCGTTGATGACAATGCAGTAACGAAGCCCACGTCAAGCAGATACTGTGACGCCAGAAACTGCCTTGTAACATCAAGGTCTTTCACCCATTCGGCGCCGAGGGGGGGATTTGGACAGGTGCAAGATCACGCAATTCAGGTATAGAAATGACGATCGATCTCGTCCAGACGCATCACGCGTGGTGAATCTTGTGCTCCTCGACCGTGGCGCCGGTTTCGGCTTGCGCTGGGACGTTACAAGCCGCGGACTCGCCCCGCACCGTTCCCGGACACCAATCGCTGGGCGTCCGGGATCCCCGTCCACGCCGCACCACCGCGAAGCGACGTTCCGCGTACGCGCGCAGCCTCGCGCTGTACTGATCGATCCCGTGGTCGACCAATTCCGACTTCCAGTTTGCGACGACGCGCGAGCTCCACCACCGCAACGTGTCGAAGAGCGGCGGATCGCTGATGACCTCCACCTTTTCCTTGTCGTCGCCGTCGTTGATGCATCGGACGTCGCCAAAGTGCCGATAACCGCCAAATTTTTGAAACGCCTGCGGCAGGACTCGGCGCACCAGTTCCACGATACCGGCCAGTGGTGTCGCCTTCACAGTGGCAGAGAGAACGTCCGAGCCAGACAGCCCGTTGAGCACGTAGCTGATGGCTTCCAACCAGAAACTCGTCGGCAAATGCGGCACGATGTCCGCGTTGTTCACGATCCGATAGATCGGTGGCCGGCTCGAAGCGCCTAGGCTGATGTCACTCACCCGCTGCCCCCCGAATGTATAGCATGCGGCCAGGTGGTCAGAATTCACCCGAGCGTCCAGATCCAGCTGCCGGGTCGCGAGAACAGCCAGCGCGCCGCCGAGGGAATGGCCGGTGACGTACAGCTGGTACTCATTGGTGACGAGCGGGCCTACCGCGTCCACGACCAATCCGTGCACGCAGCAGTACGCCTGCCAAAATCCGTCGTGGACCCGGCCGCCCGGCACCACGGTGAGGTCCACCTCGAAGTCTGACTTCCAATCGGCAAGCTTCATCTCCGTGCCGCGAAACGCCAACACCGCTGTCTGGTCCGACTCGCGCGCCGCCAGGAACGCTTGGGTGTCTTTGACGAAAAACGTCTGAACGACCTTGAACCCCGCGAGACTTAGTCCATTTCTCAATTCCTCGCCTTCGGCACCCTGCGGCAGCGTGAGGCTATCGAGGTTTCCGCGGACGGACGTCTCCGCGTCGCTGAGGTCCGCCGCCCCCTGCAGCTGCGTGACAAGGGACTTGAGCGCGTCGCCATCGGCATCGGCTCGCTTGACTGAGACCTGGTCGAGTTGTTCGAAGACCGCCGCAGTGTAGCGAGCGGCACGGCTGCCGCCGCCGCTCACGGCGAAGCCGACCAGCGCACCACGCGGGGTTTGGCACCGAGCGTCCGGCGGAACCTGCAGGCAACGAACAGACTTGGACTGCGTCGTCGGGTCAAGCCGCTGGTTGAGCGTGACATGGCCGCACGCTACAAACTCGAGTGCACAAAGCCACCCCAACATCGAGGCCTGCCTTGTTCGCCTTTTTCGCGACCCAAACATCAAATTGGAGAAATACGTTTACCCCAGCTCCAATTTGCCCCAGCAGAGCATCGCCGCAATGTAGGCCCAGACTTGCCGCGGAACGACTCTTCGTGCCCGTGCCTCCGCGTCTTCCTCATGGTGGAGACAGTCCAAGCCAGCTTTGGCGCTGATGAGAATACAAACGCGAAGTCTGCGTCAACGATCGGCGCCAGCTGGTCACGGCGTCAAGTGCAGCCCCGCACAACGTCGCCGTCAAGTACGTGCCGCAGTACAGCCCGGAGTTCAACCCCATCGAGCAGGCGTGGTTCTGGTTCACGGATCGCTTGCGCAAGGCGGGCGTTCGAACACGAGCCGCGCCGACGCCAAAGCCGAGGAGGTTTTCCATGAGATGCCCTCGGCCCATGCTCGTGGGTGGTTCAAACTGGCTGGACATGCGGTGGCTCAGTGACGTTGCGCGGGGCTGTACTGCGCACTTCGCAAGAGAGGTTCCTGTCTTCTGAGACAATTGTCTGAGAGAAAATCGAGTCAGAGTAGGGGAGTCTTTATCTGGTGAGCAGTGCCAATCGGTGCAGCTCGGCTAAACGATTAACATGTCGCGAAAGCTCTCTGGGTGGTCGTCGGTGATTCATCCACAGAAAGCACAATCCATCGCCGAAAGCGCCGACAAACTCCTCCGAAGTAATAGGAAGACCGTTGGTCCATTGGGTTCGAATTGCCTGGACGAACGCGACCTCGCGCTCCGCAGCCAGCGGTGGCAGTGTGACCGCGATCAGCAGCCCCCGATCGAATTCTTCGCTCCTGGCGACCTCTTCCAACATTTGAGGGGAACATGTGGGAAAGTACTGCGACTCGACCGTGACCTCACCGACCTGACGGGGCGGCGGACTTGCCCACGAATGAACAAGCGAGTATAGCTGCGGGTCAATCGTGATGAGGCTGGTGGGGCGATCCTGAAACGCGTACGCAAGGGCATCGCTGCGCAGGTTCAACCACGCGTCTCGAGCCACCATCGAGTACTGAGCGGACAGTTCAAGAGCCACTGAATTATCCGCCATCGTCATCGTCATGTTTCCGATCAACACTCCCCCCTCCGCGAAACTCAGAAAAATCGCGAGATGCCATGTTCGGCGAGCCATGAGCCACCATAGGCACCGCCGATCGCGCCCACCACGCCGCCAACCAAACCGCCAACTGCGACGCCGACCGGACCGCCAACAAAAAACCCAATAGCGGCGCCCCCTTTTGCGCCCAGAGCCGCGCCACCTGCCGCGCCCGTCCACCCCCCCGCGATGCTAGCCGCCGTACGTGCTGTCCCCTCGCCGAGTTTGCCATCGCGTTGGAGTTCAAACCCGACGGCGTATGAGAGACGAAAGGTGTCGATCGCGATGCCAACTGGAACGACCACCTTTGAAATCGCCTCTGCGACACGCGCGACCTTGGCGAGAGATTCCACAACATGTAGAGGGATCTTGGTGTGAGGATCCGGCATTTTAGTGTAATCAGGGTTGAAGTTTAAGTGCGGATCGATCTTTCCCTTGTCCAGTTTGTCAACTCGGATTGCCGGTTTCCCGGCCCTTTTCCCATTATCCTTCAGTCTGCTGAGCCCTTCTGTATTTTCGGGAACACCGATCTCCAAGTCGCGAACTCCCGTAACCGTGTCGCCTCGCTTCGGCTCGAGGCGAAATCGCTGCGGAACTATTTGGTCTGCAGCAATACCTTCGGCTGGATGCGCGACACCTTTGAGCGGATCAGAACTCGTAGGCGTTGCGCTTTCCGCCAATTGGACTGCCTCAGGCTGTGCCCCGCCCTTTGTGAGGTTGCGTGCATTGTGGAGGTGTTGGGCTCCTTTGGGGGGGGCATGGTGTTTCGGCTTAACTGGTTGGGTGCCGAACGATGGCGTGTCTTTCGGCGGAAAACAGGCGACTAATCCATTGTGAACCTCGTCGTCATCACGTCCATCTGGATCCCTTCGCGTTGACGGCGACGAACTACAGTACTCAAACGCACTCCTCCCCGCATGAAACACCGGATCCCCAGCCGTCCACCGCCCCAACCACGCCGCATAATACCGCGCCCCAAAGTAGTACAACCCGTTCTCCGAATCGCACTCCTTCCCGCTGTACCGATACCGCTTCACCGAGAACTCCGCCCCTCCCGTCGCCGACCACGCATATGCCGTCGCTCCATACGGGTAGTACTCCTCCCGGCTCAGCACACTTCCGTCATCCGTCAGCTCCAGGCAGCTGCTGCCCAGGTGGTTCTCCAGCTGGTACCGCCACACCGGGCCAGGCGCCGTCGATCCCGAGTAGCCGACGGTATTGGTCTCCACGCGCGCCACGCATGACCGGTCGTCCATGATCGACACCATCTTCCACTCGGAAAGCAAGCCTCCCGTATCGCTGTAGGTCCCGCTGACCTCGTAGCCGCCCGGCATGTACACCGTCTCCTTGGTTGCCGTGAAGGTCCACGCCCCACCGCTCCAAGTCAGGCCCCCGAACAACTTGCGCACCCGCTGGCCCGCACTGTCGTACATGTACCGCGTCACGGCGGTGTTGCTGGCGTAGGTCTGCACGAGCCGGTTGGCGTGGTCCCATTCCATCCCGAGCACCGCCGGCGCTCCAGTGCTTTCAACCGCGTCCGCGCCGGGCAGGTGGGGCATGCGGGTCATGTTGCCAGCGCCGTCGTACAGGTACCCGATCGAGTCGGACGTCCCGCCGATCGCATCGTTGACCAGCCGGTTGCTCTTCGGGACCGTGACTCCGCCGACGACGTGAGTCTCGTACGCGTACGTCCGCGTCCACCACAGCGTCGAGTCTGCGCTCGACCGGTGCCGAACCTCCTGGATGTTCCCCACCGCGTCGTAGTCGATTTCTTGCTTGTAGGCCCGGGGATTCACGCCCGTGCCTGGCGCGGATGGTTGAAAATTCGCGGCGACCCAGCTCGGCGCGGGATCCGCGCTGTTCGCCCCAGTCTCCCGGCCCCTTGCCTCGATGAGCCGGTACAGCGGGTCGTAGGCGTAAGCCCAGTCCGCGTCAATCGAGGCGTTGCTGAAGTACTCGGGCTCTTGCCCCAGGTCCCAGTGGTGCAGGATGTTGCCCATCGGGTCGTAGACGTAGTTCAGGTCCTGAAGCGCCGTTCCCGTCGTCGGCTCGTTCGCCGTGCTAAGCCACGTGTGTTGCCGGACCATCCGGAACGTCAGCGGATCATAGTGATACGCCGTCGACGTGCCGTTGTGGTACCGCACCAGAAGGCGCTGCCCCTTCTCGTTGTACGTGAAGTCGTGCGCCACTTGGATCGCGGAAGCCGAAGTCGGTTGCAGCGACACCAGGTCCAGCAGTCCCCGGAGGTTGTACGCCCTCAGGGAGACGCCACCGTTGGTGGTTTGGCCGACCACACGGCCCAGTGCGTCGTAGCTGGTCGATGTCTGGAAGGCCCCCCCCGTCGGCGATCCGCTCGGCAGCGTCGAAAAGCTCGACAGCGGCGCGCTCGGATCCAGCCCGGACCAATCAGGCATCGAATCGAAGGAGTTCGTCAAGTACCTTTGGTGCAGCGTCGACCGACCCTCAAAGTCGTACTCCGCGGTCCGAACCAGACCCGCCGAGTCGTAGTGCAGGACTGGCTTGCCCAGCGTGTTCGCGACCTTCGCCGCCGCTTGAGCGACAAGATCGGTTGATGCGAACGACTCGCCGTAGAAGATCCGCTCGACGCCGACGAGCGCACTGGCACCGAGCGGCAGGGCATCCACGGCCCGCAACCGGCGCAATGCGTCATAAGTCTGGAAGACAAAGGCGCCATTCGCGGTGATCTGCCGACCGACTTGGCCATCGACGAACCGAAGCGTTCGGACGGTCCCGGTGTCTGGGCTCTCCGCGACAACGTCTTGGCCCAAACGATCGTAGGTCCAAGTCATCGAAGTCACATGGCGGGCGTCCGTCACTGTTTTGACCCGCCCTTCGATGTCGTAGGTGTAGGCGGTCGTGAAATACACCGGCGTAGAACCGACCGTCAGCTTCGGGTCCTGCCGTTCTGCGTACACGCGCCCGAGCGTGTCCAAGTACCGCACCGTTGGCGTGTCCGCGTGCGCAAGGATCGCAGCGTTGTCCGTATTCGTCGAGCCGCCACGCGCGGCAAGCCATGCGCTGTCGCTCACGGTGTCGTTCTGGTCCCAGTGGTTCTCCTGCCACGGCGAGAGCTCGACCTTGGAGTACGAGCCGTCCGGGAAGTCCGTGCGAATCGGCCGTCCGAGCGCATCGTAGGTCAGGATCGGCGTCACGCCCTTGGTCGTGGCCGTCGCATCGGTCTCCCACGCGTCGTCGTTCGCGAAGAACGGCTCGAACTGTTTGACTGGATTGCCTTTGTTGTCGTAGACGACCTTGCCGCTGCCGACCCATGCCCCGGTGCCGTCGGTGTCCAAACACCGGACCTTCTTCAGAGCTTCGCGGCCGGTGCCGTCGAAGTAGACCACGGACTCTTCCCAGACCGGCGGCCCGTCGTAGCTCTGAATGTGCTTGGCCCGAACCGACACGGGCAGCCCAGTCGGATTGCTCTCCGCGTGGAGATCGTACTCGAACGTCGCGGAGTATTCATCGCCGGCGTGCGCTTCTGAATAGGTTGGATCGGCCGCCGCTCCGAACGATTCGGTCGCCTTGCCCATGATCGAAAGCCCGACAGGCACGCCCAACTCGTCGAAGCGGACAATCTGGCGATTGCCGTTGGGGTCGGCGAGGCAGTGCGGTTGCAAGACGCGGTAGTTGTTCGTGGCCTCGACAACTGAGCCGAGCGGATCCGTGACGGACGCCATCAACAGCTTGTCGGCGTCATAGCTAATGGACGACACGTTGCCGAACGCATCGATGTAGGTCGTCGGCAGGTAGAAGGTGCCGGCGTTCCACCCTTGGACTCCGGAACAGGACCACCACAGCGAATCCGCTTCGGCGGGCGAGACATCGCACGTGTAGTGAGCGCTCGTGAGCTTACTCTCCGCGTCGGCAAGGCTCGCAAGCGAATGCGCGGTGCGCGCCTCGTCGGTCGTCGTCGCCACTTTGCGCGTGTGGTGGACGAGGGCTGGCGTCTTCAGCTGTCCGATGGGCAGCGCCGGATGGTTCGTCGTATCCCAGTCGACAAAGAAAGTCTGCGTGCGACTTCGGAGCGTAATCGGCGAGTCTTCTGTAATGAGCACTGAAGTCTTCAGCGTTTCTAGGTCGAAGACACCTGTTCCGGGGATGGCGAGGCTCAGCTCGTGGAGCGCCGTGTCGTAGCCGAACCCCGCGTGGTAACTGGCGACGTCGGAAACTTGGTTGGCGAATTTCGAAACCGTGACGGTCAGATGCCCCGTAATCTGTGGGCTCGGCCATGACTCGCCCGCCTGCGCTCGTCGCGGATACACCGCCTGCGCAGACTTGGTGATGTTGCCAAACGCGTCGGCCTCCAGCGTGAGCGAATGGACCACTCGCGGATCGGCGGCGTCGCGCTCGTAGTGGTACGCAATCGACTCGCGCGGGTGCGTCCAAAACACCGAATACGGATTGGCGCCTCTCGCTTGCGCCCGCACGATATCGAAATTCTGCTCGGTCACCGCGTACGGCACGGCTTGGTTCCCGTCTCCGTCCTCGGCGTAGACCTCCTGACGCAGCATCTGGCCGCGCAGCGCTCGGCACGCTTCCCGCGCGTCTTCCACCGTGAGTCCGGCCGGCAAAGCTGTGTCGGCCAGGAATGAGGCGGCGCTGTCCCCGGACCAATACTCGGCTTGGAGCGCCGCGCTGATCCTGCCACGCTTGGAGAAATGGCCTGTGTGAAACCAGGTCTTGGTCACGACCGGCGGCAGGTGGACAAAGCCGTCGGGTGCGCTCGGCGTGTCGGTGTAGCCCGTGCCGGTCGCGCCGTACTGCTCGGCGTCGCGCTCTTCCACATAGCCGAACCCGCGGAATTCCCGTTCAACGCCGTCGTAGTGGCCATGCCGATACCGGTACGTCTTGACCAGCGTGGTCTCGCTGATCAAGTCCTCGGTCGTCGCCTTCGTCACAACGTGCACTGGAAATGGCAGCTTGGTCACCCATGGCGAGCCAGCCGCTTGGTCCGCCAGGTAGAATTTCGTCGACGAAGCGTATTCGAGCGTCGTCCTCGCGCCCATGCCGTTGGTGACACACGTTAGGAGATGCGGCTTGATGCCCGCGACGAGGTCGACATACCGCAGCGGCGCCGAAGCGTGCCCCGGCAGCGGGCTGCTCCACACCAAGCACTGGGTGCCGGTGCCCAACAAGTCAACGAGCGTGACCTGACTCTGACTGTCGACGGCGGGGAACGGCAACTTGACCGCCGCATCCAAGCTGTTGCCCGAGCGGTTGTACCAAATGCGCACGCCGTCGCCGCCCAGGTACACGATGTCGGTCGTGCCGGACCCGTCGATGTCGCCGAGCCGAATGCGTTTGGGGTCGAACTGGTCCGGCGAGTCGAATACCGGCGCGCCCTGCATCAAAACCTTTCGGCCAAAACGCCCGTAGCCGAGGTTGGGCCAGTAGGCGACCTCGCCGTTCCGGATCCGCACAAGATCGGCAAGTCCGTCGCCACCCATGTCCGCGGTGAACACGGTGTTCGTCCCGTCAGCAAAGATCAGCGTCGGTCCATCGTTCTCCCTAAGCGCCTTAGCCACGCGCTTCGCGGTCTCGAATCCATCGACGGTCTTTGACCGGTACCAAATGAACCGCTCGGGTTCGCTGATGACCACGTCGCCGAAACCGTCGCCGTCGAGATCCATGAACTTCAGATTCGGGTCGTTCCAGTTCAGGTTGGGCAGGTCCTTGAACGGACGGAACGGCGTCCAGCTCTCGTCTTCACGCGCCTGCCACCCAGGTGTCGGCCCTTGGTAGCTGACCAAGTACGCACGCCCATCGCCGCCAAGATCCATGACCTGTTGCTGGCCACCAGCCAGACTCGCCATTGACGGGCGCTGCGCCACCATCTTTGCCGGCGAGAACTTACCCTGACCGCGGTTGCGCTGGTACAGCCACGCCCCCGCGACTTCCGTCATGACTCCGGAGATGCCTTCTCCATCCAGATCGAGCCATTTGTAGCCGGGCTCCAGAAGTCCGGCGGGCAAGTTTAGCGCATCTTCGGTCTTCAAGCGGTCGACGGTCTGACTCAGGTCAAAGGGTGCATAGCTGAACGTGAGCGGCGGCAGCGGCTGCGTCGTATAGCCGTCGGTCGGATTCCCCTTCCAGCCGGACTGCACGGCGGAGGCGAGGTAGCTAAAGGGATGCCCATCGTCGTAGGTGAACTTCGTGCTGCGAACCAGGATTGGAATGGGCGTCGGCGAGCCTCCCGTCGTCTGCGCAAGCGCTCCAATGCGGTGAAACATCAGTACCCGCTCACAACGCCGATAGGTACGGACCTCGAACCCGCTCCGGTGTGCCGAGAACGCATCCACACGCGCCGACCACCCAGACGTTTCAGCCGGCGTATCGGCGATGTGCTCGCCGTAGTCGAAGACCACCTGAAAGGACCAGTCGTCGTCGGTCGTCGGACCAGGATTCGTCGACTTGTTGCCGTAGCAGATGTGCTTCAAATAGCGCTGGGCCGTCCAGGCGGTCGTCGACTTGTGCCGGTTCGATTCGTACACCTTAGTCTTGTCGACTCCGACCGCGTCCTCCGCCTTGTAGGAGTAGACGATCTGATTCCCGCGCTCAGCCACGGTCGACTCAAGGAGCCAACGGAAGACGCGGGAAGGCGACTCAGGATCGGCAATACGGGCGTTCGGGTCCTTTCCGTAGATGTTGAGCGTGTTGTGCTTGTCCCGCACCCGCCAGTGCACGTCCCCGTCTGTCTTTCGCGTCCACCGTTCAATGCGTGCGAACAGCCCCTCGGTCCGCGGCAGAAAACGCGTAATCGAGTACTGAACGGCGTTGGACTCGCCGGCGTTCTCGGTGAAATCGAATGGCGAGCCCGAGCTGTCGAGCACGGGGACGAGATCTTCTGCCCCGGACAGCACGAAGACATCCCGGTCGTCGTAGGTCGGAATGTGCTTGGACGTCCGGCGCGATACCGAAGGGACGCCCAGGTCCCAACCCAAGCCGAATGGGCCGTTGCCGCCTCCGCTGTTGTACTGGACGGCGAGTTGTGGCTGGGCGTCACCACGGCATGGCGAGGTGTAGATCGGAACGGACCACGAACCTGTACCCGTGACAGCGTTGAAGCTGAACTTCTCGCCGATGCCGCGGATGGCCCCGCCGCCTTTTGGCAACGCCAGCGACGGGCCGCGATCACCGGAGCTTGGCGATGGCGTCTGCACATTCGACGACAAGTCCCTCCGTCCGACCGGCGCTGGAGCACGCTGTTCGCTGGGAATGGCTCCCGCTTCCGATTTCACCGACCTGTCCGGGCCTCGTCGAGAATCCACGAGCCCTCCTGCTAGACGATCGTACGAAGGTAGTGGGCGACAAATTCTGCGTCCGACACAGCTGCGAACACCGCGGTCCACGTCTGGTCACTCGCCTTGGTGAACGTGACGCTGAAGCGTGCCTTGGTGTCTACCTGCGTAACGATGACATCGACCGAAAGCTTGCCCTGCATCCCGCTGTCAATCGTGAATTGCTGGCTGTGGCTGACCAGGTCCAAAACTTCAGTCACATTGCTTGAGACGGTCTCGTGCATGTCGAGGTCAAAGTCGGCGGTCGAAACCTGGACCGTGTTGTCCGTGTTGTCGGCCTTGAGGGTCGCCCACGTGCTGGCAAGACCGGTCGAGAGCTTCGACTTCGTCGTTCGCGATGTGCGTTCAGGCACAGTCCCACCGACGGTGTACCGAACGATGAACCATACGTCGTCCACCAAATCCAAAGCGTCACCCAAGAATCGACCATTGGGCGCCGTAAACTCCGTGCTCCAGTTGACCGGTACGTCGGCACCCACTTTCGGGCTCCAAGGCGAAGCCGACACGGAATTCGTCGGCAGCGTGGCGTTGGTAATGGTCGGGAGCTCGGCGCTTTTTGCATCCGGTCGCAGAATCAGGAATCTCTCGACTTGATCGACAGTGATGACGCCGTCGCGATCGGGATACGGGAACCGCATCCGCTGCCCACCCACAACGAAACTCGCGGACGTTGCGTTCCCTTGCGCGTCTCGAAATGTCTCCCACTCCGAGGCGAAGTCGGTCTTTGCGCTGAGTACGATGAACCGCTCGGCTGTCGCCCAAGCTGCCTTCAGTTCGCCGAACGCCGCACCGCGCAATTCGTCGCCCCCGTCGCGCGCTGAGTAGCGGATGTGAAGAACAAGGTCCGAGATGGTTTTCCGGTCGAACCCGATGCAACGATCGTCGTCGGAAGTGAGCGCGGTTGCATTTGTGCCTTCCGGGGCTCGCACACCTCCGGGTAGTTCGATGCGCAACTTCGCGATGACGCCGCCGCCCTCAAGCGGCAGGTAGCGCAGATCGTCGCGATCGTCGAAGACTCCTCCGTCGTGACTCCCGCCGCTCGTGACGAACGACTCGACGGGAACCCCGTATTCCTGGAACCGTGGGTCCAGCGTCTGTCCTCCTGTCTTCTCCTTATATACCGTCCCATCAAGCGCATTGGAAACGCGCAGTTTGGTCATCCCGACGACTGAAATCTTGACCCGCACTCCGGCGTACGGCCCGGCGACCGACGGCATAGTGACGGCCAGCGACCGAAAACGCCTCATGTAGTGGCCGGGGAAGTCCAGATCGAACAGCGGTTCCGTCAGGTCGACGTGACAAATCCCGGTCTCGCGGAGCGACTTGAGCTCATCTGGCATCAGCAAGGCCAAGGACAGATGCTTCGTCAGTTCGTGCTCCTTTGGCCGCTGATCGATGTAGTTCACTTCAAGCGTTCGAAGGTCTTGCTGGAGGCCCTCTCCGGCCAAGAGGCCCTTGCGAAGCGAATCCCAGTGCTGCTGGATGACGGCCGCGGTGGTGTCGCGGGTTTCGAAGATGTAGGCAGCCTGTGCGCGCCGTGCCAGCCTCAACGCTGCATCATGCGCGGCCCGATGGACCTTTCCGAGCTCAGCGGACATCCAATCGAACAACTCCTTGTTCGTGAATTTTGACCGCATGATCTCGTCAACTTCCCGTGCGTTCGCCATCTGCTTGCGATGGTTCTCAAGTTCCACATTCGTCACGGCAAGCCGAATCTCCGCCGCCACAAGCTGCTGCATCAGGTGGCTTCTCTCCAAGCGAGCTTGATCCGCCTGAAACGCCCAGTCGTCGGAACGCCGGTCAAAAGAGCCTTGAACCGACGCGATTGTCGCCTGTAAATTGAGCAGTGACGCCACCATGTTGAGCTGGCGCGCCTGTGACTGCGGAACGCCGGCGAGTTGCTGGAAACCGAATGACGCCGTGAAGGACGGCCCTCCACTCCAACCAACGCTCGTCTGGGGTAGAATGTTCAGCAGACTTGCCTCGTACTCCAGTTCCTGCGCGTTCTGCTGATTGTTTCCCGCGGAGACCACACCGGCAATGTGCAGACGTTCGTTGAGATTCGTCCTGGTTCGCGTCCGATAATAGGCCCAGCGCGCGTCCACCGTCGCAATCGCATTCTGCATGGCATCGACCGCAGTCTGAGCCTCGTCCCGTTGCCCAACCTTCGCTGCTTCAATTCGATCAAGAACGCCGATTTCGTGACCGGAACGCAGCAACGCGATCGCCTCTGCGTCCCGTTTCTCCATCGCCGTCAGCATCGCGGAGCCAAGTGACTTGACGTCACCGCACATTTCGTTCGCCCGCTGCAGCAAGACGGGGAATCTGTGGGATTCGAGGCGCACTGCATCCAGGTCGCTGAAGATGTCATTCAAGGTCAGCCCAAGCGCCGTTGCGCGCGCGAGGAGTCCCGGATCAATCGGCGGTCCGAAGAACGGCAGATCAATCGGCTTGCCATCCAGACCAAGACAATGTCGGACCTTGAACAGCCGATCTGCGACTGAATCCCAATACCCGAGCAGGCGGGTGTTGGGCGGAACACAAAAGTACCCGCGACTCTCGTAGGCAGCCAAGCCCGATGCAGCGTCGTCGCTCGAACTCACCCCCGCTACGCCCGCGGGCAGATTGGACTTCAGATCAATGTACGTATCCACATACTCCGACAGGCCGTCCGAGGTCGCTGCCGACGCAAGCGACGCAAAAGATGGAGCGGCGTTGTTCTCTCCCGCGCATCCGGACGACGGTTCGATTGGTCGTGGCCCGAGCACCTGCCCAGCGAGGACGTACAGCTGAGTCGCCTGATTCACGGTCTCCATTGTCGCTTGTGCAAACAAGCTGTCACCCCACGCGATCAGCAGGTCCAGGAACTTCATGACCACACTTCGCGCGTATGCAGAAACATGCACAGAGGCGATCGCATGCGGATCGAATGGATTCGCGAGCCAGGCACTAACCATCGCCTCCGCTTCGTATAACGTGCCCGCGTTGTCGGCCTTGATTTGGGCGAGATTCGTGTCGTTTTGAAGCGCGGGCAACTGGAGCGCTGCAATGAACCACCCGATTGTCTTCTCGAGCCCCGCGTACGCATTCACGGGAACCGAGCGCCAATACGTCTGCGGGACCGTGCCGTTGTCCAAGCACGTTCGATCGTAGATCGTCTGGAACCATGCCAAGGCCGCCTCGTAACGCCCCTGCCTGGTCAATTGCGTCGCCACGTACAGCGGGGCGTGAAAGAACAACTCCCACGAGTACAAGCTGCTCGCGGCCGCCCCATCGAACCGAGCGGAAAGCGACTTTGCCCAAATCATGGACTTGCCAGACGTTGTGAAGATTCCCGGGGACCCGTTGCTCTCCGACTGCTGCTGCTGAGCCTCGATCACTGCTGCCCTGGCCCCGCGAGTGGCTTGGATCTTTTGCGCATTCGCGGCGTATGGGATCCAGAGGGGCTCCGCAATGATGTTGCCAACCAATTCACTTGAAGTGGGACTTGCGAACACAGCCCAAGGTTGAATTGCGGGCGCGACCACCCCCAACAAGCGAGTCGAGGTGAGACCTTGATTCGACGGGTCGGTCACGACCGACATCGGTGCGACCACGTTCTCAAGATGATAGTCAGAAGGCGTTGTCGAGATCGTAAAACTCGGCGTCCCATCGCCGCCGAAAAGCGCGATTGCGTCATACGAGCACGATAGCGGACCGAAGCCGGGAGGTGTCCACACTGCGCCTTGTGGGACGTGACTCTGGCTGATTGGCGAGGCCTTCATCACGGCAGCCGCCACGTCTCCGTGCATGTTGACCGCAACCGGCGTGGCTGAAATCCCGTCAAAATCCCATGCTGCAAAACCATTGGATGCGTCGTCCGGCGACGACCACCAGTAGTCCTTGAGCAAGAATCCTGCGGACGTTCCTGAGATGTTCGTGATTGCGGTCAGCGCAAGTTGCTCCCGGATCGTCTCCCACGCGCGGAATTCGGTCGCACCGTTGGGCTTCGGCATCTCAACAGTCCCGTCAAGCTGCACGCCAAGATTGGACCACGCGCTCTTTCGCGGTGTTGTCCACGAGCCGTGCCGAAACGCAGACCAGACCAAACGAACGTCATAGCGAACCGGGGGTGAAGCGTCGGGCCCGTCAGGCGCGGCTGCGGAGCCGCCCAGAGTGTCCGTGTCAGACACGTCGGGCCGATTCTTGACGATCTCGGCCCAAAAGAGATGAAGGACATGCCCAATTTCGAGCGGCAAAATCGTCTGCTCATCGAGTGAGAGCCCGATCCTCTTCCACGCTGTCCACTTCGCTCCAGAACGAAACTCTCGATGGAAATACTGTGTCGGATTACCCTTCGCTTTCCCGATGAAGTGAATCGTCTCAGGAATCACGCCGTCAGTTCCAGGACGCTGCAAGACCGCAGCGACTTCCAAGTGAGAAACCTCGCTCAGTCCTGAGAGGTACCCTTCGAATGCCGCCTCGATCGCGTCATCTGACCAGTCGGACTGCGCGATTTCCGTTTCAAACCGCTCGAATTGCGGGGACTTCCCCGCTCGCAGTTCCGGCTCCAGCCAGTTCTCCGTGTACAGGAGGAGCTTTCGGTCGGCTTCCCAGATCCGGTAGGAACCAATCCGCGGCCAACGGTTCTTTACGAACGCGTCGGTGAGCTTCAGAAGGCTCGTGCCAGCGCCTGATTCCAGCCCCAGCCGAATGCGATCCACGTACAATTGGATCGCATTGATCGCCTCGACCACGCGGGTGGTGGAGCGGCACGAACACATCTGCACATCGATCAGAAGCGCGGCGTACAAGTCATCCGCGGTCGGAACAGGACTCGAGCCTGATGCAACCGCTTGGCCCAGAAGGTATGCTGTCAGCGCGTCTCTTTGGCGCTCGCGAAGTCGCCCTCGAATCTTTCCGCCGACAGCGCCCCATTGGTCGTTCCCGATCTTGGCCCGGGCTGCGGCAATCAACGATTGGACGGCCGCTGCGTTGGTTGCGGAAGTGCCGGCGAGCTGCCAGTCCCAAAGCCTCTGAGCACTCACCCCAGTCTTTCGGAGCAATGCCACGAGTCGATTGCAGCTGTCTAACGCCTGCAGATCTCGGGCCGACACCATCGTGTGACCGGGAAAGGACGACGACCCAAAGAATGCGGCCTCCTCCGCACGCCAGCCGAATGCATCCGCGAGACTGATAGTCGACCCCGTCTTCACGAGGTCTGCAACCAAGATACTGGAGTCCACGAGCTGCGATGCGACTGCGGCATATCTGGCCGCGATCTGCCAACCGAGCAAGCTTGCTGCTCTGGCCCCTGCGTACGTGCCACTCGCCGCGTTCGCCGTTGCCACCGAGGCGTCGTCCATGTTTGGCAGCCAGACACAGTCGTTGACGTTGAACGTTGCTCCGGTGGTCGAGTCCGTGGTGAGACGCGAAATGTCGTCCGGCGCCAGTGAAAGGCGTGTGCCCAGGCGTACGAGCTGTTGTAGTCTGTGAACGACCCGCTTTGCGTTCTCAAGAATTGCGGTGTCCAAGGTGGCCGCAGACGAGCTCGTCAGCGTGACCAGTACGGTGAAGAGGCCCGAACGACTGTCGGCGGCAGCCCCCGGACGCCCTGTTCGAATGCTGTAGGTCAGGAAATCCAGAACGTTCGCCGCCGAGTATGACGACGGGATCGCCAGCACGTCGGAAAGCGCAGCCGCAACACGATTGCCAAATGTGCGGTCGCCGAGCAGCAGCATCGCGCGCACTACAGAAGGTTCGCTGAAAGCGAGCTTGCTCGCCATCCGCGATTTCGGAGTACCACTGGTCATCTCGGTTGGCAGCGAGAAGACCGCATCCGCGTCATCGACGTCGCCCAGCAGTCCCGCATCGATGGCCTGTCCCAGAACCGAGAGCGTCTCCGCCGAACCTGAACCATTGATGAACGCAGTAATGGCCGCACCGATACCATCGATCGCGGCGAACGTCTCGGCTGCTTTGGTCAACGCGGTGGAGTGGTCGACGTTCTCGGCCGCCTGGATGAACGCCGGCACTGGCGCCTTCGCCTGCGCAACGTCTAGGTATCCACTGAATCCCAAAACGGCATTTGGCGTGCCACCGGGTCCTGCCGGCGTGTAGTCAAAGCCTTCGTAGTTTCCGAGGCAGTCCTTCGAGTCGCCATACAACTTCGCGTTCGCTGGGAATTCATAGGTGAAGCGGACGAATCGCTTCCGCAGAATGCGACCCAGCTTCTGCCCATCGAGTCCGCTTACGCGAGAAGTTGCCGCGTCAACTAGCGCGTCGGGGTCGGCGACTGCCCCCGCGACGGCGCCTTGCGGGCCAAACCTGCGAACTGCTAGCCGGCTCAGTGTCTTGGCTGCGACGTCAACAACAAGCGCCGCCAGATTGGCGTCCGCTTCCGTGTCAGTCTCGTTCTCGTTGGTGAACTCGGACAGCACAGCGATCGGGATTGACTTGTGGCGAAGCGCATCGCGCAGATCGACGAGGTCGACTAGGTTCGAGGAAGTCCAAAATGGCGAGACTGAGTCGAATTGGAGTGACACCTTGGCGAGACGGCTAAGTGTCTTGAGGTCGTCTGGGGCCAGCCCCAACGCTAGCCCCAGAGACACGGCCCGCTCCACTTGGGCGAGCAGATCCAGCGTCCAAGGTGTCGTCCGAAGTGTCGTGTTATCCGTGACCAGTGCGCCATACGAGAGCAGAGTTGCCTCGTCCACGCCCAGTGCTGCCGCGACCACAGGGAGTGTGCCCGCCTGTGCCATGCCAGCTGTTGTGACTGTGGTGTCGGTCGAAGACTGGGTCGGGTAGAGTGTCGCACGCTGGTGAAGTGGAATATTTGCAAGAAAGAAGCGACTGAACCAGCTCTCGTCAGGCGGTGGCGTCACCGGCGAGGCCGCCGAATTCAGGAATGACGCGCTGTCGAACCGAGCGATCGCCCATCGAGCGACAGCCAGTGGAGTGAGTTCCAGGCGCGCCGCGATGGAACAGACGTCAGCAAAGAAAGCGCCCCAATTCAGGTCCGGAGCTGGAACGAACGGCGAGGAGGGGGACACGTACGAAGAATCGGCGGGTCGCGCAGGATTTGGCGCGAAGCGAGTTAGCAGTTCACAGATCGCATCCGTGTCCGCGATCGACCATTCCATGGTGCGCGCGATCCTCACCAAGGCGCCCAAGCGCGCCAACGCCTTGTCCTTGTCGGCATTGGTCGTTCCTGGAATCGCGATGGTGGCGGCGTCAATATTGCAGTCGGCAAGCCCCGACACGGCGAATCGAGCGTCGGTGCTCAGGACACCCCAGACCGGGTACGTCGCCTGATTGACGGTGGTGCTCTCGGTCTGATGGATCAGCGGGAATTGCGCGTTGACGACAGAATCCAGTTCAGTCGGCGCGATCCCTGCGCGGAACAGAAACTCCCGAACGGACACGCTACCTGGTAGAGTGCTGCCGGTTGCGTAGCCGAAGAATTTATGGCCTGGATTGCTCATGAACGTGAAGATCGAGACGTACGCTTCGACCGACAGGCCCAGTCTGGTGGCTACCACGCGGTTGATGTCATCTTGGGAGTTGGAGAACCGCGCCAATCCGGCTTCGCGGACGCCGCGGAGACTCGTTCCCAACACCGGCAAGTAGGCGCCCGCCTCCGCATCCCCCAAGGCAAACGGCAGGGACGCTGGAAACGCCGCACTTGCCAATGTCGAGTAGGCGGAGGACGTGAGCACTTGCGGGTATGCTGCCCGCTCCTCACCGGTGCCGACGGTTTCGACCGGCAGACCCGACGTGCTCCCTGCTACCATTGCCTCAAGCAATTCGTTGGCCAGATCAATATATGGCACCAATGTTTCGAGATTCTCACATGACGCAAGCAATTTGGTGATGTTCGGCCGCTTTCCGTTCTGATCGTCGCACAAGCGGCTGAAAACATCAGGCTCTTGCATAGAAAGCTCAGTCAAAAGATCTGCAAGATAGGCGAGCGGGCTCAAGACCGATTTGCATTCACAGCAGTCGCAGGAACTGAACGTTCCGAGAGCAGTCTGCAGATTGGATTGGTCGGCGGTGCCCAGGCTCGCTTGAGTCGCATTCGCCAGTTGGTTTCCTGCCGGAATTGGCTGCCCATTCCCGTCCCTCCCGGATTCCCAGGCAAACGCGAACCGATCTGAAAATGCGTTTCTGAGCTGGACGACGCGTGCGGCGTGAGCCCGCGTCCCCCGCACGCAAGCGCGAACCCATTGGTCAATCAACTCGTCCACAGCTTGTTGAAGCGCAGTACGGGATCCGGAGTTGGGGGTGTAGGCTCCAAACAGCGTCAGAAATTCATTCGACGATGTGATGAGGTTGCGAAACGTGTGCACGTCGAGCCGACTCAGTGCGCGCGTAGTCGTGGCCGACGCGGATCGCGCCACTTGAATCACAACATAATTGGGTGAAACGGCACCGACGCGGGCGATCTCCGCCAGCGCACGGAGAATCTGATCGCGTCCATTGTATGAAGATGAAATCGCTGGTGGGTTGCGGGGATCGAGGCCAATTACGCTGACGCCGACGGGCGGTGTCGAGAAGAAGCTGGCCAAGGCGGTGTCTGCCGAGGTCCTTGCGCTCCGGTTGGAATACGCGCGTTCAAAGCGGGCGACGAACATAGGAACGGGCAACGCAGCTTCGAGCTGAGTCATGATCGCAATCGGCGACGGGATCCCCGTTGTTGAATTGGTGCTCAGAGCCGAGCTCCATTCAGCAACCGTCAGTGCCAACCAATCGTTCAGTATGTGCCGTGCCGACGGACTCGGGTTGCAGGCGCTGGCGAGGCTAGCCCCGAAAACAGCGGCCTCGTTGGTGATCTCCCACATCGCGAGCGCGCACTGAATTCGCGCCAACGGCGGACTTCCGGTGAAGTAGCTTGACGCTCCGGTCCAGAACGACCCGTCCGAACTTCGGTTTCGATTGAGCCATGCCGCGTAGAAGGTGGCTGCGCTTTCGGCGGTCAAGGTTCCAGACGAGATTGTGACCAGCGCGTGAACCGCGGCAGAGTAGCGGCCAGCGTTCCCGCCGGAGAACTGCGTGAAATCGCTCGAAGCTGAACACGAAAACCATGCTCTGTGAAACGCCTGTTGAGCCGTTAAAGTCCAAGTCAGTGTACTGATGACGCGCCTAGCCGATGCGTCCGACTCGGCCTGCACGCACACCGCTTCGACCCCACTGAACAACGGGGCGACCTGCGCTTGTGGACGGGCCGCCCAGACCAAAGCGTAGAAGGCCTCGGAAATCGAAGATGCGAACCCTTGGTAGTACGTGCTTGTAAAGACGGCTGAAGTTCCGATCATGACTTGAAGTCGGGCATACGTCGAAAACGCCACGCTGAGTGAGCGGGCCTTGAGCCAGCGCGCAATCGTCTCGACGTTGACGTCCGAGATGGCCGCGAGACGACCCGCGATGCTCTGAAAGTCGTCCGACCATCCGGCGGAAAGCAACTGCCCAAAAAACAAGTCGCCGATTGCTGTGGAAACGGACGGACCGACCGAATCGTCGGTGGCGTTCAAGCGAATGGCGAGGCAACTCCGGACCAACTTACCGAGGATATCCGTGCTCGGGAGCGTCAGCGGAGCGACCAAAGTCGCGTCACTCGGAAATGCGCCGACAATCGCATTCACCATAGACTGGACGCCCGAAGACTGGCTGGTGGAATTTGTTGAGAGCAGGTTGGTCTGGATGGTCGTGTCTGACCAGGCATCAAGAATTGCGGAATCTAGGGTCTGCGCAAAGTCATATTGCGTACGGAACACGCGTGGGAAGAGTTGATTCGTGATCGTCGCGTCCACTTGGTCGAATTCAGTCGGCGCAAGCCTCACTTGCGACAGGCAGACGTTCACGACGATGTCGTCGTCCACACCGTAAGCGGCATCGGAGCTCGATGTTTGAAGTTCTTCGTATTGCGCGCTGACTCGAAAATCCAGTGGTATCGTGGTTGTCCCGCCGTTCGCCGTGTTCGACGTCAAACGATAGGTCGCATGGTTGACCGCATTGACGTCCACCTGAGTCGCCAATTGCACTTCTGCCACGTATGCACCATTCGCATCGGTCCGCGCCGTTGCCAACTTCCCTCGCGCACCGAACGATTCTGTTTCGACGGTCACCACCGACTTGGGCAGAGGGTAGCCGTCCGCGGAGATGACCACGCCACGGACCAGAATCGTGTTTTTGGTCGACGCTGGCTGTGCTGCGGCGATGAGGTCAATCACATCAGCGAGCCGCACTTCCAATTCGGCGCCACGAGCGAGTCGCCCTAGGGCGTCAAGCGCGTCGCGCTGGGAGGTCGACGGGCCCAAGTCGAACGAACCGCTTGACGAGGACTTGAAGCTTGTTACGCCGTTCTGCATCGAGTAGTTGTTCGAAGAATTCGAATTCAAGTTGGTCGAGTACTGCGACATACGTTGGGCACTCACGGGCGCCTTGCTTGCCGGAGCTTTGCTCTTCTTGGTTGTCGCCTTCCCGAGAATCGCGCTGGTCCAATTGTTGGTGACGCCACCTAGGCTCAACTGCAGATCGTCCATGACGGCGTTCCACGTTTTCCGGTCGACGCGCCCGGTGCCCCGAAATCCGTGATCCAATTGGAAGCGTGTGACCGCGTGGGCTGTCGGCGTTCCGAAGATGCCCCCGTCGAACAAGAGCGAATAGCCGAGGTAGCGCAGGCAGCCTTGGAGGAGCGCGACGTCCGTGGTGTTGTCGCCAGTCTTGATCGGGAAAGTTGGCATTTGCACACAGTACCTTTCACCAAGGCTTGGCCTCGGCGATCGCGGAGAGAGTTCGGAGCCCACGGCATAGAAGTTGCTGCTCGGCTGAAGTCGGAATCCATTTCGTGCCGCACGCGACCTTGAGCGAGCTCCCAGCGGGAGTCAAGCCTTTCGGAGCGGCCGAGATGCTGAACTCCGAAAAGATGTGCATGATCAAGATGATGGATTGAGCGGTGGAGTTGGGATGGGAGCCTAATGCGGGCTGTTCACGCGGGGTGTTTGCATTGCGAGTGCGGTTTTCGGTATGGATTTGTGGACTAAACTCGATCAGTAGAAGGCTCATGAAAATGCGCCACCCGCCAACACCGCCACTCGCCGTTCTGGCAGAAGACCGCGATCGAGTGACCGCAGCTGCTCCCCTGCCGCCTTCTGCCGCGACCCGTCTGCCTTTGCGACTCGTTTCCAGCGGTCCGTGCACCACTTTTCCCTCTTCCGGCCAACCTTTCACGCAGCCAGGGCATCGATCCTGAGTTGATGCAGCGTTTTCCATGCCTTGCGCTACCGACGGGGGTGAACAAAATCAGCTACTTCAACGCTATGCGCGGCGAACACGAACTCGGGCGCGAGTTGCTGAGCGCGGGCGACTGGGACAGGCCGGATTCACCGCAGCCAAACCCGCCGTCGCTGACGAGCTGACCGGACCGACAGCGCCGGAACCATGGGCAGAACTGTGGGGGGCCTGCTCGGTGCCGACTTGCTCAGCGGCCCGGCGTGCCGCCAGGGCCGGATGCCGGTGGAGGCAATCCCGCCGCTCGGTCGGCCGCTGGTGGTGGTGCGGAGGTGATGCGCGAACCCTCTCTGCTGCTCTCCGCGACCACCGTTTGATGGCAACCGCGAGGAATGCGCGGGGTCCGGTTTCTTGTTGTCCGACCGTGTCCTATCCTGAACCGCGATCGGCGCACCAAAGGCTCCTGGGATGCCGCAGGATCTGGCTCCCGCCGATCTCGAACGTGCGCCTCGCGACCATCACTCGACGTCATGGTTGAATACGGGTGCAGCCAGTTTTGTCCCGCGAAATTCAACAGGGGGCAGTGCGTCGGCTACCTACGGCAACACATCATGTACCGCTTCCTCCAAAAAGGCCGGAATTTCTCCGCTGAAGAGCGTAACGGTTCGCACGGCGCCACCCGCTTCGTGAGTCAACCGGTACTCGTACCCGTCCCGGATCGCACCGGGCCCTGGGCTCCCGCCTTTGGCGAAAATCTCAGACAACAACCGCTGCTGGTCAACGGTCATCGCCTTCCACTCGAGCGTGGCACGCGCCGTCAGTCCCGCGAAACCACCGCGGCGTTCGATTTGTACCTTGCTCACGCCTACCTCGTACGGCCCCGCGTCCACCCGCGGGTGCGATCAGGGTAGCACGCGCGTGGTATTCCACGCACTGACGACTGCCGCCTGAACCGTCCCGTCCATGGGGTAAAGTGATTTTGCGATTGCCACCGTCAGAGCGGCGAATTTCTTGAAGCCCATGCCGGGTGTCGCCTTCGGACTCGTCAAGGCGCCGTACCAGACCTTGCCCACCTTGGTCCAGGAGTTGCCGCCACAAGCCTTCGCCGCCAAACAGAACGCACGATTGGGGATGCCGCTGTTCGTGTGCACGTCCCCACCCGGAACGTAATGCGCGTAGTCCCCCGGTTGTGGCGACAGGCAATGCGTCGCGCCCGGGCTCGCCATGTCGCGCAGACAGGTGTAGCCCTTGGCAACTGCCGCTGGACCCATGATTGACGCTCCGATGAGCCAATCCGCAGTCGCTGAGGTTTGATTGGCCTGCCATTGACGGAACATGGAGCCGAAGCAGTCAGAAATGCTCTCGTTCAGCGCACCAGACTCGCCACTGTAGATGAGGCCTGCGGTGTGCTGGGTCACACCGTGAGTCAATTCGTGGCCAATGACGTCATTTGAAGCAGTGAAATCGAGAAAGATTTGGCCATCCCCATCCCCATAGATCATCTGGTGCCCGTTCCACATCGCATTGTTATACGAGTTGCCGTAGTGGATGGAGGAAGCCAGCGTCGCGCCATGATCGTCCACGGAATTGCGGCCAAAAACTGCCTGATAGAAACTTGCGACAGCTGCCGTTTCCAGCGCGCACCGCTTGGCTGTTGCGTCGTCCGAGACTGTGGGACTCGGTATGGGCGCACCTGGGAGCGTCTGACTGTGCCGCTCGTCATACACGAGAATGGTCGGGGTGACAGCCAACGTCACCGTGCCTGCGAACGTCGCGTCCTTTTGAGCAGTGCGCACTTTTCGAAAACCGCGGTCAGCTTTCACCGTCTCAGTACACGCAAGGCGAACTCGCGGCGGGAGGGACGTGTCGGCGGAGAGTTTCTCCAGGACGTGCTCGGGAACCAAAGAACAAGTGCAGGAAGACTTCATCATTGCCTCAATGCACGGCGATTGCGCCGCAACAGGACCGGCCCCTCAAGGCCACAGGTCACTTGACCGCAGCGCTGGGCAAGTAGTCGGAATGGTCCAGATGTAACTGCGAAACGTATCGGAGTCAAGCCGTTGGAGACGGTCACAACGGATTGATCTGATCGGGTTCGCTGACTTTGGCCCAGTGTGCGACCTTCAGGCGTCGCTGTTCAATGTAACCGCCCAGCGGTCCCCGCACTGACATAGCGCCTCACCTGACGCCACACTTCCCACCGGAGGTGTCTACCATGCTTGAAATCAGCCCCGTTTCTTCCTTCACCCCGCGCCGTTCGACGGTGCGCGACCCCTGGGACGCCGAGGAGGCGCGGCGCACGCTCGCAGCCGCCGTCCAAAGCGGCCTGTCGCTGGCGACGTTCGCCCGCCGTCACGGCTTGTGCGACCGGCAGTTGTACTGGTGGCGCACGCGTCTGCGTTCGCACTCGGATCTCGAGCCCGCGACTCGACCCTTTGTGCGCGTATGCACGCAATCACTCCCGAGTCGCGAGACGTCCGGAATCGAGATTGTCGTCTCCGACGCCGTCATTCGCGTCGCGCCTGGCTTCTGCCCCGAGACGTTGGCCCAGACCGTCGCCGCGCTTCGCAGCCTGCCGTGCTGAGTTTCTCGCCCTCGACGCGCATCTGGCTCGCGCTCGCGCCGTGTGACATGCGCAAGGGTTTCTACTCGTTGCTCGCCGAGGCCCGCACGCGCTGGCAGGGGCACGACCCGATGGCGGGCGACCTGTATATCTTTCTCGGCCGCCAGCGCACGACCGTGAAGGTCATTTGGTGGTCGCCGGGCGGGCTGTCGCTGTACAGCAAGCGCCTGGAGAAGGGCGTCTTCCGGATGCCGAAGCTGCTGCCCGGCGAGGCCTCGGTGCAGCTGGCGTCCGCGGATTTGGCGATGCTGCTCGACGGCATCGACTGGACTCGCGTGCGGCGGCAGAAACTTCATGAGCCGGGAAGATCACTTACAAATTTCTCGCCGCAGAAGATCGACAAGTCGCCGGAATTTTGATCTAACGTCCGCATGACGCCTGTCGATGGACACGACTGTGGATGGAAAGAGGAGGCGGAAAAGCTCAAGGCCGAGAACGCGCTGCTCAAGAAGATGCTGTTTGGCAAGAAGTCCGAGAAGCTGCCGCCGCCTACCGATGCGCTGAAGAAGCGCGGCGATATCGCGAAGATCGACCCCGAAGAACTGCGGCTGAAGCGCGCCGACAAGCAGAAGTGGAAAGGCGAGCTGCCGGTCGAGAAGGTCGTGCACCTGCTGCCGCCGAATCCCGAGCCGTGTGAGCTGTGCGGCGGGCTGCCCGACCACGCGATGCCGCCCGAGGTTTCCAGCGAGTACGAAAAGCTGCAGCTGAAGATGATTCGGCTCGAGCACCAGCGGCAGAAGGCGCGGTGCAATTGCGGGTCGCATATCGTGGTGGCGCCGGCGCCGCTGAAGGTCATCGACAAGGCGCAGTACGGGCCGGGGCTGACGGCGTGGATTGTCGCGCAGCATTGCCTGGATTCGCTGCCGTTTTACCGGCTGGCCAAGTCGCTGGAACGCCAGGGCGTACCGATTTCCGACGCGACGCTGGGGACGCTGTTTCACCGCGCGGCCGACCTGCTGGTGCCGCTGTACGACCGGCTCAAGGTGCTGGTCGCGCAGCAAGAAGTCGTGCTGGCGGACGAGACGCGCATCCACGTGCAGCAAAAGAAGAAGGTCCGCGACGCGTGGATGTGGATTTTCCTGGCGCAGAAGGTGATGGTCTACGTGTACTCGCCGAGCCGGAGTGGCAAGACGCCGCAGGCCGTGCTGGGATCGACAACGGGCACGCTGCTGGTCGATGGCTACACCGGCTACAACGTGGTGACGACGCCAGAACAGCGCGAGCGCGCAGCGTGTATCGCGCATGCGCGTCGCCGGTTCTTCGACGCCAAGGAGAAAACGCCGGAGGTGCAGGTGGCGCTGGACCTGATTCTCGACGTGTACATGGTCGAGCACATCGCGCGGGAGAACGACATCGCGCGCTCGCCGACCCATCGCGAGCTGCGGCAGACGTTTTCCAAGAACGCGATGGAGCGGCTGAAAGTGTGGCTGGACACGCCGCGGCCGCAGTGGCTGCCGGACGAGCCGGCGGGCAAGGCCGTCAACTACATGGTGAAGAACTGGGCGGCGATGACGGTGTTTCTGGAGCGCGTGGACGTGCCCGTGGACAACAACGCGAGCGAGAGTGCGCTGAGACTGGTGGCAAAACAACGCGACTCGTCACTTTTCCTCGGCAACGACGAGGCGGGCAAGAGCCTCGCGGTGCTGATGACCCTGGTGTGCACCGCGGTCGCGCATGGCCTGAATCCAGAGACGTATCTGGCGGACGTGCTGATTCGGGTGCAGACGACGCCGATGGCGCGGATTGATGAGCTGCTGCCGCAGAATTGGACGGCGACGGCGCTGGCGTAGACTTTCTCCAGCGTCGCGGAATGTGGCGGATTACGCGAGGGAGGGACAGGCGGGCTTGGTCAGGCGGTTACTGTTCAATCGCGCTACCGGCGTTGACAGCACAACGGCCGCTCGCAAGAGCCGTGTTACTGCCGAAAGAGCATCCCACATTGCATCGTTGGCTCAACGGTCATCGGACTGTCGGTCGGGGCGTTCCGGGTGTCTTGACGTTTTTCGCGCGGGTGACCCGTGACAAGCCTCAGCAGGGCCGCTCTCGTCAGTAACTGCTCAGCCAGTTTACGATGCGATCGAACTTGGGGCGACTGATGCGTGTGCCGCCATTTCCGCTCGACGAACCCGTCGTGTGAATCGCCGCGACTTTCTCGCCGACTTGTCCGGCCCAGGTCGACCAGACCCCGCTGCCGCTCTGGCCTCCCGCGGTGTCGATTTCGTAGCCGATCCGCTCCGCGGACACGGACTTGACGACGTCGGCCATCGTCCAGAGTTGTGCCCCCCCTTTGTCGCCCGGGTAGCCGCTCACGTTGACCCGATAGTTCTGCAGCAGAGAATCGGGCCCAGTGATGACGCCAAACCAGCCAGCCTGCGCGCCTACATCCGATCCAAGAACCAGCATCCCCATGTCGTAGTCCTCATTGTGATCGTTAGTCCAGCCGGTCACGCTGAGCAGGCGTGTGGCATACACAATGCCGTACGGACGCGAGCCATCGTTGCGCGCCGCCTCGAAGGCCACCGACTTGGCCCACCCACCATCAGCAGTCGAATAGACGCAATGTCCGGCTGTAAGGACGTGATGGCGATTCACCAAGGTCCCGGAGCCGATGTACACTTGGTTGTTCGGGAACGTGATGATGATGTGCCCTTGAACGCGCCAAGGCCAACTCGTTGTGTTGGTGACCCGCACGCGTTGGTCTGGACCGATGACTACTTCTTCATGCGCATAACGGCCGTCCGGAGAAACCGTCGGCCGCTTGGCATCGCGAGCGGGCCCGCCTGCCAGCGACGCCGGGCTCTCAGCGTATCCCGAAACCGGAACCGGATTGTTGCTACTCGTCACGGTTGGGATCTCCTTGCTTTTGGGCAGGAAGCCGTCGGTCACGACGATTTCGCCTTTGCGCGAGAGCGCAACCTTGCTAGCGCGCAGGTGTGGTTGCGCATGATCTTTGATAGTCCCGAGCACAGCGGTTTGAGTATCCAAGGATGAGCGAAGCATCTGTACCTCCGTTTTTGGAAATAGTTCCTGTGGTGCCAGCATACTAGTCGACGTGAACTGTGCGGAGTATACGCGGCGACCGGAATCTCGCAAGCGTGACAGCCTCGCCAGACAGCCACACCGGAGTGCTGTTGGAGTGACTTCAACACCAGTGCATTCCGCTGAATACACTCGATATTTCGCCGACGTGCGTTGCAGAGGCTGCACCCACAAGGTGTTCGACGTAACCGCCTGACCAGGGACGGTCCAAGTCAGCAGCGGGAGGCGCGGCTGGCTGGGCGGTTACTGTTCGACCACGAACGCATGCAGCTGCTTGCTTGAGG
Source organism: uncultured Myxococcales bacterium (assembly GCA_903896545.1). Classification (GTDB taxonomy): domain Bacteria; phylum Myxococcota_A; class UBA9042; order UBA9042; family UBA9042; genus CAIYBN01. The sequence goes on along the minus strand of CAITYF010000170.1, from coordinate 15,637 downwards.
CTCGGCCAATCCCGTTTCCCAGCTGCTTAGGTGTCACTCAGCTGCAGCGATGGGCTTCCTGGGGATATCGCGTGCTGAGAGAAGCCTCGGGTGTTGTGGCCGGGAAGGCCCAGAATGGGCAGCGAGAGCCGGACACGGTAATCAAGCTCAGTTCAACGAAAGCGAATGACGTTCAGGCGGAAGCTGCCTGGCGCATCGTCGGCGTCTTCGGAAATCAGCACCTTGAATTGCGGTTGGCCCTGGAGGGGCCGCCCTTCGCCTTCGCCAGCGGAGTTCACTTCGATCGCGTTGATCACGTTCGGCCGACAAGCGCGCGTTTCTACGTACAGATATCCGGCATCACCTTTCAGTCGACGATCGCAGCCCCCCCACGATCCGATTTGGACTGTTCACGCGCGTGAACACTCCGGGCATTCGACCGCAAGACTTCGCTGGTCGTTTTCCGTCCTACTCGAAATCAACATCCCCGTCGTCCTGGCAGACTGCGCGTAGACGATCAACCTTCCCCGACAGGTCTGCCAAGCGGTCGGCCGCCCCTTCAATCACCTGATTGGATTCGCAGAATCTGAACCTCCGGATTTCTGCCGCCCAGTCGTCCTCGTTGGCCAGGAGCGTGACTGCTTCATCCAGCAGACGAAGCGCGCGAACGAAATCTGGAGTCCTCGGCCGCCCGGCTCTCGATGGTGGCGAATCCCCCTGCTTGGCCGCGCGAACGTTCGATTGCAGTTGGCGCGTCGTCCACCGCTCGTCGAGCGATTTGCGTGCGAATTCCGCTTTGTCGTCCGCATCGCTGACCGCCAGTAGGACGCGCTGACTGGTGAACGATAGGGCCTCGATCAGGTCCGACGGAAGCGCCGCCATTTGCTCGGTGACCGCGACTGCATAAAACAGAAACGACGCCGAGACCGTGAGATCTTCCCGCGTCGTCAGCTCGCGAAACGAGTTGGGATGTCGTGCTTTGTCATGGATGCGTGACGCGTCACCGCCGAAGCACGAGTCGATCAGGAACTGACCAATCGCCCGGGCCGTCTGGACGCCGCCTTGGCGATGCAGACGATTCACCTCCGCCACCAGCGAGGCGACTCGCCCCTGCTCTAGGTTCGCGGGTTGTGGTATCGGACCGAATTCATCCGAATCAATCACTTTGCGCGGACTCACGACCAAGTCGAGGTCAGGCGGGGTCTCGGTTTCCACAACGACGGTCTGGCGCTGAGCATTAAGCATGATGGTCCCTCCGCCAGCAGCGTAGCCCCGCACGACTGCGCCATGAATCGTGAGGCGTTCTTGATTGCGCCGAATGCCATCCAGATCCCTGTCGTAATTTGTCCAATCGGTGCGGGTCTGCTGTACGAGAGGCTGATTCGTGGGCGCAATGCGAGTAAGAAGGCTCCGCTTACTCGGTGACGGACGCGCACGGAGCTGCAGCACACCAACGAGTCGGCTACGCGACGAGGAGGCGTCCAGGCGAACGTCTCAGTGGGCGTGGACCGTCGGCAATCTCGGCGCCCGAAGCAGTGCGTCTTGATGAAATGCCGTGATTTGGAGAGGGCGACAAAAGCTGGCTTTGCGGTCCCTGCACTTGGCGTTTGCGGCTCCGGTTCGCTTGGTCGAATCCGAAATACTCTGCGTGATTTGTCGGACTCATTGCCCACAGTCGCTGTTCGAAGTCGTCCATCGAGAGGATCACGGGCGTTGTCGGTGAACCGATGTAGCTTGGGTCTGTCTCGCCGACGTCTTCGAAGCAGAACCCGCGTCGCCGAAAGAGGTCCAGCGCACGGACGTCCATCGACGCTACCCAGAAGTTGCCCGGCTCCGCTGAAGTGACGCGTACGAGTTGGCGCACGACGGCGCATGTGATCGCCGGAATCGCCTCGACGGGAATTTGTTCGCTTCGGACGGCCTGCGAGGACGTTGCAAGGCGGGCGATCTCAAAAACTCGATTCGTTCCGCATCTCGCTCCTCGCTCGCCCGCCGCGTGTGCGACCGACACGCCGAAATCTCGTTCGATCGGCAGCAGCAAGTTGGTGGCCTCAATCGCTCGGCCAGTGCTGAGAATCACCCCCGAACGCGCGATAGCTGCGAAGACACGTGCGTCGCCGGCATACAAACGGTCGTCGTCGAGCATGTGCTGAAGGTCGTCCTCCGCCTCGGCCCACGCCGCTGCGTCGAACCGACTGTAATAGACTGAGAATACGAAGTTTGTCAGTTCTTCGAGTCGGTCAATGCCCATTTCCCAAATCTGAAACCCGGTGTGGTGCTGAACGAGTCGCGAGCGTGTGCGCATGAGTACCCCGGCAGGGGGCAGCTACGCCAAGCAGGCGCGGCGCCTCGGCCCCGATGCCAAGACACTGCTCCAGACTTTGCCCGAGCCGTGGTCCGGCGAAGCCGTCGACACGACCCAAGCGTATGCCCCCAGCACGGAATGCTCGTTGTTCCGGCTTGGGGTGAAAATCGTAGGGAAAACCGATTTCGTGTCGTAATTTGTGCGAAATGCAGAGAATCTGAAGACCGCTCGGCCCAGATGCTCAACGCAACAGTGGCGCGCTCACACTACTCGACAAGCTTGTGCTGTAGGGCGTAGCGGGCCAGCTCAACGTCTCCGGCAAGGCCCAACTTGTCCAGAATTCGTTGTCGATGCGTGTAGGCGGTAGACCGACTGACAGCCAAATCGGCGGCGACTTCAACGGTCTTTCGCCCGGTGGCCAACAACATCAAGATCTGAAGTTCGCGTGGCGACAGCGACTCATGCGGCGCCGCTTGGTATCCAGGCTCGCCCGCCTCTACGAGTTGTTCTGCGACCCCTTCGGTTACGAACTTTCGCCCGCTGTGGATCCTGCGGATCGCCGCGACTAGAAGTTCGGGTGCCGCTTCTTTAGCAAGGTAGCCGCTCGCGCCGGATCGGAGAACTTGAACGGCCAGTTGATCCTCAGGGTGTGCGCTGAGCACGAGAACGCGTGGGCGCTTCTGCCAGAGTGACAGTTGGCCAAGAACATCAAAACCACTGCCCGATGGCATCGATAGATCCAAAACAAGCACATCGACTTCTTGCAGTGCGAGCTTTCGGAGCGCTTCGTTGCCAGAACTAGCCTCCCCAACCACTGCAATATCCGACATCTCAGCCAGAATCGCGATAATTCCGGCGCGAATGAGTGGGTGGTCGTCAGCGACGAGAACGCGAATCTTCATGTTGCCGCCGCGCGAGATTGTGAGGGCGTTGGAATTCGGACCACCAATTCTGTCCCTGTGCCGTTCGCCGGAACTTTGAACTCCACGGTCCCGCCGGTCGAGGCCGCGCGCTCCCGTATGCCCGCCAAGCCATGCGAAGTGCTGTAGTCGCGTTGGCTGGAACCGAGTCCGACGCCGTTGTCGCGGATGCCGAGGTAGACGCTGTCATCGTCGTCGCCGATTTCGACGAAGACGTCAGATGCCTCAGCGTGTCGGGTGACGTTTGTCAGCGCTTCTTGAAGAATTCGAAAGAGTGCCGTCACCGTGTCCGCGGGTAGTTTCGCCTCACACCCTCGCTCGGTCGCGAACTTGGCGTCGAAGTGTGTGACCGTGCCTGTCCGCTTTGTGAACTCTAGGCACTGCCATTCGAGCGCCTGAGTCAATCCGACATCGTCAAGTACGGGTGGCCGCAGGCCGGAGACGATGCGCCGAACGCTTGAGATCAGCTCGTCCACAATTTGCGTCGCGTCTCCCTGTCGCCTGGCCAATTCCGCAGCGGCCATTTGCGGATGGTCACGAGTCCAGGAGAACTGAAGTCGCAGCAAAGTGAGTGACTGCCCGAGATCATCGTGAAGCTCACGTGCGAGTTTGGTCCGCTCCTCCTCCCGGGCAGCAATGAGACTGGACGACAGCGACCGAAGTTCCGCTTCGCGCTCCTTGAGTTGCCGCTGCGAATCGGCGCGCAACAGCGCCGTCTCCACGGTCGCCCGGAGTGCTTCGGCGTGGAACGGCTTGATCAGGTATCCGTAAGGCTCGGCGTCCCTGGCGCGCGACAACGTGCTCCAATCTCCGTATGCCGTCAGAAAGACAACGGGCACGCCGTGGTTGCGGGAAATCTCGCCGGCGGCTTGGATTCCGTCCATCGGCCCGCGGAGGACGATGTCGCTCAGAACCAGGTCGAACTTGGACTCCGCAGCCGCCCTAATCGCGTCTTCGCCGGTGGCGACGATGCGTCCCACGTCAAATCCGAGCAAGCTCAGCGTCTCGCGCAGGTCCATTGCCGTAATCGCCTCGTCTTCCACGACCAGAATTCGCTTGCGCACTTTCATGACGTCTCCGGAATCCAGACGCGCGCCACGGTGCCGTAAGCGTCGCTGTGTATCGTGAACTTGCCTCTGAGTTGGCTCTCGCTGAGCGCCCGGACCAGTCGGAGACCAAGGCTGCCCGATGTTGGAGCATCAAAACCTTCGGGCAAACCGGACCCGTTGTCCGCGATCTGGAGTGCATAACCAAGTATGTCATCTTCAAGCACCGACCGCACGGTCAAGGAGACTTTCGGTTCGACGACATTGCAGAAGGCATGTCGGGTGGCGTTTGACACCAGCTCGTTGACGATGAGGCCGCAAGGTACGGCGATGTCGAGCGGTAGGTCGATCTCATCAATTTCCAACTCCACTTGGACTCGCTTTGTCGTGTAGGCCGGCACCAACTGGTTGACAAGTTGCGTCAAGTACCCCCGCAGTTGGACGCTCGACAGGTCTTGCGACTGGTACAGCTTTTCGTGGACCAACGCCATTGCGCGAATGCGGTGTTCAGTCTCCTGAAACGCAGCGCGAGCGGCATCGCTGTCCGCGACGTTGGCCTGTAACCTCATCAGGCTCGTCAGCACCTGCATGTTGTTCTTGCTCCGATGGTGGACTTCCCGAAGCAGGACCTCCTTCTCAGCCACGGACGTCTCGAGATGCTTCGTGGCAGACTCCAGATCACTCGTTCGTTCGCGTACACGGTCTTCCAATGTCGTCTTCGCTTGCTCCAACGCCTCGCGCGTGCGGATGAGTTCGGTGACGTCGTGCAGGTACACTGTTAGCCCATCCTTTCCCGGGAAGGCCTTGACCTCCATTTCCCGGTCGAGAAGTGGGTAGAACTCCGCGTAAACGACCGGTTGGTGCGTCGCCACAGCGCGGTGGAACTCACGGTACATTTTCGAGTCCAGTAGACCCGGGAACTCGTCCCAAATCGACCGGTTTAGCAAGATTCTGGTCGGCTGATTCGCAGCCATGATACGTTGCATGGCCGAGTTCATGAACACCACCCGCCATTCGCGATCCAATGCAAAGAAGGCATCCGTAATGCTGCCAAGAATTTCCGCTTTCTGCGTGTACTGCGTCTGCAACTCCCGACGCTGTGCATAGCTTTCCTGACGTGACCGGAGGCTGACCCGGTGCGTGAACGAAGCCAGAATCCCAAATATGACCAGACCGACAACGACGTTAGCGTCCTCGTTCGTCGCCAAATGCGTGGCGAAGGCGAATCTCGTCGCGATGTAGAATACGGTGGAGAGCCACGCACCCGTCAAGAACAGCGACGCAGGAATCAAGAAGAACGTCGAAGCAGTAAGTTCCAGCTGGAGGATCCCGAACCAGTAGAGATTGCCCTGTTCCTGGGCGAGTGCGCCGTTGATTGCGACTGGAACCGCCACCGCGGGGAAAATGCCAAGCATCAGGCCACGGTAATTGCGCTCCACGAAGCCTCGGTGTCGCCGAGTCAGCCAGATCCCGACCAAGAAGAAGGCGATCGAAGCGGCGCGGATACTCAGCGCAAGCACATGCCACTGACTCGGGACGCTGGACCAGTCGCCGACAATGGCGATGATACTGCCGATGGCGGCGCCGATGCAGGTGATGAACCAGACCCGCGGGGCCCCAAGCGCCACCTCGTCCCAGAACGACGCCGCAATTGGATTCGCTGCGCCGTCGTTCGTCGGCAAATTGTTGGGCGGGTGAACGGCTGTGGCCACGGTTACCGCCCGCCTTCCGGCTCGACTACGCATGGCCAAACGTCCAAGGCGGCAAAGTCTGGAAAGGCCCGCAACTGTGTCCCTCTGGCCCACGCCACAGCCGCGCCGACCGTCAACGCGGCAGCAACCGATGTTGCGATGCCCAGTTGTGGATCGTATGGCCAGCCCTGCGGTCCCGGGTCCAGAAATCTGGCAATTGGCGCCTTCATGTATGGGTGCACACGTGGGCCAACCGCGCGCAGCACCAGCGCGGTCTTGATGGCGTCAATTCCTCCCCGCTTTATCTCCTCTGCCAGGACGTCTTCTATCGTCGGGGAATCTGGCGTGAACACGTAGAGCGCCGCGCCGAAACCGAGATTGATCGGCAACAGGACGACGCGGCTGCACTCTCTGGCGATGCGATTGCAGGCGAGAAAAACAGGGTCGTCAAAGTCGATGGTGTTGACGACGATGTCGCTGCGCCTGATTGGGGCAGGGAGGGTCGACTCGGTCAGGAACTCAGGAATCGCCTCAACCTGAAGATCCTGACTGATTCCTCGCACCAGCTCCGCCGTTGCCTCGGCCTTGTTCTGGCCGATGTGTCGGCGAAAGAACGCTTGGCGGTTCAAGTTGGAAAGCTCGACGTTGTCACCGTCGGCCAAGATGAAACGGCCGAAGCCCGTTCGAGCCGCCAGCGTGGCGATCGACGAGCCCAAGCCCGTCCCCGCGGTCAGCAGCGTCGTGCTCCCCAACTTCGCTTGCGTCTCCGCGTCGATGAAAGCCCAGTTTCGCGAATACAGGAGGTCATCCACGGCCGCCCTCCGCGGCGTCCACATGGCGGACCGCTCGGTAAAGCTTGAAGGTCTCGATCAGGATGTCGCGCGAATCCATCACAGTCCAGGACCAGCCGGCACCGTCCAACGCCGCACGAAAAGAGGATTCGTCGGCCACACTGCTATGGGTCAGCCAGATTTCGCCATCAGGCGCCAGATGACTTGGTGCATCGCGCAGAAAGCGTTCGAGTATCCGACCGTTGTCGCCAAGCCACATGCGCTCCTTTGCAGATGACGCGCGCCCCGGAAAGAACGGCGCGTTGAAAACGATCGTGTCGAAGACGCCGTGGATGTGTTCGAAGAGGTCGCTCTCGACGACCTCGACGTTTTGGGCCTTGTGCCAAGCGATGTTTAGCGTTGTGTTTTGAATAGCTTCGGCGCTGACATCAGCCGCGACCACCGAACTGGCGATCCCCGCTGCCAAGACCGCAAGCGCGCCCGCCCCGCAGCCAACCTCCAACACGCGACGCCCTTCAAGACGATGTCGGCTACGTAGGACTAGAGCGGTTGTGAACGAATCAGGCGGAAAGACCGAAGGCAAGCTGAGAAACGGAAGCCCCTCCACGAACCGGACCTCGGCCCGCCGATTCCGATCTGTGACCCGTAGGTACGCGAGCACTACCCCGCGACGGATAGTCTCCGAACCGCGCTCCCACACAGCGCGAACGGCCGTCTGCTTCATATCTGACCCCTACATCCTGGTTCCGATCTGTCCTCGTCGTCAACCAGCCCCGTCCCACCAGGCCTGCTACGCTGAGCCCTCCACGCCGTCAGATTCCCGAATCCGTCGCCGGTCAACTGCCCGTGCCCCGCACTGGAGAGAACATCCAGAGTACGTTCCCTTTCGATTTTCGAGCGTAAAGGCGAAGATGAGCGGAGTCAACCATCCGAATTGCTAATTGCTGCTTTGTGCCGGGGGTGTCCATCCCGATGGAGCGCTTAGGCGCCTGGGGCGCCAGTGTTCACGCGCGTGAACACCGGTCACTACGGCGCCGAGTGGATACTGGTCATCCAACGGCGGGTCCCCGATCGGTCGTCGCGGTGAAGTTCCGATCCCCAGCATGATCTTACCGCTGTAGCAATGGAGCGAATCCCGCCAAGTTCAAAGATGTTGAACCCGAGCAGAACGCGCAACCTGGTTCACGCAGATTGCCCCAGAGCCTCAGCCGCCAAGTAAGCGGGGTGTACATGACGCCCGAGGTGGTCCCGTTGTCCCGGCGGCCGACATCTCTCACTCAGAAGGATTGTGAGAGCGAAATTCTTCGAAGGTTCGTTCGTGCCGATAGCCAGATCGACCGGGACCCAACCGGCGGGCGCAGATGCGCGCACTCTCCCGTCTGGCTCCCAGATTGCCTCGATGGCGTGACGGTCTGTCGTCTGCCTCTATCTGAACCAGTCCGCGAAGAAATGCGCCCATGTCAGGATGATCTGCTGCAGCTCGGGCCGGAGTGCAACAACCAACCCGAGCGTGAGAACAAGCAGTACGAACCCGAAGCGCCACAGGTTTCGATTGAACGATAGTGTCGCTGTCAGGGCGGCGCAGTGATCGCGCTCCCGCACCAGTCGGCCATGTAGGTCATTGAACCCATGGATGAGTTCGTTGAATGCGATTCGGTCAGGGCCGAGCTTTTCGGCAACCTTGTGGGCATGTCCGAGTAGTGATTCTGGCAGTTCACGCAGAAGTGCGTCGGTGTCGCGCTCTGCCAAAAGGTGATCGATGGAGGAAAGCGCGTGGCGGTCCTTCTCGACGCGGTTCGTGAGCATGTCCTTGCGTAACGCCGTCAACACATCGGAGAGCTCCGCGCCGTCGATTTGGTGAGAGGCGGCGAGCTTGCGCATATCTGGCGGACTGATCTGCCCGGTTCGCGCGGCGTTGAGCAAATCCTGGCAGAACGCTTGCTGCCTCGCCATCTGGCGCGCCTCACGAGCTGCCGCCCTGATCCCCTGCACGATTGCCGAACCAAACGCGACGACCCCGGCAGCGACCGCGACGATTAACACAACATGAACCATGAATTGCCTCCGTTTGTCTCTGCTCGGCCCATCGTGCCCGGCGCCGCCCACGAGTCAAGCGCGCCAGGAACGGACTCGCTCTTCCGGCCTGCTGAACATGGTCGAGGTTCTGGTGCGTGATAATGAGTGTCCAGACGCCGGTCGATGGACCGGCACGAAGACAAACGAGTGGCCGAGCATGGTACGCACGTCGCCTCGAGTCTGACTCCTATCATCCCTATTCTCTACGTCACGGCGTCCTCACTCATCGCTCCGTTGCGGTTACGGCGGAAGCACGTGTACAGTCCCCAACGAAGTTGGATTCCGGGCACGCCGGCACACGAGAACGGATCGCGAGCGCCGCCGATGAGCAAGAAGAATACGATTTTGCCCTCAACCGCGAGCCAGCCTTCGGGTTTGCCTTTCACGGTTAAGTATTGGGGCACGCGCGGCAGTATTCCATCGCCTGGTCCGGACACCGTGGGCTACGGCGGCAACACAACGTGTGTCGAGGTTCGCTGCGGCGATCAACTTTTTGTCATCGACGGTGGGACAGGCGTGCGTCTCCTCGGCGAACTTCTGAATGCGAACGGGCCGACCAAAGTGACGTTTCTGATGTCGCACCTGCATATGGACCATGTAATGGGTTTCCCGTTCTTCGCGCCGTTTCTGCGCCCCGGCTTCCAGATCGAATTGTGGTCGGCACTGCACCACGGACACAGTATCAAAGACACATTGGGTCAGCTCTTCGCACAGCCGACTTTTCCCGTGACCATGGCAATGCTCCAAGCAGACCTTGGGTTCCACGTCTTACAGGCCGGCGACACGTTGAAATTTGGCGATGTCGTCGTCAAGACGACGATCTTGCGCCATCCTGGCGATGCCATCGCCTACCGGTTGGAGTACGCCGGCCGTGCGTTCTGCCATTGCACCGACTGGGAGCATCCTGCACACACCGAGTTGGATAAAGGACTTGTTGACCTGCTTCGGGACACGGACGTCGCCAGTATCGACGCAACCTACACCGACGACGAATACGAGGGCAGGGTTGGCCCATCTCGGCGCGGTTGGGGGCACGGCACGTTTGCCGCGGCGCTCCGCCACACGGACGCGGCGCGGGTCAAGCGGACAATTCTGACGCACCATGATCCTCGTCGCACGGACGCAGAGTTGGACGGAATCGCGCGCACTCTTCTGGCAGGACGTCCGGATGTCCGCATCGTGAAAGAAGGCGACTCCTTCGACGTTGCACGGATTGACGAAGGATCTAACGCGCTCACCGCGCCGAAAAGAGTCTAATCCACGTCTGCAGCGCGACAACGTCGGCCCTGAACTCAGCCGGGTCCGGAAGCCAAGTTGGTGTTTCGTCAGACTGCGAGTGCTCAAAGCACGAGTACTTTGTCATGAGCGAGTCGATCTGAACACAGTCGTCCGGTGTGATCTTTGCCAGTTTGCCGATCTTATTCAGCGTCTGAATCGAGCGGCGGAATCGGCCGACGACATCGCTGAGCAAGATCTTCTCGACGGTGCGCTCCAGCAAAATCCGGAACTCGCTGCACGCCGCCTTCATCGTCTCGTTGAACTGGTCGACCTGCGCGTCGGCGTGCGCCTGGTCGATGCGCGCAAGGATCCCTGTCTTGGGTTCGAGAATCTTGTTGCAGGCATCCTTCGGCTTGACCTCGTTCGGTGCGGTCGAGCCGGATATTCCTATGGTGGACCCCAGCCGGCGCAGCGCCTGGACATGTATTGAAACGTCTGGGGTCGTTGATGCGCTCTTTGCCAGGTCGATCGCGTGCTCGACGGCTTCGTCGAGCAGCGTCGCCAGAGACAGTCGGTGCGTGAAGACGATCACCTGGCGTGTCCGAGCGAGCGCCACCAAGCGTGCGACGACCCGTTCTTCAAAGTCCTGGTCGAGAGAAGAGATCGGATCGTCGAAGACGAACGGTGTCGGGTGGCCGTTCCCCGTGATGTCCGCGAGAAATGCCGCGAGTGCGACCAGGCGCATTTCGCCGTCGCTCAGCACGGTGTTCGGTTCGGCTGGGCGCACCGCACCATCGAGCACCAGTTTGAACACGATCTTCCCTTTTCCCTCCTTGATCGCGACTGGTTTGACGCGCAGACGCTTCCCGCCCAGCGCTTCCAACTCCGCAGCGAAACGGGCTTGATAGCCCTTGGTGAGTTCTTCCTCGGCTAGCTCATTCTTCAATGCGGTCAGCGCGTTCGTCTTGGTCAGCGCCATGCCCTTCGCTATTCGTTCATCGCTCGCGAGGCGTGCGACTTCTGCCCGAATTGCACCGACATTCTGTGCCATCCATTCGCTCGCGCGCAGTTCGCGAAGGCGTCGTTCCATTTCGACGCGCTTGCCTTCTTGTTGCAATTCCCGCAGCGCCTTCTCCGTCACCGCAATCCGCTCGGCCGTGACGGTTGTGGCATGGATTACCGCGCCGAACGCCGAATCGCCGCTGGCGAGGGTGGCTGTGGCACCAGCCTGGACTTCTAGAGCACGTTCCGCGAGCGCATCAAAAAAGGCGACGCTCTCCGATGGTGGTACACCGAGAAACTCAGCGTCCGGTACCCAGGTCTCTTTGGTCGAAATTGCCGGAAATTTGAATACAAACGCCGCGAGTTCGGCCTCGGCCTTCTTGGCGTCGGTCTCGGTCACGCCGAGGACAAAACGCTGGAACCCCGACATCCGTTCGGCGGCAGCGGGGGAAATTTCTTGCTGGCAGAGTACGCATTTGGCCGGAGGAGCGACGAGCGGAAATGCGAGGTTGGGGTATGCGCTTGTTTCCGAGTACGCCCGCGCCGCGTTCCACATTGCCTGCCAGGCAGGTTCACCAACACCCTGAAGCGCGCCGGCGAAAACCTTACCGGCATCGACAGAGGCGATTTGACGCTTCACCCGTGCGACTTGGCGCAGCCTCCGGAGTTCAACAAGCTGTGGGACGGCATATGCAACGGCCGCAGCCTTGACGCGCTGCGCGACGACCGCGAGCCGGCTCTTCTCCTGCGCGACCTGAATGAGCCGCGCTGCCACATCCTTCTCGTGCAAGGCGAGTTCCAGTGCGAGCCGATCCTGGTGGTCCTCAGCTGTATACGAACACGCTTTCAGAATCGCCGGCTCCTTGACTGTGCCGCGGAGCTTGGCAAGAAACGCGCTTGCGTCGGTGCCGTCGAGCGTGGGCGGTGCGATCGGCAACAGGCGGACGGCCACACGCCGACGCTCTTCAAGGACCTCCCGGACCGAGTCGCAGACCGCCACAAGCATCGTGACGAATCGCATCAGTCGTGGTTCGTAGGCCGCTTCATTCTTCGCTGTCAGGTACGTGAGGGCGGCTCGACCGTCAAACAGGTGCATGTGGCGAAGTGCTGCGAGTGGACCGGCGGCCTGCGTCCATGGGTGGCTGTGCATTGCTCCGTTCCGTTCGAGCACGATGATGGCGCTTGGGGCCACATCTTCCGCTCGGAAGACATCAGGAACCAAGTCGGCAGCGACCGCAGGGCCGCGCGCCTGCTTCAGCACCCGGGCAAAACTGGACTTCCCGCTGCCGTTCGCCCCGTACACGACCGAGATGGCCGCCTCGCCGAAGTCCAACGTTGCGTTCTCCCGCAGCGCGTTCGCGCCTTTGATGCACTCCAGTGCTTGCAGCCGTGCGATGCTCATCGGGGACGGGGTGTCAAACGAGCCCGGAGCGACCGCCGCGAAAGTCGCCTGCTCAGCGGCGGCTTCGGTGACAGTCAAGTCTGCGAAATAATTTAATTCGGTCGTGTCGAGCAGGCGCTGATGCTGGAGCAGCGCCGCGGCCGCCGTCTGGAGCCAACGTGGGCGTTCGAGAAGCCACGACTCGAACAAGGTCGAAGGACTGCTGGGCGGAAGAGGCTGAGCGGTTGGCATAGTTGTACTCCTATTTGTTATCGAAAAAATGAAGCAGGACCTTCGCTATCGGGCTTGGGACGTTCGTCGTTCGGGAACGCTACTCCGATTGCCAGGAAGTGCCAGCATGATGGCCGATATGGGAATCCGATCCGCACACATGCTTGATTGCATTATACATTTTCAATAGCTCATTGTATACGCGTGGTTGCGGCCATTTGCGAGTGTTCATGCATTTCATGACGAATAGCCGAGACGTTTGTGCTGCCGCGGTCCAGGCGTTTCTCGCGGGTTTATCCCGCATCTTTGGTGCCTCGCGCGTCCGCTCGGACGGAGTCTTGCGCTGGGCGCACGTATCGGGTATCAACGACGCGAAAGCGAGACCCGTTCTCCCCGGAGGATCCATGAGTTCGACCGCCCTTGCAGCCCCCAAGACCGAAACGCTGACCTACCTTGCCCAGCTCACTCCGACGGAGCGCCGCCTGGTCGACAAAGTCGTAGACGAGCTCAACGAAGTCGAAGCGCTTGGAAACCTGGAGACCGCACGCCGAATCGGCAAGATCATCGTCGAGCGGTTCTTCGGCGGCGACGTCGGTGCGTTCAACACGGGGCACAAGAAGACCGCAACGTACCGTGCTCTCTCGGAGAGGGACGACCTTGGGCCGTCTTACTCGAGCCTGTGGTACGCCGTTGCGGTCCACGAGCACTTTCTGAAGATTGATGAGAAGGTTGCGAGCGCGCTCTCGCTCGCCCACCACCGCGTGCTCGCGCATGTGCACGACGCTGATGCGCGCGGCGACTATGCCAAGAAGGCTGTGACCGAAAAGCTCACGGCCGAACAACTCCAGGGAATCGTGCGCGGCGCTGAGCCGCCGCGGACAGCAGATGCTCCGGCACGCGGTCGGCCCCGATTGCCTGAGGTCGTGAAGGGTCTGAGCAAGGTCGGCAAGATGTTCGCGGAGATGGTGACGGAGCAACGCCTGGCCAAATTCGCAACCGAGCCGCTCGATGACACGGAGCGGGCGGAAGCAATTCAGACCGCACGGCGCGTTGCGGAACAGGCGCTGTTGCTTGCGGACCGTTTGGAACGCGGCACGGGCGGGTAGCGCCGAGTCTGTTCCCAGACGGGAATGAGTCGGCTGGCACATAAGAGAAGTCGCCGGTCCGGCTTCAACGGCTCGCCGCGTCCGCAACGAAAAACCATCGAATTGAATGACTTATTCCACTCTGACTTCTATGCTGTTGTCCCCGGTGGTTTTGACGTGTTATAATCATTGAGATCTAATCTCATATATTATATGCGCGAACCAATCGCATCGTTCGAGCGTCAGGCCGAATTTAAACCTGTAATTGACAGCTTGAAATCAGTTGCCAACACACTGCAGGGCTTGCCATCGAGTCGCATCCCGGCGCTTGCGTGCGAGCTGAATGTCTATCTCTCGAACAACGACGTTTCAGAACTCCGGGGTCTTGCCCAACTGCTCTTGAGCCTTGACCAAGATCTTTGAGAGCTTGCTGAGAATGGGTTACTGTGGCGCCCCAAGAAGGTCGATCGTGACCGCGCAGCCGTACCAAAGTAACTCACGCGACACCCCCAGAACGACTTCTCAGCGAGCGGTCTTGGCGGCGACCGTTGTGGTCTTGGGTTTCACGGGAACGCCGCGGACGATAGGCCTCGGCCAGGAACTCGACAGACCACGGCGTCCGCGTATTATCACGCTGTCGCGGATTCAATGCCTTCTGAATCTGACCGGCGGGTCGACGTTGGAATGGGTCGCGAAGAATGACAGTCGAATCTCCGGATCGCGGAAAACATCTAAAGGACCCCGCAATTTCGACGTTTTTGGAAAGCTGCCGTAGTTTTCGTGGGCTCTCTGCCAATACCGTGTGTGCGTATCGAAGTGATCTGGCCGATTTCGGGCTGTTCGTCAGAGACCGTCGAGCGGACAGAGACACTCCGGAAACCGTCCGTGAATACTGCACCGCGCTATTTGATCGCGGCTTGCACCCAGCCACGATCAAACGGAAAATCGCAACGCTCAAAGTCTTTTTCCGCTGGCTCGAGCAAAATCAGGCGATCGCGTATGAGCATCGACGCTTTTTCGGACTCTGCATTAAGCAACCAATTCGCTTGCCACGAGCGCTGAGCTCCCATGACTTGAGCCTGCTATTGCGGACAGCAGTATCCGAGTGGGATCCAGAATCTGATAAAGGGCATGACGCCGTAATCGTATCCCTGTGCATCGCGTTGATGCTTGCAACCGGGCTGCGAGTCGGGGAAGTGACGGCGCTCCGCCTCTCTGAGATCGATGTAACTAGCGGCGTTGCGATTGTTCGTGGCAAGGGTGCGCGTGAGCGTCGAGTCTACGTTACGAACCAACTGCTTCGCGACCGTCTGCAGCGGTACGTTGAGACGCGTCCGGCCGCAAAGCCAATTCACGATCGACTTCTCGTTAGACAATCGGGCAGTCCTTTGCGAACGACGGATGTGCGTAATGGCCTTCGGCGTCTGGCCGTTCAGGCCGGGATCACGGTGCGAGTGACACCTCACATGCTTCGGCATTCGGCTGCTACGAAACTGATCGAATCGGGCGTTGATATCAGAATCGTTCAACGCCTGCTCGGTCACGCGAGCATCTCGACGACCCAGCTTTACACGCACGTGACCGACGCGTTTCTTCATCGCGAGATTGAACGAGCGGATACGGTTGGTCAACTCTTGCGCGTGAAGTTGGGATGACCGTCGGCCGGGCGTGCTTTCTGGCAGTGCTTCCCAATCGCCGCGGCAGCAGCTTTGTGTTGTGGGCGCGCTGAGCGAACGCAAAAGCAACCGCGGCGCAGTTTTCCGCGGGCCACCGGTTCCCCAAGTCGTGGAGCGATAACGCCGTTAACGCGCAGTAACTGGGAGTTATTGTGCGCCGAACCACAAGATCTGTCTTTCCATTTCAAAACGTAGTCTTGATTGCTGACTCGCGTGCCGTGTCCGCGCCTGAGGTC
>CAITYF010000169.1 GCA_903896545.1 uncultured Myxococcales bacterium | reverse complement strand
TCCAGCCCGGTCGTCGGCTCGTCGTAGATGATGATTTCCGGATCGAGGATTGTCGCCCGCGCCAGTGCGACGCGTTTCTTCATGCCGCCGGAAAGCTCCGCCGGATACTTGTGGTCGATGTTGACAAGGTTCAACTCGGCCAAGCGCGCGTGCACCAGATCGCGCTCTTCCTGACGCGCCATCGAACGGTGTTCGCGCAAGGGAAAGGCGATGTTCTCGTAGACGGTCATCGAGTCAAAGAGCGCGCCGGCCTGAAACAGCATGCCAAACTGCCGCCGCGCTTTGAGCAGGGCATCGGGCGCCATCGCGAACAAATCCTGACCGTGGAGCTTCACCTGGCCGCTATCCGGCCGTAGCAGTCCGACCAGATGCTTGACCAACACGCTTTTGCCGCTGCCAGAACCGCCAATAATGACGGTGACTTTGCCTGTTGCGATGGTCAAGTTCACGCCGTTGAGCACGGCTTGGCTGCCAAACGACTTGTGCAGGTCCACAACCTCCATGATCGGCGTTTGGTTCGTGCTTTCAGGCGGTTGGTTCGGCATGAGCGGTGTCATCGGCCTCGGAACGGCGAGCGCTCCATCGCACATGATAACCCTTCATTGTCGCGGGGAAAGAAAACGCCTGATCGCGATTTTTTGCACAAACGCCGCAGCAAAGCGGACGTAGGATGCCGCGGCCGGTTGACTCGTGAGTGAGACGGGCTAGCATCTCCGTTGCGAAGGTGCCTCCGCATCTGCGCGCGTTTCTCCCCCGACGGCCCAGATTTCGCCATGACCCTCGCTCCAACAGCCTCGCTGCGTGCCATTACGGGAGACCTGCAAGGTCAGGTTTTCTCCGTGGACACTGAGCTCGTGATCGGCCGTTCGACCACGTGCGGCATCTTCGTGCCCGACCGCCGCATCAGCCGGGAACACGCGCGCGTGTTCTTTGACGGCGAACGGCTCTTCGTCGAGGACTTGGAGAGCCACAACGGCGTCTACGTCAACGGTCAGCGCATTTCCAAGGCGGAACTCTTCAACGGCGACCTGATTCGCATGGGCATGTCGCAGTTCTCGGTCTCCGGCTTGAATCGCCGCGATTCGGGTGTGGTAGAGGTCGTGCACGACACGCGCCCGCTACAGCCGCGCGTCGTTCGTCCGGTGGAAAGCGTGCCGACTGACCTCGGCGGCTTCGTTGCGGACGACTACTTTGCCGCGATGGGCATGGTCGACACGGACCGCTACCTGACGGCAGATCGCGTCCAGCAACTCCTGCAGCGCACGCGCAACTTCGCGATTCTGCATGAAATTTCTAAGGCGCTGCAGCGCTACACCGACCTGCGCGAGACGATGCCGCCGCTGCTGGACTTGATCCTGCAAGTGGTCCGCGGTGATCGCGCGGCGATTGTGCTACTCGACGAAGACGGCAATCTGGCACCCAAGACGGTGCGCTATCGCGATCGGACCGCGCCGCCGGACGATACGGGCACGCTGCGGATCTCCAAGACGGTCGCGGATTACGTGTTGCAACAGCGCTGCGCGATCATCACGGCGGATGCTTCGACCGACGAGCGTTTTTCGGCCTCGGAATCCGTGATGCTCGGCAACATCCGCTCGCTGATGGTGGTGCCGATCCTGGTGAGCAACCGCTTGCTGGGACTGATTGAGGTTGAAAATAACCGCAATATCAACGGATTTGATGACAACGATCTGCACCTGCTGACCGTGGTCGCTTCGATGCTCGGCGTCGGACTGGACCATCTGGACGCCACGCAAGCGCGCGAACGCGCGATGGCGCAACTGCAGGCGACCCACGAACAGCTGCTGGCGACTCAGGAACGGCTCGTCGTGAGCGAGCGCATGGGGCTTCTGGGGCGGCTGGCGAGCGGCATCGCGCACGAAGTGAAGAATCACCTGAGCCCGTTCATGTTGGCCGACATGATCGCCACCAAGTACCCGCAGGATCAGGAAATTCAGGAAGCGGCAGAGCTGATGCTGGAAGCGCAGCAGCGCATTCTCGGACTTGTGGACGAGATTCGCTCATTCGCGGCTGGCGGTGCGCGGCAGGTCAACATCGCGCCGCACGACATGGTGGACGTGATCGAGGGCGTGCTGCGGTTTGTGCGCTGCGACCGCGCGGTCAAGCTTGCGGACATCCACTTTAGTTTCGACGACCGCCCGTTGGTCTTCATGGACGCGCAGCGGATCCGTCAGGTGCTGATCAACCTCATCCGCAATGCCGCCGACGCGCTGCCGCCCAGCCTGGGACGGATCGACATCCACGTGCGGAGTGAAGGCGACAACGTGCTGGTTGAAGTGAGCGACAACGGCCGCGGCATTGCCAACGATCTCGCCGACAAGGTCTTTGAGCCGTTCTTCTCGACCAAAGGCGAAAAGGGCTTGGGCTTGGGACTCGACATCTCCCGGCAGATCGTGCAGGCGCACAGCGGCACGCTGACCTTTGCCTCGACCATCGGCGCGGGAACGACCTTCACGATGGCGATTCCGCTGGTGCCTCCTGGCAAGGATCCGCGGCCTTTTGACGACATGCGGACCGATCCCAGCGCTGCGACGATCGCCGCGCTCACCGCGCAGGTATCGCCGAACTCATGAAACGTCCGCGTCCAGTGCATCACGTCGGTGATGTGGTTCGCTTGGACCACGTCATCGTTGTACGCAAGACGACGGCGGTGGAACAGCAGGCGTCGCGGCCGGACCGGCGCTTGGCGCAGTTGATCGGCAAGCGGGATCCGCTGACCTCGCGCGTGCTCGGTGCGCACGAAGAACACATGGCGTCGTTGGCGCGCGTCGAAGCAGAACTGACCGCGCGCCACATCGATCACCGCGTTGTGTCCAACTTTGGTCGGCGGGAAGCCGTTCGCGCCAGCCTGGTCGTAACGGTGGGCGGCGACGGCACATTCCTGCGCGCATCCCACGCGATCGACGCCTCGTCGGAAAGCGACGGTCCGCCGATGTTGGGCGTCAACAGCGCTGCGAGTTCTTCGGTCGGCTATTTCTGCGCCGCCGGTGCGGATGCCTTTGGCGCGTTGCTCGATCAGATCGCCGCGGGCGAGATCCGCAGTCGGGGCTTGTGGCGCTTGCAGGTCGCGATCAACGGCAAGCCGATTCGCGATCTCGCCTTGAACGACGTTCTCCTGGCGCATCAGTCGCCGGCGGAGACCTCGCGCTACATTCTCAAAGTCGGCGACGAGGCGCAGGACCACAAGTCGTCGGGGCTGTGGGTGGCGACCGCGGCGGGCTCGACAGCGGCGATTCGTTCGGCGGGCGGCTACCTGCTGGACGTCGACGAGCGCAAGCTGCAGTACCGCTCGCGCGAGCTGATGCTCTGGGCTCTGGAAGGCAAGCCGCTCGAAGCCGGCGTGCTGGAAGAGCTGGAAGTGATTTCACGCATGTACACCGGAATGGTCTACCTGGATGGCGGGCACTTGCGTCAAGCCTTTGGCTTTGGCGATCACATCACGTTCACGCTTGCGCCGCGGCCGATGCCCTGGGTCGCGCCGCATGAGTTGGACGAACGCCGTCAGCGTTGGATCGAGAAGACGCAGGCGGCTATTCACTCGCCGTTGTAGTGGTTCCTGCTGGCAGGCGCGCCACGAGCGCCGCACCGCCGCTGCCCAACGTGCGCCTTCGAACCTGCACCAGCGACCAGCCTGGTCGCGGCGTGTGACCGGCGCCGCACGTTTCGCGCAGCAGTTCGGGACCGTCCGCCGTTGGCGTGAGGCTCGCTTCGGGCGATTCGTTTCGCGACCAGGCTTCGCGCAAGCGCTCCGCTTCGAGCGCGGAGACGCGCCCCCAACGATCCCGTCGCAGGTAACGGCCACACACGGGACACGCAGGCTCAGCGGCGAGGTGCAGAAGAGCCCGCCGCACGAGCACCGTCAAGAACGCCAGCGTTGCGGAAAGCAGCAGCGCCTGCGCCACGGGCTGAGGCGGCAGTCGGCGTTCCAGGCCGATCGCCCGCAGCACCAGCGGTCCTGCACGCCACTCCACCAGAAGGGCGCCGCGGACACCGTCTGCGCCAGTCTCGGCGTTCAAGCCCAGATCGACGAGCTGCATCGGCGTGTCGGCACCAGAAACCAGAAAATCTTCGGCGAGATCGTGCGATTCGCGTAAGACGGTTTGGGCTTGCTCGGCGCGAAATCCCCAAGCGTCGGTCAAGCGGTGTGCCGTCAGCCAGCATCCAGCCGCCATGAGTGCCACAAGCAGCGCCCCAGCACGCGGCCGCCAGCGCAGCCCGTGGGCCACCGCAACCGCGGCAACCGACAGCGTCAGCGCCGCGAGCACTTCATAGAAGCCGAGGATCGTCAGGACGCGGCCCGCGAGGCCCGTAGCAACGCCAAGCACGAGTGCGACGACGCACATCGCCGCGAGCGCGACGCCCAAGCGCAGGATATTGTGCAGGTTCAAGGGGAAGGCTTACGCCTGCGGGTACTGCTTGGCGCAGGTCACCGCAAGCTCAATGAACTCGATGACGCGATCGGCCGTCTGCGGCACTTGCCACACGGTCACGCCCGCGACGCCATCGTGCACGCGCACATCCACCGGATCGTAGTCGCGAAGCTGGAACGCCAAGTCGCCCGCCAGCATCGAGTCCGCGTTCGCACCCGGCGACAGACGCAGCTTGTAGCCTTCCGGCACACGGCCGTCGTGCACTTCCGGCGCGTTCAAATCCGGCAAGTCCAAGCCGGTCGGCGGCGCCAGCGGACCAAAGCGCACCAAGGTGTGCGGATCGACCTTGGACATCACCAGCACCCGCAGAAAGCCGTCGCCCTCGCCCACTTCCGGCGCCGATGCTTCAATACGCAGCACGTAGCCCTTGTAGTCGCCGGTCACGATCGTCTCTTTGTCGCCCTGCTGCACGGCCAGGTTGATCTTCTGGCCAGCCTGCGCCACCGGGTCGATGCGCCGACGCGCCGAACGGAAGACGGCGAACAGCACAACCGCGAGTCCGATCACGCCCAAGCCGAGCAATCCAGCCTTCAACGGGTCGATCGTCGCCGCCGGGGTCGACGTCACGCAGCGGTCGATGTCGTCCGCCGAAGCGCCCGACTTCGCCTTGGTCAAGCATGAACCCACGACGTCCGCAGACAGCTCCTTGTAGCGGTCGACCTTGGCGTCATAGACCTCTTTCTTGCGCTTCTCCCACAGCTCTTTGAACCGCGTTTCTTCTTTCAACGGCGCGGCGTTATCGAGGGCGTCCGGGTTATCGCCCTTCGCTTGAACCTCTTTCTTACGCACCTTCTGGTACTCGACCAGCACGTTGTCCTGTTCGCGATCGGCGCGCAGGGCAGCGAGACCTTCCGCGTCTTCGGGCTTGGCGCTTTTGATCTCAGCGCACGCGCTCGTGAGGACCAGCGCACCCAGAGCAAGCGTCAACATCCGCGGCGCACAGGCCCGTGTTTTCGCCGTCAGAGTCGACTGAGCTGCCAGCAGCTGTTTCTGCAAGTCGTGATTCTGCATGAAATCCTCTCTGCGCCGAAGCTGATTGCCCGATGCGTGCCTGATCCCCGCTCGGGCCTGTTTCTCTCGCGCCGTGTTGCGTCAACCACCCGAATTGACGCGCCTCGAATCCTGTTTGACACGATTCGCGGATTTTGTCACGAAGCTCCCACCTCGCCACGGAACACTCGTGCGCCAGTCCGTCGCCGGTCCGATCGTTCTGCTTGACCGCGTGAACCCAACGGGACGCTCGCGCGTCACAGGGAACACGGCGCTGACAGAGGCGACCGTGACTGGGACGACGTTCTGCCGTCGTCACCTTGGAACTTTGCGAGAGTAACACGGTGCAATGACGCGCGCAAACGCGACTGGCGCGGTTGCAGCGGACTGGGCATCATGCGAGTTGCGGCGCCCGCGCGTCGGACCAAAGGTGGGGCAAACGCGTCTGAGAACTGTGCAAATTTCGCTGGTGCTGCTGTTCTTGCTCGGTGCCGTCGCGGCGGACGCGATGCGCGTGCAGCTGCGTGCGCGGACCCATCTCAGCCTGACGGTTGTGCCGGCGGGCGGTGAGCTGGAAGTGCGAGGGACTCTGCAAGATAGTCGCGACCAGCCCGTGGGCGATGCTGCCGTGGCGGTCACGGTCGTGGGCAGCCCGCCACCTGCTGAAACGCATCACAAACGCGCGGATGTGACGGCGACGACTTTGGCAGATGGGCATTTCGCCGTACGCGTCCCCTTGGGCGATTGGCTCGGCGTGGACCGGCTGGCGCATGTCGAAGCGCGCTACGCGGGTGGTCCTGCATTGGGAGAGGCGACTGCTGAGGCGCTTTTTGACCTGCAGAAACAAGACGCAAGCCTTGAAATTCGCGCGCAGACGACGCAACTGCGAACGGATGTGGGGGATCTGGAACTGACGGCGACCGTGCGGTCGGGCGATTTGCCGCTGGCGGCGCTGGAGGTCGAGTGGGCGGTTGATGGCAAGCAGATCGTCGTGTCGCGCACCGATGGTGACGGCATCGCGCACGCGGTGGTACCGACGACGGCGCTGGGTTCTCCCGGACCGCGCGTGGTGTCGGCCCACGTGTCTGGCAACGAGCAGGTGAACGCCGTGGATGCGACGCTGCAGGTGCAGTTGGTCGGCGCGGTGCAGGTGGAACTCACACAGCAGCGAGGGGACAAGAAGAACGCCTGCACGGTGAACGGCGCGCATCTGGCGCCGACGGACTGGTGCGTCGAGGGGCGGGTCCGCACTGCACGGCAGGGCGTCTGGCGTGCGGTACACAACGCGGCGGTCTCGCTGCACATGGAACGGCACTTGCTGGCGGCGCTGACGACCGACGCCGAGGGGCGCTTCTTCGCGATCGCGCGCGGCGACGCGCTGGCGCGGATGTTTCCGCCGGGCGCGATTGGTCTGGTGGCGCGCGCACAGGTCGCAGAGCCGTGGCACGAAGTGGGCTGGAGTCCGGTTCTGTCGTTGGAGATTCCGCCGCCGCCGGAGCTCGCGAGTTGGTTGTATGCGATTCCGCTGGTGGCGCTCGTCGCTGCCGTCGTGATTCAACGGTGGCGGGCGCGTCGTCGCGAGCTGGAGCTACAAGCTTGGCGCGAGGCCACTTCAGCCGGTCTGCCGGACGAACAAGTGCGGTCGATCGATGCTGGGCAGCCGTCCTGCCGTCTCCGCGGACGCGTCGTGCACGGTGAGACCGGGCGCTCGTGTGCGAGCACGCTGACGCTGCATTCGCGCGAGGACGCGGAACGCGTGCTGCAGGTCGTTGCGCCCGACGGTATTTTTGACGTGACAGACCTGCCACCGGGTCGATACCTCTGGCAAGTGCTGGCCGAAGAACACATGACGCTCGAATTGCAGTTGGAACTGCCGCATGACGGGCTCTACGACGGCTGTGAACTGCTGCCGCCGAGTTGCCGTGCCGTCGTGCGTGGCACGTTCAGCGCGAGCGTGCGTACGTGGACGCAGAAGCCGGTTGATTGGACACGTGAAACGCCGCGTGAAGTGGAACCCCGCGTGACTGGAGTGATTCGGCGCGGGCACGCGGACTTGCGCGATGCGGTTCGCCGGGTTGAACGCGCGCTGTACGGGCGGCGGACCGATCCGGAGGTGGCGGACGCTGCACGGACCGCGCTCGACCGCGTGGAGGACGCCCAATGAAGCGTCTCCTCCTCGCCGTCTGGATTTGCAGCCTCTCCGCCGCGGCGTACGCGACGGATTTTGACCCGCATTCCGCCGAGTGGAACGGCCTGGGCTTGCTGCAAAAAGACATACCGCAGCGTGCGGATCTGCAGATGCAAACCATCAGCGCGCTCGATTGGGCGCAGGTGGACGAGCACGACGTGCTGTTGGTCTTTGCGCCCCAGGTAGCGCCCCAAGGCGCCGCGCTCGACAGCCTGACGCGGTTCGTCGACGCTGGCGGGCGGCTCATCGTGGCAGACGACTTCGCGCAAGGTGCGGCTTGGCTGGCGCCGTTTGGCGTGAAGCTCGTGGCCGAACCAGCGCGGGCGCTGCAGCACTACGAGAATGTCGACGGCCTGCCGATGGTGTCGATCGCGCCCGACGCGGAGTCCGAGCATTTCGCGCAGCGTTGGCAATCTCGCGGCGCCAAGCTCTCGCTCGGCGCATTTCTGGCGCACGAACTGCACGCGCCCATCGTGTTGAACCACCCCGCGACGCTGCGGCTTGCCGATGGCGTGGGCGACCGGCCTGTGGTGGCTTGGGGTCGCTTTGACGAGCCCGGTGCGGCCTGGCTTGTGGAGACCGACTTGGGCGCCGGACGTGTGCTTGCACTTTCGGACCCGAGCGCGTGGATGAACGCGATGCTGGAGCGCTTCCACGACAACAAGCAGTTCGCCGCCAACGTGCTGCGGTACTACTGCGTGGCCGACCGCCCGTGCCGGGTCACGCTCTTGGCGAACGCGGCAGCGATCACGGGGACTTTCACGCCGAAGCATGCGCCGCAACGCGCGGGCCTGCGCGCGGGTCTGGAGCAAATGTCCGAGGCGCTGCGCCAGCTTGCACACCTGTTGGCGGGGCGACTCGTTGGACCTGCGTTGGTGCTGATGGTCCTTCTGCTCCTCGGCCTTCCGATCCTGATGCGCGCCCGCAGCGGTCCGGCCATCGTACCGCCCGAAGCGACGCCCTTGCGGCAGCGCACGGCGCTCATGGAGACCGTGCTTGCGTGGTTGGGCAACCTGAACGCCGACTACCGCAAGCCTGCACGTCTCTTGGCCGCGCACCTGCAGCGGCGCTTGCGCCAGATCGGGCGGGAACCGTTGACGCCGGAACACGGCGATCCCGTGGCGGCGATGATTCGTCAGGGTCGCGTGCATCCGCAGGCGGGCCCGCGGCTGCGCAGTGTGCTGGATGGCGTGCAGGAGGCGGCGCATTTGGACGATTCGCCGCTGAGTCGTGCGCGCTTTGGCCAGCTGGCGGCAGACGTCGAGTGGGCGGAATCGCTGCTTGCACACACGGACCGAACGGTGGTGGACGAGCCTTGAGACTGGCAAAGGACGCCAACCTCGTGCATCGTGCGCGCGGTTGGGCAACGGGAGATGCAGATGACGACAAGTGGTGCGCTCGATCACCAAAGACTGGCGGCAGCGGTTGCATTGCGCGATCGCGTGCTGGCGGAGGTGGGCAAAGTCTACATCGGCGGCGATGACGTGCCGCTCCTGATCCTCGCGGCGATGCTGGCGCGCGGCCACGTGCTGCTGGAAGGCGTGCCGGGTCTTGCCAAGACGACGCTGGCGAAGGCGATGGCACAGGCGACCGGGTGCGCGTTTCGCCGCATCCAGTTTACTCCCGATCTCCTGCCGGCGGACATCACAGGCACGTACATCTTCAACCAGAAGATCCACGAGTTTGAGCTGCGTCGTGGCCCGCTTTTTGCGCAAATCGTGCTGGCCGATGAAATCAACCGGGCGCCGGCCAAGACCCAGTCCGCGCTGTTGGAGGCGATGCAGGAACGTCAGGTGACGATCGAAGGCGCGACGCAGGCGCTTCCCGAGCCGTTTCTCGTGCTGGCGACGCAGAATCCGGTGGAGCAAGAAGGGGTGTATTTGCTGCCGGAAGCGCAGATCGACCGGTTTCTGGTGCGAATTCAGCTGGAGTATCCGAGTGCGGCAGACGAGACGCGGATGCTGCAGACGTACGACAAGCCGGTGCCCGCGGTTGAATCGGCGGTGACGGTCGAGGAGCTGTTGGGCTTTGCGGCGTCGGTCGACGCGGTGCATGTGGAAGAAAAGCTGATGCAGTACATCGTCCGGCTGGTGCAGGCAACGCGTACGCATCCGCGTGTGGCCTTGGGGGCGTCGCCACGCGCGTCGCTGGCGCTGCTGCGGCAGTCCAAGGCGTGGGCGCTGCTGCAAGGTCGTGACTACGTGACGCCGGACGACGTGCGCAAGATGTTGCGGCCGGTGTTGGAGCACCGTGTGATGGTGACAACCGATGCGGCGATCGAAGGCGTGACCTCGGCGGCGGTCGTCAAGGATGTCGCGGTTCGGACCCGCCTGAGCGACGCTCAGCCAGGCGTGACGATGCCAAAGCCAGACGTCGTCATCGCCGATCCCGATGGGCAGGCTTGAACATGGCCGACCAGATCCAATTCCAAAGTTCGCGGAACGCAGCTGTTGCGCTCTTGGGCCTGAACTGCGGTCGGGGCGCCTAGCCGATGCTGGAAGCGCGCGGGCGGCTCCTGCTGACGGTGGCTCTCGGGCTGGTGGGCGCCGGGCTGCTGCTGGCGGTTCCCGGCGCGGTGCTCGCCGGCGTGCTGGTGCTGGTCGCGATGCAGCTGGAAGTGGCGCGAATTCGTGCGGCGCTCGCGCCGATGAAACCGCCGTGCGGGGTTGTCGCGACGCTGGCCGTCGACAACGACGCTGACGACGCTGAACTCCAGCGCGGCGTGACCCACCGCGTAGAGGCGCCGATTCACCTGCGGTTGCAGCTGCGTGTGCCCCAGGAATTCGACGGCCTGCGGATCGACCTGCAGAAATGGTGGACCAGCGCGGGGCTGGAACTGAACGACGGCAGTCGGCGGTCGCTGTACCTGCGCCATTCGGGTACGCGCGTGGGGCTCGTGGTGCTGCCCAAGCTCGCCGCAGTGCACCGGATTCTGGGTGTGCAAGCGCGACTCACCGACGCGATGGGCATTCTTTCGGCGGATATTTTCTTGCCGTGTCCGTGCGAACTCGCGGTCCTGCCGCGTTCGTTGCCCTTGGACCTACGCCGTCTGGCGGAAACCCGCCGGATGTCGCCGCGGCCGACGGGATCGGAAAAGCCGGATCGCGTGCCCGGTTCGGGAGACGATCTGCGTGAACTGCGCGAGCACATTCCCGGCGATCCGTTCAAGCACATCGCGTGGAAGGCGTCGGCGGCACGCGGGCGCCTCATGAGTCGCAGTTTTGAGCGAGAGCGGACGCGCGCGCTTTACGCAGTTCTGGATTCCGGGGCGACGATGCGCGATGGGCAGCCGGGGCACGGCGCGCTGGATCAGGCGATGGATCTGGTTCATTCGCTGGCGGAAGCCTGTGCGCGGAGTCACGACCCATTTGGCATGGCGCTTGTCGACGGGCGCGTGGTGGACCGGCGGCCGGTGCTGGAAGGGCTGGCAGCACTGCGCGACGCTGACCGCGCGCTTCTGGATCTGCGGCGCACGGTGGCCGAAGACCTGACGCCGATGCTCGACGAGGAATTGGTGGCGACCGTCGCGGACTACCTGACTGCGGTGGACCGCTTGGCGCTCCCGCCGCAGGACGGCACGCTCGAATCTGCGTTGCGGCGGCGCCAGCGTGTGGTGATGGCGGCGATGGCGCGGCTGCCCGAACGGGAACGCTCGCCGCTGCTGCGCGGCCCGGAGCCAGCGCAGCGCCAGGACTTGGCCATTCTGCGCCGGTACTGTCGGGCGATGGAATTGTCGCTGCCGTATCGTCCTGGATTGTCGGCGTCGGACCGCGTGACGGGGTTGATCGCCGGGCTGAAGGCGGCGACGACGGCGCGCAAGGGACCCTTCGCGATCGTGCTGGTCTCTGATTTTCGCAAGTTGTCCCACGCGTGCGAGCCGCTCTGGAAGGCCTGTGCCGCCGTTCGCGTTCAAGGGCACCGTGTGCTGGCCGTGACGTTGCGCGAGTCTGACGATCGGACGGTTCTGGATAGCCTGACGGATCCAGAGGACATCGACGCTGCGCGCGGCTTGTTGCGGTCCGATGCGGCGGCGCGACAACTGGCGCTCGATGAAATGGCCGAGGGATTTCGCAAAGCGGGCGCGACGTTCTTGGCGGATCCGGACCCGCAGACGCTGGTAACGCTCTGGCGACACGCGTAAGGAACCTTTGGCGTGACGCTGGCTGTCCCGATTGGAACGTTCTCGCGGCGGGCAATCTGAACCTGCCGAGGGGCGTACGTTTTGGCCGTTCCACCGCCGCCGAAACGGGTTGACGGTCGCTGCTCAATTGAACAAGATTCAGTGACCATAGCGGAGGCGTGGATGCGTCAGAGTCCGATTGTGTCCCAGTTCGCCGCGCCACCCTTGTGGGTGTTTCTGGCCTTCATTGCGACTTTTTCGCTGGTCCTGTGGCCGTGTTCGGCTATGGCGAAAACGGTACTTGGCACACATCTCGCGGCGTCATTGACCCCAACGGAACTGCCGGTTGCTGCGACCGCCGAGGCACCGCCGACAGCGCATGGCGCCGACCTGCCGCCACGGGAAGTCCGGGCGCAGACGTGGGACGTTTCTGGTCAGCTGGAACTTTCGCACACGGCAGGTGCGGACTTCGGCGTCGATGACGTCGGCACGCGCTCTGGACAAGCTCAGGTCGGGCAAGCGCGGCTCATCGCCGGCGGCCGTACGCAACTGGGAGAACGTACGCGGCTGGATCTGGAGCTGGAGACGCATTCGGCCGCGCTGTGGGGCGATCCGCTGACGCTGGGGCAGGGCTACACGTCACGTCCGTTTTCAGAAGACCGCGCGGGCACGGGTGACCTCGCGAGAGTGCTGCCGCGTAAGGCCGCCGTGACTGTGAGGACCGACGTTGGTCAGTTCTCCTTCGGCTTCCAGACCTTCACCTGGGGCACCGGAATGGTGGCCAACGACGGTGCCGGCGCGCAACAAGCCGACGGTCCGCAGTTTGGCTCGTCACGCCTCGGCAATATCGTGCTTCGCGGTTCCTACGCGCTCAAGCCGCTGCGCGACGCCCACTCGCCATTTTGGCGTTCCCTTGCGGCGTTCATCGCGGCCGACGGCGTCTTGCGGGACGACAACGCCTCCTGGCTGGACGGTGACCGCGCGTACTCCGGTGTTCTGGGCGTGCGTGCGGAAGACGCAGGTGATGCGCTGGGACTCCTGGTTTCCACCCGCTCGCAGCTGGACCGGTACGACGCGTGGCGTCCGGACGACGCGAGCGTCACCCGGGTCGTTGTGCTGGACGGCTATGGCAAAAAGTCGCTGGAACTGACTCCTGGTCAACGGATTCTGCTGGAAGGTGAAGTCGCTGGCATTTTTGGTCGTTCGACGCGTCCGTACGGTGAGGAGACGTTCAAGAAAGGCGCGGCAGTGGTGCAACTCGGCGCAGTCGGTCGCGTGCGCTGGGATCACGACCCATCGCGGCTTTCCACCCACCTGGAGCTGGGCTACGCGTCGGGCGACAACGACCCGCGCGACGCAAACGCGCGGCAACTTACGATGCATTCAGACCACAACGTTGGTCTCTTGCTCTTCGAGCGGGTCTTGCCCGCCGTCAGCGCGCGGTCGGTCGATCGCCTCGCGGACGGGCAACTCGTCGCCCAGCCGCCCGCGTCGGCGCGGTTCGCGATCAACCAAGGCGCGGTGCAAAACGCTGCCTACATGCACCCCGTCGTGCGGTGGCGCCCGCTGCAACAACTGGAATTGCGGCTGGGCTGGCTTTTTGCTGTCGCTGCGAGTGACGTGATGGATGCGTACCAAACCGGTGTTCACGGTGGCTTCGCGACGACGCCCGGCGGTCAAGTCCGTGGCGGACGCGTGTACGGCCACGAGTTCGACGCGCGCGCCGCGTGGACGCAGCCATTGCCGGGCAAACTTGCGGTGCGCGTCGGCGCGGAGGGCGGGGTGTTCCTTCCGGGCGCGGCGTTTGACGGCGTGCTGGACCTCGGAACGCCATGGCTCGCCCGTGGCTTCCTCGCGTTGGGCTGGTAGGAGGCGCGCATGAAAACGATTCACCTTTTTCTCCCCCTCCTGCTGCTTGCCGCCTGCGCCACGCCCGTTGACCCGTCTGGTTCGCGCGCAGAAGGCTTCACGTCCGTGCGACGCCAGGGCGGTCCTCGCGTAGTCTGGAATGTCTTGGGTAAGCCGCTCCCGGAGATTCCGCTGCCCAACAACGCCGCGACGCGACCCGATCCGACTTCGCCCACCGGTCGGCGGGTCAACGTGAGTCTCGAAGCCGCACGGACGCGCTACGAGCAGCGCACCCGGCGTGAGTTCAACAAGATGGATGGTTTTGGCGCATTTGGCGCCATCACGGTGCGTTTTGACGCGCCCCTGAGTCTGCCGGATCTCGTCACGCGGCATCAGCAAAACGACGACTTCCGCGATGACGCCGTCT
>CAITYF010000168.1 GCA_903896545.1 uncultured Myxococcales bacterium | reverse complement strand
CCCACAGCCTGCCGATTGTGAGCGATTGGATGGCAAGGAGCCGGTCAGGCGGCGCGCTGCGCTTGCCGCGAAATGGCGGTGGCGGCGGGTTTCACCGGATTGTGGCGGTTTGGGGGAGCCGGAAACACCATCACCCGCCGTACTGGATGGCCACGCTCGTGGCGCTGCTCATCTACGCGAACCTTTTTACGCACCATTACATCGGCGATTTCCGCTGGTACATCGCGGCCGCTGCGCTGGGGCTCTACGCGCGCTCGACCGTGGAATTCCGCCCGCTGGATCGCCCGCGACAGATGCCCCTGCTTCTGGCGTTCGTGCTGATTGGCTTTTTCATTTGGCTGGCGGAGAACCTGAGCACGTTTCTGCACGTCTGGCAGTACCCGAATCAGCTGGGCGCGTGGTCGGCGGTGCACGTGGGGAAGTGGAGTTCGTGGTCGCTGCTGGTGGTTTTGACGTTCACGATTGTGGCGCACTTGAAGCACGTGAAGGCGCGGGTGGAGGTGGTGGAGTGAGAGGCGTCTTTGACTGCACCGACCTCCACCGCCTCATCCGCACATGGTGCCCAGCCATCCCCGGCACGCTGATCGCGCGCTTTGGCCCGCATGCCAAACTCGCCAAGTTCCAGATGCAGACGGTCGCGCGGTTGGAAAACGGTCGCTGGCAGCCGGTCGGGGCGCCACGCCTCCGCTCCGCGCGCTTTGAGAGCGCGCTATCGCAGGGAACTGCGTGACGCCGCCGCTACGGCCTCTTGAACCATCCGTTGGTCGATCGCCCCAGACCGCAGCAGTTGCTTGACCGCTGGATTCGAGTGCACGATCAGCGGTTCCCTGTTGCCCTGAAAGCGTTTCAGTACGCTTCGGTACTCGTGTGCTCTGCCGACTCGCTGAAGAACAAGTCGTGTGACCTGACGCAGGCACAGTTCCCTACACGCGTGTTCAAAGATCTGGGGGTCGTAGCCGTTGGACTCGATCTCCTCAATCAGCTTGATCGCGAGACGCCTCCTGGCAGCCACGCGCAGCGTCACGCGCACACCCCAGACCGCTGCGCTCAGCGCTAACGCCATCGCGGCCCCGCGCGCTGTGTTTTCGCTTGCGCCGCAATTCCGGGCAACCAACCAGACGGCCCAGCCGAAAGCTGGGCTTCCGGCGAGCAAAGCAGTGCCGTACCGGTTGAGGATGAGCACCGTCTCGATACGCGAGAACTGAACCACTCGATCAGGACCGCTTGAAAACGAGGAGCTTGATGTCGGTGGTCGTCTTCGACAGGCACCAGAGGCAAGCGTTGTGGACGGTGGTGTCGTCAAAGCAGACAAACTCCCAACCTTGCTGGGCTTCGGACTCGATGATCGCTTGAAAAGCGCTGGCAGCCTTCCCCAATTCTTGACTGGTTCCAGCATTCAGGGCGCCCATCACCGCGCTACCTTGGACGCTGACCGGACCGGGAACCACTTTGTAGGTCACCATGTGAATCTCCTCCTTGTGGTGCATTTTCCATGCACTATTGCGTCCGGGACTCGACCATGGCCTTGCGTACGGTTGAAGCGCGCCCTTGTCTGAAGTCCGAAACGCTTGTGAGCGTAGCTCGGTCCGTCACGACGGTCAACTTGTGTTCGGAATATCGCAGACCTGATCGATCCTCGTCCCCAGACGCACCCGTCACCCGCACTTGCCTCCGCATCCCTGCGTGCAGCCGATTCGCCAGACAGATCTCACCCGTGGAATCGCCGATCCGGATGAAATTGCATGCCTTACGTCGGT
>CAITYF010000167.1 GCA_903896545.1 uncultured Myxococcales bacterium | reverse complement strand
GGTTTGTAAGTGAGGGTGCGGGGCCGGCGCCGCAGGCGCGCCGGATCTGAGGGAAACGCAGTTTCCCTCAGACTCCCTTCCGGGGGGCGCGCAGCGGCACGGTGAATAGGGATCGGCGCCATAGCGCCTCCTCGAAAGCTTTCGCTTTGGACCAGGAGTTGGATGGCGGGGATCGCCTTCTCGGCGTGCGGGACCCCGATGGGCGCCGCTTTGCGGCGGATCGGTACCGCGCCTCGGTCGGGTTGGCGATGGGCTAGCTTGCTGGGGAGTGGGGCTGGGACCGGGCGGCTTGATGCGGCGATCTTGGTTGTCGGCCGGGTGGCGCGGGCTGCGCCCGTGGCGTCGGGCGGAGATTGCGGGGGTTGCGGCTTGGCGCTGCGCGCAGATTTGGGGTGCGCTTTGCGCGCTTCGCGCGGTTCGTCGTGGAGCGGGTCGCGCTTCGCGCGCAGTCGTTTCGCCTGCGACCTGTCACCCCCCACGTACAGGTCCCAACCGCCCCCGCGCCAACCGCCGTCCCGTCGGCGTCGCCGCAAGCCCGCCGCCTGCCGTCTCGCGGTAGCGAATATCCATCGTTCGGCCAATCTCCGCCATCGCGTCGATGATTTCATCGGTCGGGATCGGAATTCGCACGCCCGCCATGCCCATCTCGATGCCGGCCAGCGCGATCGACGCTGCAGTCGCATTGCGGAAAACACACGGCACTTCGACAAAGCCACCGACGGGGTCGCAGACCAGACCGAGCGTGCCTTGCATGGCCAGACCAACCGCGGCATCGGCTTGGGCGGTCGAGCCTGCGAGCAATTCGACGCCGGCAGCGGCAGCCATGGCAGCGGCAGAGCCGGTTTCAGCCTGACAGCCGCCCTCCGCACCCGAAAGCGACGCACGCTGGGCAATCACCGCGCCGACGAGGCCGGCTGCTGCCAGCGCGCGAACCAGCGCTTCTTCGGATGCTCCGCTGCGATCCGCAAGAGCCAGCAACACACCCGGCAACACACCAGCTGCGCCTGCAGTCGGTGCGGCGACGATCACGCCCATCGCCGCGTTTACTTCTTGCACGGCAAGCGCCCCGGACAGCGCCTCGGAAAACAACGTGCCGCGCAACGGTCCGTGCTGGCTTGTCGCCACTTTGCGCGCGTCGCCACCGACGAGCCCGCTCACGCTGCGGACGTCGCCCGTTAGCCCGCGGGTCCTTGCGTCGCGCATCACGTGGAGCGCGCGCTGCAGACCTGCGACCACTTCCGCGTGGGTCCGCGTGCCGCGCTGTGCCTCTTTTTCAAGCGCCAAGGTGCCAAGAGAAACGCCGCGTTCGTCCGCTGCTTCCAGCGCCTGTGCCAGGGAATCAAACATCGTTCACCACCCCGTCTCGTGCGTTCAACTGACGCGCTCCAGAAGCCGCACAGTGCGAACCGCCGGCAACTCGGCCAGCAGCGCCACGACTTGGGGCTCCGGCGGGTCGTCCAATTCGTAGAGGTGCAGCGCCACGCCGCCCGGTCGATTGCGCGAGACGCGCACCGTCGCCACGTTCACGCCGTCCGCCGCCAGTTCCGCCGTGATGGCCGCCAGCGTTCCGGGCTGATCGGGCGCCACGATCACCAGGGTGGGATACTCGCCGCTCAGGTCGACGGGCAGCCCGTCAATTTCACACACGGCGATCCGACCGCCGCCCAAGGAACTGCCTACGACAACGACTTTTTGGCCATCGCGCTCCACTGTCAGCCGCGCAGTATTCGGGTGTACGTCGCGCAGCTTCACGGTCGCGAAGGTCACGACCATGCCGGCAATCTCGGCCAGCGCGAGCGCGTCGCGCAGGCGGCCGTCGTCAGGCTCAAAGCCGAGCAAACCGCCGACGAGCGCGCGATCAGTACCGTGTCCTTCCCCCGTCTTGGCGAAGGAGCCGTGCAGTTCAATAAGTGCCCGTTCGGGCGTGTCCCCACACAGTGCACGGGTCAACAGGCCAATGCGGCACGCGCCCGCGGTGTGCGACGACGACGGCCCCACCATCACGGGCCCGATAATGTCCAGGAGCGAAACCATCCTCACCTCCAGCGCGATGATCGGCGGGTTGTGCGACGGACGCAACTGCAGGCCGTGCACAGCGGACGAGCGGTGTGCGCACGAATCGGTTGTCGCTGGCCCCGCTTCCGTAGTACCGTCCAAGTCGAGGGCGTGTAACGGCAGGACGAATTGCGGAGCGATTGGGATGATGAGGCGTTGGGTTTGCACATGGCTCTGCGTTGCTGCGTGGCTGGCCCTCCCCGCGTATGCCGCCGATCAGGCCAACAAGAAGGCGGCGACGGCGCTCGCTACCCGCGCGGCCAAAGCGTTTGAGGCGGGTCGAATGGCCGAAGCGGAAGGCCTGTACCGCGAGGCTTTTTTGATCGATAAATCGGAGTCGGCTTACCTCTACGGTGCCGCGCGCGCCGCCCACGCCGAACGCGATCTGGAGCACGCTGAGCGCGACTACGTGGCGTTTCTGTCGCTGCCGAGCACGGACCCGGTGCGCTTTCGCAAGGCCGAGAAGTATTTGGCCAGCCTGCGCGCCGAATTGTCCGAGCAGAAAGCCAGTCAGGCCAAGGTGGCGGAGAACGCGGGCGATCTCGTGCTCGCGGTGACGCTCTATTTGGAAGCCTGGCGGATGGCCCCGGATGCGCCCGAACCGCTTTTGAAGGCGGCCATTCTGGAGCGCAAACGCGGACTGAAAGAGGCGGCGATCGCACACTTGCAGCAGTATCTGCAGCTGGCAACGCAGGATGCGACGGGCGTCGAGACAGCCGAGACGCTTCTCAAGGAATTGGGTGGGCAGCGCTTGCCATCACCGAATGTGCCAAACGCAGCGAGCACACCGGACGCTGCCACGCCGACTGACGCGCGGGCGACTGCAGGCGCAGGAGACGGCTGGGGGCCTTTTGGCGGCTCCCTTGCCTATGGCGCGTTGCTCCATGCGGGCTCGCAGCTCACGGCACGGTTCAGCATTCCCATCAGCCGCGTGCTACCGATTGGCGACTTCCAGTATTCCTTCGCGGCGGACGTGGCAGGCAGCGGCGTCTGGGGCGAAGGCAAGTTTCAGGACTTTGTCCCGCGCCTCGGCGCCACGTGGTTCGTGCGCTTTTTGCCGCACTTTTACGGGTATTTGCGGGCACATTTTGACTGGCATGTCGCTGGGTACAACGGACGAATCGAGATCAAGCGACCGGACCAGTCCATCGATCACGTCATCGACAGATCCAACAGCGGCTTGGGATTTGGCACCGAAGTGGGCGCGCTCTACAAACTCGGTCCCATCGCGTTCATGGCCGAGATCGGCACCCAACACATTGGTCTCGCGGTGGGTCTCGGTTACTGAACCTGCCGCACGCCTGCCGCCAACGCGTAACATCCACGGAACAACATGCGCGCGCGCTTCCCCCGAACGCGCCGCGGTACTAGACTATCGCCGCCTCGCGCCTCTTCGCGAACGCGCACCCTCGCCTGCCTACGGAGCCCGCCATGATTCAGCTCGCCGCTACCGATGTTTTTGCCACCCGTCACCTCGGACCGCGCGACGCGGATGCGCAGGCGATGCTCGCTGAACTGGGTTACAAGTCCTTGGACGAATTGACGGACGCCGCCGTGCCGCAGGTGATTTGCTACCCGAACGGCCTGAATCTGCCGATGCCCGCGAGTGAACACGAGGCGCTCCGCGAGATCGCCGCGCTGGCCGCCGAGAACGTCGTGGCGCGCTGCTACATCGGTCTGGGCTACACGGATACCGTCACGCCGCCGGTGATTCTGCGCAACATCCTGGAGAATCCGGGCTGGTACACGCAGTACACGCCGTATCAACCGGAGATTTCGCAAGGTCGTTTGCAGGCGCTCTTGAACTTCCAGACGGTGATCACGGACCTGACTGGGCTGGACATCGCGAACGCGTCGCTTCTGGACGAGGGAACGGCGGCCGCGGAAGCGATGTCGCTTTCCTGGGGTCTGCAGAAGGGCGCGACCAAGATTCACACGTTCTTTGTCGATCAAGGCGCGCATCCGCAGACGATCGCGGTCGTGAAGCAGCGCGCACTGCCGCTGGGCATCGACGTGCTCGTGGCGGACTACGCGACGCTCGACTTCGCCGCGACGCCGGTGTTTGGCACCCTGCTCCAGTACCCGACGACGGACGGTCGCGTGCTCGACTACTCCGAATTTGCCGCGAAGGCGCACGCCCACGGCGCGATTGTGACGCTGGCGGCGGATCTGCTGTCGCTCGCGGTGCTGAAGTCGCCCGGCGAGCTGGGCGCGGACATCGCGATTGGCAACTCGCAGCGCTTTGGCGTGCCGATGGGTTTTGGCGGGCCGCACGCGGCGTTCATGGCGGTGCGCGACGCCTACAAGCGCGCGATGCCGGGTCGTCTCATCGGTGTGTCGGTCGACGCGGCGGGCAAGCCGGCGCTGCGTTTGGCCCTGCAGACGCGTGAACAGCACATTCGCCGCGACAAGGCGACGTCGAACATCTGCACGGCGCAGGTGCTTTTGGCGATTATGGCGAGCATGTACGCCGCGTACCACGGTCCGGACGGCGTGCGGGCGATTGCCCAGCGCATCCACGGCATGACGGCGCTGATTGCGCGCATCGCCGCGGAATCGGGACTGAAGCTGCAAGCGGGCACGTTCTTTGACACGCTGCGCTTTGACGCGGGCGCGCGGCGCGCGGAGATTCTGGCGGCGGCGTCGGCGGCGAATCTGCTGTTGCGGACGTACGAGGACGGCGCGCTGGGCGTGACGCTCGATGAAGCGGTGACGGCGCACGACCTGACGGTGCTCGCGACCGTGCTGACGGGGCGTCCGTGGTCAGAGACCGAGATCGGCGGCATGGCGCACCACATGGACGCGCCGGGCTTTGGCGACTTGACGCGCACGACGCCCTACCTGCAGCACCCCGTTTTTTCCTCGTACCACAGCGAGACCGAGATGATGCGCTACCTGCATCGGCTCCAGGCCAAGGATCTGTCGCTGACGACCTCGATGATTCCGCTGGGTTCCTGCACGATGAAGCTCAATGCGGCTGCGGAAATGCTGCCGATCACGTGGCCGGGCTTTGCCCAGCTGCACCCGTTTGCGCCGTCCAGTCACACGCACGGCTACACGAAGCTGTTCACGCAATTGGAGTCGTGGCTGGCGGAGATTACCGGTTTTGCCGCGTGTTCGTTGCAGCCAAACGCGGGTTCGCAAGGCGAGTACGCGGGTCTGCAAGTGATCCGTGCGTTCCACCTGCAGAACGGTCAGGGCCACCGCAACGTGTGCCTGATTCCGCAGTCGGCGCACGGTACCAACCCGGCGACGGCGACGATGGCGGGCATGCAGGTCATCGTTGTGGCGTGCGACGCGGCGGGCAACATCGACGTCGCGGACCTCAAGGCAAAGACGGCGCAACACGCGGAGAAGTTGGCCGCGCTGATGGTGACCTATCCGTCGACGCACGGCGTGTTTGAGGCGGCGATCAAGGAGATCTGCACCGTCATCCACGCGGCGGGCGGTCAGGTCTACATGGACGGCGCGAACTTGAACGCGCAGGTCGGCTTGACGTCGCCTGGCTTCATCGGCGCGGACGTGTGCCACATCAACCTGCACAAAACGTTCTGCATTCCGCACGGCGGTGGCGGCCCCGGCATGGGCCCGATTTGCGTGGCCAAGCACTTGGCGCCGCTTCTGCCCGGTCACCCGTGCGTCCACACCGGCGGCACGCACGCAATTGGCCCGATTTCCGCCTCGCCGTGGGGCAGCGCGAGCATTCTGCCGATCTCGTGGATGTACATCCGCATGATGGGCGCGGAGGGGTTGAAGAAAGCGACCCAGGTCGCGATCCTGAACGCGAACTACGTGGCCAAGAAGCTCTCCGCTTTCTACCCCGTGCTGTACACCGGCCAGAGCGGCTTGTGCGCGCACGAGTGCATCCTCGATACGCGGCCGCTGAAGGCGCTGGGCATCGAGGTGGACGACATCGCCAAGCGCCTGATGGACTACGGGTTCCACGCGCCGACGATGAGCTTCCCGGTGCCGGGCACGCTGATGATCGAGCCGACGGAGTCGGAGTCGAAGGCCGAGTTGGACCGCTTCATCACCGCGATGGTCAAGATCCGCGAGGAAATCGGCAAGGTCGAGGCGGGCATCTGGACGCTGGCGGACAACCCGCTGAAGGCCGCGCCGCACACGCAGGACGCGGTTCTGGCGGCGGAATGGCCGCACGCCTACTCCCGCGAAGAAGCGGCATTCCCGGCGAACTGGCTGCGCGAACACAAGTTCTGGCCGTCCGTCGCGCGCGTGGACAACGCCTGGGGCGACCGCAATTTGCAGTGCGCCTGCCCGCCGATTGAGTCGTACGCGGAGTGAGCCACCCGCCACCGTTTGTCGCCATCGACTTTGAGACCGCCGACAATGGTGCCGACAGCGCGTGCGCCATCGGCGTCGTACGCGTGGAGAACGGCGAGATTACGCAACGTTTGACGCGTCTCATCCGCCCGCCGCGGCGCACCAACCAGTACGCGCATATCCACGGGATTCGCTGGGAGGACGTGCGCGACGAGCCCGACTTCGCCGGCGTGTGGCCCGCGGTCGCGCCCATTCTGGAAGGCGCGGCTTTCTTTGCGGCGCACAACGCGTCGTTTGACCGGCGGATTCTGCACGGTTCGTGTCTGGCATACGGGATTACTCCGCCGGCGCAGCGCTTCGAGTGTACTGTCGTGCTTGCGCGCAAGACGTGGCGGATGCCGAAGAATGATCTGGCGACGCTGGCGCGGTTCATCAACTTTACGCTGAACCACCACGAGGCGGGGTCGGACGCGGAGGCGTGCGCGCGGATTTTGCTGGCAGCGCACAGGCACGCGGCGAATGGCGGCTGAAGTCCGGCGGGCCGAGAGTTCGGGCTGTTAGGACTTAGGTAGCTCGGCTTTCTTGGGCGCCAATTCGATGGGGCCAAAATTCTGCGGATACTTGCCCTTGATCGGACCGTAGAACGCGCGCAGCTTCTCGAAGTCCGCGTGCAGGTCGCCTGTCGGTTGGATCAGCGGGCCCAAGCCGCCAACCTTGTTCTCGTAATCCAAGAAGCCACAGAGAATCGGTACGTCTGCCGCAAGCGCGATGTGGTAGAAGCCCGATTTCCAGTTCTTGGCGTACGACCGCGTGCCCTCCGGCGCGATGGCCAAGAGGATCTTGTCCGCGCCGCGAATCGCCGCGGCCGCCTGATCCACCTGATTCGCCTTCTTGCGACGATCAATCGGCAGGCCGCCCGTCCAGCGCATCAAACCGCCGAGCGGCCACTGAAACAGCGTGTGCTTGCCGATCCACTTGACCTCGAAGCCGATGTCCCAGGCGACGGCGAGCATGTACGCCAAATCCCAATTCGTCGTGTGCGGCGCCGCGATGACCACCATGCGCGGCACGTTGGGCACGTCGCCCGACGTCCGCCAGCCGCCCGCTTGAAGGAACGACTGCGCGACCTTCCGCTTCAGACGCACCATCGCAGTGTCTGGGAGGTGATGCACGCTATCGGATTGCAGGCGTTTCGTTGTCATATTCACTCGTTTGTCGGTTCTGTGGCTGGGCAGGAGCGTAGCGGCACGCGGGAAACACGTCTGTCACGGTTTGTTCATTTTGGGCTGCTGCAGGCGGATCAACCAGGCGATCGCCAGTGGTCCGCCGTGCAGGTAAAGCCCCGGCAGCCACGAGGAGATCGCACCGAGATCCGGGTTCAGGTAGTGAAAACTGCCCGTGGTCGTCAGCCAGGCCTCAAAAGAGGAACCGACGACAGCCATCACGACGCCCAAAAGCAGCTGCGGTGCCCTATCCGGACGCGGCAGCACGCGCGCGAGCCAGGTGACGGCAAAAAGCGCGGCGAGCGCGGACGGCGGGATCGGCAACAGCGCGCTGGCCAGGTAAGCGGCGGTGAACCAGCCGAAGTACGAAACGATTTCCCGATTGCCGATCGCACCGGGCTTCAGGCGTTCCGCCCACCGCGCGACGCCGCCGCCCGTCGCCACCAGCACGACCGACGCCAGCCCAAAGAGCGGCGCAACCCACCAATCCTGCTGCAGAATCACCGCGTGCGGATACTCCAGCACGTGGCCTTGCACGTGGATCTGGTCGTAGGCAGCGCCACTCAAGCCGCCGGTCACAAAGAGTCTGAACCACATCTGGGGCGTGAGCTTCATAGGCAAATCCTAACGAAGCGAGGCGCGATTGCCACCGGCCGCAAGGCTGGCTATGGTGCGCGCGGAGGATCCATGACGAAACGGTGGAAATTGGCGCTGACGGTCCTGCTCGCAGCCTGTGGCACAGCGCAATCGACAACAACGACGGAAGATTCGGATGTTTCAAGCGGAAACGACGCAGTCGTGGGGGGCGATGCGGACGCGTACCAGCTGGGCGGACCGTGTGTCGTGCCCAAGGCAGAAGGCGATCCAGCGCAGCTGACGTTTGGCGCGATTGAGAGCTTTGCGCCGGGGACTGACCCGCTGCGCGCGGTTGTGGCGTTTCGCAAGGCGCAGCAAGACGGCGCGATGAAGTACGGCGGCTTTCTGATCACCGAACACGATGCGGGCGAGTGGCAGGCAGCGGCGAAGTTGACGCAAGTCTCGTGTCCCAAGCAGGACAAAGTGGCGGCCCCCCTGAACGCGACGCTGGTCGACGCGACGGACAAGGCGATCGGCGTTCTGGACGTCCACGCGATGCAAATGTCCAACAACAAGGACATCTGGCTCATCGCCAAGGCCAGCGACCCGACGATGAACCGCGCCAGCATCGCGTGGAAATGCGCCAAGGACGAGCACTTCATCGGCCTGGGCGGTCAAAGCTGGGACGTCGACCACCGCGGGCAAACCGTGCCTTTGTGGGTCAGTGAAGACGGCATCACCAAGCAAGACAACGACGGCGAGAATCCCGGCTGGTTCTTCAGCGGCAACCGCCACACGACGCACTCGCCGATGCCGATTTTCCTGTCCAGCCGCGGCTACGCGGTCATGCTCGACACGTCGGCGCGGGCGATTTTCCACATGTGCTCCGACGACACCGACACCGTGCGTCTGGAAAACTGGCAGGGCGAGCTGAAAGTGCGCTTCTTCTTTGGCAAGGACATCCCCGACACGCTGCGGCTTTTGACCGACGCGACCGGGCGTGCGCCCGTGCCGCCCATCTTCACGTTCACGCCGTGGATCGACGCGATCTACGGTTCCACCAACGTCCGCCGCGTTGCATTGAAACTCCGCGAGAAGCACATTCCGGTCGGCGCCATCTGGAGCGAAGACTGGCGCGGTGGCGTCAAGACCGACGACCAGTACACGCTGGACGAAGACTGGAACAGCGACGCCGCGCTCTATCCGGACATGAAAATGCTCAGCGCGGACCTGCACGCGTGGGGCTTCAAGTTCTTGACGTACAACAACACGTTCTTGACGCAAGGCGCTGATATCTACGACGAAGCGATCAAGAAGGGCTACAGCATTCAGAAGC
Source organism: uncultured Myxococcales bacterium (assembly GCA_903896545.1). Taxonomy (GTDB): domain Bacteria; phylum Myxococcota_A; class UBA9042; order UBA9042; family UBA9042; genus CAIYBN01. The sequence continues at coordinate 4,396 of CAITYF010000167.1, read as the reverse complement.
CCGACAACACGCCGTACATCTACGACACGGCGAAGTTTGTGCCTGGCTCGATGTTGGACTTGAGCAACCCGGCGGCGGTGGCGTGGGCGCAAGGCGTGTACCAAAAGGGCATCGACGAGGGTGCGGACGGCTGGATGGCGGACTTCTGCGAGTGGTTGCCGACGGACATCTTGCCGGCGTCGAAGGAAGATCCTTGGCTGATCCACAATCGTTATCCAGTGGATTACCAGAAGCTCAATAACGAACTGTTCGCCAAACAGAAAGATGGTGTTGAACGTCTGGCGTTTGTGCGCGCGGCGTGGCTCGGCTCGCAGACGCAGGTGCAGGTGATTTGGGCGGGCGACCAGCAGACGGACTTCACGCAGGGCGACGGGCTCGCGAGCGTCATTCCGATGGGCATTGGCTTGGGCGTCACCGGTTTGCCGTATTTTGGCAGCGACATCGGCGGCTACATGAGCACGCTTGCGGACGAACCGACAACCAAGGAGCTGTGGTTCCGCTGGGTCACGCTTGGCGCGTTCAGCCCGGTCATGCGGACGCACCACGGCAAGAGCTCGTTCTCCAATTGGAACTGGGAAAGCGACGCGGAGTCGACCGAACACTTCCGCAAGTACGCAAACCTGCACATGAAGCTGCTGCCGTTCTGGTACGACGCGGCGCAGACTGCGGCCAAGACGGGCATGCCGATTCTGCGGCCGCTGGCGCTGAACTGGCCGGAATTTGTGCCGGGCTGGACGGCGACGGACCAGTTTGCGTTGGGGGATCACATCGTCGTGGCGCCCGTGGTGAAAAAGGGCGCGACTTCACGCGACGTGGCGCTGCCCAAGGGCGACTGGTATCCGCTGCAAGGCGGCGCGAAGGTCACGAGCGACGGCGTGAAGCCGCTGACGGTGCAAGTGGCGATCGGCGACATTCCGGTCTTTGTGCAGGCCGGTACGGCGCTCCTGCTCCTGCCGGACAACGTCGACACGCCGATGGACGTGACCGACGGCACTGGCTTGCTGGACCTGGCGGCTTCGCAAGCGACGCGTGAAGTGTGGCTGTGGCCGGGTGAGAAGCCCGCGCAGGCGTTCACGGACGCCCTGCCCGGCGCGACGTTGTATCTGGTATGGAGCGCGAACACGTGGGATGGCACGGCGACGAGCGCGTCGTTCGACGGCAAGCCGGTGACATGGACAGGCGATCACGTGACGCTGGACGTGCCCGCAGGCGATTCGCAGCTTGTGCTCGGCACCGGGATGGGTTCGGCGAACCTGAAACTGGAGGCCAAGGCGGCCACGAAGCTGACCGTGCGCTTGCCGCTGATAACCGAATAGCAGGCCCACCTCACACTGCGGACTTTGCTCATGATGCCTCGCCTCCTCCTTGGCCTCGCCGTGCTGGTCTGCCTGCGACCGAACGCCGCGACCGCTCAGACGATTCGGGCAATCGTGGATCCGCGCATCGCCGTTCACGCGCGCCAGAAGACCGAGGCGTTTGCGCGTCCGGACGCGGCACGGAATCGCTTCCTGAGCTGGCACGGTCTGACCCAGGACCGGAGGTCTGAGCAGCTCGCGATCCACGTGACCGCGCGGTTGGATCGATTGACTGAAGCCGTGTGGGTGACGCGCGGCATCGAACTGGACCCGGATCTGTGGGTGCCGCCTGTGCCGGGGCATCACCCACTGGGGTATCACCTCGCGCGGGTGCCTTACGACCAAGTGGCGTGGTTGGCGCAGCAGGTCAACGTGCAGCGGCTGACGTCAGTCGAGATCGGGAGTCATCGCCACAACGACCTTGTGCGCGCAATGCTGAAAGCAGAAGAAGTGCAGGCGGGCAATGGCGTCAAGGCGACTTCGGGGGCAGGCGTGAAGCTCTGCGTGGCGGACTCCAGCCTCGACACGACGCATCTGGACATTCCAAAGCCCGCGGAAGCCTACGACGTCACGACGGGCAATAGCGTCAGCAAGTGGAGCAAGAACGTCACGAGCCAAGTCACCGAACACGGCACGCACGTCACGGGAATCGCGGTTGGCAACGGTCACTGGTCTCAAGGGCAATACCGCGGCGTGGCTCCGGGCGCATCGCTCTACTTCTACAAGATCGCCGACAACACGACGGGATCATCGAGCGATGCCGACGAAATTCGCGCGATTCAGCGGGCGATCACGGTAGGCTGTCGCGTGTTTTCAATGAGCTATGGCCAACTCGGATCAGCGCTCGATGGCGCGGATCCGGTCGAGCAAGCGGTAGACGCTGCGGTCACCCAAGGAATGGCGGTCTTTGTCAGCGCCGGCAATGAAGCAGACGGCGGCGTACACACCTCGGTGCACCTGCAACCCGGACAAAGCGCGCAGGTTCAAGTCAAGTTGGACAATTCTGCGGGCGCGACGGACTTGACCGACCCCATTTCCTTCGACGCAGCGTGGCGAGATGAAACGCCGGGCGACGACAATGTGACGGTCAGCGCGAAGGGGCTGAACAGCGCGGAATCGTGGACAGACGACGGTCATGTGACCTCAGCGCGCGACACAGATTATCACGCGTACGAGCTCGCGCCGTCGGTCGCCGCCAGTGAGACGGGAACCTGGACGCTCACGTTGAAAAACAAGGCGAACGGTAGCGCCACTTGGGTCCACGTCTACATCGACGACCCAAATGTCTCGACGTTCTTCGCGGACGGCGGCGACCCGGCGTACACGGTGAACTCGCCCGCAGTGGCGGATCTGGCCATCGCGGTCGGCGCGGTCGTTCAGCGGCGGACCTGGACGGATTGGCAAGGTCAGGATCAAGACAGCGGTCCGGACTACGTGAACGGGAACCTCGCGCCATTTTCAAGCCGTGGACCGCGCATCGACGGCGTCCGCAAGCCGGACCTGTTGGCGCCCGGCTCGATGACGATTTCCGTCCGTGACAGCCAAATTCAGTTGGACGATACAACGCTCATCGACGACGACGGCGTGATGCTCAACGGCAAGGACCCGGCGCACTATCTGGCGGAAGACGGCACAAGCATGGCGACGCCCGCAGCGGCAGGTGCAGCAGCACTTCTTGCCGCAGCGGTCCCCTCGCTCACCGCGCAGTCGCTGGTCGCCTACCTGACGGGCACAGCGGCGCAGGCGGGTGCACCGGACGACAAAGGTGGCTTTGGCCTCGTGAACGTCCAAGCGGCGATTCAAAAGGCGGCGTGCGAGGTTGGCGGTGATTGCGCCACGCCGAGCGAAGACGCGGGCGGGACGGAGGAGGCGAGCGCGGCGACTGACGCGATGTCGGCCGATGTCGGGGCGTCTGACGCCGTGGCACCGCAGACTCCCGCCTTTGGCAATGGCTCGGCGTCAGCGCTGGGCTGCACTGCGGGCGCGCGCGCTCCCGCTGCTTTGTTGTCCGTCTGCGCGGCCATCGCTGTGCTTGGAATGCGTCGTCGTCGCGGCGCGTAGGACGAGCACGCGACGGGGCGCCAAGCTGCACGACCGGTTCGTGCCGTCGCCTGCCTCACAACTCGGTCAGGTCCACGTCGCGCCACTGCCCCGCGGGCAGGTCGCCAAGCGTCACGCCGCCGTACGCGATCCGCTTCAACTTCTGCACTTCCGATCCAACCGCCGTTGCCAACCGGCGAATCTCGCGGTTCTTCCCTTCCGCAAGCTGCACAATCACCGTCGTTTCCCGCCCCGAACGCTTGCGCAACACCACGCTGACCGCTTGCAGTCGCTCGCCACCATCCACGATGCCCTCGCGCCAACGCTGCAGCGCTGCATCATCGACCTGCCCGCGTAGCTCCACGACGTAGGTACGGACCACGCCCGTTCGCGGATCCGTCAGCCGATCCGCCAGCCGCGTGTCGTTGGTCAGCAGCAGCAAGCCGGAGGTCGCGAAGTCCAGGCGCCCCACAGGCACGACGTGCACGCCGAGATCCAGCAGGAAGTCGTACACGGTCTGACGACCTTGCGGGTCGGACGCAGTCGTCACACAACCACGCGGTTTGTGCAGCGCAATCAGGCGCCTTTGTTCTCGCGCGATCGGCTGATGGTCCAATAATATCTTGGCTTTTTCAGGAATAATCGGATGTAACGGATCGCGGATTAGAAGTGAGTCGACTGAAATTCGTCCAGCTTCGATCCACTGCCGCGCTTGCGTCCGACTCGCCACGCCGAGCTTGGACAGCGCGCGTTCAAGCGACACGTAGCCTTTGGGCAAGTACGCCACGGTTTACCAGCCCAGCTGCCGCGCGGCGAGGTCGGTCAGCACTTCCGACGCGCCGCCGCCGATCGACAAAACCTTGGATTCCCGGAAGATGCGCTCCGACTTGCAGCCGCGGATGTAGCCCGAACCGCCGAGGATCTGGACGCACTTGCCCGCGACGAATTCAAGGGTTTCGGTCGCCAGATTCTTGAGCATGCAAACTTCCGCGACCGGCTCC
>CAITYF010000166.1 GCA_903896545.1 uncultured Myxococcales bacterium | reverse complement strand
TGGAGACGTACATGAAAGTGAAACAGAATCTGCGGGTCCGCATCGACGCGGACGCTATGGAACGCATCTGGCACTGGACCGACCTCGCAGCAGGCGAGTTCTCCTGCCTGGGCACCGTTAGCGACGACATCCTCGTTGGCGACGTGCAACTCTTCGACCAGATTTGCACGGCTGCCAGCACGGAGCTGGACCAAGAGGCACTGGCCAAGTTCCTGGTGACGCACCCGCAACCCGAGCACGTGCGCGCATGGATTCACAGCCACGGGCGTCTGGGCGTCTTCTGGTCGCAGCAGGATGAGGCGTGCATCGAAGGCCTGGCCAACGACCAGTGCCTCGTATCCATCGTGGTCAACAAGAAGCGAGAGTTCAAAGCGCGAATCGACGTCTGGCAGCCCTTCCGGCTGACCTTCGATGACCTGCCGCTGGAAATCCGCCTGCCCGACCAGAACCTGCGTGCCGAGTGTGAGCGGCTGTTCAACGCGCACGTCGTGGAAATGGCGCCGGTGCTGATGCCGGATTGGCGTGGTGGTCGGCACCCGCAACAGCAAGGGCAGCCGCAGCATGGTCAAGCGTACCGTGGTGGCTGGCCGGATTTTGATGACGACTTGGCAGACTGGAGGTAGACGATGAATTTCCATCGACAACTGGATGTGCTGGATGTCCCGCGGCTTGCGCGCACGCCCATCACGGTCATTGGTGCCGGCGCGGTGGGCTCTTTCACGGTGTTGGCGCTGGCAAAGAGCGGCGCCGAGAACATCTCCGTGTGGGATGACGACAGCATCGAGAGCCACAACCTCCCGAACCAGTGGTACCGGCTGACGGACCTGGGACGGCCAAAGGTGGAGGCGCTCAATGAGCTGGTGCACGACATGACCGGCGTGGACATCAAGGTGGTGCAGGAACGCTTTCAGGGCGACGGTGCCACGGAGGTGACCATCTGCTGCGTGGACAGCATGGACGTGCGCATCGCGCTGTGGAGGCAGCTTCACCCGCGGCCAGCGCTGTACGTTGATGCGCGGATGGGTGCGGAGGTCGGCAAGGTCATGTGTGTCGGCGCGTTTGGCGGCTGGTACGAGGAAACCTTGCACCCGTCGTCTGAAGCTTTCCGTGCCCCGTGTACGGCGCGGGCAACGATGTACTGCGCGTCAGGATTGGCTGCCTTCATCGCAGCTCAAGTGGCGAACTACGCCAGCGACAGGCCCACCCGGGAAGAGATGACCGTCGATTTTCGTAACGGAATCATCATCTAACCGGAGGACTCCATGCACTGGTACATCACCGCTTTCTTCCTGCTGCTGCAATTCGTGGACGCGTGTCTCGCCTTGGTGGCGCACCTGTCTGCAAGCGGCGGCACGTTGGTGGCGTAAGCAAGAAGCGGAAGGCTCAGGGCCGTCAGGTTGGCGGTCCTGGGCTTTCTGCGTGGAGAACCCAAATGAAACCATTGGCAAAGACGGCTGGCGACGTGCTCGACGCGTTGACGGCAGGTTTGGAAATCGGCGGCGCGCGCAAGGTGGACAACGGCGGCTACATGGCCGTTCACGTCGACCGGCTGAGCACTTCTACTTACAGCGTTGCCCACTACTTCAAGCAAAACGGCGACCTGGTGTGCGACCCCGACGGCGTGTTCCTCAATACCGCAGCGGGCTGGTTGCCGGTGACGCTGCAACTCACCACAGGCCACTGCACGGTGGCGGTCGAGCTGGACGGCAACGACAAGCCGACTGGCTGGCGGCCCCGGCAGTACCAGGAACTGCACTCGTTTGCCGCCATGTGGCTGCGCAACATCCGGGACCAGCAAGGCGGTTTGGCCAAGATTCGCGACAACAAGTGAGCAACGGCACGAACTGGCGTCGGATGTCCCGGCGCTGGCCCGCGCTTTTTGGAGGTGTGACATGGACCAGGAGAAACTGCGGCTGCTGACGCGGCCATTCAGCGACATCAAGAGCAGGCCGGGCCGCAACGGTCAGGCGATTCAGTACATCGAGGGTCACGCCGTTGTGGGGCGGCTAAATGAAGCATTCTGCGGCGATTGGAGCTTCCGGGTCGTGCAACACGACGTCCGTGAAGGCGAGGTCATTGTGCTGGGCGAGCTACGCGCTGGCGACATGGTCAAGCAGGCGTTTGGCGGCTCGGAAGTGACCCGCACGCGTGAAGGCAAGGTGGTGAGCGTGGCCGATGACCTGAAGGCGGCATCGACTGATGCGCTGAAGAAGGCCGCAACACTGCTGGGCGTGGGCTTGCACGTCTACGCGGCGGAAGAACCGCCAGCGCAGGTGCGTACAGGACCCAAGCTGGTGGAAGCGCATGAGGAGCTGGACGTACCGGCGACCAACAGACTCACGCGGAAACAAGCTGAATTCATAGGCAAGCTGGCGCGGACAGCGGGCATGGGCAAACACGAGCTGGATGAGGTCTCCAAGCAGCAGTTCGGCAAGAGTGCTGCGTTCTTGACGGTCAAGGAGGCTTCCGAGTTCATCAAGTCGCTGGCCGCGGCGGCGGCGTAGGAGGTCACGATGGAGTACCTGAAGCACGCGCCCAGGACGGACCTGCATTGCAGCGTGTCGCAAATCCGTTGCGCACAGCTCTGTCCCAAAAAGTATGAATTTCGCTATGTCCTGGGCGCAGAGGCTGAGCACCGCAGCCCGAATCTGGTGCTGGGCAGCGCGGTGCATGAGGCGTTGGCGCGCTACTACACGGTCATCCGCAACGGTGCCGTGCCGCATCCAGAAGGTGTTCTGGCGGCGTACAGTGACGCGTTTGACGCCGAGGCGGCAAAGGAACCGGCGGTGTTGCTCGATGATGGAGAAACGCTTGGCGCGCTGAAGGACAGCGGCGTTGCGCTGGTCAAGGCGTTCCTGACTGACGTGAAGCCGCCGGACAGGGTGTTCGGCGTAGAAACCGGTTTCCAATGCGACGTCATCGACCCGGATTCAGGAGAAATTTTGGAAGAACAGCTCGTTGGGGCGTTCGATGCCGTCGTGGAAGACGCGGGCAGGCTGGTCGTGCTGGAGCACAAGACGGCGGCACGGGCTTGGTCCGCGGACCAGTTGGAGTACGACCTGCAGGTGGGCATCTACCAGGCCGTCACGGGTGCGGACCTGGTGCGGCTGCAGGTTTTGACGAAGACCAAGGTGGCGAAGTTTTACGTTCATGACCTGGTGCGGACCGATGCCGCGCAAGTGGAGGCGGTGAGCGTTGTGTGCAAGGTGCTGAAGGCGATTCGGGCTGGGGCGTTCTGGCACAACCGCGGGTGGCAGTGTAAGGACTGTGAGTACCGGAGCCGGTGTGGCGGGTAGCAGGACCGGCGCGCGACGCGACGTTGTGCCAAGGGCACGGTCTGCCGCAGGAGAAGCGTCTGGCTGAACATTCTGCCGGGCGAGGACCGGCTGGATGAGAGCTGGGGTGCGCTGGTCCTGTCCGACGCGGGAAATCCTTTGACAGCGACACGCGCGGGCATCTTTGCCGCGGGTGGCGAGAAGTTGGTGTCGCCACGGCGGCGGCGTAGGTGTGTTTTGCGCGAATGGGCTGAGACGTCGTCTTGCCGGGAAGCAGCAGTCGCAGACGCGGCCGCTGTTTCTTACCGTGCAGCGCGCGCCGCGACCTATCGCGTTCGGGTGACGCCAAGGCGCAGTGAGCGGATGACGGTGCGCAGCTCCGCATCGCCAAGCGCTTCGAGTTGCCGCTGGGCGACGCTAAGCAGCTCTGTCCGCGCCATGAGGACCAGGTCATCGCCAACGACGGTTGCGGCGTCGATGTCCATGGCTTTGGCCAGCCTCATCAGCACTTCCAGCGACGGGTTGCCGACGCCACGCTCGATTTCGCCGAGGTACTTCTCGTTGACACCGGCGCGCTCTGCCAGCTCGTTCTGCGACAGACTTCGCGCTTTCCGCAAGGTCCGCAGGTGCTCACCAAACTGTCGCATGGGGTCCGCCGTCATCCGCTGTAGTTTCGCGGACGCGAGGGTTACCAAGAACCATCCATATCACTTGAAATGCGTCGTTTCAGGGTCTATTGACATCCATGAGGTGCGAGCCGACGATGCTCCAACCGCACGCCGCTGTTGGCCGCGCTCTTCGGAGGTCTCATGCTCAGTCTTCTGCTTGCTTCGATTGTCTTCTTCGGCGCGGACGCCGGTCACGGTCTCGCGGACAGGGCCAATTCCTTGCTGGAGGACGGGCAGGCCGTGCCGCAGATGGGCCACCCGTGCTGTGTTGCCTGCGCCGACGGTCGCCAGCGTTGCATTCAGTGCTCAAACGCCACGCGCTGCTGGTCCGACTGCAGCCATGGCTACCCAGACGTGCAGTGCGTGATGTAGCAGACGGCTCGCATTGTGAACCCAACGAGGCACCGATGAAGCTCCCTTCCTGTCAACCACCAGCCGTGGCGGCGTGGATGAGCATCCTGCTTTTCGTAGGCGCAACCTCGGCCAGCGCTGAGTGCCCCACGTCGGCGTTGGAGGCCTGCCAGGACCGTGCGTCCGAAGCCCGCCACCACTGCGATAACGCCTGCGAGAACGCGTCCAACAAGTGCCAGCGCGCAAATCAATACCGCCCCAACGCGCTGGACGCTTGCTCCGACAAGTCTAACCAGTGCACGACTCGGTGTGACGCCCTTGAAAACAGCGCGTGCCAGCGTCTCGCCGCCGCGCAAGAACTTTGCGAGAAGCGAGAGGCTTATGCGCCGAAGCTCGCGGCGGCGGCGACAAAAGCTATCGCGGATGCGCGACGACGACGTGTGGCGAAGTGCAGGGAGCGGGAGCACAACGACGGCTCGTTCGCCGCCTGCGGCAACGGCAATGCCCGCAAGGTCGGCCTTCGCGCCGAAAAGGCGGGCTTCCTGATTGACGCGTACGGCGTGATGGTCGTGGACGCTGAACACCCCGAATTGGTCTGGCTCCGCGGGCTGGCGAACAACGGTCTCGACGCCGCGACGGCGAGCCGTCAGTGCACAGGCGTCAACTTCTTGGGTGGCAAGTGGCGGTTGCCGACGATTCAAGAGCAGCAGTCCCTGTACACCAAGGCCAAGGCAACGAAGAACATCGCAGACGTGTTCCCTGCATCGCTTTCGATACCGTTCTGGTCCGGCAGTTCGCCCAAACCGGGGTATGGCAGCGTAGTCCTTTTCGAGTCCGGAAAGGTCGCCGCAGTGAGCGACAACACGCCGCTTGCCGTCCGATGTGTCGCAGAACGGCCTGTCGAGGGCCTGCCGGTCGCATCCTCGGCAAGCGCTCGTGCAGACAGCGATGCTCTCGCCGATGCAAAGGATGTACTCGACCAGATTACGGAGTTGTCTGAAGTAGCAATTGCCCAACTCGCCGTAGTCGACGATGACGTTGACCTGCTGCGAGACATCTCCGGCTGGCGGAAGAAGGTCTACGCGCCTTTGGAGTCGTCCCTGCAGCGAGCGATGAAGGCGCTCAAACCGGAGCAACTCGAAGAGCTAAACGCCTATTCCGAGGACATGTTGCAGGCGGCAGGCCGATTCGAGGCAGCCGCAAACGAGTTGGCAGCTCGAATCCGACGGAGCCGCAACGAGTGACGCGCCGGACAGATGCAATGGCGCTGGCGCGGGATGGTTGCCCGAGGTGACAAGGGGGGCAAGATGGGGTTGATGGACCGGCAGTGCCCGTATTGCAAGGAATCGGTGCGCCGCGACGCCAGCCGTTGCAAGCACTGTCACGCAGACTTGGTGCCCGAAAGTTCAGGCCAGATTGCGCAGGAAAGCAAGCAAACCCTCGCGGGGTGTGGCCGGCTCATCGCCACGGTCGTTGGCGTGCTGATTGCGGTCTACTTGGCGATTTTCCCTTTCTTCTCGGGGATGTTCGGGCGCGGCAGCTCGGGCTCGTTCGTGGCGACGGCGGCGGCGACGGTGCTCGCAGTTCTGGTGTGCCTGGCCATAGGTTCGTCCGCCACGTGATTGAGGTGGGCTACACTGCTACGTCACGTCACGGGAAACGATGGAGGACTAGTGCGAAAGTGCCCATACTGCGCTGAAGAGATTCAGGAAAATGCCCAAAAGTGCACACACTGCGGCGAGTCGCTCAACGATGACGAGGCCGTGCTGCGCCCGGCAGCGGCCGAAACCGCTGAAGCCCCCAAAGCACAGGGGCAATCGAGGCCATTGAAAGGCGAAGCAGATACAGTGACAAGACAGTCGGACAAGCCGGCATTTCGATGGGGACGCGTGGCGCTCGCAGTTGGCGCGACACTCGGTCTCGGTTTTGGCGCACTCCAGCTTATTCAACCCCAAATTTCCACGCCGAAGTCAGCGTCTGCTGGACGGTCGCCAGTCGGTGACGCAGCACTGCCGACCAAACCCGCATCGGGCGCGACGACGACGACGAACGGTCAGGTGGAACCAGCGCCTGTCGTACAACTCGACCCGGTTGCGAAGGCTCAGGCTTCTGGCCGGTTGCTCATCAGGGTCGCTGAGCTCAAGCGCCTCGGCGGTGGTCTTTGCGAGGTCGTTTTGGAACTTACGAATGGGACAGCCGTTCCATTGGGAAGCCTCATGCTCGGAGTGGAGATTATTCAGGCGAGCGGAAGGCTGCGCACCTCAAAGATGGCGGTCTTGCTTGAGGGCACCAACGCCAGATTCGCAAAAACAGCTTGGTTTGGAAGGAGTTTAGCCGTCCATCCCGGCGAATCCTCAACGGACAGCGGCTCCCTGGTAGAACGGTGCAAGAGCGTGGCCGGAGTCGCAGTGCTAGGTGTGGAGTTCACGGGGCAAGGCCCAGAATGGTGCTACTTTCAGGGTTTTGAAGGTCCGCGCAACGGATGTCTACGACTCGTCACGACGTCGGCGGGCTCCGTGGTTCCGGTCGTCATTTCTCCGCGCTGACCATCCAGCACAGTGTCTCGCAGGCGGCCTCGCGCCGGCTGCCGGACGCGCGGCTCATCATCCCCAGACACGAAGAGCGAGCGAGAAACATGAAGAAGTGTTCATACTGCGCGGAAGAAATCCAGGACGAGGCAGTCCGATGTCGGTACTGCCATGAGGACGTCGCCAAACCTGTCAACGGAGGCAAGACGCAGCCTTCGGGCACGACTACACCCGCGAGTTCGCCAAGTCCCAGGCCCTGGTGGTTGTCGGCGGTCCTCACGTTGATTGCGGCAGCGGTCATCGTTGGTGCAGTCTGGTGGCTATGGTGGCCCAAACCGTCGCCGACACCAAAAAAGACGACATACGAAAACACCGAGAACACCGGGACAGTCGGCATCCCGGCGCAGTTCGACGGGGCCAATGGATTCTCCGATGGGCTAGCGCTGGTGTGGAATGGCCCGTTTCTGGGCGGGCAGTTCGGGTTCATCGGCACGAATGGACAACTCGTGGTCCCGATGCAGTACGACTCCGCCAACGATTTCAAGGACGGTCTGGCGTGCGTAGGGACGGGTCGCGGCCATTCCGGCGACGTGTTCGCGGACTTCGGCCAGCAAAAGTTTGGCTTCATCGACAAGACCGGCAAGGTCTTAATCCCATTCGGGATGTTCGGGCACGGCGCGTTCAGCGAGGGCTTGGCTGGTGTGAGCATTGGCGGCAACACAGGAAAGTGCGGCTACATCGACAAACAGGGGAAAATGGTGATTGCCCCACAATTTGAAGGATGTGGCGAGTTCCACGAAGGTTTAGCCGATGTTGGAATGACCGCGGCCAGTGGTAAGTGGAAGAAGGGATACATCGACAAGTCAGGCGCTTGGGCAGTGTCCGCGAAATACGATAGCGCGCATTCGTTTTCCGGCGGAATGGCATTGGTTTACAACAACAACGGCGACGACCTCGTTGGCGGCTTCATCGACAAGACTGGGCAGGAGGTCATCAGTCCCAGGTTTTCGGATGGCGGGGACTTTTCGGACGGGCTGGCACCTGTGGGCGTCGGGCATGAACCCACGACGAAGGATGGGTACATCAACGTCAAGGGCGAGTTGGTGATTCCTGCCAGCTTCGACCGGGCGTTGACCTTCTCCGAAGGGCGTGCCTGCGTCAGAATCGGCTCGGGGGATGGAGGCCGCTGGGGGTACATTGACACGAACGGCAAGGTCGTAATTCCAGCCCAGTTCACGAATGCCTTGCCGTTCAAGGACGGGCTTGCCTTCGTCCAAATCGGCAAATTGGACGAACAGCGATATGGAGTCATCGACCAGGACGGCAAGTACGTTGTTGAACCTCGATTCGTTGCACTACCCCAGAGCAGCGGCCCGCACGGGGGGATTAACAGCGCATTTGCTGAAGGCTTTGCGCCTGTAGGGATAGCCGGCACCGGCGGCATCGCCAAGGTCGGTTTCATCCGACGTTAACCGCGTATCAGCGAAAATATCCAAAACCACGAACACTTACGCTGAAAGCAGGCTCTTGACGCCTCCCGCGCGGTCGCGGACGAACACGTCAAAGCCGCCAACCGTGCGTGCTCCCGGCATCAACTCGCGCAAGTCGGCCACAGCCGCGTCCAGGGCAGCGCGGGATTGCCGCGTTATCAGACGGTCAAGGTAGCGGTCCCAGAAGTACCCGTCGATGGCGTAGGACGCGCCCCAATCGGCGTTGCCGGGATAGCCAGCGACCCACTGGAGTTGCACGCGGTCGGCAGCGGCGCTGCGCAGCAGCATTTGTGCCGTTTCTTCGCTCCCGGCGTAGCATGTGCCGAAGTAGATGCCGTGCAAGACCGCACCTTCGTCCGCCAGCTCGTCCAGCACTGACGCGATGGCCTTGATGCGGACAGGCGCGTCGCCCGCGCCGTAGATGTGCTTGGTCGAGCCGTGTGCAGCGATGTAGACGTAGTGGCGCCCGGCCTGACGGCCCAGCCGCTTCAACGCGTGCTTGAAGGAGCCCTCGGTGTTGAACATCTCGTAATGATAGGCGTGCTCGTCGTCGAAGTGGCGGTGGAACAACAGGTCGAACAGCGGCTTGACCGACGTGTTCTTGTTCTTTTGCCACTTGCCTTCAAGCACGCCGAGCGGGTGTTGCGTACGGGCCATGCCGACCTCAAAGACAGTGAAAGTGAGACGACACAAGTACTAGGTTCTCGCCAATCGCCATAGCACGTCGAGAACCGCAGGTGCTGACGCGAGCGGGGACCAGCCCGCGGCTACCAGCGAGGCTGGCGAGCGCGCGTCTAGGGTTGCGGAATTCTTGGGTCGAGCACGGATTACCAACGTGTTATCGAGCGACTGGGTGCCCCACGTTGCACGCGCCGCTCGGATTGCTGACGGCCCCGACTCTCCGGGCTTCTGCCACGCAAGGCTGGTCAAGTCCACGCGAACATCGTGGTTGTCCAATACTCGCTTCGTCGCCTTGATGACCTCCACCCGTGCCTTGCGGCTCGCGACCGACGGTGTGCCGACGAATGCCTCCCAGCAAAGAACTTCTGCACCGTTGCTCGCCAAATGCACCAGAACGCGGCCGGTTGGCGTGGTCATGGCTTGGCCAACGGGCACGTCTTTAGCGCGGATGAAGGTTCTGTCGTCGTAGAGAAGCCGGAAGCCATCGCCATGCTGCGTCGCCCTGAGCAGCGAAAACCGAACAGTGCGAGTCGACGTTGTGAATGCGCGATTCAGATACTGCACCGTCGCCAACGAAGCGATGTCGAACTCGGGTGCGACCACAACCGCCTCCACGCAGCCGGTGAGTTCCGCAATTGGCTTCCCAAAGAGTGCCAGAAATTCCGCGCGCAGGACCTCCGGGGCCCGCAAGTCCAACAGCTTCAAGTCTTCGTGGGCTGCAACGTACTCAATCAGTTGTCCAATGGCGGACCGTGAGCCGCGCTCATTTTTGACTTCGATGAGGACCAGGTTGCCCTCGCCGTCCACCGCCGTGAGGTCAACCAATCGCTCAAACGCCGCCGCTTCATGCACAATGAGCAGCGCACCTTGGGGGTGACGCGATGACGCAGGAAGCGCTGGGTTTGCCTGCAACCAAGTCTGAAAGTGCTTCTCAGTCCAGCCAATTCCGTACATGAACTTCCCCGGATTGAGTGCCATTCCACGTCGAAACGACAGCGTAACTGAGACCGACACGCAGGGAAACGCAACACCCCGTCAGCCTAACGCCACGCCCCTTGGAGCCGGCGCAACTCAGTACAGCATGCCGCCCATCCCGTCGCCAGTCATCGACTTGCCCAGCCGCTCCAGCTTGTCCGCCGCCGTCAACGCGTGCACCCACAGGCCCTTCACCAACACCGGCGCATTCCAGTTGTCCACATCCGTGTCGTCGTCATCAACCACGTCCAGATAGCCGGACTGCTTGAGGAACTGCAGCGCGAGCTGCGCCTTCATGGGCGTCGCGTGCGACGACAGCGCCAACGACAGCACCGTTACCGGCACTTGGCGGAGAGACGCCGCCACCGCCACGCGCAACATCACCGCAGCGATGGGCTCCATGTAGAGAAACCGCTCGTCGTGATACCGAAGTCCTTCGCCCGCGACGGTGTCGCCGGATTGCCGCTTGACATGCCACCACGCCAGCACGAAGGCTTCGGCGTCGCACTTCACCGGCAGGCCGACGTTGATGCGGTGGGTACGCCGCTCGTGGGCAGGCTCACCATACTCGGCGACGACCTCGCGGACGGCTTTGTTGCGGACGATGTCGAGCTTGACCTGGACGAAGCGGTCCCGCTCCCAGACTGCGGTAGTAGTTGTGGCCATCTTCTTCTCCGTGCCGTGCGGCGTGTGCGATGGTGCACCATACGCCTGACCGTCAACGGCGCAAGGCCTACCGGGTAGGAACGCTGAGACCGTCCGACACCTGAGACCTGCCACCGCGGATGCGTACCGGGAACACTCTGCCGGGCGTTTGTGCCGTTGGTCACGGCCCAGGACCTCTGCGCATCAAATATGCATCGAGCGCCATGCCTCTGTCGGTCCGCTGATGTACGCCTCGACGTCATCGAGCGCGTCAATCTCCGGCACGTAGTCTGCCAACTCCGGGTAGAGCAACGCTGCGCGTGCCCAGTCCACCTGCAGCCACTCTTGGTCAAGGTCGTTGGTTGATGCCACCGCGCGCAGCAGCAACTGAACACGTTTCAGGCCGCCAAAGCGGTTGGGTGGCGGCGCTGCGGCGCTAGGGTCGACGTGTGTAAGCATCCGCACGCGCGGAACCACCGCCCTGTCGATATAGGCTTCGGCCTGGTGCCATGGCAAATCTTCCAAGTGTCCTGAATCCACTGCAGAAACAAGCTCATCGGCCAGCTCGTGGAGGTGCCAGAGCCAGACGACAAGGAAGGAGTCGTGGTCAGGCACGCCCAGCTCGCGCGCCAGCGCGTGTCCATCCGGAAGCTCGCCTTGATGACCACGGCGCGACCCTAGACGAAACTGAGCGTCGCGTTCCACGACGGCGCTGTTGAAGCGGATTGTGCGTTGAAGCTCAAAACCGACGGCATAGTTGGCGCCGCGGGTCAGTCGCTCACGAAGGCGCGCACGTACCCACGCTGATACGCCAAAGCGCTTGGTACCGCGGTACGCGCTCGCGGCGTGGCAGCCGAGCAACTCGCTGACCACGGTCATGGACACCGGCGCTGCGCATCGGCTCGTATAAGCACGCTTAGCTGGCGCCTCGACTGGCTGTGGCACGGGGTCTCGCCACGCTGCCGGCGGGCGGAAGTAGGGACGGTGCATCGGAATCCTTCTCCGGTCGCGTCAAGTGCGGCTCGCTTACCATTGTACCGGGCTTTTGCGCAGGACAAATCTCTTGGCAAGTCGGACGGCGGCAAGGCGCCGGACAAACACGCTGTCAGCGGCGAACACACAAAAAGGGACTGCGCCGCGACGTGTGCAGACGACGACATGGCCACCAACTGCAAGACCTTATACCTTCAAGCGACCTGAAGACATCGCGCCGCACAGGGCCACGAGTGCCTAAATTCCACCACCGGCGTTGTCGAGGTCACTGCCGACAGCGTCGTCATCGACGGACACAGTGGCTTCACCGCTCGGCGGTTGCACGCCGGGCGTAGGCAAGTCGGCACCCGCGTCCCGGTCGCAGAACTCGACGGACAGCCTCTTGCCTGGCGGGCGGGACACAACGATGAGCCCGGCAGCCTCCAGCGCACGAACACCGTCACGAATGACCTTGGCGCTGACGTCCACAGTGCGCGCTACATGCGCTTGGTTGAAATCTACCTGGCTGTGCCGTAGGGCCATCCCGCGCAGCCACTCCAGCTCGACCGCGACAATCAGCGCACCCGGGCAGAGCGAGTACGCTTTCCGAAACCAAGTCATCGACACCGGACCGTAGAGGAAGTGACCATTGACTCTCGCGCGAGGCTTACGCGCTGGATTACGCGAGACTGAAGCCTTGGCAGCGCCGCGCGGGGCGCGGTCGTCACGGACTTTCTGCCATGTAGTTCCGGCAGGTGGAGGTTGTCCAATCGCCTTCGGCTCCGCGTAGCCTATCTCGTCCACCATTTCCGCTGGCAAGGTCAGGTCAGCCAGACTGAGCTGGGTAGCGGCAGGTAGGCTTTGGTTCCGGGGCTTCATCCTTTCTCTCCTAGTTCTAAAGGTATAGACAGGGCTACCCAAAAGGTCAGGGGTGACCTGCCCAAATGGTCAGGGGTCAGGAACGTCAACACCGACAAAATGGAGCTGCTGGACAACCCAGCGCCAAATGTCCTCTCCCGCCGCCGACTGGCGCCAGCGACGCCCGGTGCGAACTACCTGCGTATCGACCTTGAGCTCAAAGCCTCCGAGCACGACCTTACCGGCGTTGACCATGTGGTGCTTGACGGCTGCTGCGACCGCGTCAACGTCATTGTCCGCGGCCTCGACCACGCAGGCGTCATGGATGGTTGCGCACAGGTCCAGGCCTGCCTCCGCGATGCCAATTGCCGCAAGGCGTAGTATTTCTCCACCGTTGGCCTGCGCTGGAAAGTTGCGTAACGTCCGCACAGACGTACCTGCCTCGACTTGCCGTTGCCAGCCGAACACTGTTTGCAGCTTCGACGTGAGCAAGGCCTCGTTGACCGCCGCTTCCGACCACGCCCAAAAGCGCTGAAACATCCGATGGTGGCGCGCCAGCAGCTCGCTGGCGTCTTGAAGCGAGAGCCCCGTCGCCTTCGCGACCATGCCGGGCCCGCCGCCGTACTGGACTGCAAGTGACACGACCTTGAAGATACCGCGGTCGCGTGGATGGCTCTCCTTAGTCGCACCGGCGGGAATGGCGCCAACAAGCTGGCCCAGACGGATGTACGAATCTTCAGCGGCGTAGACCTGCTGCATGAGTTCATCGCCTGACAGTGCTGCAGCAATGGCCAGTTCTTCGCTGCTGTAATCGACGACGATGAGGGAGCGGCCCGGTGGTGCCACGACCATGTTGCGCCGCCATTTTGCCTGCATCGGTAGCGCCTCACGACCCAGCGGCTGGTTGCGCCCGGTGGTCGATGCAAACGGCCTTTGAGCGTAACGGTGTCGGCTATCAGACCCCACGGGCAGTGTGCGGTACATCAAGCCATCCACACGACGGTGCGCAACAGCCAGACCACGCAGCTCTGGGTGCCAGGCTTCCACCGCGTCCAGCGCCTTGTTTGCCAGAGAAACCTGACCGTCCTCGTCTGCCGGCCAGTCTGGGTCGTGCTGCGCGATGTGACGTAGCGCAGATGCCCGGAACTTCACGCCGTCAGCGGTGTGCACGTAGAAACCGATGCCGTCAGGTGCCGATGGAGCGGTTGCGACCGCTGCGTGAAGCAGCTCGACGTGATGCGTGTCCAGCGCCGCGAGAGTCGACGCGTCCACCGGCAAGCCACGCAACCCCGTCGTCGCAACGGTTTTGAGGTAGCGACCGCGCAGAAGCGCATGTGCCAAATCGATGTCGCCCATCGCTGCCCACAAATCCAAGGTACAGTCCAGACGGGTGTGGATGAGTGCTACCACACGCCGATAGTCGTCGTCGTCGAGAGCGTGACCGTGCAGTTTCCGCTCCAGCATGACGTCGTGGATGAGTGGTGCGCGCGCCACACCAAACCGCGTCAGCGCCAGCACAGTGTCCGCAATCGACGACGGCGTCAGCCCGTTGAGGTGCATGCGCGCCTCGACACCGAGGTCCACAAGGTGGCGCGGCCGCGGAAGACCCCAGCAGGTCAGCGCCTTGCCTACGTTTTCGGCGTCCAAACAAACGACAAGCGTGTCAGCGTCTACCGCGTCCGACCATGCCGCTTGGCAGTCCGCAGCACCAATCAGCACACGTTCGCCCGTGTCTGCATCGTGCAGAACCAGTGCCAGCGGGGTCGGCAGCTCGCCGGGTGGCCCATGTGCACATGCGTCGGCGAACAACAAGCGGTGGAACTGTCTAGGACGATTCATGGTTCGCGCGCCGGAGCCAACAGCGCCTTCGCCACTGGGTGGTCCTCGCTGCCAATGACACGGCTGCCGAAAGCGCGACCCAGCAGGTCGAGCAGGTCCATTTCCGGCCATTGCGGTGCCGGCGTCGCACCGGCGTTCGCAACTTCCACCTCGTACACGTTTGCGCCGGTCACAGAGTGCAGGCGGACGCACTCCCCGGCGTGCGCAGTGGCGATTTCAACAGCGCTGTCATTCCACGACGATTGCGCCTTGCCGGGCCAGCGGCGCGGTAGCCACCACAGGCCAAGTTCGCCCTGCGTGGTCAGGATTGCGTGAATGAACCCGTGGCCCAGGTGGGCCTTGAGGGCCGGCATCATGTGCCTCACCACCAGGTGGAGCACGCCTTCATGCTCCAAGACACCGATTGTAGCGCGGCCAGTGTCCAGCGGCTGGATGTGAACCCAGCGGTCTTTCAGCTCCTTGGTGAGAAACAGGCGCACGTGGCGCACCCGTCGGGTAAGCGCGCGCGCGGCGTAGTCGCCATCGAGTCGGAAGGCATCGAGGTCGTCCAGCGCGCATCCTGACGTCGTTCCTGGTTGTAGGTCGTGTTCTGGCTGGTCGTTCATCTGGTCACCTTCTGGCGCGTGCATCGCTTGCACTTAGTGCGCCCTGTCGCGGTCTCGGTCGTTGTTGTTGCCGCTCTTGGGCGGACGCCCCGTGCCGGTTCCATCGACATTGTTGTCGGCGGAACCAGCGCAGGGACCGTAGTGTGCGTGCCGCATGGGCAGCGCCGTGCAGGTTCGGACGTATCGACCTGAGTTCTGCGTCGTTCAGTTCATTTCTTCCGCACCGACGTCGCGGGCCCGGCACCACACATGCCGGACCCGCGACGCCGAATACGAGTCCGTCAGGCCTGTCAGGGAGTTGCTGCTCCGGGGCTTTGAGCGCGCTTTCTCGCCTTTCTTTCGAGCTTCTCATGAATTTGACGGTCGATTTCTGAATAGTCGCCGTCCGACAAGAACAACGTCAACGCGCCCCACGCGCGTTCCGAGTTGGTGAAGTCAAAGCGCCGAAATCGCATCAACTCCTTCTCTTCCGCGGTGGCGCCCCAGACTTCGCCTGGCCCCGATTTCAGTTCGTACTCATAGATTTTGATGTGCAGGTAGCGCCCGCCGCGGTCCTGGACCTGAAAGTTCGTGTTTTCGCGCAAGAGCATGTCGTGCGAGGCCGGGGGCTCATCGTTGACGCTTTCCCAGTACAATTCCTTAGCACAATCAATGACGTGCTGAAGGATTTTCTGCTTCTTCGTAACCATTGTCAGTCTCCACGTGCGGCGTACCGCTATCTCCGTTGTCGTAGTAGGTGCCACTGGTAGACGGCCATGTTCCCTCGCGTCCTTCACCGGCAACATGCCGGTGTCTGGAACGCGCTGGCGTAATGTGCGCAGCCTCTTTGCTGCGCTTGGTAGTTCAGCCTCGCCTTCGGTCAGACGACGCGGCATTTCCTTGTAGATACGCTGCGGCTAGCCTGCCGAGCCGTCCTCCTTGGGTTGTTGGGCGTCCTTGCGGCTGTCCACTGGGCGCGTAGTACGGGTGCGAACAAGGCGGCGAACAACCACCTTGCCGGACGTGATGCCCTCGACGGGCACGTTCATAGCCTGTGGAGTCGACCGTGCACCGGGCGGCTTGCCGAGCAAGCGCACTGTTGGCGGCGACGCCGCATTCGTCGCTGGCGGGTGGAGCTGCTTCTGCCCGCCTGGCCCCCGCGCGTAGGTATCGCCGAACTCTTTGAGGTCCATGAAGGAAAGCTCGTCATCATCCACGACCAGAATTTCGCCCCACTCGGCGCCGATGAGGTCATTGCCGACGCAGATGCCAAGACCGGACGGGCGGACAAAAACTGCTGCATTCTTGTTGAAGCGACCAATTTCCTGGATTGCGACAGGCGAATACCGCTCCGCCACCAGCATCGCCATGACCTCCTTCTGGGTTGTCTTGTGGTGGAATTTCAGCATTTCATCAGCTTCCTTGCACTGTTGCCGCTTTGGAGCACTCGCGTGCTGTGCGTCGGCCGTTACCTGCATCCAGACATCCAGTTGTCGCTATTCGTCGTCATCGTCACGGTTAGCCTTGCGGAACGCGGCAACCTCTTTGGCCGAAACGCGTCTGCCACCCGAACGCCGATTTGGCGCCGTATCCGGCGATGCCGTGACACGGGGCACGTCAGCGGTTTTCGCCTTGGCTTCCGAACTTTCGGGCTCGCCACTACCGGCGCCGACGGGCGGCGCATCGATGGCCGGTGGTTCTGTGGCGCCGGGTCCAAATGGCAGTTCCACTTGACCAACCGCTTCCGCCGCGGAGCGACCGCCGCGTGCTTGGGCATCGATTTTGTCCAAGTCCGCCCGCTCATCCGGCGGAACCACGCCACCGGTCGGAGCAGTCGACGCCACGCCTGGCGCCGTCGCGAAACCTGTTTCGCTGCCCTTCGCCGCCTTTGCTCCACGCTGCTTCTTACCCGTCGCTTCTGGTGGCACGACTTCCTGTTCAATCAACTCAAAGAGCTGTTGCGTAGCGGTGACGAGGTCGGCCAGATTCTGCTTCTCTTCGGGCTTCAGCTTTCCTATCTCCTCGTCTTTATTCGTGATACTGCGAAAATCCGCCACGGCCTTCGTCAGGGCCTTCATAACCTGCTTCATGGTCGCCGTCCGCGTGGCTCGCGGCGGAGGAGGCGCCTGTTCAATCAGCCCTTTAAGTTGGTAGCTGGTCAGGCTGCCATCGACGACATGTTGCGCGAGTTCCACAAGGCGGCGAGGTTCTGTCTCGAACGCCAGTAGCTTCACGCGGTGCGCCAGAGTCACCTGCTTCTGCAGCGCCTCTGGCAAATGCCGGTCCATTAGCGCGGCCCGCATGTGATTCTGGACCGTCTTTTTGGTCGCGCCGATGGCCCGTAGGCGCTGGTCAGTCTGCAGTGCTTTGACGTCGTCGTCGTCCTTGTACTCGGCTGCCGCCTTCACCAGTTCGTCGCCATGTTTGGCAAAGAAGAAGTCTTTCATGGCCTGCAGCCTGCCTTCGCCGCTCGCTGCGTCCGCGGTGAGGTACGCCTTGACGACGTTTTCCACCGGACTGTCATTCGCCGGCTCGAGTGCAACAGCTTCGCCGGCCCCCCCCTCACCGTTGGGGTTGGGCACGTCGACGCCAACCTTCAACTCTCCATTATGGCTAGACATGTATCCTCCTACGCAACGTGCGCCGCGCGCACGCCCGCGGTCGCCGTGACTGCCCACCTTGGCCAGCCACGAGCGGCAGTAGAACCGCAGGCTCACCCGCGGTCGGTCGTGTTGTGCTCTTGCTTCGTGATGACGGGCTGACGGTTCTTGGCCCACTCGGCAACGGCCGCGAGGTTCCACCCGACAGAATTCTTCCCAAGGCGCACGCGCTGTGGAAAATCTCCTGCCTTTTCAAGGCGGTAGATAGTGCTTGCGGACAGATTCCCTGTTATTTCGCGTACTTTTGGCAGACGGACAATCTGGATGTCGGTAGTCACTCTGGCTCCTTTGCGGCGGGCTCGCGCCCGCTGCTGTGCTGGAGCAACGGGCCCCATGCGAGAGCAGAAGTACGCCCGAAGGCGCCCTGATGTCAACGAGCACAGTCCAGCTAAGCCACTTATACTAAAGGGTTTTCTGTTGTCATGATGCTCGTCGGGCGATGACAGAACTCGACCGGTCGGCGACCATTGCACAGGCGAAAACGTAAGTGTCGCGGCCGACTGGTCCAAGTCAGATTTTGTCATTCACCCGACACGGCGATGACAAAACTAGGTGCGCCGACGGAAAAAAATTGCTCGGCATTTGCGGCGACGACCGCCTGGACAAAACGGGGCTGAGGACGCTAACCTCCTGCGGACACAACATTTTCCGCTGCGGACCAGTACGCTTTGGCGTCCAGCAGGATGTCGCGCAGGGTATCGTTGGAAATCGCAACGCCGGACTTCTTCTGGCGCAGCGTCGCGTGTAGTTCGCGCGCTAGGACATCCGCGGCAGGCGGCTCGACAGCTTGAGTGTGGTCGGACGCCGCAGCAAACAAGCACAGGGCGGCGAAGGACAGCATCGTGGCATCGTCGGATGTGCCTTTGCCCACAAGCGCGTCGTACGCCGCGGACAGCCGTTTGCTGACCTGCACCTTACCGTAGCCGTCAGGGCTCTTGCGCTCTTTTTTTCCCGGCACGCGGTCCGCGACTCGGGCCGTTCTGTATGCCTTCCGCGGTCCACGCGATATCTCCTCGCACACGAATCGGGCGATGAGGCTGTAGTTCGGGTGGAAACCCTTCGCGCTGGCGCCCTTCGCGCCGGAGCCCTTCGCGCGGGAACGCACCATCCACTTGAGCTTCTTTAACGACGTCAACTTCTCCGGCGGCAGGAAGGCGACGCGGACCAGAGCCTCAACGATGACCAGGTCGTGGTCTGCGACAAGCGCATCGGTCGCACCAGGTGGCGTGGGCGGCGGCTGAGTATCTGGCCTGGCCACGGGTTGTGGCTCGACGCTTGCCGGCAACCTGGCCAAAATTTCATCCAGCTTTGCAGTGTCCGACGACACAGGTGCGGACCGGGGCGCGGACTTAGGCATCTCGCTGGCCCATTTACCCGCACGCGGCGTGATGCGTTTGCCGAAATCCTTATCCAGACAAAAATCGCCGACAGGCACCTCCCGAGGTTGTACGAGCTCGCCACGCCAATAGTCTCGTTCTGCGCTACTGTGGGCCACTGAGACCATCACGCCGGCGTTGCTGGAGACCACGGCGTTGTTCTCGTCAACGCTGACCTGGACGACAACATAGAGCGGCGGGTCAGGCGTCTCCGGCAACGTCGGAGTCGGCACCTGCGGCTGCGGCCCCTTCCTCGCCGGCAGTGGCGGGGGCGTAGCGTCAGCTCCGTACGCTTCAAGCCACTTGACTTCATCGGGCTCGACGCGGAGCCAGAGCCTTGGTGCTCGTCGGGCAACGAGTTCCGGTGGCACAGCAATCCGGTCTGCTACGTCGCTTAGGCGCTCGAACTCCAAGCCTTTGCCGTAGAAGTGCTTCGCGCCCCAAACCGGCTTGTCCTCGACACCTTCAGCCACGGCAACCTCCACGTACACGACGCTGACGTCACGCCGAGACGCGCGCGCCGACAGCGCCGTTCTTGCACAAACGGGTAAAAGGCGCCACCGCTGCCGCAGCAGGCCGGGCAAGGTCGCTCGGTCGCGCCTCTGCACGCGCGGCTAATCGCAGTCGGCACCGCTCGCCTTGGCACCGACCAAGCCACGCACCCCGCAAAAAGTCGCTTGGACTCTCGCTGACGCGCCTGTAGCATCCGCCCCGACGCACCGGCTGTTTGCCGGCGCAGCACTCGGCGGTTCAAGCCCGCCTCGACCTTGCTCACGCGATTCCGGCGTGTGCAGAGCAACGAGGCCTGCTTTGACCAACGCCAGCAACATCACCACGCCTGAATTCATCGCCGTGCCGCTGCCGGATGTGGGCAGCGACAACATAGCGCACACGACCACGACGCCCACCGATGCTGATGCCCCGATTATGGGCGCACACATCCGCAAAATGCCCTTAAAAATCGGGAATAAGGACGCTGCTGAACCTGTCAGCTATCCATCAACCCGTGTTGCGCCGGTGCACGCCGGCCACAGCACTTCCAGCTTTTCCGAAGAGGCGACCATGTCCACGCCCGCACAACGCGCAAGCACATCCGGGCTCGCGGCGGTTGCTGCGGACCTTCCACCGAACCCGCAGAGCGCCAGCGATGACCCTGTAACGTATCAACGACGCATAGTTGCCTCCAGCCGCGCAGTTTCGTCCGAGACCAAGCCGAGTAGAAGCCACCTCACACTGGTAGACGCACCTGGTCACCACGACGAGCACGCTGCCGTCGCCTCGCCCCACGGCATCCCGGCCCTGTTCACCACCGAGGAGGCTGCACGGCGCCTGCATCTTGGCGGCAGCAGTTCGATTCGCGCTGCTGTTCGGCGCGGCTGGCTGGTGCCGGACGGCAAGTCAGGACGCCGCGGCACCTATCTCTTTTCGCTGGAAACCCTGAACAATTACATGAAGGAGAATCTCAATGAAGGGCAAAAAGACAAAGTACACCAACGTGTTCAGAACGACCGACGGCAAGCTGTTCGTCCAGGTCGCAGTGCTGAAGGACGGCAAGAAGGTCGTCAAGCGCCAGATGCTTCCGGCCGGGGCAAAGGAGGCGGACGCAATGCGCTTGGCGGCGGACCTCAAGGACCAGTTGCTGGCGGTGCCGCAGGACCAGCTACCGGTGTCAGCCCGGGAAATCCCTACCGTGGCAGCCTTTTGCAAGACCTGGACGCACAACAAGGCCGCTCGAAACCGTAGCGGCGTCATCAAGGAGTGGACGCATCGGCTGGAGACGCATTGCCTGCCGGTTCTAGTGGCTGGAAATCGCGACCTCGGCTCGCTGCCCTTGGACGCTGTGACGCGGATGACCATCAACAAGTGGGTTGGCTGGGCGGAAAAGCACGTGCAGAAGTCGGGCAAGCCCTATGCCGCTGCCACGGTGATGGGCTGGTGGGGCATTTTGTGTCTGGTCTTGCGCGATGCCGCGGCGGACTACGGATTGGCCGACCCAACCTACCGCGTTGCGCCGCCAGAGGTTTTCGTGCCACGAGTGCGTGAACACCGAACCCTGCAGCGCCCGCAGGTAGAGGCCTTTCTCGCTGCGGTCGAGGTGCATCAGCCCCTGCGCTTCGCGGAGCTGTCGTTCATCGCGTACACGGGCTGTCGGCCGGGCGAGGCGTTCGGTTTGCACTGGAAGGACGTTACGACGGAAGGGGCCCACCCGCACGTCGAGCTGAAGTTCAGCGCCACACAGGGCAAGCTGGAAGCCTGCA
>CAITYF010000165.1 GCA_903896545.1 uncultured Myxococcales bacterium | reverse complement strand
GCGGGAGGCCAAGGAGAGGCGCGCGGGAAACGTCGGGCGGCGCAACGCGAAGACGCGGCCTGCAGTGGAGGCGTGAGACCGGGGATGGCGGCGGATGCGGAATTCACCGGATTCAGGCGGATTTGGGGAGCCGGTGACAGAAGTCCAGGGGAAACGCCAATGCTGGATAGGCCAGCAGGCACAATAGAAGAAACCAAGGCTTTTTCATTGGAAATATCTCCGAAGACGCGACGTCTTCTTTCCGCCTTCAAGTTGGCGGCTAGGGCAGCGTCTGGCAAAGCGATTTGCCTCTGCTGGACGCCATGGCGCGCGTGGCAAATGCGCGAGAACACTGGCCGCGCTGAAGTAAGGAAACGCACACGCGTTTCCGCTCCCAGCGCGGTCGCCGATTCATTCGTCTTCACAAGAGGTTTGGGTAGACCAACCTGGCCGTTACCACCGTAAAGTCAAGCTAGGTGGCCAGAGGGGATTGTCAAGCCGATCGCGGGCTTGGACAGTCACGAAGATTCGCCGTGTTCTGCCGCGGTGAGTTGCCTAAGTATTCGATAACACGGAGATGTGTTCGCGAAGTTTCTGATTTGACAGTCGGTAGCGAGCGAATCATGGGTTAATCTAATGACTGATTCGAAAAATCAACCATTCATGACAATGCCGGGAGCGCGCGCCGTTTCCGGCTACGCTTCGCCGGCAAGGAGCCGAGGGATGTTGATTGTGCCATCGTAGACGTGCACAGCGGGTCCGCGCATCGTCGCGCCGTTGTCCTCGCCGACGCGGACGGAGACCCAGCCGCCTTTCAACTTCACGGCAATTTCGCGGTCGCGCGGCATCCGACCCGATTCAACGGCGACAATCGCGGCTGCGAGCGCTCCCGTTCCTGAACCGGTTGTCCAGCCCGATCCGCGCGCGTAGACGTCGACCTGCATTCGCGGTGGCCCGCCAGGTAGAAGCTGCGCGAAGGCCACGTTGGCGGGTTCTGGCAGCAAAGGGTGGTGTTCCAAAAGGGGCGCAATGGCGGCGCGCTCATCGTCGGCGATCTTGTCAAAGGTCACCACGTGGGGCGCGTCCAACTTCACGGCAGTCACCGTCACCGCGCGTTCCCGCAGCTGTACCGGCGCATTTGCCAGCGCGAGGTCGACGGGGATGGCGACCGGCGCCACCTGCACGCTACCCATTCGCACGGTCACCGTCACGACGCTGCCGTTCTCGTCGCGCGTCGCGGCGCAATGCATCTGCCCGATGCCGGTCAGCACGTCGAGCTGGTTGATTTGCGGCAAGTGACGGTCCAAAACGTGTTTTACGAAGCACCGCAAGGCATTCCCGCTCATGTGCGCGATGCCGCCGTCGGCGTTGATGACGGTCATCTCCGGCTCGTTCAGCGTTCCGGTCCACACGAGCACACCGTCTGCGCCCACACCGCGGTAGCGGTCACAGATTTTCTGACTCAGCTGACCTGGAAACGTGATGTCGAGGTCTCTCGCATCAACGAAGGCAAAATCGTTGCCCAGACCGTGATACTTGCTAAATGCCAACAACATGACTCACCTCGGATCCTACAAAAGTGGCAGAACGCGAAGGAGCGAACGGCAGACTGCGTACAACAGCTTGAACTCGGATGACTGGAAAGCAGACCGGGCAAATCGCGCTGTGCGCATGCACGGTGGCCCCATTGGCGCACCGCGTCAAGCGCTATTTTGAAATGATTTTGAAGATTTTGGCCGCACTGCGCCGACAAGCACCGCGCGATGCGACAACGCCAGTCCAACATTTTGCATGCGGTCTCGGTTCAACTCCGCTCGATTGCGTGCCCGATTTGCCGACCTTGGTTGTAGTGTGTCCCGATGCTCGCATCCAACAACACTTTGCCGGATTCAAACAGCATCACGATGTCGGAGCCGCCGAACATGAAGAACCCAAATTCCTGGCCCTTGAAGAGCTTGGCACCGACTTCCGCCGTGAGCGTGACCGACGAAACCTGCGCCATGCCGATGGGAAGAACGGCGACCAGTCCCACAGGCGAATCGAGCACGAGCAAGCCGCGGTCTTGCGTGAACTGGTAGCCGGTACCGTCGACGGCGTCCAGTGAACCGTCGGGCAGGGCGATGACGTCCATCATGACGCGCCCCGTAATCTTGCGGGCTTCCTTGACGATGCCGCTCACTGGGACGTGGAAGCGGTGATAGTCGTTGACGTTCAAGAACCCGTGGGTGAAGACGCCACCCACGAATCGGTCCTTGAACGGGCTCCCGGCGAGGAGGTCCAGAACGGACCAAGTGAGCCCTTTCACAGTAATCTTTGAGTCTGTGTCAATGGTCCAGTGACCTTGGTAGACGCTGTCCGCAGGGCAAACGACGCTGACCTCGTCGCCGAAGCCGTCGATGGGACGCCGCCCCGGTCGCACCTGCCGCGCGAAGAACTGGTTGAATGTGAGCCAACCACTTGGTGCGACGTAGTAATCGCTGACGTGATAGGCGGGGTCGGGGAAGAAGCCGGCGATGTCTTTGGCGGACTCCGGCGTGTCGAGGAACGCCCCCCAATCTTCGCAGAAGCGGTGGGTCCAGCGCTGAAATGTGGCGTCGGACTTGAGCACGCCGCCCGGTGACTGATCGACGAGGTAGAAGAATTTGTTGACCAAGCGGTTCAGCGTGCGGTCTTCGGGAATGAGGGTCACCATTTTGTCGAGAAAGGCATAGTAGTCATGCAGCTGCGTGATGCCAGGCCGCTTCGCCGCGGCGACTGAGGCGCGCAAGGCGACCGCAAGGTCTGGCCGATCCGAGAGAAGTTGGATGAGTTCGATGACGACTGGCTGATGTGTGGGCATAAACGTGAATCTCCGGAAATGCGGTGGAGGACGTGCTACTACGCTGCATTGCGGCGATCGGCTCATGGCCAAGCTAGCGGCCCACGGTCGCGTGTCAAGTACTCACCGTTGTTAGAAAAAGCGACGACAGCGCTGGCTTCGAAGCGAAGAGTCGGCGGCCGTCCGGACCGTTAGAGTCCTTGCAAGAACGCAGCTGACTTATCTCATGGTCGCGAAGGAATTCGCTGCTTCCATGGTGCTGTCGAGTATTCCTTGACGCGCTGAGTCGGCCTGGATGGCCACTCACGCTCCACTTTGCGGCCGATTTCTGTTCGCCGCCACAGGATTTTCTCATGCATAGTTTTAAGCAAACCGCCGCGCGAACCTTGATTTCATTCATGGTCTTGGCCATCGGTGCGTGTACAACAACCACTGAAACGCCGGTAGACCACGTGTCTGGACGTGTGGAACTCTTTGACCGGGTTTCCGCGGCGCTAACGACCAACTCCATTCTCGCGGTGAAGGGCAGCTACGGAGCCACGTGCACGGCGCGTACGGGGACTTGGACGCTGGCGCTCAATGGGTACGTCCTCGGTGCCGAAGAAACCGCGTTGACCGTGGTTTCCAACGATGCCGCCTGCGTGCTTTCAGTCACGGAGGTCAAATCGGGAACGGCGACGACAAGCCAGTCGTTCAAGCCAGCGGCGCCCTTTGTCCTCGCGTCGGTGTACGCGGCTCAAGGCGTGGCTTTCTCACTCGTCGCGGCTGGACCGACGCAATTCTATGCCAATTTCCGCCTGCAACCAGACCTGCTTTTCACCTCGGATATGGTGCTGCAGATGGTGTACTCTGACACCGTCAGTGAGACGGATGTGACGACCATTGCCAGCTACAACGTCGTCGTCTCGACGGCGACCGCAGCGCTCGTGCCCGCGCCGAACGCGACGCTATCGCTGACGGGCCTCGTCATCAAGGTGGACGCGCATAATCTGGTGAAGTCCGCGACGGGAACCTTGATTCTGAAGCAAGGCACAGTCGCCGCGCAACAATATGCGGTCGATGCGGACACTGCCGGTTCGCCGCCGACGTATGCGAGCTTGGAAACAGCGTTCAATCTGGCGGTGAATACGCGCGTGACGATGACTCCCGGCGCGGCGCAGAACATCGGCGCGGCCGAGTTGACGCTGGTCGGACTGGACCTGACGACGCCGAAGAAGCGCAACATCATCTTGACCAACTCACTGAGCGGCGTGACTTCGTATCAGGTCTTTCAGCTAACGATCGCTCACCCGTAGTCGAATACGACGCGAGGGGAGTTGTCGCTTCATCGCGCGGCTCCCCTCGTCGCGTGTACGTCCATTGAACGCCAAGCCGAGGTGCCCGATGTCTGGTCCATTCACTGTGAGCGACTACCTGCTCGTCCGTCTGAAGCAAATCGGCGTCGACCACATCTTTGGCGTGCCCGGCGACTTTGTCCTTGGTTTCCTCAACCAGCTCCTGCAGAGCGACGTGACCTACGTGGGTACGTGCAATGAACTCAACGCAGCGTACGCCGCTGATGGGTATGCGCGAATCCGCGGCGTAGGCGCCGTCGCAACGACCTTTGGCGTCGGCGAATTGAGCGCGTTGAACGGCATCGCCGGAGCCTATGCTGAGCGCATTCCTGTCGTTCTTATCGTCGGTTCACCAGCGACCGCGCAGTTTGCGTCCCACGCTCTGCTGCATCACACCCTCGGGGACTATCAGATTCCGCTGCGGATCTTCGAGAAGATCACGACCGCGTCGACGCAGCTCGCTTCAGCGGAGACAGCGCCCGCGGAGATAGACCGCGTGCTGACTGCGTGCCTCGTTCACCAGCGGCCAGTTTACTTCAGTGTGCCGTCCGACGTCGCGCTGATGGCGTGCGAACAGCCAGGGCCATTCCCGTTTCCCCAGCCGGAAGCGAGCAGTCCCGAACCGCTGCGCGAAGCCGTGGACGCCGTTGTCGCGGCGCTGGCAAAGGCGCAGCGTCCCCTCATCATCGCGGGAGTGGAGTTGATCCGCGGCAAGCTGCAAGACGAATTCGCTGCGCTACTCGCGGCCTCCGGCTTGCCGTTTGTGACGATGATGATGGGCAAGACGGTGCTTTCCGAGACCCACCCGCAGTACTGCGGGCTCTTTGAAGGGGATCGCAGCATTGCAGCCGTGCGTCGCCGTGTGGCGGAAGCCGACTGCGTGCTGGAACTGGGCGTGTGGCTGACCGACTTCAACACCGGCGGCTTTACCACGCACCTCGACGATGCGCGCACGATTCAAGTGGGGCACGGCACCGTGCGCGTGCGCCAGCAGAACTTCCTGAATGTGTCCCTGCGCGATTGCATGGCCGGGATTGCCCGCAAGATGGCTCCGCTCGCCCCCGCGGCGTTCATGCCGCACGTTCGCATGGCGCTGGAACCACCTGTCAGTGAAGACCCGCTCACCGAACAACGGTTCTTTGACCGGGTTGGCACTTTTCTTGCCGACAACGCGATTGTGCTCGCGGAAACGGGCGTTTCCCTGTTTAGCGTCGCCGAACTCCACATGCCCGAAGGCGCGACGTTCATCGGCCAGACGTTCTACGGCGCCATCGGCTACACGCTGGGCGCAACCCTGGGCGCGGCGATGGCGGCACCGGAGCGGCGTGTGGTCCTCTTCATCGGCGATGGCGCGTTCCAGGTGGCGTGTCAGGAACTATCGACGCTGCTCCGCCAACATCTGCGACCGATCATCTTCCTCTTGAACAACGACGGCTACACGATCGAGCGCGTCATCTGCGACCATCCTTACAACGACTTGCAACCGTGGAAGTACCACGCCTTGGTTGACGCCTTTGGCGGCGGCGGGCTGGCTCTCGACGTGAGGACCGAAGGCGAACTGGAGACTGCGCTGGAGCGCGCCGCCGAGTGCGAAACGCTCGTGCTGATCGAAGTCCACACCGGTCGCATGGACTGTTCGCCGTCGCTGCAAAGTGCGGGGAAAGCGATGGCGGCCATCAACAACTTGACGTGAAAACGCCAGAAAACGGAGAAACAGATGCACACAGAAAGCAACCGAACGATGAAAGCCCTGGTCTACGAGGGACCGAACCGCATCGCGTGGAAGGACCACCCGCGGCCGCGCCTGCAGGAACCCACGGACGCGATTGTGCGGATCACGGCGACGTCGATCTGTGGCACGGACCTGCACATTCTGCACGGCGACGTGCCCGCAGTTGACGCTGGACGCGTGCTTGGACACGAGGGCGTTGGCATCGTCGAGGAAGTGGGAGCGATGGTGACGGATGTGCACGTGGGCGACCGCGTCGTCATTTCGGTCATCACCTCGTGCGGACGGTGTAGCGCGTGCAAGCGACAAATGCCGTCGCACTGTCGGCACGGCGGTTGGCTATTGGGCAACAGTATCGACGGCACGCAGGCGGAATTCGTGCGCGTGCCCTTCGCCGACAACGGTCTGCACGTGCTGCCGCCGGGCGTCCCGGATGAAAGCGCGGTGATGTTGAGTTGCGCCTTGCCGACGGGCTACGAATGCGGCGTGTGCAGCGGGAATGTCCAGCCGGGCAAGTCCGTCGCCATCATCGGCGCGGGGCCGGTCGGTTTGGCGACGCTACTCGCGGCGCAACTGTTTTCACCCGCGGAGATTTTCCTTGTCGACCACGACGACAATCGCTTGGAGACCGGCCGTCTGCTTGGCGCAACGCAGATTGTGAACAACAGCAAAGGCGATGGCGCAGAACGAATTCGCGCAATGACCGAAGGCATGGGCGTGGACGTGGCCATTGAAGTCGTCGGGCTGTCTGAGACCTTTGACATCTGCCAGTCCGTGGTCGCGGCGGGCGGGCACTTGGCCAACGTCGGCGTGCACGCAGGCGCCGTGTCCCTGCGCTTGGGGCAACTGTGGGCAGCGAATGTGACGTTGACGACTCGGCTCGTGGACGGGACCTCGACGGCGATGCTTTTGAAGCTTCTGGAGAACCGGAAACTGGCGGCCACGGAGCTCATCAGCCACAGGTTCGCGATGCCGGAGATCCTCGTCGCGTATGAGACGTTTGGTCGCGCCGCGGAGCATCGCACGCTGAAAGTGGTTGTGCGCGCGGGTGAGGAGGGGGATTTGGTGTGAAACGGCCGCCGCGACCCGATGGTTGCACGCCAGTCAGGCCGTCTGGCAAGCTGTCTTGGCGTCCGACGGCGCGTGCAAGTGAGCCCAATGGCGATGAGCATTCCGCGTGGCCGGCCGATGGGCCGAACCTTTGCGATGCTCGTGCTCTGCGCGCTGCTGAACGGTTGCTCGTGGATCGTCGTTCAAACTGCACCGCCTGAAGCCGAGTGGGCGACGCGCCGTCACGCCCCGTGTGAAGACAGCCGGATTGCGCCGGGTTTGGATGTCACCGCGACCGTCCTTGGCCTCGCGCTCGTGGGCGCGGGTATTTGGGCGGCGAGCCAAGCGCCGAGTCGTTCGGAGCCAATGCCGTTGTACGATCAGCGCCCGCTGGCCACTGCGATATACGGGATGTACATCGCATCTGGCGCAGCCGTGGCAGGCGTATACGGCAGTTCGGCTATCTACGGCATCCGTGAAACCGCGCGCTGCGACCGTTACAACGCGTTTGCCAGCGAAGAGCCGCCGTTGCCGGCAGGCGTGCATTTGCCGTCGGGGGAGTAGGTGCGCGCGTTTGGCATTGCGCCGCCGCGCCCGTCGACGCAAATCGCGAGGCTGTTGGAAACCGCGGTCGCGGAACGAATTACACATGCCGATGGCGAAGAATTCGCCCGAGAGTCGCTGAGGGCGCTATTTGCGCCGGTGTCCAAGACTGTGCCAACGCGTACGACCTTGTGATTCGACACGCAGTTTTGCCCGCTTGTCGAGCGGTGTTCCGCCGACAATTTTTCACGTGAGCACATGGAGTGCGCTGAATTGAATTTTCGTGCCGCTCCGCGCGGCCTGACGCCGACGCACGCCGCATAGCGGCTGGCGAAGCCAACGCGCACCCGTTATCAACGGCGGCAAATGCTGCTTGAGCTGGTGATTGACATTTTCCGCGAAGATCTGGCAAGGTCCCGGTATGTTGTCACAACTGCTTCGGACTGGCCTTCCCCGCGTCCTGCTCACAGCACACCTTGTGCTCATTTTGCAGATTCCGATGTCGGCTGAAGCCGGTCCTCCGGTGAAGGCGGCCACCTCGATGGCCAAGCTCGCAGCGACCGCTTTTGAGGCAGGCGATCTCGCCCGCGCGGCGCAATTTTACCTTCAGGCATTTCGTCAGGACCCATCCCAGACCGACTATCTCTACGGCGCCGCCCGCGCGGAGCAGATGCTCGGCAAGAACGACCAGGCCGAGCAGCATTACCGGGAATTTCTCGCGGCATCGGGCACAAATCCGGCACGCGCGGAAAAAGCGCGCGCCTATTTACGCGAATTGGCCGGCGTTCGCGCAGATACGAAGGCGCACGACGCGGAACGGATGGCAGCAAAGGGCGATTTCGCTCTCGCTGCGGCAGCTTGGCTGGACGCGTGGCACATCGCGCCGGACCGGACCCAATTTCTTTTCCGCGCTGGTCGGGCGGAACACGAAGCAGGTGAGGACACGGCGGCTCGCGAGCATCTGGGGGCGTTCCTGCGCGATGCGCCAGCAGACGCCGCGGACCGGAGCGAAGCGAAAGCGCTGCTCGACCGCATTTATGCGCCAA
Source organism: uncultured Myxococcales bacterium (assembly GCA_903896545.1). Classification (GTDB taxonomy): domain Bacteria; phylum Myxococcota_A; class UBA9042; order UBA9042; family UBA9042; genus CAIYBN01. Next base: position 1,484 of record CAITYF010000165.1, on the reverse strand, counting down.
AGCCTGCGCAAGCAACCGTGCAGAAGCCGGCACCCGTCGAGGAGCCCGCGGCGAAGCCGACCCAGATCGTTGTGAAAGTTGAGGTTCAGCAGCCGACCCAGCCGGTTCTGCCCACTTCGCCCGTCGTCGCGCCCAGTTTGCCCGTGGTAGAGCGGGCCGCACCGGAGCCAGATACCTCGATGGCGAAGTGGGTGTTCGGTACCGGCGCAGCAGCGACCGTCGCGGGCCTTGGCATTCTGGTTTGGGGGCTATTTGAGGCGGCGGACTTTGATAAACGCCTGAGCTACGACGGCACGACTGTGAACGGGACGATGTCCTACGATCAGGCTGAGGCAGAGTACAAAAGCATCCGGAATCACCAGATTATCGGCGGCGTGCTCGCCGGTGCGGGAGCGATCGCAGTGGGTGTGGGGACCAAGCTGCTGTGGTGGCCAAGCGCGAAACAACTGACGGTCAGTCCGTCGGGGCAGGGATTTGCCGTATCCGGTCGATTCTAGCGAGCGCGTGAAACGGCCTTGGGGGAGGGACCGTGAGGATTCTGATGTGTGCCGCACTCGTCGCGACGTGTGCCGCCTGTGGTATGACCTTACCCCCGCGAACAGCGTTTGTGACGACGAACGACGTCGGTGACGGCGGCGACGCCAGCCCGTTGACGGACACGGTGCTTGACGCCGATGGCAGTGCGGACAACGAACTCCCCTTGCAGGATGTGGCGCCAGAGGTTGTCAGCGACGTTCTGGATGCACTCGATGCCGACGTGTCGGACGTTGTCGACGTCACCGACGTTGCGGAAGTGTCGGACGTAACGGAAGTGTCGGACACAAAGGATATCGAGGACGTGCCCGATGTCCCGGACGTGGTTGCGGTCCCAGATGTGTTCGATGTTGGCACTGACGTGTGCCTCGACGATTGCGCCATCGACGCGGACGTTGCCGCGGTCGATACCTGCCTGTGCGGTGACAAGACGTGCGACCTTGCCTGTGGCGAGACGCTGAGCACGTGCCCGGCCGACTGCGCCACTTGCGGCGACGGCGTCTGTTCGCCGGGCGAAGATCCCAAGAATTGTGCGCAGGATTGCTGTGGTAGCTGCGGCGACGGTGAATGCCGGTGCACCGAGACCGTCGCGACTTGCGTTGCGGATTGCCTGCCGGGCTGCGGCGATGGCCTCTGCGCGACACCCGAGACCAAGGTCACGTGCCCAACGGACTGCGGGAGTGCCACGCAGGTGTGCGGCGACGGCGTCTGCGAGCCCGGCGACGGCGGCGCGGTGGCGTGTCCTCAAGATTGCGACAAGGCGTGCGGCAATTGCAGCTGCCAGCCGGGCGAAGACTACCTGAATTGCCCCGTCGATTGCGGATATTGCGGTGACGGCATTTGCAGCTTGTGTTCCGGCAGCGGTGAGTCCCTCGCGACGTGTCCTGCCGACTGCAAGGGCCCTGATGACGGGACCTGCAAGGGAATCGTGTGCGACGACGGCAACGCGT
>CAITYF010000164.1 GCA_903896545.1 uncultured Myxococcales bacterium | reverse complement strand
TCATGGATGCCGGTCCGTAAGGTTGGCCCAGGCGGGTGTTCCGCCCGGGACGTTGTTCGCAAACACGATTGTGCCTGCGAACCGGCATCTCTCTATTTTGTTGGCGATTCAGCGGTTCGGGGAGTTTGGGTCAGGTCTGGTACTGCCTCAGCCTCCGGGCCGAGTCCTTGCCCCCAGCTCATTGCCCGTTTCACGGACGGCCTCGTCACCCCGCCCGTGCGCGCCAGCATTCCCCAACGACTACTTCGGGGCGGCCGGAGCGTCCTTGGTCGGCTCGTCTTTCTTGGGCTCCGTCTTTTTGTCCTTCTTCGGGTCGGCCGGCTTGCCGCCGCAGCCACCCTTGCCGCCGCAGCCGCCTTTGCCGCCACAGCCCGCCTTGCCGGAAAGCGCCTTGCCAGCGCTGCCCGCGTCCGCGTTGGCCGTCGCGCCCATCGCCAAACCCGCCACTGCAACGCTCAGCGTCGTCGCGATCAAACCCTTCTTCATGCTCTCTCCTGCAAGTTGTTGCGGTCAACGTGCCGCGATGCTGTGAAATGCGCGCGTGCGCAGTCCTGAAACGCCGAACGGAGCCGGCCTATTCAATTGTGCTGACGAGACCACACCGCGTCAACGCACTTCAGCGCAACGAGCGACGCACAATCGCCTTCAAGCGGCGTCAGGACCTTGTCCGAAGGTCGCCACTGTGGCACCGTTTTGCCCCTCATCAGGAGACGATCATGCAAGACGACTGGAGCCTCAATCCGAATGTTCGCAAACTCCTTCAGCGGGTGCCGCTGCCGATTTCACTGCCGACGCCGTTACGCCGCGGAGCAGGTCGCACCCGTGCGAACGAACTGACTGGAACTCGTGCGGTTTTGACGCATCTGCGCGACGGTTTGGATCTCGCGCTCGCGCAGGCGATGCAAGCTGCCGGCGCGGCGGTCACGATCGTGGATCCGGCGGGCGAGACGACGCTGACGGGGCGGCTTGTCGATGGCGGCGGGCAGTTGGTGCCGGCAACTGCGGATTTGCCAGGTGGCGTGCTGAACGCGATCGCGCAAAGCGGCGCAACGGGCGATCGACGGCCGCTGACGCTGATTCACCGGGTCACGCGGCCACACGGGGACGATCTCGCCGTGAATGAAGCGACGGATGGGCTGCTGGCCGTGGGGCACGCTGCGGCGCATTTGCCGCCCAATAGCCGACTGCTGCTGGTTCTGGGTCCGGATCTGCGGAAGGACAACCTCGGCGCGTTGATGATCGCCGCGACGCACGGCTTCGCCCGATCTGCCTTCAAGGAAATGGGCAAGAATGGCGGGACGTGCCACGTGATTCGCGCTGAAGACGCACAGGCGGCGGCCGAGCTGGCCACGTTCCTCGCAGGGCCGCGTTCGGCGTTTGTGAGCGGTCTGGATCTGGTCGCGCAAAAATCGCTCGCCGGCGACGCGACCGCGGTTCCGACGCTGGACGGCAAAGTGATTCTGGTGACCGGCGCCGCGCGTGGTATCGGCGCGGCGATCGCGGAACGGCTGGCGCTCGAAGGCGCGCACGTCTGGATCAACGATATTGCACAGGCACAGGCGGCGGCCGCGGACACCGTCGCGCAGATTCGCGCGCGCGGCGGACACGCTGATTTTGTGGCGGCGGACGTGGGCACGCTTTCCGGCGCGCAGGCGATCGCGGACGCCATCGGCAAGGACGCGGGGCGCGTGGACGGCGTCATTCACAACGCGGGCATCACGCGCGATCGCACATTGAAGAAGATGTCGGTCGCGCACTGGCGTCAGGTGCTGCAGGTGAACTTTGGCGCCATGCATTTGGTGCAGACGGCACTTTCGCCCATTTTGTCCGACGGCGCCTCGATGGTGCTCATGAGTTCCGTCATGGGCATTTCCGGTAATTTTGGCCAGACGAATTACAGCGCGTCGAAGTCGGCGGTGATTGAACTCGCGAAGCAATGGGCGTGCGAAGGCCACGCGCGGGGCCTGCGCGCTAACGCGATCGCGCCGGGCTTCATTTTGACCGAAATGACCGCGCAAATGCCCGTCATTAACCGTGAAATGGCCAAGCAGCTGACCGCGATGCTGCAGCCGGGTCTGCCGTTGGATGTTGCCGAACTTGCGTGCTTCCTCGTGGGCGCGCAGTCGCGCGGCGTGACCGGCCAAGTGCTGCGTTGCGACGGCGGTATGGCCTTTGGTGCGTGATTCGGCACACTGTTCGTGCAATTGCGGCTTGCCGACCCGTCGCTGGCGCGGTATGAACGGGGCCAAGCCATGTGCGGGCGCAGGATTCGGCAATGACCTCTGACGGTGGGCAAAACTCCCTCGACGCGAAGACGCAAGTCGTGGCGCGGCGGCCGACGATTGAGCTCGGCCCCGTGCCTCGGCAGCCTGCTGAATGGATGCCTTTGCGCCCGTACTGGGCGATGCTGCCGCTGTTTCAGGATGTCAGCGACGAGGCGCTGAAAACGCTCGAAGGCGCGCTCGAACCGGTGACGTTCCTGCACGGCGCCGTGGTGTTGGAACAAGGCGCGATCGGCGAGGAAATGTTCGTGATGGAGCGCGGAAGCGTGCACGTCACGGTGCGCGACGAACAAGGCCAGAAGGTCTTTGAAGTCGATCTGGAAGCCCCGGCGATCGTCGGAGAAATGGCGCTGGTCACGCGTGAACCGCGTACGGCAACCGTCGTGACGAACGGCGAGGTGCTGGCGCATCGCATCCGCAAGAGCGTGCTGGAGGAGCTTTTTGAGCGTCATCCGCAGGCCGCGTCCTTTCTCACCACGCTGGTGGGCGAACGTCTCATGGAGACGCGCGGGATTCGCAAGGTCGGCAAGTACGAGGTGCTGGGGCCACTTGGCGCGGGCGGCGTTGCCACTGTTTTTGAAGCGCGGCATCCAGGCTTGGGGCGCTCTGTCGCGCTGAAAATGCTCTCGCACGCGTTGGTGTACGACCACAATTTCGCCGAACATTTTGGCCGCGAGGGCCGCATGGTCGCCGCGTTGGCCCACGACAACATTGTGCGCGTGCTGGACACGGAGGAGGCGTACGGCACGCGCTTTATCGTCATGGAAAAGCTCGACGGCGAGCTCCTGGAAGTCATTATCCGGCGGCGTGAGGAACTCGACTGGTACGTGGTGCGACGCATCTTGTCGGAAATTGCCAGCGCGCTCGCGTATTCGCACGAACAGGGGCTCATCCACCGCGACGTCAAGCCGTCCAACGTCTTCATGACGGAAGATCGCCGTGTGAAGTTGCTGGATTTTGGCATTGCAGTGCCCGCAGGCGTGTCGACCGATCTGGATGGCAAAGTCGTCGGCACGCCGTTCTACATGTCACCAGAACAGATTCTTGGACTGCCGCTCGACGGCCGTGCCGACCTGTATTCACTCGGCATTTTGGCCTACGAACTCTGTACGCACGAATTGCCTTTCTGGGGCGAGTCGGTGCAGTCCGTGTTCAACATGCACCTGAATATGGAAACGCCCAATCCCAAGCTGGTTGAGCCAGATTTGCCCGACGATCTCGCTGAATTTATCCGAATCAGCACGGCAAAAGACCCGATTCGCCGCTTTGGTTCGTGCTACGACGCCGCCAGTTTCTTGTTCCGCGGCATGGATGAAGCCTCCGCGGCGCCGCACGAAATGTCGACCTTGGCGCTGAGTTACCTGCCGAGCCGGCGCGGGCAGGTCCAGCAGATCCTGAACGAGGCGCTGAGCAAGCTCAAACGGCTGCGCGGCGTCCAGACGTTTTCATCGAATCAGGTGAACGTGGAAGTGGCCGCGATGCCGCGCGTCGCGGATCCCAAGCGCGTGACGATGACGTCGCAGATTCTGGAAGCGGCGACTGCGTACCACCGGCCGCCGTCACGCCGTCCCGTGCCCGACATGCCGCCGCCGGATGATTTGCCGGACGAGCCGCCGAGCGCCTAGTACCTCGTCACACCGATTCTGACCGGTAGGCCCGTAGCAGTTTCGCCCTCGCTTTCTCCAGCGTGAACATCCAGCGGATGGTCGCACGGTTCTCATTGCGCTCATGCACGCACGCATCTACCTCGCGCCTGAGGGTGTCCATGTCGCCGATTCGCCGGTCCAGACACTGCCGGATGATGGCGCCGATCTCGATCTCCGCCATGTTCAGCCAGCTCGCGTGCTTGGGCGTGAAGTGGAATTCCAGCTTGCGCAGGACCCGCCGTGCTTCTTCCGGCGCAAACGTGGCGTACAGCGACGCGGGCTTGTGAGTGCTCAGGTTGTCCAGGACCACGCGGATCACGTCCGCGTCGGGGCAGTGTTCATCGACAAGCTTGCGCATCTGTTCGGCAAAGTCGGCGTTGGCGTGACGGTCGGTGACCTCGGCGTGGCGCCAGCAGCGATGACGGTCGATGAGCACGAAGACGTTGGCGGTGCCGTTGCGCTTGTACTCGTAATCAAAGCGTTGTTTGCGGCCCGGCTTGGCCTGGACCGGTACGCGCGTCTCGCCAATCAATTGCCGCGGTGTCTCGTCGAAGCACACGACAGGCCGTTTCGGATCAGCGGGTTGCGCGTACAGGTCGAGGACGTCCTCCATGCGCGCGACGTACTCCATGTCGAACTTCGGAATGCACCACATCTTGTGCTGCCACGGCTTGATCTCGTTCTCGTCGAGCCGGCGGCGCACCGTTTCACCCGATATTCCATCGAGTTCGCTCTTCTCCACCCACGCTCCGGCCAGCAGCCGCAGCGTCCATTTCGCGTGGCCTTTCGGCGGGTCGCTGCACGCCAGCGCTATCAGCGTCGCGTCCTCCAGCGCCGTGGTCTTGCGCGCTCCGCCCAGCCGGGATTCCTCGCAAAGCGCTTCATCCAAGCCGAGTTCGACGAAGCGGCGCTTGACGCGGTACACCGTCGATGTGCCGACGGCGAGCACGCGCGCCACCTGCTCGTCGGTTAGCCGTTCGCCACCGGCCGCGTGATCGACCGCGAGAAGAATTTGCGCGCGCTTGACCTTGCGCGCCATCTGCTTCCCACCCGCGATAAGTTCCCGCAGCGATTGGCGTTCGTCGTCTTCAAGCTCGACCTTGTAATGAATGTTCACCGTTGCCTCCCGGCGGCAAAATGGGCCGTCGGGTATGGCTACAGATCACGATCCCTTGTCGTTGTCGATCTTTTCGCGCTATCTACGCGCCATGACCACGCCGCGCTTCACCGACAAACAAGGCCAGTACCTGGCGTTCATCTACGCGTACACCAAGCTCAATCGCCGCCCGCCTGCGGAGGCCGACATGGAGCGCTATTTTCAGGTCTCGCCGCCGAGTGTGCACGCCATGGTGCTGACGCTTGAGCGCTTGGAGCTGATCACGCGCGAACCGGGGATGCCGCGCAGCATTCGCCTGACTGTACCCGCGTCCGAGCTGCCAATCCTGACGTGAGCGTCGTGGACAACCGGTCACGCGCCAACTGATCGAAACCCGTGTGACGAGGTACTAGTGCCGCAACGCGCAAATCCGTTCCGGTTTTTTCGGGTTCGCCCCACCAGACACGCTGACCGAATTCCAACGTGCCAGCCGCCGACACCGCGGCGTGCCACCGGAGGTGCACGCTTCGCGGTCCTAGTCCGAAATGCGACAGGTCTCACCCTGTTCAGTTTGGTATTCGAATTGGGTCAGGATGTGCAGACACGCTGACCGAATTCCAAAGTCCCAGCCGCCGATGTTGCC
>CAITYF010000163.1 GCA_903896545.1 uncultured Myxococcales bacterium | reverse complement strand
TCATGGATGCCGGTCCGTAAGGTTGGCCCAGGCGGGTGTTCCGCCCGGGACGTTGTTCGCAAACACGATTGTGCCTGCGAACCGGCATCTCTCTATTTTGTTGGCGATTCAGCGGTTCGGGGAGTTTGGGTCAGGTCTGGTCCAGGCGAAGCGGGTCCCGTCCCAGCCCCTGTCCACGCGCGGCCAGTGTCGCCGGCGCACGAGCACCCGCTCAAAAAAAAGACCCGCCAGTTACCCTACTGACCTTCCGGGGGTTGCCACAGCTCCACGCGGTTGCCTTCCGGGTCCATCACCCAGCCGAACTTGCCGTACTCTGACTCATCGACCTTCTCGTCCACCGCGCAGCCTTCGTCACGCAGCGCGGCCAGGAGCCCGTGCAGGTCTGCGACGCGGTAGTTGATCATGAAGCTCGCGCTGCTCGGTGCAAAGTGCGACGTATCCGCCTTGAACAGGCTCCACGCGGTCGTGCCGTTGCCACCCAAATTGTCGTCGCGCCAGTCAAAAGCCGCGCCGCCCCACGATTGGACGTCGATGCCGAGGTGCGTACGGTACCAGTCGCCCAGCGCGCCAGGGTCCTTGGCCTTGAAGAAGATGCCGCCAATACCCGTGACTCGTTTCATTTCTGGCTCCTGATGCTGCTGTGGGCCGCTTGGGCGTGCAAGGCGGCGCTCGTCATGCGAGTGTGACGAGTCGGAAGGGTGAGTCAAGTGCGTGTCTGCGCCGCGTCGCTGTGCTGGTGACAACAGAAGTTGACGGCACGGTGGCAACCGCGTCAGGCTTCACAACCAGGGACGAGAAACGACACGATGGCCAAACGGCGACTGACCCTTTTCATTGACTCGCTCGCGTCAGGCGGTGCACAGACGCAGATTCTGCGGCTGGCGAGCGGACTGTTGCCGGAGTGGCAGGTGCGCGTCGCGTGGTACAATGACACGGCCCGCTTCTCTCAAGTGCCCGAAGGCGTGGAGGCCGTGCTTCTGCCACGCGCGAGTCGTCACGATCCACAGTTTGCCCGTTACCTGCGGCGCCTGGTCTCCGCTCGATCGACCGATCTGGTCCACGCGTGGCTACCAGCGCCGAGTCTGTACGCGACGCTCGCCGCGCTGGTGCCGAGAAGTGCGCCGGTTATCACCGCAGTGCGCTGCTCGCCGTCGCTCTTTGCTAACGACGTGACGCAGGGGCGCCTCACCCTCGCCACTTCGTTCTTGGCGCGCGCCACCACGAGCAACAGCCAGGACTCGATCGCGTGGCTGAACGCGCGAGGTGTCCCAGCGCGCAAGATGCACTACATCGGCAATGCGCTGGCGCCGCAGATTGCCGACCGGGTGCCATCGTCTCAGGAAGCTCGCGCGTCGCTCCTCGCGCAGCTGGGACTGGACCCGCGTGAGCCGCCGATCGTCTCGCTCGGACGCTTTGACGCCTACAAGAATCAGGATGGACTCGTGCGCGCGCTGGCCCGTGTACGGGATCGCGGCACGATAGTACCTCCCTTGCTGCTGGCGGGGTCGCAGGACGACCACGCGCGTGTGTCGAACGTCCGGCGGCTGGCGGACGAGATGCGTTTGCGCGTACACATCGTCCCGGCGGTGACGGACGTGTCCACGTTGCTGGAAGCCTCACGGTTTTCGGTGCTGGCATCGCGAAGTGAAGGCACGCCCAACGTCGTCCTGGAAGCGCTGGGATTGGGCACGTTGGTCGTGGCTACACGCGTGGGCCAGGTGCCAGAGTTGGTGCAGCCTGGAACCGGCCTGCTTTGCGCACCGGACGACGACGAGGCACTGGCGGACGCGCTCGACCGGGCGCTGAACTTTTCCGCGGCCGAAGCGCAACAGACGGGTGCGCGCGCCCGCGACGATATGCTGCGGCGATTCTCGTCGGACGCCATTGTCGGTCAGTATGCGACGCTGTATGACGCCACGCTCGGGAACAGAGGCTGACTTTTCGAACCGCGTTTGCTCGTTCGCACAATGCGAAGTCGTTTCTTGTGGCGTCCGCCCGGATCGTCCACCTAAGCACCCATTTGACGATAGGCGAGCGCCGCGTTGAGCCAGTAGGACCAACCACGCGCCCTCGCGTGGCCTAAGGACGTTCGCATGCCTCCCGCAGTCGAAGATCCCAGTCCAAAAATTTTTGCGGAGTCGGCCAATTTGAAACAAACGGCGCACGCGCACTGGACGGCCGAGCCGTGCGGTACGCGGGAATTACACATTCCGACCGAAGTTCGAGCCCAAACCTGCCCGAACCGCGGCGTGCCACCGGAGGTGCACGCTCCGCGGTCCAGTCCGAGAGGGTAACAGGCTTGCCCCACCCAGCTTGGTGTTGGACAAAGGTCGGACTGTTTAGGCGGTGAAGATCGCCGCGCGTTCTTCGCGAAGATCGAGGAAGAGCGCTACACGCTGGAGCCATTCATCCCGCGCTTTGCCCGTTTTGCCGAGTCCAAAGGTCTGCGCGTGCTGGAAATTGGCGTCGGTGCCGGTACGGATTTTATCCAGTGGTTGCGCAACGGCGCCAACGCGAGCGGCGTGGACTTGACGGACGCGGCGATCGCACTGACGACCGAGCGCGCCACGCAAGAAGGATTCAAGCCCGACCTGCAGCAGGCCGACGCCGAGCGATTGCCGTTTCCGGATGCGACATTTGACGTCGTCTATTCCTACGGCGTACTGCACCACACGCCCGACACGGTGAAATCGATTGCCGAACTCGCACGCGTCCTGAAGCCAGGCGGCACCGCGCGGCTGATGCTCTACCACTACCCGTCCTGGACGTCGCTGCTCCTGTGGGGCGTGCACTGCGTGGCCAAAGGCAAGCCGTGGCACGGCCCTCGCTGGGCGACCTACCACTTCCTGGAGAGTCCGGGCACGAAGTCCTATACTCTCAAAGAGTTGGACGCACTCCTATCGGCTTTTCGCACGCACAGGTACGAAGTGGTGTTCCTCGGCGGCGATCTGCTGAGCTATCGGCCGAGCGCCAAGTACAAGTCTCCGCTGCACAAGTTGGCGTGGAAGGTCTACCCGCGCCACTTGGTGGAAAAATACGGTCAGTCGCTGGGACACGGCACGCTGATTGACGTGACCAAATAGCGGCGACGGTGCCACGGCAGACGCGCGGACGGTTCGTCGATCGCCAGTTGCCTCAACGCCCTGCCCGCATCCCCATCAACAGCCGATTCTTCGGTGAAATCTCCGCCGGAATCGCCTGCGTCCACACCTGATACCCGCCCGCACGCAGCGCGACCGCCCGCTCCACGTCCACCGCGAGACTCCCGTCCAGCCAGCCGTCCAAGTCACCGCGCTGGCGCAGCGCCTGACAGCACGGCAGCACCGCTACGCGCGCGCCCACGGACTGCGCCTGCGTCAGAATGTCGTCTGTCAGACCGCCGCATGCGTGCGCGGAGACCACCACGTCGTCGGGGCGCAGCTCCACGTCTTGCAGGCGCATTTGGGAGAACGTCACGCGTCCCGCAAGCTTGGGCCACGTCGCCGTCAGCGCGTCAGACAGCCGCTGGTGGTTGCCGCTCAGGCGCAGATCGACTGCCAGCGCTTCGGTTGACGTCTCATCCAGGAGCAGCATCACCTGCGCCAAAAGACCGTGACCACAGCACAAATCCACGACGCGACCGCCGCGAAAACGCCGCCTCACGCGCCGCGCGACCTCCCACGCCTCGTGCAGTTCCTTGCGCGGCAGAACGCCAACGCCGCACACCGTTCGCGCCAAGCGCGCAAAGAGCGTGTCACCGGGGTACAGATCGAGTTGATGTTCTGTCAGACGGTTGCGCGAGCCAGTGGCGTGCATCGGAGCCTTGCGTGCCAAAGGGCGCGGCAGGCTCGCGCGGGAGTTCAGGTTGTCGGAACGATGGCGCTACTTGCGACGCCGCGCCAGAAACGTGTCCATCCGCCGGAATTTTTCAGGGTTCTCAAAAAGCGCAGCCTGCGTCGCGTTCGCGAACCGGGTCATCGCCGCCGTATCGCCTTCGTACTGCGCCAGCGCCAACTTGGTCATGCGGGTCGCCATCGGATCGTTCGCGCTGATCATTTCTGCCATGCCGACGGCGGTGTCCAGCACTTCATCGTCGGGCACCACCTGGTTCACCATGCCGACGTGGAGCGCTTCCTCCGCGTCCAGGATTCGCCCTGTGAAGAGCAATTCGCGCGCCAGTCCGAGTCCGACGAGCGCCGGCAACCGCCACGTCGCGCCCGCCGCTGCCATGATGCCCAGCCCCGTTTCCGGCTGGCCGAAGCGCGCCGACTCTCCCGCCACGCGCAGGTCGCACGCCAGCGCCAGCTCGCAACCGCCGCCCAGCGCGTAACCGCGAATCGCCGCGATGACAGGACACGGAAACCGCGCGATGCGGTCAAAAAGCAGGCTGTTGATCCCCCGCAGCGCGTCCGCCGCCCGCCGATCGCGCAACTGGGCAATATCCGCGCCCGCCGCGAACGCCTTGCCGCCTGCACCGGTGAGCACAACAGCGTGGACGTCGGGACGGTTCTCGTACACGTCGATGGCGGCGTGCAACGCGTCCACCAGGCCACTGTCCAACGCGTTCAACTTGTCTGGGCGATTCAGCGTGAGAATCAAGACGTTGCCGCGCACTTCATCGAGAAGCGCCGGTTGATGCACATCATGGTGACTCACGACCTGTCCTCCCAGATCAGGACCTACAACTTGACGTATTCGTAGGTGAATTCCTGACCATTGATGCCGCGACGCGGCGGCGCAATCCAGTTGGCCACTTTGCCCGGCTCGTACACGCCCTGCATGATACTCCGCAAGTACGCTTTGTCGTCCTCCGTCGGCAGCCAGTCGGCCGCCTTCGCGGCGAATTCAGCCTCGCTGATCGGATTGCCTTGCGGATCAAACTGAGCGCCGGAATAGATGCCCTGGTGACGGTGAAAACGGCGCGACGGCAGGGTGACTTCAAAATCGACGCCCTCGTCCTTCACCGCTTTGCTCCAACGACGCACGGCGTTGACGCAGTCGTCGATGTAGTCATCGCGCAGCACTTCATTCATGGCGTTGCGCAGCGCCACACTTTCGTCCACGAATTTGCCGTCTTTCCACAGCGTGACCAGCTTCTCCTGACCGAGCGCGGTGTGCTCCGTGTAGTTCTTTTCCTCCATGAAGCGGCCTTTGAGGCCCGCGGCAAAAAAGTCCGCCGCATTGCTGGAGATTTCACTGCCGAAGAGGTCCAGACAGTAGCTGAACCAGAAGTTGATGAACTTCTGCACCGTGTTCAGGTCAATCCCGCCCTGTGCCCGCGCGTCACCGCTCGGATCGGCCAGCGTCAACTGCGCCGAACGACGAAGAACGCGCTCCAAGCCCGTGTCGCCCACGAACATGTGATGCGCCTCTTCCGTGAGCATGAATTTCGCCGTGCGGCTCAAGGGATCAAAGCCCGACTCGGAGAGCGAGTGCAGCTGGAACTTGCCATCGCGGTCCGCGAACATCGTGAAGCAGTAGAAGCTCAGCCAGTCGTTGCAGGGCTGGTTGAACGCGTCGAGGATGCGCGGCTTGTCGGCATCGCCCGAACGACGCGCCAGCAATTCCTCTGCTTCATCGCGGCCTTCTGCGCCAAAATACGAGTGCAGCAGATAGACCATCGCCCACAAGTGGCGGCCTTCCTCGACGTTCACCTGGCACACGTTGCGCATGTCGTACAGGCTCGGCGCGGTCTTCCAGAGCTGCCGCTGCTGCTCCACCGACGCCGGCTCCGTGTCGCCCTGCGTCACGATGATGCGGCGCAGCGTGTTGCGGTACTCACCCGGCACTTCCTGCCAGGCGGGCTGGCCCATGTGGTCGCCGAAATTGACCTTGCGCTCCGGGTCCCGCTCCGAAAGGAAAATTCCCCAGCGGTAATCAGGCATTTTCACGTAGTCAAAGTGCGCCCAGCCGTCCTTGTCGGCGCTGATCGCCGTACGCAGATAGACGTCCTTCTCCTGGATGCCGTCCGGCCCCATCTCCTGCCACCACTGCAGATAGCGCGGCTGCCAGTGCTCCAACGCGCGCTGCAAGCGCCGATCGTCGGTCAAATTGACGTTATTTGGGATCTTGCTTTCGTAATCAATTCCGGACATTCACACTCCTCCCATCGTTCGCAGCGGCGATCCTGATCCCCATCAGGTGCGGTTCCAATCAAACACCGGCGCTTGCGGATGCCCGTACATCGGCAGCGCGCCACGTTCCCCAACGGCGTTGGGCCGCTGGAAAATCCAGTTCTGCCACGCAGTCAGCCGACCAAAAAGCTTGGTATCACAGTTCTCTGGGCCGGCAAAGCGCAGATTTTGCTCCATACCTGTCAGTGCATCTGGCGAAAACGACACGCGTTCTTCAATAGCCAGGCGCACCTCGTCGTCCCAGTCGATGTCGTCTGGCGCGCGCGTAATCAGGCCGAGCTTCTCCGCCGTCTGCGCGTCGACCGCACCGGTCTTGGCCGCGACTGTCGTCAGCCCCTGCGGATCACCGTAGAGGCGAATTTGCAGGCGCGTCATGCCGTTATGCGCCGCATGCGTGCCCGCGTGTACGTGACCCAGCGCGATCGCATTTTGCCCATCGGGGTCGTCCAGCATGTAGGCGCGATCCGCACACCACGCGATTTCCAGAAGCGTCCCGGCAAAGCAGGAACCGGGTTCGATGAGCGCGAACATCGACCGCGACATGTTGTCCAAGCGCCGCAGAACCCGCGATTGAAACAGCTGAATCTCACGTGCCAGCCAAAAGCCGTCTGCCCGCAGTTGCGTGATCGCCGCGTCGTGCGCCAGAACAGCCTCAACGCTGCCTTTGGTCTTGAGCAGAATCAAGCCGATTTTCGGGAAGTTGAAGCGCAAATCGAGAAGTGCAGCATCCAGTTCGCGGTAGGCTTGAAACGCCCATGCCGCCGCGCCCTGGGCGTGCAATTCCGCCGCGCTTGCCGGTGCAGCACTCTCCGGACCGAGAATCGTCAGCTCACACCAGCGCTTATCGTGGAAGATCTGCAGCGAAACGTACGTTCCCTTCAGGGTCTCGACCTCGCCCTCGCGCGTCTGCGTGTGCTTCAGCGACGGCAACGCGATGCCCTGCTCGCCCTGATTGCCGCCACCGTCCGCCACAATCTTCTGCGCGCGATCCGCAATCGCCTGATCCCACTTGGACTTTGGCCAGCCGCCGTCGACCAGCTTCATCTTCAGCGCGTCGCGCAAACGGAACCCTTCCGCCTTGGTGCAGAACAGATCCGCGACATCGCGCCGCACTTTGCGCTTGTCGACCAGCCGCGTCAGACCGCCCGTACCGGGCAGCACGCCGAGCAGCGGCACTTCCGGCAGCGACACCGCGGAAAAACCGTCGTCGATCAGGTAAATCTCCGCACAGGACTCCGCCAGTTCGTAGCCGCCGCCCGCCGCTGTGCCGTTCAACGCCGCGATAAAGCGCTGGTTGGAGTGGTCCGTCGCGTCCTCGATTTCACAGCGCGTCTCGTTGGTAAACTTGCAAAAGTTCACCTTAAAAGCGTGCGCTGAGCCCGCCAACATCTTGATATTGGCTCCCGCGCAGAACATCTTGGGCACGCCGCCCGTGACGACAACGGCGCGCACCTGCGGATTCTCAAAACGCAAACGCCGGATCGCGTCGGCGAGTTCAATGTCCACGCCCAGATCGTAGCTGTTCATCTTCAGTTCATAGCCCGGACGCAGCGGCGAATCGCGATCCACCTGCAGCGTCAGCGTCGCGACTGCACCATCAACCGCCAACTTCCAGTGGTGATACCGGTCGGGCGAGGTGTCAAAACTGACCGGAGGCGAGTCCAAATGCGCAGAATCGTGAGCCATTGACAGTCCAGCATGCGGTAAGGCCGCGAGCGCGGAAGCCTACCACAAGTGTCACGAGTTTGTCAGCCGTAGGTGTGGAACGTGGTAAAGACGGGAGGTTGCGTGCCGCCTTTTGACGCGAGCCGCGCACGGTGCGAGAACGGGAACGGAGGGTGCCATGACGAGTCTGGAGCACAAACGCGATCGGGCGCTGGGATCGCTCATCGGCCTTGCCATCGGCGATGCGGTCGGCACCACGCTGGAGTTTCGAACCCGCGGGTCCTTCGCGCCGATCACGGATTTGGTCGGCGGTGGGCCTTTTGGTCTCCGCGCCGGTCAATGGACCGATGACACGTCCATGGCGCTGTGTCTGGCGGATTCCCTGTTGGCGTCCAACGGACTGAACCAGAAAGACCTGGCAGAACGCTTCCTGCGTTGGAAGACGCACGGCGAGAATTCTGTGAACGGCAGGTGTTTTGACATCGGGCGCGCGACGGAGACTGCGCTGGATCGCTTCGCGGCCGACCACAATCCCGTGGCGGGATCGACCAGTGCGCGCGACGGCGGCAACGGGTCGTTGATGCGGCTGGCCCCCATCGCCGTGCGCTTTCGCCAGTTGGCGAACGCCCAAGCCGCGGCAGTCGCACAGAGCGTCGTGACCCACGGCGCGGAAGAATGCGTCGACGCTTGTGCATACTTCGTGGAACTCTTGCTGCAAGCAATCGATGGCGTGGACAAGGAAATGGTGCTGCAGCCGCGCGACCGGGCGCTGTCGCCCAAGATTGCTGCGATTGCACGCGGCGAATGGCGGCAAAAACCGGAGGGCCAGATCGCGTCGACGGGCTACGTCGTGCACACGCTGGAGGCGGCGCTGTGGTGCGTGGCGCAAAGTGCGGACTTTCGCGAGGCGGTGCTGCGGGCGGCGAACTTGGGGCACGACGCGGACACGGTCGCCGCGGTGACTGGGCAACTGGCAGGCGCACTCTGGGGTCTGACGGGCATTCCGGCAGCGTGGCTGGCCAAGCTCGCGTGGCGTGACGATATCGTGGCACGCGGGACCGCGCTGTGGGACGCAAGTCTGCTGTAGCCCCATGACAACCGCGTTCGGCAGTCCTACACTACCGCCCCGCGGCGGTTTGGCCGCCACATCCTCTTTTGGAGTCACCATGAGCAACGCCCAGGACATCGTCATCGTCGCCGGTAAGCGCACGCCTTTTGGCGCGTTTTGCGGTTCCTTGAAAGATTTGACCGCCACGGACTTGGGCGTTGAAGCGTCGAAGGCCGCGCTCGCCTCGATCGGCGCGGACGGCAGCGTCGTGGACGCAGTCTTCTTCGGCAACGTGCTGCAAACCTCGCAGGACGCCATCTACCTCGCGCGGCACATCGGCCTGAAGACCGGCGGTCGCCAGGAAGTGCCGGCGCTGACCCTGAATCGCCTGTGCGGTTCGGGCTTTGAGGCGATTGCGCAGGGCGCCAACGCGATCAAGCTGGGTGAAGCGGAAGTGGTGCTCGTGGGCGGTTCGGAGAGCATGACGCAGGCCCCGCACGTCGTTCGCGGCGCGCGCAGCGGCTTCCCGTTTGGCCCCGGTGGCAAGTTTGAAGACACGCTCTTCACCTGCCTCATGGACACGACGACCGGCATGATGATGGCCAACACCGCCGAGAAGCTCGCGCGCACGCACGAAATTTCCCGCCAGCAGTGCGACGAATTCGCGCTGCAGGGCCAGCAGAAGTACGCCAAGGCGCTGGCGGAAGGCATCTTCAAGGACGAGATCGCGCCCGTGACGGTCGCGTCGCGCAAGGGTCCGGTTGTGGTTGAGAAGGACGAGTACCCGCGCCCGGAGACGACGATTGAAGGTCTGGCAAAGCTGAAGCCGGCGTTTGAGAAGGAAGGCGTCGTGACGGCCGGCAACGCGTCGGGCATCGTGGACGGCGCCGCGGCGCTGATTCTGACGACGCGCCAGCGTGCGGCGGCTGAGAAGTGGCCGGTTCTCGCGCGCGTGGTGTCGCACGCGGCGGTGGGCTGTGATCCGACGGTCATGGGCATCGGCCCGGTGCCAGCGATCAAGAGCGCGCTCGCGCGTGCCGGTCTGAAGCTGGAAGACATGGCAGCGGTGGAAGTGAACGAGGCGTTCTCGCCCCAGTTCCTCGCGGTGGCCAAGGATCTGGGCCTCGACCTGGCCAAGACGAACATCCACGGCGGGGCGACGGCGCTGGGCCACCCGCTGGCGGCTTCGGGCGCGCGCATCATGCTGCATCTGGCGTTGCACCTGCAGCGGACCGGCGAGCAGTATGCCGTGGGCTCCGCGTGCATCGGCGGCGGTCAGGGCATGGCCATTGTGATCGCGAAGGATTGAGGAAAGAAAGCGGAGAGGACGTGGCCTGAGCGGCACGGGGTGGACATTTCCCCGCGTCGTTTGGGCGCGTCCGGCCGCAAGCGTCCGGACCGGGCTCTGCTCCAAACGGGGCGCTGACGCGCGCGTTTGGAGCGGAGACCCGCTGCGCGTGCCTCCGCCGCAAGCGGCAACGATCCCTCGCGCGCTGGCGCTGAAGCGAGTGGGCCGCGCGTGGTCGGCCGCGTGCACCTGACGCCCTTCGTGTAACATCTTCACCGCCCCCGCGGCAAAAATCGGCGAACCGCGAAAACAGCACCTGTCCCTCCCTCAAAAGGGAGAGCACCGCCCCCAAGCCGCCCGCGTTCGCCAAATCCATAGCCCAATCGCCCGGCGAGGTGTATCCTCCCGGGCCACGCGCGAGTTCAGCGCCACCAAGAAGTTCAAATTCCCATGCCCAAGTCCAAGAAGCCCGACAAAGAAACCGTCCAATTGCTGCCCCTCGGCGGCGTGGGCCGCATGGGCATGAACGCGATGCTGCTGGTCTGTGGTGACGACGCCGTGCTGCTGGATTGTGGCGTGTCGTTCGTGGACGGCGAGATTCCCGGCATCGACGTCATGCTGCCGTCGTTGCGCGTGCTGGCGGGTTACAAGAAGAAGCTGCGGGCGATTGTGCTCACGCACGGCCATGAGGACCACATCGGCGCGCTGCCCCACGTGCTTCGGCAGTTTCCAGTGCCGATTTACTCGACACGCTTCACGGCCGCGCTCATTGGGCAACGGCTGCGCGAACACGGGATGGAAGGCTCGGTCAACCTCTCGATCGTCAAGCCGGGGAAGGCGCTTCAGGTCGGCGTTTTCACGTTCAACTTCCTGCGTGTGACGCATTCGCTGCCCGACTGTGTCTCGCTGGCGATTGGCACGCCTGCGGGCAATATCGTGTTTACCGGCGACTTCAAGATTGAAGCCGGTCTGCGCGACGGCGCGGTATTTGACGAAGCCGGCTTCCGCGCGCTGGGCGATTCGGGCGTCGCGCTCATGATGTCGGATTCAACCAACGCGGAAGTGCCCGGTTGGTCAGCTTCCGAAGCGAGCGTGAAGATCGCGCTGACCGAGGTTATCGGCGCATGCAAAGGCCGTGCGATCGTTGGCCTTTTCGCGTCCAACCTCTATCGTGTGCATACCGTTGTCGACGCAGCGCGCGCCGCTGGCCGGTATACCGTGCTGCTCGGACGTTCGTTGGACCGCTACGTCGAATGCGCCAACAACGCGACCGATATGCCCTTTGACGACGACGACTTTATCCAAGCCAAGGACATGCACCTCTACGACGACGACGAGCTCTGCATCATCTGCACCGGCAGCCAGGCGGAAGCCCGCGCCGCATTGAGTCGCGCGGCGCAGGGGATTCACCCGGACTTGTCGATTACGGACACGGACACCATCATCTTGTCGTCGCGCGTCATTCCGGGCAACGAGAAGCGCATCTATTCGATGATCAACGACCTTGCCCGCCGTGGCGCGCACATCATCTCCACGCGCACGCGCCGCGACATTCACGCTTCGGGTCACGCCTATTCGGATGAACAGCGTGCGCTCCTGTCGTGGGTGCGCCCCAAGCACTTCTTCCCCGTGCACGGCGAGTACACGTTCCTGCAGCGCCACTGCGAATTGGCGGCGGAAGTGGGCGCCAAGACGATTCTCGCTGAAAATGGCCAGATCCTCGAACTGACGCGCGATGGCGTCTCCGTGCGTGATCTGGTCGAAGTGACGCCGTGGTTTGCCGACGGCTCCATCGTGGGTGATGCCGAAACACTGCAGATCAAGGCGCGCGAGAAGCTGGCGTTCAACGGCGTCATTGCCGTGTCCGCGCGGCTGAAAATCCAGCGCGGCGTTGTCACTGCCAAGGTGCGGGCAGTGCCCAGCGGCGTGTATCAAGGCAACGGTGAGCTTGCGGAAGAGCTTGAAAAAGCCGTGCACCGCAGCCTGTCGGACATGGACGCCAAGACCGCGCCGGAGAAGATCGACGCGCTCATCACGCAGCAGGTCCGCAAAGTCTGCAAACGGTACACGACCCGCAAGCCGGTGGTTTTGGCGCTTGTCGACATCGAGAAGGAATAGCCGTGGCCGCGCCGACTGCCAAAAAGAAGCCGGGATCGCTGAAGGATCTGCGGACGTTAAACGCGGAATTCCTCGCGGGCGTCAATGGTCCCGGTGAGTTTCCGTCCGGTGCACCTGAGATTGCGATTGTCGGGCGGTCCAACGTCGGCAAGTCGTCGCTGGTGAACGCGCTGGCCAATCGCCACAGCCTCGCGCGCACGTCCAAGACGCCGGGGCGCACGCAGGCAATCATCCTGTTTGACCTGCACTTGTCGAGCGGCGATACGATTCGCCTCTGCGACCTGCCAGGATTTGGCCACGCCAAAGTCGCCAAGACGCTGCGGGATTCGTTCTCGCCGATGATTCAGAAGTTTCTGGAGGAATCCAAGGAATTGCGTGGCGTCATCTTGCTGCAGGATTGCCGCCGCGACGCCGATGAGGACGCGATTGGCTTTGCGGAGTGGCTGCGCGAGATTGGACGCCCGGTGCTCATCGTCGCGACCAAGATGGACGAACTGCCCAAGACCAAGCGCGGCGGCGTCATCGCCCGGCTGCAGGCCGATTTTGACCTGGAATTTCCTCCGATTGCCACGAGCGTGCGCGAAAATCTGGGTGTGACCGACCTGCTCTACCAGATGCGCCGCCTGACGCGGCTGCCCAAGGTGTGAGCTTGCACATTCGCCGTGCGAGCGTAGCGGATGCCGCGGTTCTTGCTGCGCTGGAAGCGGCCTGTTTTGGTGAAGCTTGGCCAGAAGCGGTCGTGGCGTCTGACCTGGCGGCCGCCATCTCGCGTGCTTGGCTTGCGGAAGCAGACGGTCGAGCGGTCGGCTACCTACTCGGCAGCCAAATTCTCGACGAATTCACGATTTCGCGCGTCGCCAGCGTGCCGGAAGCGCGACGAACGGGCGTCGGTCGTGCGCTTGTCGCCGCTGCGTTTGCCGGGGCAAAGGACGCTGGCGGGACCGCCGCGTTTTTGGAAGTCCGTGCCAGCAACAGCGCGGCGATCACGCTTTACGAATCATTCGGATTTGTCACGACCCGCCGCCGCAAGGGCTACTACGGCGACGGCGAAGACGCGTTGGACATGCGCGCGGAGTTGTCATGAGGGGACTACAGAGCGGAATTTACGCCATCGTGGACGGCGATCGCCTTGGATTGGCCACAAGAACGGATAAGCGGCCGCCCATCAACGTGATCCGTGCCTACGCCGAAGCTGCCGCAGACGCGGGCGCGGCGGCCGTGCAGATTCGCTTGAAACACCTGCCGTTGGGGCACCCGACGCGCCTGACGGCCTTGAACGCTGTGCGGCGGGCGTTGGGCGGGCGGATTCCCGTGATCGCCGATGACGACTTGCAAGCCGCGCTGAGCGCGCACGTCGGACTGCACGTTGGCCAGGACGACGGCGATCCGCGCCTTGCACGCCAGCGTTTGGACGCAGGTGCGCTTGTGGGCTGGTCCACGCACTCACTCGCGCAAGTGCGAGCGGCGCAGGCGCTACCCGTCGATTATTTGGGATTTGGTCCAGTCCAACCGACGGACGGCAAGCAGACGCGCGATGCGGTAACCGGCTTTGAGGTTCTGGCCGACGCGGTCGCCGCGAGTCACTTACCGATCGTGGCGATTGGGGGGTTGCGATCGGAGGATGTGGCGCGCGTGCGGCGAACCGGTGCGTACGCGATGGCTGTGATCGGCGCTTGGCTGGGCCCCGTCGGGCGGCCGCACGACGCAGTTACCGCTGGAGCCCAACTCGCAGCGCTGTCAGCAGCGTGGGCACGTGCGAGCGAGACACGCTGACCTGTTGTGAATTCCGTGTTGGAGTGAGGCGGACCTGTTGCCTCTCGGATCAGGGCCGTGAATCTCCGGTTTGCACGTCGCCGAAATTGGCCGAGCTGTAACGCAAATTGGTACAGAAACTTGATCTTCGCCGCTGCAATCGGCAACTTGTCATGACCGTCGCATTTTGACGGCGAACCCCATTTGGAGGCATTCGTGCGCAATTTCCGTAATTTTCTGAACAAGCGGGCGATGATTCGCGCCGCGACCCTCGCACTGCCGCTCGTGGCGGTGACCGCCCTGCCCGCCTGCGACCTGTTCAATCAGGCCAAGTCCGCGGTCCAGGACGCCGCGCAGATTCCGATCGATGTGACGCAGTCGACCAAAGTTTCTTTTGACTTGGGCAAGGCCCTGGGAAGCACTGCCGGTCAGACGACACCGATCAAGATTGAGCAGGATCTGCCGCTGCCCGCGCTGCCGGTGGACCTGAAAAAGGAAAAGCCGGAGCTCGCCAAGTACGCGGACGGCCACATCGTGACGGTCGAGATCAAACAGATCGTCGTGACGCCGACGACCAATACGCTGACTGCGGACCTGCCGGCCCTGGACATTTATTTTGGTCCGGCGACTGCGACCAAGGCGTCGGAAGGCGTTAAAGTAGCGTCGATTCCGGCGATTCCGAAGGGCTCGAACAAGGCCATCGACGCGGTCATCGACTCCGCGGGAATGACGAAGGCGGGCACGGATTACCTCGCCAAGCTCGCCTTTGCGGAGATCATGACGGGCAAGCTGATCGTGGAAGCCGGTGGTTCCGTGCCGTCCGGTCTGGTCGATCTGAAGCTTGATCTCACCATTCACGCGGTCGTGACGCCGCTGTAGGACGGCCAACTTTGGCCAATACCAAAATCGGCGGGTCAAGCCTGATGCCCTCTCGGACCGGACTGCGAGCGTGCACCTCCGGTGGCACGACGCAGTTCGGGCAGGTTTGAGGTCGTAGAAACCGAGCCCAGTGAATTGAAGTTCCCATCGGCCGATTCAGCAAACGTTGGATCGGCCGATGGACTTTTTGGCGAAGGATGCCGCCGCGCGACTCGGACTGCAGCCGCTACTTCTCTTCAGGCACCGGCAGGTCGTATTCCATCGTGCGCTCGCCCGACTGCCCGGACGGCAGATGCGCTTGCAGGACCGCGGCCTCGACACATTTCGCGGTCGATCCCGTCCCGAACTTCTTGCGCAAGCTCGCGCGCTTGACCAACCCGGTGTCATCCAGTGTGACGTCGACGATCACGCGGGTGAAGTCGCGCGCCTTGCCGCCGTCCTTGGCGTAGCACTTTTGGACGGCGCCCTGGGTCGCTGCAATCGCCGCGTCGTGGGTCACTTCCGTTGCGGGCGCGTCGTCCGCTTTTGCCTTCGCCGCCTTGCCCGACTTTTTCTTCGTCGCACCATCGTCCGCCGCCGGTGGGTCGTCCGACTTGGTACTCGGCTGATCCGTCGCGCCGGTCAACTCGTCGAGCTTCGCTTTGCCTTTGTCGACCAGCGCGGTCACGCCGCGCAGGCGGTCCATTGCTTCCGGATCTTCCTGCGCTTTGTTCCAATACCACCAGCCTGCCGCACCCAGAATGCCGGTGACGAGCAGCATGAATACCCAAGCCCCCGCGCTCTTGCTCGGCGGCGCTGGCGGTGGACGTCGTGGCGGCGCAGCAACGACCGGCGGCGCCGTGGTCCCCGGCGTCAGCAGCGACGGCGTACCCGGCGCCGCCCCCGCACGTACGGCACCGGGCGTCGGAGACGCAGTTTGTGCAGGCGTCTTGGTCGAGGGTGCGGCAGCAGGCACAACGGCCGAATCGTGGTCGGTCGGTTCTGCGGGCGGCACCCAGCCAATCGGATTTTGGCTCGCTGCCGCGGGCGCATTGCCCATCGTCGAGAGGAATTCACCGATGCCAGAACTGTAGCGCGGCCGCGACTCGACCAGCGTTGGCGCGATGAGCGCGTCGGGCGAGGCCAGTGACGGCGGTGCCCCCGTGCTTGGCGGCGTCCAGGTCTGCATCGGCTGCGGCGTCGATGCACCGGAAATCGGCGCAACGTTGGGCAACGCCCGGCTCGTGTGCGGCCGCCCGCGTCCCGTCAGTGATTCGCCCGCGGTCTCCAGCACGTGTTCGAGAGCCAGCCGCATCTCGTCCGCGTCCTCGAAGCGTTCCTCCCGCCGCTTCGCCAGCGACTTCATCACGACTTCTGCCAAGCCCGCCGGCAGCGGCTGGGTCGCTGCTTGTTCGAGCGGCACCGGGCGCTCTTGCAAGTGCTTCACAATGACGCCCATCGCGCTCGGCGCTTTGAACGGCACGTCGCCCGTCAGGCACTGGTACAGAATAATACCCAGCGAATACAAGTCGCTGCGACCGTCCAGAGGCTCCGCCCGGCCCTGCTCTGGGCTCATGTACTTGGGCGTACCGACGGCAAACCCCGTCTTGGTCAGATCCTGATCTGCCTGCTCAAACGACTTGGCGATGCCGAAATCGATGAGCTTCACAAAGTCGTCCTCTCCGCGCATTTTGCACAGAAACACGTTCTCCGGCTTCAGGTCGCGGTGCACCATTCCGGCGTCGTGCGCTTCCGCCAGCGACTTCAACACAGCAATCGCAATGCGGATTGCGCGCATCGGGTCGATCGCCTTCTCGTCGCGCAGCACCTTGGCCAGTTCCTGCCCGTGCAGGAGTTCCATCGCCAAGTACAATTGCCCCGCATCGGTCTGGCCAAAGTCGTAGACGCGCACCGTGTGCTGGTGGGTCAACTGCGCCGCGGTCCGCCCTTCATTGAAGAAGCGCTGGACCTGAATCGGATCCTTGGCGTACTCCGGGCGCAGCACCTTGACGACCATTTCCTGGCGCATCATCTGGTTCACGGCGCGGAAGACGGCGCCAAAGCCGCCTTGACCAATCAAACTCTCGACCTTGTACCGACCCGCAATGACGGTGCCGATCAACTGCCGCGTAAAATCGTCGATCTGCTGAACGATGGTCGGAATCCCGTGCTGCGGGCACACCTCTTCCGCGCGGGTTTGACCGCATTCGGGACAGAAGCGAGCAGGTGCCGCGGGGGTCGTCATTCCACCGGTCCAAGAGGCGCCATCAAGACGCCTAAACGTGCGCCTTGAGACTAGGGGAGGCGCGCGAGTTGTGCAATGGGGGAGGCGCAAAAGTTGTGCAAATCGGCGCAGCAAGGTGTGATGTCGGCGACGGGAATCGCGATCGGAACTTCACAGACCGTCATCTTTGGTTGACAATACCAGTTCGTGACGGCGATCCTACCGAGTCCGCGTTTGCGCGCGCGCATTTGGGTGCCACACAAGGGGCGAAGAACCCGCCTGAGTCGCCTGTGCAGAAGTCAGTGAGGAGCTCCGCGTGCTGCAATTGAGTCCGCAAAGTCAGACAAAGCTGCTGCGTTGGATCGGGTGGGCACGGCGCCAGACTGCGGCCATGACGACGTGTGGCGCGTTGCTGAGCGGCGTGAGCCTGGCCGTGACGGCGTGCGGTGCGGCGCCGGTCGTGGAAACCGAAGACGACGCGAAGGCGCCGGTTCGCCCGCTGGTGCTTTTGCGGCACGCGAACGGGCAGCCCAGCGTTGTGGCGTATGTCCGGGGCGAAACGCGCGTGCGCGACGAACATTACAATCCGGAAGGCATCAAGATCGCGGACGTCACGTACTCGGATCGCGGCCATCGCGGCGCGTGGAAACAGTACAGCGCGAGCGGCGAAGTGCAGGCGTCGTACCACGTCGTGGACGGCAAGAAGGAGGGGCAAGAATGGCGCTTTGACGTGGAAGGCCACCGCATCGCCATCGTCCCGTACAAGAACGGCGTGCGCGAAGGCGTGCAGTTCGAATTCCTGCCGACTGGTGAAAAACGCACGGAGCTTCGCTTCAAATCGGGCGATCCCGATGGGCCCATGACGCTCTTCTACCCGACCGGCGAGCGCGAGGCGGTGGTCAACATCGTCAATGAGCGCAAGCACGGCATGCAGGTGGAGTACAACAAGAACGGGACGTTGCGAGCGGAAGTCCCCTACCATTTCGGCATCATGGACGGTCTGGCGACCTACTACGACGACCACGGGCTCAAGCTCGCGACGATGCCGTACGTGCAGGGCGTGCCCAAGGGCGTCGAGACGCGCTTCTACGTCAGCGGCAAAGTGAAGATGACTGTGCCGCTGGTCGACGGAGAGCGCCACGGTTTGGCGGTGCTGTACACGACGGACGGCTTCAAACAGTCGGAAATCCCGTTTGTGCATGGCCGCGTGGAAGGCTTCGATCGCCGCTACAGCCACATTTTGAGCCGCATGATCGCTGCGGTGAAGTACCACGACGACCTGCCAGCCGGCGCGGTGCTGACCTTCCATCCGTCCAATTATCTAGCGTCGGAGCGGCTTTATACGGATTTGGACAAGCAAAATGGGACGGAGACGCGCTTTTACGAGCCCGGTCCGAACGATGTGACGCCCGTGGACGCCAACCCTGAGAATCCGGCGCGTTCGGCGAAGGCGATGGAAGTCCCGGTCGTCAACGACCTGAAGCAAGGCGAGGCGACGTTCTACGCGCGGGACGGCAGCAAGTTGAGCAAGTTGACGTTTGATCAGGACCACCGCAACGGCATCGAGTCCCGCTACTACCCGCCGGAAAACGGATTGCAGGTCAAGCAGTCCGAGTTCAAGTGGGCCAACGACACGCTCGTGGGCATGGGGCAAACCTGGTGGAAGAACGGCAACCGCCAGAGCGAATTCCCGATGCAGGACGGCAAGGGTTCGGGCGTCGAAACGCGGTGGGACATCAACGGCAAGATGCGCTTTCGCGTCCCGTTGGTCGGCGGCGAGAAGGAAGGCACGGCGGAGTTGTTCGACCCGAAAACCGCCGCGCGCGTGGCGACGATGCAGTACGCCAAGGACGTGCAGGAAGGCGAAGAGGTCCGTTTTGACGCCAAGGGCAAGGTCAAGATCATCTACATTTGGCGCGGCGGCTTTCTCCAGAGCGCGCTGACCCCGAAGCGTAAGCCGATCGACATTGCCAAGTTCCTGACGCCCGAAGAATTGGAAACGCTGAGTGACGCCAAGGCGCTGCAAGATCCATCGGCGATTATCGCAAAAGCGAAGGCTTGGCGAGCGGAGCGGGCGGAGCAACACGAACGCGAGAGTTTGGCGGCCGGCGCGATGGCGATTCGCGCGGGCACGATCGAGACGTTCTTCCGGGATCGTCCGGGGCAAGTGCAGTCGAAGTTTCCAGCCAGCGGCAACGGTCTTGAAGTCCAGTACCACAAGAACGGCGAAGCGAGCATGGTCGTGCCGCTGGTCGGCGGACAGCGCAACGGCATGGCGCGGATTTACGACGAGACAGGGACCCTGTGGGCGACGGTGCCGTTTGTGCGCGGCAGCAAACACGGCGTGGAAATCCGCTATGCGCGAACGGGTGAGAAGATCGCGGAGTATCCGTACCGCGCCGATCAGCCAGTCGGCATCGCGCGGACCTGGTACACCGACGGCAGCAAGCAGAGCGAATACAACTTTGAGCCAGTCGGTCGCGGCACGGAAGTGCAATACCACCGCAATGGCGAGGTGCGCTTGCACATCCCCATGGTCGACGGCAAGCGTCAGGGCCTGGCAACGGTCTACACCGAAACGGGCGTGAAGTGGGCTGAAGTGCCCTACTTGCTGGGTCAGCGTCACGGCACGGAAGTTCGCTTTGATACCGACGGCAAGCGCGCGCGGGAAATCGTGTGGCGCAACGGCAAGCAAGTGAGCGACGCGCCCGTATCGGGCAAGTAGCGCAATCCTGACACCACTGCTAGAGTTCAGCCGCCTCGCTGACCGCAGCGCGGCGTCTTGCGGTGACAACCGCGGCGCTGCGCGGCAAGCAGGCAGCGACCTACGCGCGTTCTGCGCACCAACAACCAATCACCCCACGCAAACTGGAGCAACTATGGCGACCAAGGCCCCGGCCCCGCAACTGAGCAAGGACGAAGTCCGCTTTCTGGAGAGCCAACTGGCTGAACTGCCGACGAGCAAATCGGAGGCCGGCCAGAACGAATTCGACGGTTTGTTGAAGTTCAGCTACCACCAAAACCCGTACATTCGCACGTTTGCGAAGGTCCTGTGGTCAGGTTTTGCCATCAGTCGCGGGCAATTGGCCGATGGCAGTCAGCGCTTCGCGCAGGCCCGGCGTGACGCAACCGTGAGCGCGATTGATGCTTCGACGACGAAGGCCTTGGACAACGCGGCCGCAGCGCTTGAAGCGGCGACCGCGCCGAACGGCTCCATCGGCACGTTCCTTGTGGAACTGCGGGACAGGACCAACCAGCGCTTGTGGGCGCGCGTGTGCGAGACGGCGGGCCTGCCGCCGCCGAGTTTTGCCAGCATCATGCGGACCAAGCGCGCGGTGAGCGCGGACGAGCTGGACGCGGATGAAGAAGCCGAGATCGCCGCGCTGCGCAAGGTGCCGCTGGTCGAAACGCCCGTGGCGACTGCAGCCGATAGCGACGACGTGGACGATGACGACGACGAGGAAGACGACGACGATGACGGCGATGCACGGCCGTCCGGGGACGCGCCGACGCAATTGCAGGTGACGATCAGCCGGTCGGGCACGAACGAAACGCTGGCGGAACTGCTGCTGGCGGCGGCGTCAGACGCGCTGCGTGAGGTGCGTACCAAGGGAGGCACGGGCGAACTGAAGATCACCGTGAGCGTAGAAGGCCAGAAGCAAGGCGGTGGACAGGCGGGAACGGGCGGCCACGGTCGTCGGCGTCGGCGTCGGCGTCGTTAGCCGGAGACGGGCGAGACTGGCACACAGCGGCGGCGAGCCGTCGCGCAGAGGGGGACTGCGAGATGCTGGGACACAAATGGGGTTGGGCGTTGGCGGCAGGTGTCGCAGCGTGGGCGTGCGTAGCGTGCGGTAACTCGACGACGGCAGCGTCGACCGAGGACGCAGCGGCGGGCGATGTAGCCGCTGACGTTTCACCACCCGACACAGCGTTTCCAAAAGGCTTTCTCTGGGGTGCGGCGATTGCCGGCTTTCAAGTCGACATGGGCTGCCCGACGTTTTCCGCGGCGCAATGCGACGACGCCAAAAGCGATTGGTACCAATGGGTGACGGACGCCGCGCTCATCGCCGACGGCATCACCTACCTCAGCGGCGACCAACCGAGCGCGGGTCCGGGCTTCTGGGAAACCTGGCCGAAGTACCTCGACGCCGCGCGCGACACGGCGCACTTGAACGGTCTTCGGACGTCCATCGAGTGGAGTCGCATCTTCCCCGACGGCGCCGCCGAGAAAGCCACGACGGTCGAGGAGCTCAAGGCGTATGCGAACAAGGACGCCGTCGCCGAATACCACGCCATTTTCAAGGGCGCGCACGACCGCGGCATGACGCTTCTGGTCACGCTGAATCACTACACGTTGCCGCTGTGGATCCACGACGGCAAGGATTGCCACGAGAACGACCTCGATCCGCCCAACGGCTGCAAGAACCGCGGCTGGGTCGACAAGGACCGCATGTTGAAGGCGATTGCGCTCTACTCCGGCTATTGCGGCGCGGAATTCGGCGCGGAAGTTGACCTGTGGGGCACGCTGAACGAGCCGTTTGCCGTCGTTCTGGCCGGCTACATCCTGCCCAGCGCGGATCGCACCAATCCTCCGGGGCTCGTGCTGCATCTGGACGCGGCGCTCGCGGTCATGTTCAACATGATGGAAGGTCACGCGCGGATGTACGACGCGATTCACGACAACGACAAAGTCGACGCGGACGGCGACGGCAAGGCGGCGCAAGTCGGCATCGTCGCGAATCTGGCCTATGTGGTGCCAGCAGATCCGAATAATCCCAAGCATGTGGCGGCCGTCAAGCACGCGGATTGGGTCTACAATCAGGAGTTTCTGGAGGCGACCATCAACGGCGAACTGGACCGCAACCTCGATGGCGTGGCCGAGGAGCACCGGCCAGACATGAAGGGCCGCATGGACTTCATCGGCGTCAATTATTACAACCAGTTGCCAGTGAACGACTCGCCGATTCCAGGCGCAGACAAGTGGAAATTCCTCGACTTTCAGCCCGTCACGGCGACGATGGGTGTGAATCCAGAAGGCATTTACCACGAGGTTGCATTCGCGAAGCAGTACAAGTTACCGATTTACATCACGGAAAACGGCACGGGCGAAGACAAGGCGACGGGCATGGCGAATTACGTCAAGCCGCACCTGACGTGGCTGCACAAGGCGATTGCGGAGGGCGCGGACGTGCGCGGCTACTTCTACTGGACGCTGATGGATAACTTTGAGTGGAACCACGGCGTTGGTCCGTTCAAGATGGGACTCTTCGCGGTCGACCAGGCGAAGAAGACGCCGGTGGTGACGCCCTTGGCGACCGGGTATGGCGAAGTGGCGACGCGAAACGGGTGGTAGGCGTAGAGCCGAAGGGACCGGCGCGAGGAGCTACCCAAAGCGCCAATGCGGTTGCTGCGGATCGCGAATGACAACCGCAGAGGCTGTTGAGAAAGCCCGCTTCGAGCCCTTTTCAACAAGGCGGACCGCCGCACGGGCCCTTTCGACATTCTTCGGATTTCTCACTCCCAGCCGGCTGCACCCCGTCGTCGTGCGCCACCGTCAGCGCAACTTCCGCCAAGACTTCAAGAAATTCCCGCCCAGCACTTTGCGAATCGCCGCCTCGCTCCATCCGCGGCGCAAGAGCGCGTCGACGAGTCGCACGTGCCCGGCGCCGTCCTTCATGTCTGCGGGCGGCACAATGGCGCCGTCGTAATCTGAGCCGATTGCCGGCACATCCTCTCCCGCGACCTTGACGATGTGTTCCAGATGCTCTGCCACCATCTCGCAGTTCTGCGGTCCGCCTTTTCGCCCCATGAAATTCGCCGCGTAGATGACGCCGATGACGCCGCCCGACTTGGCGATGACCTGGATCTGCGCGTCGTCGAGGTTGCGCCAGTGCGGGACAACACCGCTCACGCCTGTGTGCGTCGCGATGAGCGGGAGCGACGGGTCGTGCACTTCAACCGCGTCCCAGAAACTCGGCGCCGCGATGTGGGCAAGATCCACGAAGACCCGCGCGCGATCCAGCGCCCGCACGATTTCCTTGCCGCGCTCGCTCAGCCGTTGGATCTTCAGCGTCGACAGCGGGCTCGACGTCGCGCCGTAGACCGAATCGACGAGGTGCACGATGGTCACCCGTGTCACCCAGCGATCGGCCAGCCACGCGTCCAGATCCGGCGCGCCCGAAAGTGCGTTGCCACCTTGAATCGCCGGTAGCACCGCGTGGATGCCATTGGCGCGCGCCTGCGCGTACGCGTCGGGCGTGCTCGTGATGACCAGCTTGCCGCCTGAATTGGCCACCATCGCTTCGTAGCGCGCGCGGTTTTTCTGCAGCACGTCGAAGCGATTCGACTCGGGGCGAAACGGGTTCGTCGTGATCGACCACATCGCGCCGGTCACGCCCTGCTCTTCCATCCGCGGCAGGTCAAGATGACCAAAAAAGTAGCCGCCCAGCGGCCCTTTTCCGTGGTGCTTCAGGGCGTCGTAGCCCCAAATGCGGACCGGGATGAACGTGTCGATGTGCAGATCAATCAGATCCGCGTCCAAGGCAAGGTCAAGCGCTTGTTGGGAAACGCCGAGTCGCTGTGCTGTAGTCGTCGTGTGCATGGCGCGCGTCGTAGCAAGATTGTTCAGCGTTGACAACCGCGGCCGCGCGCGAGCACAGTGGTGACTGGGGGAGAAACAGCGTGAATCGGAAATGGGCCCGAACAATCAGGTCTGTATGGGCTTGCGTGGCTACGCTGACGTTCGCTGCGTGCAGTGGTGCGACCGCGACCGACGCGGATACCAGCGCCACCGCCGAGGAGGACACGGGGGCGTTCTCCTTTGCCGACGCGGTCGACACGAGCGGCGGGGCGGACGCCGAGGACGTCGCTGCGGATGAATCGACCGGAACTGACGCCGCTCCAACCGCGGACGCGCAAAAGGATTCCGCGCCGGACGCACCGGAAGACGGGGCCGCTGACGTCGCAACGGCCGACGTGAGCGATGTCGGGCCCTGTTACCCCAACGCCTGTCCACAATCTGATTCCCCTTGCGTGACAGCCGTTTGTCAGCCGAACGGCAGCTGCGGCTTCGCCGTGACGACCGGCAATGCGTGCACCGACGACAACGCCTGCACGCTCAAGGACACGTGCCAGGACGGCACTTGCATCGGGTCCGCCATCAACTGCGACGACGGCAACGCGTGCACCCTCGACTCGTGCAAAGGCGCCAGCGGCTGCGTCCACGCGTTCGAATTCGGCCCGTGTGAGGACGGCAACGGCTGCACCGTCAACGACCAGTGCGTGAGCGGCGACTGCATCGCGGGCGGCGCGCTGGTGTGTACGCCCAGCGATCCGTGTCAGGAAGCGGGCACCTGCGAACCCGCGACGGGAATTTGCCCCTTTGGCGCGCTCCCCAACGGCACCGTGTGCGGGGCGAGCCAAGTCTGCATGGTCGGCAAATGCGAGGTTGCCGACGCCCTGCCCGTCGGCGCACTTGCCTGGTTTGACACTGCCAATTGTCCCGCGGGCTGGCTCGCTGAACCGCAGGCAGTAGGCCGCACGATCGTGCCCGGCGACTCCACCACCGCCGGACAAGCCGACGGCACGCCGCTTGCGCCTGGCGAGGACCGCAAACACACGCACGACGTCAAAGGCAGCGTCTCGACCAGTGCCGTGAGCTTCGTCGGCATCGCAAGTTGCTGCAACGCCGGCCTCGCCACGAGCGGCACGTGGGACGCCACCGGCAGCGCGCTCGCCGCGTCGTCCGGCGTCCCGTACGTCGAGCTCCTCGCCTGCCGCAAGTCTGCCGGGATCCTCGTGGGCGACGCACCCGCCGGCTTGGTCGCCTTCCCCGGCGGCCTCAACTGCCCCGCCGGCTGGAGCGCGCCCGCCACCGGTCTGGACCGCTTCGTCGTCGCCACACCCAACGGCGGCACAACCGGCGCGACGTTCGGCGGCACATGGGCCAAACCGCACAGCCACGGCGTGAAAGGCGACATCATTCTTGCAGCACACGGCATCGGCTTGGCGTCCGGCTGCTGCGGCGGCGGTTACGCTGCGGCGGGTAACGTCGGATTCAGTGCCACAAGTAGCGATGCAACCGCGACATTTCCGAGCCTGCACAGCCTCGCGTGCGTCGCCAGCGGTGGCAGCAACACCGGGCCGATACCGAGCGGCCTCATCAGCTACTTCACCACCGCGACTTGCCCCAGCGGCTGGAGCGCAGCCACGTCGGTGAGCGGACGCCTCGTCGTGGGCGTAGCGAATGGTGCAGACGTCGGCGTCACCGTCGGCAGCGCTTTGACCGACCAGGAAGACCGGACGCACGCGCACGACGTGCTGCTCAGCGTCCAGCCACCGGTGAAATCCATCGCGGGCAGTGACGGCGGCAACGGGCAGGCGACAGGCAATACCACTGCAGAATCAACCGTTCCGTCAGGCAAGTCGACGTCGGGGATGCCCTTTGTGCAGTGGCTGGCCTGCCGCAAGAACTGACTGACAAAGAACGGATTGGCGCTTGCCTGCCTCGGTCGCTCCCTGCACACTGGCCGCGCGACAGCGCACTCAACTGGCATTCTTTTCGGAGGCACCATGGCCCGCTTGGCACGAAAATCCCCGCGAAACGTGTTTCTGGCCGCTGCGGCGACGTGCGTGGCTTTCACTGCGCACGCGCAGGAACACGAATACGGTCACCACGGCCATCACGACGACGACCGCGCTGCTCAAGCCGCCGTGCCCATCGCCTACGTGAGCGCGAATTTTGAAGGCGGCGCGCAGGCGCTAACACCGGGTCGGTACGACACCAACCAACTGACGATCGGCACGGACCAACTCAGCTCACTGCGCGTGCCGCCAGGCTGGACGGTGACCGTCTACGAGCACGGCGGATTTCGCGGTCGGTCGCGCGTGTTCACCCAGGACAGTCCGTGGTTGGGGAACGACTTCAACGATATCGCTTCGTCCCTGGTCGTGGAAGGACCCGCGCGCGTGCAACTGCAGGTGCAGACCCAAACCGTCAACGTTGGCCAGCCGACCGTGGTCCTCTACCGGGACGGAAATTTCGCCGGCGCGTGGCAGGCGATGCAGCCGGGGCGGTACGATATCGGGCAGCTGACCATCGGCAACGACCAGCTCAGTTCGTTGCGCGTTCCGCCCGGCTGGACCGTGACGGTGTATGACCTCCGTGGCTTCAACGGCCGCGCGCGCGTCTTCACGCAGGACACGCCGTGGGTGGGGAACGACTTCAACGACATCGCGTCGTCCATCATCGTCGACGCGCCGCAGCCGGTCGCGCCGCAACCCCAGATGCAGCCGCAGCCGCTGCCGCGCCAAGGTCCGGATGCTGTGGAAATTTTCCGCGATGGTAACTTCGCCGGGCCGTCGCAGCAGGTCTACCCAGGGCGGTACGACACCGGGCAAATCGCCATCGGCAACGACCAGATCAGCTCACTGCGCGTGCCGCCAGGTTGGACGGTGACGTTGTACGAGCACGCCGCTTCGCAGGGACGCTCGCGACAGTTCCAGACGGACACGCCGTGGGTCGGGAACGACTTCAACGACATCACGTCATCGCTGCTTGTGGAAGCTCCTGGCCCCGGCCATCGCGCCCACAGCGAGCGTGCGCCTGAGCAGTTTGTGCCACCACTGCCCGCGGCGGAACCCGAAGACTTGGCGAGCACGAACTTGCACGTGGCGCATCGCGTGTGGCGGTCGGACGACGCCGTGCTGCTCGATTTCTTCAACATGCCCGAAGGCGACTCGTTCGCCTGGGTAACGGTCGTGAAGGTCAACGCGCGCGACGACGACTGGGGAACGTGGTCCTACACGTCGGGCGCGGTCGCTGGTCAATTCAACGTTGGCCAATTGGCGCCTGGCGAGTACGAAGCGCGGGCGTTCACCAGCAAGGGCACACGTGCCGCCGACCGCCTCCGCTTCCGCGTCGCGCGGTAGTTCGGGGGACCGGAAGCGCGGGCAGTTCGCGCGCCGTTACCAGCAGTTGTTTGAGTGCGTCTCGCCGTGGCAGGTGCCGTTGCACTGCGGCTTGTTCGCGCAGTTGCCGGTCGTCGGACGGTTCATCGTGACGCCGCCTGTGAACGGCGTGCCGCTGATGGTTGCGTAGACATCGCGCAAGCCGTTGACGTGGGTGTCAGCCGCCGCACCGGGGTGGCAGTTTGAACACGGCACGTTATTGCCGCCGCCCAGGTGGTCGCCGTGGCTGCCGGTGTTCGGTGTTGCGGCGTGGCAGCTCGAACAGCTGCCGACGTTCCACGGACCGCCTGCCCACTCTGGCGTGACCGCCGGTGGGCCGCCGCGGCCGTTGGAGTGGCAAGCGCCAGCGCAAGTGCCGCGCGCCGTGACGGGATTGCCCAGCGTCGCGTTCACGTTCCACGTCATCGCGCCCGTGTTGTTCACGGCTGTCGGCGGCGGCAAGAACGTCACGTCGCCGTGGTGGCCGGGTGTCGTCAGATCCGCGCTCGGCACGTACTGCGCGATGTGACTGATGTCGCCCGCCGCCGGAACGACGTGGCACTTCGTGCAGTCAAACGCCACGTGCGTGTTGCTCGCAGTCAAGTGCGGTCCGTGGCGTCCCACCGCCAGGGTCTGGTTGGTCGACTCGTTGGCCACGCCCGCCGCGGGATTATTCTGCGTCGCACCGCCGTGGCAGAAATTGCACGACTTCCAGTCGCCGCCCGTGCCGCCCGCGGGATTGGCGCCGTGGCAGTTGATCGTGCTGTCGTTGCAAGAAATGCCGACGCTGCCACCGCTGTAGTCCGCGCCGTGGCACTGGGTGCACGCCGTGCCTTTGTCGTCCTTGCCCTGATTGACGATGAAGTAGCCATAACCGTGGTGATTCTTGCTCGGCAAGCCAGTCGCCTCGAACTTCGGCGACACCCAGCCAGTCAGGCCGTGGTAGTTCCCTTGCTGAATCACCCCGTCGATGTGCAGCGCCGGGTTCGCCCACGTCGGCGTGGCAATGCCCGCAGCGACCGACGCGATGACCGCCGAGTGACACATCGCGCAGTTGTTGTTCTGCGGATGCTTGCCGCCCGGCGGCGTCGTGTGGCAGCTCGCGCCGCACGCGTTGAACGTGCCGTCGACTTGCGTCCACTTCGGCACCGTTTGCGCGTTGGACACGTCTGGCAACGAGCCGCCGTGGCAGTACGCGCCGCTGCAAGTCGCTGTGGTTGCGTCAAACGCCGGCGAGGAACCGAGCGCTGTGGAAACAGTGCCCCAGAGGAAGTCCACTGTGCCGTTCGAGTGCGACGGCGAAGCGGGCACCGCGTGGCAATCCGTGCATGCCACCTGACGGTGCCAGCCGCTCGCTGCCAAGTGCTGCGCGTGTGCACCGACGGCAAGGTCGGTCGTCTTGGTTTCACCCTTTGTACCCGTGGGTGGCGCGGGGTTGTTCGTCGCCGCGTCGCCGTGGCAGGTCGTGCAGCTCAGGTTCTTCACGTCAATCTGCCCGTTGATATGCAACGACGCGTCCTTCCATGTCGCCTTTTGCGTCGCCGGATCGAACGCCGCGATGACCGCGTCGTGGCACTCCGCGCAGTTCGTGCTCTTGGGGTGCTGACCGCCCGGAGGCGTGTTGTGGCACGCTTGGCCGCACGAGTTGAACGTCCCCTCAACTTGTGTCCACACAGGCACGGTCTTGGCGGCGGAGACGTCGGGGAGCGAACCGCCGTGGCAGTACGCGCCGCTGCATGTTGCGCTCGCCGCATCAAACTTCGGTGAAGAGCCCATGGCCGTCGAAACAGCGCTCCACGCGTAGTCGATGATGCCATTCGCGTGCGCCGAGGAACTCGGCACGTCGTGGCAATCGGTGCACGCGACCTGGCGGTGCCACGTGCTCGTTGCGAGATGCTGAGCGTGCGCGCCCACCGCGAGCTCAGTTGTCTTCGTCTCGCCCTTCGTGCCCAGCGGCGGCGCCGGGTTGTTGGTCGCCGGATTCCCGTGGCAGGTCGTGCACGTCAAGCTCTTCACGTCGATCTGCCCGTTCACGTGCAGCGTCGCGTCCTTCCACGTGGCCTTTTGCGTCGCCGGGTCAAACGTCGCGATGACGGCGTCGTGGCATTCCACGCAGTTCGTGTTCTTGGGGTGCGGACCGCCCGGAGGCGTCATGTGGCACGACTGCCCGCACGAATTGAAAGTGCCATCGACTTGCGTCCACACGGGCTTGGTCTTCGCGGTCGCTGCATCAAACAATTTCCCGCCGTGGCAGTAGGCGCCACTGCACGTTGCGGTTCCGGGGTCAAAGCTCGGTGCGGAGCCCATTGCCGTCGAGACCGCGCTCCATGCGTAGTCAACCACGCCGTTCGCGTGCGGTGCCGAGGCAGGTACCGCGTGGCAATCCGTACACGCCACCTGACGGTGCCACGGGCTCGCCGCCAAGTGCTGGGCGTGCGCGCCCACCGCAAGTTCCGTCGTCTTCGTCTCGCCCTTCGTGCCCAGCGGCGGCGCGGGATTGTTCGTCGCCGGATCACCGTGGCAGGACGTGCAGTCCATGCTCTTCACCTCGATCTTGCCGTCCACGTGCAGCGTGGCGTCCTTCCAGGTGGCCTCTTGCGTCGCCGGATCAAAGCTGGCGATCACCGCATCGTGGCACTGCGCGCAGTTGTTGTTCTTCGGGTGCGGCCCGCCGGGTGGCGTCGTGTGGCAAGCCTGACCGCACGAATTGAACGTGCCATCGACCTTCGTCCACACAGGTACAGTCTTGGCGGTCGCGGCGTCAAAGAGGGTGCCGCCGTGGCAGTATGCGCCGCTGCAGGTCGCTGTCTTCGGGTCAAAGGTCGGGGCAGAACCCATCGCCGTCGCAACCGCGCCCCAGGCGTAATCCACCACGCCGTTCGAGTGCGTCGGTGACGTCGGCACCGCGTGGCAATCGGTGCACGCCACTTGACGGTGCCAATCGCTCGACGCCAAGTGCGCCGTGTGCGCGCCGACCGCCAGCTCGGACGTCTTCGTCTCGCCCTTCGTACCCAGTGGCGGCGCCGGATTGTCCGTCACCGGATCGCCGTGGCAGGACGTGCAACCGCTCACAACGTTCACTTCGCCGTTCACGTGCAACGTCGCGTCTTTCCACGTCGCCTTTTCCGTGGCCGGGTCAAAAGTCGCGATGACCGCGCCGTGGCATTGCGCGCAGTTGGTATTCTTGGGGTGCGGGCCGCCCGGCGGCGTCATGTGGCACGCTTGACCACACGAGTTGTAGGTGCCGTCCACGAGCGTCCACAGCGGGGTGACCTTGGCGGTCGCGGCGTCAAAAAGCGTGCCGCCGTGGCAGTAGGCGCCGCTGCAGGTCCGGCTCACCGGGTCAAAGGCCGGCTGACTGCCCATCGCCGTCGCAACGGTGCTCCAGGCGTAGTCCACCACGCCGTTCGAGTGCTTCGTGGACGTCGGCAGCTTGTGACAGTCCTCGCAGTCCACCGTCCGGTGCCACGTGCTTTCCGCCAAGTGCTGCTGGTGCGCGCCCACCGCGGGTTCCACCGTTTCCAGTTCACCGCCCGTACCGACCGGCGGCGCTGGATTGCCGTTTTCAACCGTTCCATGACACGCGTAGCAGCCCGTCGGGCCTTTGCCGTCCGCGCCGTCCAACTCGCCCGAACCAGAATCGACATCCGCGGTCGCGTTGCCGTTTGTGGAATTCGTCGACGTGTCACTGCAAGCGGCAACGCCTGCGACCAAACCGAGGCAAGTCACGAGGCGAAGCGCCATCGCGAACGGTTGAGTTTGGGTCGTTTCAGTTAGATTGTGCCGCATGGTGTCCTCGAAAAACCGCGCCGCGAGAGCGCCTATGTTGCCCACAATACCCGCCACGCGCGTTCCTCGCCACGGTTCAGAAGCTGCGAGCCGCGTCTGATTCACAGTTCTTAACACAATCACCGAACATCGGTCTAGCCACGGGCCTCCGCGGCATTTGACAACCGCCCGCGGTTGGTCCGAGATCCGATGCGTCCATCGAGGAGTCTGACATGCGCCGCTTCCTGCCTTTCACCCTCTGCCTCGTCGCCGCGTGCGGCAATTCCGCCACGCCCAGCGACTCAGGCGCCGGAATCGATGCCACCGATGACGCCGAACAGGTTCCTGTTCCAGCCGACCCGGAGTGCAACCCCATTGTCGGCAACGACTGCTGGAGCGGCTGGCCGTCCAATTTCTGGCTGAAAGACGACGCGGCGAGCGCGACCAAGTTCCGGATCGACCTGCCCGCAGCGAAGATGCCGGCGAATTCGGACAACAAGCCGGTGGACGCGATCGAATGGAACCGCCGCGATGGCTTCTCGCCCAATTCGCCGATTGTCGTGCTGCTGCCGACGCCGCCCGACGCCAAATTGCTCCCAGACGAGACGCGACCCGCGCTGACGCAGGACGCCAAGTCGTCCATCGTGCTCCTTGACGCGGCAACGGGCGCATTTCTGCCGTTCATGGCAGAGCTCGATTCCAACGCGGACACGCCGAGCCGTCAGGCGCTGTTGATTCGCCTGTGGACGCCCGTGCAGGAGAACACGCGGGTCATCGTCGCGCTCACCGATTCGCTTCTGGACGGTAACGGCAAGCCGTACGCGCCGACGCCGACGTTTCAGCGGATTCTGGCGGGCAAGAAAACGGGCTACGCGCGGATCGACAACCATCTGGAAGACTGGATGGCGGATCTGACGGCGCTGGAGAAGTCGGGGCTTGATCGCACGCACATCGTGGCGGCTTGGCACTACAACACAGCGTCGGAAGCGTGGACGCATGGACCGGCGCTGGCGATGCGCGACGCGCTGTTGACGGCGGTGGGCGACAAGGGGATGAGCTACCACATCGACATGGTCGAAGCGAACACAGCGACGGCCGCGCAATTGCCCAACCTGCCCTCGCCAACCGTGGACAACCGCGTCGTCATCAAGGCAATGCACCCGGACGTGGCGCTGCGCGTGCGCGGGACATTCGAGGCGCCGCTCTTTCTGACGGCGACCGGTGCGAACGCCAGGCTGAACTGGAAAGACAACGGGCCGGGCATCACGCAAAATGGCACGGTGCAGCGGCCGTTCGTGTTGCTCGTGCCGCCCAATGTGTTCGCGAGCCACAAGTCGACGCGGCTGATGCTGTACGGTCACGGCTTTCTGCGCGGCGCGTGTGTGGAAGGCTGCGTGGAGCCCGGTGCGGCGGAGTTTTTCCCGCATTTTGTGCACGCCGCGGGCGTCGTGGCCATCGGCACGGACTGGTGGGGGCTGGCCAAGACGGAGTTGCCGCTGGCGATCCAGGCGGGCAACGACTTTTCCGACATGCCGCTCATCACGGACAAGCTGGCGACCGGCGCGGTGATGCCGATTGCGCTCACCCGCGTCGCGCTAGGCAAAATCGTCGACGATCCGTGGCTGCAGTTCGACGCCGACAAGAAACCGCTCTACGACAAGACGCAGCCGTTGGTCTACTACGGCAATTCGCTGGGCGGCATCATGGGCACGACGATGACGTCGCTGCACCCGGACCTGACGCGGATGGTGATGAACGTCGCGGGCGGCGGCTGGTCGACCCTGCTCAACCGCAGTTCAGATTTTGCGCCGTTCCTTGGCATCATCAACGGCGTGTACCCGGACAAATTCAACCAGCAGATGCTCTTCGCGATGTCGCAGTCGCTGTGGGATCTGTCCGATCCGTTCAATTTTGCCGATCACGTCGTCAAAGCGCCGTTCCCCAACACGCAGCCGAACCGCCGCGCGCTGTGGCCGGTGTCGATGGGCGATAGCCAGGTGGCGAACCTGACGTCGCAGATGCTGAATCGGATCGCTGCGGTGCCTGTGAATACGCCGGTTTTTGAGATTTGGCCGCTGAATGCGACGACCGCGGATATTCCGGTAGACGGCAACACGTGCGTGCAGTGGGATTCTGAGCGCGGTACGCACCCGCCGGGCAATGGCACGCGCAGCGAGGACAATCTGGCGCACTACGCGACGCGGTGGATGCCGGAATTTGAGCAGATGATCTGGCGCTTCCTCTTTGATGACGGCAAGGTCGAGCAGCGCTACTGTCTGGCAGGCGGTCGCGATGAGGACGGAAAATTGCCGTGTAACCTGAAAGAAGTGGATCCGATGGTGTACGAAGAATCGCCGCCGCTGCCGGTGATTCCGCCGCCGCCGATCAAGGAGTAGGCGAGGCGCCTGCGCGCGAAAGAGGAGGTTCGATGCGAGGATCGACTGAATCGTCACGTGGTGCCCAACGAGCTGCGCGCTGGCTGGCAATCGCATGCTCGGCTGCAGCGCTTGTTGCTGGCGGCTGCGGTGGAAATTCCAACACAGGCACGGACGCCAACGCGATTGTCGACACCGCCGTCGTCGACGCGGCTTCCGAGACGAGCGAAGCGGGACCGGCAATCTCCGTGCTGATCGACGGCGTCACGCCGGTTGACAACGCGTGCGCCCATTTTGCCGTGGACGACACGGGCGGCGTCATCTATCAGACCAAAAAACTGACAATCACCAACACCGGCAGCGTCGGTACGCTATGCCTGAACACGATCACGTTGACGTCGACCGAAACGAACCTGATTTCCATCGCCTACGGCACGCACAAAGTGGACAAGGACGCGTGTCCGGGCGCGTTCGCTTCCTTGGAATCGGGTAAGTCGCTGGTCGCGACCATCGAGTACGCGCCGACGCCGGGCATCATGGACAGCGCGACGCTGACGATTGACCACAACGATCAACTGGATAAGCAGAAGTTCGCAAACTTGTGCTTTGACGTCGCCGTGGCGCCCCCCAGCGTTTCGCTGAAGACGCAGCAGCTGATGTGGGTGAACCCGAAGACGTCGGTGCCGACGGCACAGTGCGCGGAGATCGGCAATAACGGCGGGCAGCCGCTCGCCTTCACGGCGCTGGCAACGATTTCGCCGACGAATCCGGAGTACACCATCACGGCGCAGCCCAAAGTGACGGATTCGATTGACGCGATGTGGTCGGGGGACAATCCGGGCGGCCAGAAAGCGACGGTGAAGATCTGCGTGACGATGACGTCGGATGGCAATCCGGATAACGATCAGGCGGTGCTGCATGTGCACACGAACGACCCGGCGATGCCGGACGCGAGCATCGCGCTGGTGACGAAGTACGAGGCTCCGTCGGGCTTTTCGGTGACCTGTCAGGGCGCGCCGGCGGGGGAAATCGTGTTCAACTTTCCAGGCGCGGGTCCGGGCGCGACGCGGACGTGCAACGTACACAACGACGGACCGAGCCCGCTGGCATGGAACAACCCGCCGAGCCTCGTCGCGAGCGCGCCGTGGACGCAAGCGAGCGTGGACGCGACTTACACGTTGTCGATTCAAAATCAGGGCAAGGAGCGCGCCAAGCCGTTCACAACGGGCTCGATCGCCGTAGGTCAGTCGCGGGACTACACGATCACTTACACGCCGCCTACGAACGGTCTGCCGCCCGACGCGACGCTCGATATTCATTTCACCTTCCCACAGCTCCCGGTCGGCAACTTGTTGTTACCGATTCCGATTCTGTCCGGGACGTGCAGCACGCCATCATTGGCATTTGCGCCGGATCAGCTGTGGCTGCACGCGGAGAAAGGTCAAAAGGCCCAAGGACACATCACGATCGCGAGTGTCGGCTGCAAGCCGCTGGAAATTCTCAAGGTGTGTGTAAACAACGGCAATTCAAATCCGACGGGCAACGATCCGTGCGCGACGATGACCTATGCGTCCAAGTACCACGGGCTGGTGACACCTTTTGTCGCGACGACGGTTGAACTGTCCGCACAGGCCAGCGGCACGAACGGAATGTTCGGCATCGACGTTGAATTTCATCCGCCCGACGACTTCAAAATCAACTCGAATGACCTGCTGCACGTCGTCTACTGCCTTGCAGGCACGGTGGCGGGTGGCGATTGCACGATCGGCGCGCAGACAATCAACCTGACCGGCAACACGACGGCGGGGCTACAGATGCCTTCGGCGATTCTGAAGGTCGACACGCCGACGCCGACCGCGGGCAAGGTGGTGACGGTAAGCGCGGGGCTGATTATCGGCACGTATCCGGACGGTCAATCGTGGCGCTGGTCGCTGATTTCCCGCCCGGCGGGGTCGAATGCGTGGATCGACGTGGATGGCCAGCAGACCGTGAATCCAAACACGTCGTTTGTGCCAGACGTGAAGGGCGAGTACACCGTGCAAGCGATGGGGCTCACGGTTGAGCCGTCCGCCGGGTTGAGCATGCTCTGGACGCCGCCGACAACCATCACGTTCACTGTGCAGTAGCGCGGCTGCCGCTCAGGGATCGGACGTGCTCACAACGACCCGGTCCCGCCCCGCTGCCTTCGCCCGATACAACGCCGAATCCGCGCGCTGCAGCAGGTGGTGAACACCCGCATCCTGCCCGTCCAGCGTCGCGATGCCGATGCTCACCGTCACCGCAGCACCGTCCAGGGCGTCAATCTTCGTCTCGCGAATCTCGTGCAGCAGGCGCCGCGCTGAAACCTCAGCGCCAACGGCATCGGACTGTGGCAGCAAAATGGCGAATTCCTCGCCGCCGATGCGCGCCACCAGGTCGTGACCGCGCAAGTGCCGCTGACAAACGGAAGCAACGCTGCGCAGCACCTCGTCACCGACGGCGTGACCGTACCGGTCGTTGACGCGCTTGAAGTGGTCCAAGTCCAACATGAGCAACGAGAGCGGCCAGCGGTAGCGCTTCGCTCGGCCAATTTCCTTGCTCGCCACCGCTTCCAGATGACGGCGGTTGGAGACCTGCGTGAGCGGATCGGTTGCGGCATCCTCGGTCAGTCGGGCGTTGGCCGCGCGTAGCTGCGCCTGCAAGCGGTCGTTGATGAGCAGGAAGAAGCCATACGTCATGAAGACGCCGCAACCCGCAAACGCAGCGTAGAGAGGAAGCGCGGTTGCCTGCGCGACGACCGGATCATGCGGCTTCACCGGTCCGATGTAATTCAGGACCCGAATGAACTGCGCGGCAACCGGCATGCACATCGCGACAAATACGTACCAGGTGCCCAGCGACCAAGGTCGCGGCGCGCGGCGAAATAACGCCAGCGTCGTTCCGCCTGCCGACCAGACCAGCGCCGCGGAGAACGCCACAACGCGCCATGGCGCCCAGGCGAGGTGATTCGGGGAGGGGTCGAATGCCCAAATCAACGCAAGCGCGAGCCACGCGAGAAACGGCGGCAATTGGGCGAAAACGGTCGCGGGTGGCGCTTCATAGAGCTGCCGGACCGCCATGTGGACGCAGTGCGCGCCGAAAATCAGCAGCGCGTTCGCCAGAACCACGGTCAGAACACCGGGCGCAATCCCGCGTTGTGACAAGAGCGCCATGCTCCCGGCCAGACACGCGTTTCCCAGACTCCACCGCGCCATGCCGGTGCCCGACGGCGAGGATCCCCAAGCCGGAAACGTCACCAACGTCAGCGCCATGTACTCGATGGCGAGCGCGGCCAACAGCGTTTGCGGGTGAATCTCCGTCATCATCGAACAGTTTCCTGTTTTGTCGAACCGCGGCGAGTGTGCAGCAAGTTGTCCGGATGCGCCACTTGCCGCCCCCACGCAGACAGCGCACCATTGGGCGCTCGGCGGGTGGGAATTCCTCGATTTCCCCGCCACCGAACTTGTTGTCACCGCCGCATGTGCGAGAAATCAAGTTTCACAGGTTTCCGGAGGTCGCCATGTTGCGCCGCATCGCCCTGCTCCTCGTCCTACTCTGCCTCGCCACA
This sequence comes from uncultured Myxococcales bacterium, assembly GCA_903896545.1. GTDB lineage: Bacteria > Myxococcota_A > UBA9042 > UBA9042 > UBA9042 > CAIYBN01. The sequence goes on along the minus strand of CAITYF010000163.1, from coordinate 23,450 downwards.
TCCGCGCATGCCCGCTCCGGCGGCAGCATGGGCGGCGGCGGATTTCGTTCTCGTTCCAGTGGTTCAAGCGGTTCCAGTTTTGGTTCGGGCAGCAGTCGCTCCTCCTCGTCACCCAGCTTCGGCGGTGGATCGAGCTGGGGCGGCGGCACGCGCATTATCCCCGTTCCCATCGGCGGCTCCCGCTATTACGGCGGATCGCGCTACTACGGCGGTTCGTCTTCCGGCGGCGTTTGGGTCTTCGTGATTGTCGTCATTTTCATCGTCGTCATCGTTCTGGTGATTTCCCGTCGCGCGCGACGCAAGTCCGGCGGCGCAATGGACAACGATGCCGAACCGAAAATTGAGACGGCGCGCGTGCAGATCGGCTTGCAAACGCAGGCGTGGTCGTTGGTGGAACGCCTGGAGAGCATCGCCCGGGGGACGAACACGAACGACTCCGGAAGCTTGCACAGCATGCTCGTCGCCACGATTCAGGCGTTGGGCAAGTACCGCGACAACATCGAATACGCCGCTGCGGAGCAGAGCAAAGCGCTGCCGCCGGTGGACGCCGAGCGCCAATTTGGCCGATGGACCGGCGAGGCGCGGCTGAGTTACGACCGCGAAGTGGTGCGTTCAGACCGTTTTGGCGTGCAAGTACAGCAGCGTGAGGTCGCGACCGACGGGATTCACGATGAAGACGGGCAGCTCGCCGTGGCGGAGTTCTTCGTCCTGACCATCGTGATCGCCACGCGCGGACTCACTGTCGCCACGGTTCGCACCCACGACGACCTGAAGAAAGTGCTGGATAGTTTGGCGTACGTGCCCGCGAACGACATCATGGCGCTGGAAATCGTCTGGTCGCCGGCAGCGAAGTCGGACGCGATGAGCCGCGAGGACATGGAAACGACGTTCCCGGCGCTGCGACCGCTATGACGGACGAAAACGCCGCAAACGCAGCGCGTTGAGCACGACGCTGACTGACGAAAACGCCATCGCGAGACTGGCAAACGCCGGCGACAGCAGCCAACCGGTCCACGGGAAGAGCACGCCTGCCGCCAGCGGAATCCCCAACACGTTGTAACCAAAGGCCCACGCGAGATTCTGACCGATGTTCGCCATCGCGGCACGCGACAAGGCGAGCGCGTCGGCAACGGCGTTGAGGTCGTTGCGCACGAGCGCCAAATCAGCTGCAGCGGTCGCCACGTCCGCGCCTTGCCCCATTGCGATCCCCAGATCGGCAGCGGCAAGCGCTGGCGCGTCGTTGATTCCGTCACCCACCATCGCCACGACATGCCCCGCGGCCTGCAGGCGGCGAATCAGCGCCAATTTGTCCTCCGGCAGCGCTTGCGCCAACACGTTGGGAATCTGCAGCTCGCCAGCCCATTTCCGCACAACGGGCTGCCGATCCCCGCTCGCCAGCCAGATTTCCAGATCAAGCGCACGCAGACGCGCGATGGCGGCAGGCGTCGTCGCGCGCAGCGGGTCGGTCAGCGTGACGACGGCGACCGCTTGATTCTCCACTGCGACGACCATCACGGAGCGCGCGGCGGTCTCTGCGTCGCGCAGCCAACCGTCGACCGGTTGCAGGTCAACCCCTTGTTCACGCAACCATTCCGGGCGCCCGGCGCGCAAGAGACCAAATGCGACCTGCCCCATCACACCTTGCCCAGCAACTGCCTGAACATTCGTGATTTTAACATCGCTCAGCGCCTGATCCAGACCCCACCGGCACATCGCCTGCGCGAGCGGGTGCTCCGACTGTTTTTGCAGCGCGACGACCGCGCTCGCCAGCGCTTCTGGAGCTGTAGAAATCTGTTGCCACGCGTGCACAGTCGGACGGCCTTCGGTCAGTGTCCCGGTCTTGTCGAGTACCAACGCCGTGACCAACCGCCCGCGTTCCAGCGCTGCGCCGGAGCGAACCAGCACGCCGAGTTGCGCGGCGCGACCGATGGCGACCATGACGGACGTGGGAACGGCCAGCCCCATGGCGCACGGACAAGCGATGACGAGTACGGCAATTGCCGCAGAAATGCCGTGTGCGAGTGCATTTTGAGTAGAAAATGCCATCCATAAGACGACCGTCAGCACGGCAAGCACAAGAACTACAGGCACAAAAACAGAAGCAACGCGGTCAGCGAGGCGTTGCACATCGGGACGGGAGGCCTGCGCGTCCTCCACCAAATGCACGATCCGCGCCAGCGCGGAGTGCTCGCCGACCGCCAGCGCGCGCATCGTCAGCGGACCATCCGTGTTGCGCGTACCGCCGAGCACACGCGCGCCCGGCGCGACGGGCACCGGCATCGGCTCGCCGGTGAGCATCGCCGCGTCAATCGCCGACTGACCTTCCACCACGACGCCATCGACCGGCACCGTCTCACCCGGACGCACGCGCAGCACGTCGCCCGCAAGCACGTCCGACAGGGGGACGTCCGCATCGACGCCTTCGCGCACGACGCGCGCCGTCGTGGGCTGCAAAGCGACCAGCGCGTCCAGGGCGTCCGTCGTCCGCCGCTTTGCACGCTCTTCAAACCAACGTCCGAGCGCTGTCAGACCCAGCACCCAGGGCACGGCGTCAAACCAGCCCGCCGTCGGCAAGCCGCGGGCTGCAAACCACGACGGCGCAAGCGTAATCGCCAGCGACGAAGCGAACGCCGTCCCCGTGCCCAGCGCAACGAGCACATGCATGTCTGCCGTGCCGCGTCGCAGCGCCAGCCACGCGAGCGAATAGGTCTTGCGCCCCGAACCCAGAATCACCGTGCCGACGAGAACCGCCAGCGTCCACCGCAGCACGTCCGGGTCCAGCCCGTAGAGCGACGGGACGAGCCCGCGCAGCGCCAAGTTCACCGGATGCAAGAGACGCATCGCCGGGTCGCTGTGGTCCGTCATCAGCGGCATGCCCAGCAGCATCGTCAGGACACCGACCGTCAGCGTCCACGCCACACGCCACGGCTCACTTGCGTCGGTCTCGACGCGCGGCGCCCTCGCCAACGACTGCGTCCGCGGGGTCAGCTCTGCCTCGTAGCCCAATTCGACAACCGCCCGAATCAGCGCGCGCGGATCCGTCGTCAGCGGGTCATAGCGGACGTCAGCGCGTTCCAAAAGCAGGTTCACGGTCGCTGCATGCACGCCAGGAAGCGCGGAGAGCGTGCCTTGAATGGACGCGACACAGGACGCGCACGACATACCACCCAGCGTCAGGCGCACGTCGGCGACCGCCGCAACCGCTGCAACGGCGGATTCTTCAAGCGCAGGAGGCTCAGGTTCTGGGGCTACTCTTTCAGGCTCCGGATCAGGCTCGCCGCCTTCATCGGACGTGGCCGCTGCAGCGTCGACTTCGTAGCCCGCCGCGACGACCGCCGCCAGGAGTTCGCCCACACCTACCGACGCGTCGTGCGTGATGTCAGCGCGCCCTTGTGCTGCGCTCGCCCGCGCGTCGGACACACCGGCAACAGCGCGAAGTCCTTTGACCACGCGGCCTTCACAATGCCCGCACGACATGCCAGCGACCGGAAATGAAGTGTGAATGCTCATGCAACGCCTTTTCGACTCAATGGACCACAATCAGCCGACTGGCCTTGCGCCCGCCGACCTGCAACTTGATCCGCTGCCAGACAAACTGCGGGTCACCGCGCCCCCAGATGAGAAACCACGCCATCAAGTAGCCGCCGAGGTGCGCAAAGAACGCAATCGGTCGACCGCTGGCAAAAAGCAGAAAATCGACGCCCAAAACGACCGGCGCGAGCCAGCGCGCTTCCATGGGCAAGACGAACATCAGTTGCACGCGCGCCTTGGGCTGATGCCAACCAAATGCGGCGAGAAACGCGATGACCGCGGCTGAGATTCCGACCGTACCCGCGGCTTCACCGCCGAGAACGTGCACGTGAAAGAGCTGCCAAAGACTTTGCAGGACACCGCCGGCGAGCACCGAAAGGAGCAAAAATCGGAGCGTAGCGCGGGTGCCTCGGCGGCTTTCAAACATCGGCATGAAATAGAAGAGACCGATGCAGTTGAACAGGACGTGCGTCGCGTCATTGAGGTCGTGCACAGCGCCGTAGGCGAGCAGCGTCCAGATGTGGCCGCGCTGCAGTTGATCCAGCGAGAGCGCGAAGAGTTGGCTGTAGAGTTCCCACAGCGTCGGCGAACGCAGGAGGTTGACGCCAATGCCGAAGAACAGCTGCAAAAACAGGCAGACCGCCAGTGTCGCGAGCGTCACGGTCCCCAGCCGAAGGCGCAGCGACTGAAGCCAAGGCGGAAGACGAACCACGCACACCTCCAAAAACCGCAACCGGGCGACCGTACCGGCGCGATGACTCCCGCAAGGTAGGAGCGTTGGCGGCGGAGCGCAAGGATGCCAGCGGAGCCACGACGTGCTACACTCGCGCGAAGGAGACCGAAGATGCCCCAGCCGATCTGGAAACCTGTTGAGATTGCCGAGGATCTCGTCGGACAGGTGCACGAACTGCTGATGAGCGGCGCGCCGGATGAGGCGCTGGTGGCGGCGCTTGAACGCGACGGCATTGCGCAGGCGACGGCGCGGCGTGTGGTGACAGAAGTTCGCGAAACGACGGGACAACCACCGCTCGTCGCGGCGAATCATGACGCGGTCTACGGCGTTGAAGTCACGATGGCGCGGCGTTGGCTGCGGACGCTGGGGCCAAAGGACGAGCCGACGGCGTTTCATAACGCGCTGATCCAACATGGTCTGACACCTTCGACAGCGCACGATTTTGCCGCAGAATTGCTGGAAGATTGTCGACGTCAGGACGGGCGCCAGGGCGTACGCCTGCGCCGCTTGGCTGTACAAGGCATGATCGGCGGCGGTCTGTTCACGCTGTTCTTCGCCAGCGTTGCGTTGAACGGCTTTTTGGGTCCAGGCGAACAGTCGATGGCGCGCTCCGAGGCGCGCTGGAACGCGATCACGGCTCTGATGACGCTGGCTTTGACCGCGTACTCGGCGCTCCTTTGGCACCGCCACCGCCACGCGCGGCAGTGAGAGCACAAACCGATGACCGACCACCCTTTCCTCGTCGCAACGCCTTCGCACCTTCAGCCGCGCACGGTGGAGCAGTCTTGCGTGATCGGCGACACGACCTGGACGCTGACGTGGAGCGCGGATCTCGATCCGGCGGTGCGCGACGGCGAGACGCTGCGGGCAACGGTGCATCAGGCGCTCGAAGCGGCGATGGCGGTCGTGGCGAAGAAGGCGTGGCGAACGACCGTGGACGTGGCGGGCACGATCTTTGCTGTGGCGATTCAGCCGAAAACCGCGCGGATCGCCCTTGGATCGCCGCGGTTTTCAACCGAACAGACGCTCCTGTGGGCGCTGCGCGACAGCCAACTTGACCTCACGGCGCTGCAAGAACTCGTGCAAGCGTGGCAGGACGCGGATCCTGCCGCGGCGCCGTTGGTCGTCGACACCGTGGCGGCGGCGAACGGCTTGACCAAGCTGTTGGCGCGACACGAAGCGCAGTGGCCGACGCTTCTGGAGCGCATCCACGCCCGTGCGCGAACCCTGCATGCCCGCACGCAGGCGTACCGTCCACCGCTGATGGAGAGGCTGAGTCAGGATGGGCTGGAAGCGTGCGCGCAGTCGGCCGTGCTGCGGATCCACCTGCTGCGGTTTGTGGCGGCCCTGCCCTCGCTGGACCACGACGTGGAAGGCCGCGAAGTAGCGCGCCTTCTGCGAGAGACGCTGGGCAACATGGCCGACGACTCGGCGCAACTGCGAACCGATGGCGGGACGGGCGAGCGCTCGCCGCTACCGGCGTGGCTGGAGACGCTGTGTCGGCTCGGTTGGCGACTGCTGCCTTTGGTACCCGCGCTGTGGCTGGCTACGGCGACGCGCGCGGGCGTGCGGAAGCTCGCGAGCTACTTCATCGCCGGTCAGACTGTTCAGCAGGCTGGGCAGACGCTGGCGCTGCTGCGCGCGACGGGGCGAGACGCGACGCTGGACCAGTTGGGCGAGCTCGTCGTGTGTGAGGCGGAAGCGGACACCTACGCCGAACGCGTGCAGGCGCTGCTGGATGGCGTCGCACACTTCGCGCAGAAGTCGCGCAACGCTGCGGACCTGCCGCGGGCACACGTGTCGGTGAAGACTTCGGCACTGTGTAGCGACTTCAACCCGGACGATCCCGATGGGACCTGGCGACGCGTCGGGCCGCGGCTGGTGCAGATTCTGCGACACGCCAAGGCGCTGGGCGCGTGCATTCAGTTGGACGCCGAGCACTACAGCGTGCGCGACCTGAACCTGAAGATGCTCGACCGCGCGCTCACGGAGACGGACGACCTCCATGACTGGGCGGACGTGGGCATCGTGGTTCAGGCGTACTTGCGGGACGCGCCGCAGCACGTGGAGTCGGTGCTGGCGCTGGCGCGCAAACGCGGGCTGCGGATGCCACTGCGGCTGGTCAAAGGCGCGTACTGGGACGCGGAGACAACGGAAGCCGCGGCGCACGACTACCTCGCGCCGCAGTGGCTGAACAAGGCCGAGACGGATGCGACGTTCCAACTGCTCACGCTGCGCGCGCTGGAGGCGCACGACGCTGTGCAGCTCTGCGTGGGCAGCCACAACCTGCGCGACCACGTGTTTGCCCACGAGGCACGCGCCCTGTTCTACCCGCACGCCGCGCCGATCGAACACCAGGTGCTGCACCAGAGCTACGAGGCGCTGTCGACTGCGCTGGCACGGGAAGGCTGGGCGGTGCGCCATTACGTGCCGGTCGGCAGCCTGCTGGTCGGAATGGCTTACCTGGTGCGGCGGATTCTGGAGAACAGCTCGCAGGTGGGCGTGCTGACGATGGCGCGACACGGCGCTGACCTCCGCGCGTTGCTTGAAATGCCGGGGAACGTACTCGCGACGCAGACGCTCGCGCGCGACGACCTGAATTCGGCGGATCCGCTGAACGCACTGCCGCCGTTTCGCAATGTCGCGCCGGCGCGCCTCTACCTGGACGACCACCGCGCAGCATTGGAAGACGCGTTTGTGCACCAACGGGCGCTCGCGCTGCTGCCCAAGGAGCCCGTATTTCCACGCCACGGTCCGCGGGAGCCCTGCCCGTCGCCGTCCCAGCCGGAGCGCGTGCTGGCAGAGATTCGCCTGTGCGCGCAGCCCGACGTCCGTCCGGCGGTGGCGCGCGCGCTGGGTACGCCTTGGCTGAAGTGGTCCGCGGGGCTGCGCGCTGCGGTGCTGCTGCGGGCGGCGGAGCGCTTGCGGGTGCTGCGGATGGACGCGGGCGCGCTGGTTGCGGCCGAAGCCGGCAAGGCGCGTCTGGAAGCGCTGGGTGACGTGGACGAGGCGATCGACTTCCTGCAGTTCTACGCCCGCGAGGCGTTGACGCTGCCGCAGCAGACACAGCCGCTGGGCGTCGTCGCTGTTGTCGCACCGTGGAACTTTCCGCTGGCGATTCCGACCGGCATGGTGGCGGGTGCGCTGGCGGCGGGCAACGCGGTGATTCTGAAAGCGGCCGAGCAGACGCCGCTGTGCGCCGAGTTTCTTGTGCAAGTGCTGCGCGATGCCGGGATTCCGGATGACGCAGTCCAGCACTTGCCGGGCGACGGTTGGGAAGTCAGCTCAGTGCTTGTGGCGCATCCCCTCGTGCACGGCTGCGTGTTCACCGGTTCGGTGGAAGTTGGGCTGACCATCAGCCAACGCATGCTGCACAAAGGTCACGGTCGCGCGTTCCATCGCGTGGTGACGGAGATGGGCGGCAAGAACGCGATTCTCGTGACGGCAACCGCGGATCTGGATGAAGCGGTGAGCGGGTGTCTGCAGTCGGCGTTCGGCCACGCGGGACAGAAATGCTCGGCGGCATCGCGGATTCTGGTCGACAAGCGCGTCATGCCGGCGTTTCGCACGCGGTTCGGACAGGCGGCGTCGGAGCTCGTGCTGGGGAAGGCGGAGACGCCTGGCACGCGCGTGAACCCGGTGATTCGCGAAGAAGAGCGCGACCGGCTGCGTGAGGCAGCAGAAGCAGCGGTGGCCGAGATCAACGCGCTGGGCGGCCGCGTGCTCGTGGATCGCAGTCAGGAAACGGTGGACGACGCGTGGACGGTGGGTCCGGTCGTGCTCGAATTCGCCGACAGTCAGCTGCCGCCGTCGAGTCTGGCGCACCGCGAGCAGTTTGGCCCCATCGTGCACCTGATTCCGTTTGAGGATCTGGCACACGGCGTTCGGCTGGTGAACCAGTCGCCGTACGCGCTGACGGGCGGAGTCTTTAGCCAGTCGCAAGCGGACATTGCGTTTGTCGTGGACGAACTGCGCGTTGGCAACCTGTACGTGAACCGGGCGATTACCGGCGCGCGCGTCGCGGTTGAGCCGTTTGGCGGCTTCCAGTTGAGTGGCACGGGCCCCAAAGCGGGCGGTCCTGGCTACGTGCAGGCGTTCACGTACGTGGCGACTCAAGATGCGCCGTTGGACGCGCAGACGCTGCAGGTCATCGACAACCGCTGCGCGAAGCCGGGCGACCGGCCGCATGCGCACGCGCCGCACGACGACGGCACGCTGCTGCGCGAGGCGGCGTCATTGCGCAACGTGGGCGAGCCGACGCGGGTGATTCCGGGGCAGCATACCCACAACATCTGGTCGATGCCGCGCGGCGCGACGCTGGTGCTGACGGGGCACGGGCAACCGCTGGCGGGCACGCTGGGCCACGCGAACGCGGCGCAAGCGATGGGCAACGACGTTCGGGTCATGACGCTCTCCGATGGCGCGCACGCGACGTGGCGCACGCTGAACCGGTTCCCGCTGGAACGCGTGACAGAGATGCCGCGGCTCATCGAGATTCTGAACCTGCCGCACTGGGCGACGATTATTCTCGACGGCGAGGCGACGGATTTTGCGACGTTGGTGGAGCTTGTGGCGCAAATACCCGCGGAGGGTCGCGACACGCGGCAGGTGCTGCTGGGGGCGCAGGCGGTGCCGTCGGCCCGTGAGACGTTGAAGCTGCACGCGCACACGCGGACGGTGGCCGTGCACACGATGCGTCACGGCGCGCCGCTGGTGCTGTGAGTGAGCGCGCAGATTCAGAAAGGCGACATTTTGCGGGCCATCACGGCGAGCCTGACCGCGCAGCTGCACGAGACGGTGGCGGCGCTGCAGGAGGCGCAAAACGGCGCGACGAATTCGGAGTCGCGGCCGGAGAACAAGTACGACACGCGGGCGCTGGAGACCTCGTACCTCGCGGCGGCGCACACGGAGCGCGCGGAGACGCTGCGGCGGGTGATGGCGCACGTGCACTTCTGGAAACCCGACTCAGGAATGAAGGTGGTCGCGCCCGGCGCACTTGTCGAGCTGGACGGGGAGCGCGTGCCGCAGCGCGTGTTTCTGACGCCGTTCCCCGCGAGCATGACCGTGCAGGTCGACGGACTGGCGATTCAAGTGGTGACGACGGCCGCGCCCCTTGCGGCAGCGCTGCTGGGTAAGCAGGCGGGCGACGTGGCGGCGGTGCGCGTCGCGGGCGTCGTGAATGAAGTGGAACTGGTGTCCGTGGATTAGCGGCCAGACGTTTTTTCACCGATGGTCCGCGCACCTGGCCGCTCGTGTACAGAAGCTGGGACCGGGGCCGCTGCGCTTTGAGTGGCCGGCGGTGACACAACCGCGACAAACCGCGCACCGACACGTCCACGCACACCTATGTTGGACGCACCACCCGCCCCTCACGCGGGTCGGGAGGACGCATGCACGCGCTCACCCTGCGACGAATCAGCGCCATCGGTCTTTTCGCCTCGCTCCTTTTCAGCGGAGTCACCGCCTGCGGCAGTAGCGACAACAATTCGCCCGGTCCGAACAACAACGACGACGGCTACACCGGCAACGACCAGAAATACCCCGTCCTGCGCAAGAACATCGGCGTCAACTTGGCGCAGGTCGGCTCGTTAGCCGTCGTGAATGGCGGGTCAGGCATGCAACCCGCGTGGAGCGGCGGCGGCACTGGCACGATTTTCGGCGCGCTGGAAGGCCAAGGACTCGTCGCGCTGATGCTGAACGGCGATGTGACGCCCATCACGCTCGTGGAAATGTCCGACGGCACAACTGCGACCAACAACCAAGTCGGCATCAACGCGATTTACGCCACGCCACAGTGGGTCCTGTTGAGCGCGGGTGGCTGGAATATTCAAAAGCCGGGACCGGACGGCAAACCGGTGCAAGTGATGTGCATGACCGTCGCTGTCCACCGCCCCGACGGCGCGATGTACTGCGCCCCCATCGGCATCCGCAGTTTTGGCGGCAACAGCGCCGACCAGCAATACCCTGTCCGCGCCAACAAATCCGGCAGCGTCGTCTACTTGATGTCGGCGGACTCGCTCAACCGCAACATCGTCTACAAGCTCGTCGCCAGCCCGACCGGCGAGCCCGTGGCCACGGTTGTCGACGCCAAGCTCCATCCCAACTGGTTCGTGACCAACGCCAGCGGCGACCTGCTCGTGCAATCCGCGCTCGCCGAGAGCACGATGAGCGCGAGCCTCACGCAAATCCGGCCCGTCGACGGCGCCGAACCCGTCACGGTCACCGGCGCGCACAACGAATTCGCGATTCCAAGCCCCGCGACCGGCACCGACGCCGACACGTTTTTCGTCGTCAGCGGCGGCGGCGGCGGGTACCCGTTTGACGGCACCATCCGCGTGCTTGAGAAAACCGGTGGCAAGTTTCAGGAAACCGACGTGAAGATTTCCATGCCGGACATGAATTGCTCCGGCCTTTTCGCGCTCACCGATGGCGAATACATGCTCTGCGGCGCGATGAACGGTCCGAGCCTGGCGCGCGCTCTCGTGAACGGCCAAGTGCAGACGTCGCCCGTCGTCAGGCCGTTTGTCGGCGTGACAAGCCCAATCGCGGTCAGCGGCGGCGCGTTCCGCGCAGGTGGCAGCGTGTTCTACCTCTACGCGCAGGGCGCAAACGGGAAGTTTTTCGCGCGGCATAATGGGCTGATGCAGGAGGATATTCCGGTGGACGCTTCGCTGGAATTGCTCAGCATGGTGACGACGAACGCGGGAGGAATGGATGTCGTCGGCGTGGACAACAAAACGAACAGCAAGGTGCGCGCGACGATCAAGCCGGGGGAGAAGGTGCTGACGGTGATGTCGGCGGAAGGGCTGAGTTTGGCGGAGGTGGTGGTTTTTGTGCGGATGGATTGAGGGCCGGTGCTTGTCGCCGGCCGCGCGATCGGTGCTTTTTGCGACGTAAACCGTGCGCTGAGCGATGTGATCCATGGTTTTTGCGGCGTGAACCATGCGCCGCGCGATGTGATCCATGGTTTTTGCGGCGTGAACCATGCGCTGAGCGATGTGATCCATGGTTTTTGCGGCGTGAACCATGCGCTGAGCGATGTGATCCATGGTTTTTGCGGCGTGAACCATGCGCTGAGCGATGTGAACCGTGCTTCTTGCGACGTTGCGGCAGGACGACGCCGCTTCGTCCGACCGAATCGTGCACGGCCGGCCATCGAATCGTGGCCGTTTGGGTGTCGCCGGGATCGCCCCGGCGTGAACGCCGCGGCTACTGGTCAAGATGCCCCTGACGGGGCCCGCGCGGGAAAAACCGCTACTGCATGAATCCCGCCGGACGGCCGGTGCGCTGTCGGGAGCGCCACGTGCCCACCACACACTTCCTCTACAGACGCCGCGAGCCTGACCGCACCGAAGAGAACCAGCAGTGCGAGGCGCGTGGATGGGTGAAGCAGCATGGCGTGCGGTCTCTGCGGATGCGGCGACGACACCGGTCAACGGCCGAATGGCCCCGTTATCGCGAGCGCATCAGCGTCGGCGCGACCTCGCCCATGGCGCTGTCACCCGGACGCTGCCACTTGAATTCCCAAGTGTGCGCACCGCTGGCACCGGCGTGGACGATGACACTGAAGGGGTACCAGCCAGCCTTGTAGAAGTACTGGGCGCGGGCGGTCTGGCCGGTCGTGATGGTGTTCGAGCCCAAAGTGGCCGAGACAATGATGGACGCGTCGCAGCAGCGGTCGACCTGGATCTGGTGCGTGCCGGTCGTCTCGATGTGCACCTCGCCGCTGATCCGGATCGAGTGAAACGTCGCCGAGATGCCCTTGGCCGGAGAGCGTCCTTGCGGAGACTGGACGAGATCCGCGCGCAGCACCGTCAGCGATGGATCGTTGCCGGCCAGCGGCGGCGGCGCGCCATTCCACGGCGGCATGTTGAAGTACTCAAACTTGAGTCCTCCGGTCTTGTAGCTGGCCTCCGCCGGTGCCGCCGGGGCTTCTCTGGGCGGTGCCGCCGGCTCTGCCGCTTCCGCTGCCGACACTGCGCGCGGCTTGCCGCCGAGCGAGGCGACGAACTCGCGGGCCACGCCGTCCGCCAGGCTGTTGACCTGCTCGACCAGCCGCTCGGTCCCCTGCATGACCGCGTCCTTGGACGCGACCGAGATGCCGTCGCGGGTCCGACGGATATCGAGCACGACGAGCACACGACTGGATACCTTGGAGATCGAGCCCGTCGCCACGTAGTCCGCGCCGACGTCGCGCGCCGTCTGGATCTCGCACTCAGACGTGCAGCGCTCGGCCTTTACTCCGGCCTGCTCGAGGATCTCCATGACCTTCTCTTTGGCGATCAGCTTGAACGCGCCCCCGCCCGACTGCACCAGATGGGAGCGCGCCGTCGCGCCCAGCGCCGCCGCGTCGTCGAACGTGATCGCCTTGCCCTCGATCTTGAACTCCAGCATCGCCAGCTTGGGAATGGGCTGCGCCGCAGCGACCTGGGGGAGCAGGAACAGCGTGACGAGACCGCTCAGAACAAGCCGGACGGTTGGATGCAAACGATTTTTCGTTGGACTTTCAGTGCTCACGATGCCTCCGATGTCTGGCCAGAGTGCCGACGGTGCGCAGGCTATCGCACCGTGGCGCCGCGGACAACTGCAGGCGCGACTACGGCCCGTCGACGGGAAATGTGGCGGTTGCACCTGGCTGTACCACCGTCGCCGATGTCAGACCGAGCCACACGGACGCGACGGCCGCGGCGAGACCTACGCCGCCAACCGCCCAGCCAGCGGTCGCAATGCCTTGACGCTCCGGTGGCAGTTGGCTGTCGATTCCAACCACCAGACCTCCGGCCAGCAGCGTCGAGAATCCGAGGCTGCCGAGCAGAATCGAGGCGACCATGCGGCCGGTGTGGTCCTCGGTGCGGCCCATCGCATGGCGCACCAGCAAAGGCCTGTCGCCGACGCGCACGAAGGCGGAACTGGTCGACGTCGACGCCGGGTCCAGCGCCGCAAACTTCAACTCGTGATCTCCTGGGGGCAACGACACCACACACGGCGTCTGGCACACCGGCACCGTCTGCAGCACCGGCACCAGGGACGGCGTGCCGTACCGCCCGCGACCGGAGAACACCGCCTGCTGCAGCTGCTGTCGGCCGACGATGCGGTCGACGCGCGCTTGCTCGCCGACGACGTCCACCGTGACGAGCGTCTCCCCCGTCGCAGGGTGACGCCCTGCGGAGTCGAGGGGCGGCGCGGCGTAGCCAGGCAGGGGCGGCGCAGGCACGTAGTGGATGCTGCACGCCTGGACGAGCATCATGCACAGGAGGATCTCGGCGGTCTTGTCGATTCTGAGCTTCCGGACCATGTCGCGCCCCCTATCGGCGTCGCCACCAAACGCGACGCTCCACGACGAGCATGACCGGCCGCTCGGATCCGTCAAGCACACTGTGGCAGCACACTGTCGACATCCCACCAACCGGGCGTGTCGCAATGCGGTGCGCCCGCGCGAATGCCCTTGCCAACCCGCCGATCCGCGCCTGCCGCTGAGGCGTGTGTGTTTCGGGGCAACGCCGGCTGCGCCAAGTCCACGGACTGCCGGGAGAGAGGCGCTTGCTCGGCGGACGAAGACGACAACTGCGTCGCCACGTCCAACGCCGATTGCGCCAAGTCCAAGTTCTGTCGCGAAGAAGGCCTGTGCACGGCGCGGGACGGCGAGTGCATCGCGGCGAGCAAGGCCGACTGCGCAAAGTCGCTGGCATGCCAAAAGCAACGCAAGTGCATCGCCGACGACGGAGAATGCGTGGGACGTTAGAAAGACGTCCCGCGGGTGCGTACGAAAACCGTCAAGCCTTCAACGTGCGTTTTTGCATGCCGGCCGATGGACTTAGCGGGCTTTCGCCATCGGTAGGCCTGCGGACGACCGACGCCAGGCGGGGGAGCCCAAGTCGGCGAATCTACGGCTTACCCGCGGCACAGTCGCTTTCCGTCATCTTGTCCCAATCGACCAGCGCACTCGATACGTTGTCGACAAAAGAATCCGAATCGCTGTGGAAGAACGCGCCCAAGTCTACCTGTCGCCACATGCCGTACGCATGGAGGATGCGACCGGGCTCCTGCTCGTAGTATATTTCGACTTGGTAGTCCTGCAGCCACAGCTTGTCCGCATCTTCAAAATGCGCTGGTTCGGGCATGTACGTCCGTGCAATCAACGCAGCGCCGTGTGGCGACTTGGTTGCCCCCTGGTCCGGGATAAACCGCAGCGCGCCGACAAGCGTCTCGTTCATCGTCCACAGGCCTTTGGTCGCCGACAGGTACGTTGACCAGTACAAGAACGACGTCTTGCGCGCCATGTAGTCCGCTTCGCTGCTCGTGAAGTTGCTCTGGTAGAGGTTGTACTGATCCGGGTACAGGTACCCCTGATCGCGGAACTTGAGCACTTTTTCCAACTGCGTCAGCGTGCAGTGGAACGTGTTGAGCAGGTACAGCCCTTGGGCGTTTTGCGGATTGCGATCGTTCAGGTGCAGGTAGTTGATGTCCGGATAGTCCAGACGGTGGTGCAGTTCGCCGCGCAGCGGATTGTCGATGGAGACGGCTGTTGCGGCAGCGGAGAGGTTCACGATCGCCGCGGCAAACTCACCGTCTGACGCCGATTCGTAGTGGGCGAATGCCCACGGCAGCAGGTCTTCCAGCTGCGCGGGGGCCGTGTCGAGGCTGGTGCAAGCAGCGCTCAACGTCAGAATCAGAGCCGAGATCCAGCGAACCATGTGCGCCCCCCACTTCTCCAGCCCGCCCGCTTCCGGTCTGAGGCGTGCACCCCGTGCCACTTGCCGCGCCGCGCTCGGCAAGACCGACCGCGGGCAGGCATCATACGCCCAATACGCCACAACGGGGAGTGCCATTTGGTCGGATTCGCCGCAACGGGCTCGGTGGAGCGCCGAACCGCGGCGCTGCTGAGGATCGAATCGATTTCTCCGCGTCGGCCGCGCCATCACGCGCGAGGGTCTTCGGCATGGCGCGACTCGTCCTCTCCGACCTCCTTGACAGAGCGGACGGTCGCCGCACACTACGACGGAGCCAATCTGACATCTGCCGCGCATTGCACGGGGGGACAGTCGCTTGGAGAGTTGGGCAACAGGTACGCAACAGTCCGTCCGGCGCCGCGCAACCCGCTTGCGTCGGCTCGCGATCGTCTTGGTTCTGCTGCTCGCCCAAGTGGCCCACGCCCAGCCCGCTCCGCAGCCGCGATTCGCTGTGTTCAACATGCAGATGCCGCCGCGGATCGTCGAACTGGACCAGCAGCGCGAGCTGAGTGGCGTCGTCCGTTCCCGGATGTTTCGCGTGCTGGGCGATCGTCTCATCGTCATCAGCGAGCCTGAAGTCGTCGAAGTCCTGAAACAGAGTGGTCGCACGGCGGCCCAATGCAATGGACAGTGTGAAATCGAGACCGCGAGAGTTGTCGGCGCGGACTACGTGGCGTCAGGCACCGTCGGGCCTCTCGGCGCGAAATTGAATATTCTCATGCACGTCATCCGGACGAGCAACGGGCGCATCGTTGCTGAGTTGGACGACACGGTCGACGCGCCCGGCCAACTTCACGACAAACTCGCGAACATGTCCGTTCTCCTTGCCGAACGCCTGCTCGTTGCGCTCGGTAACGGTCCAACTGGCCCGCGAGTCAGTGGCGGGGCGATCGAAGGCGGGGCCGGAGAGAACGTCGGTCCGCGCATTTCCGGGCGAGGAGTCAGCCCTGCCCTCGCTCGCCTCATCGCGCGCGCACGTCCGGATACGGCCGAAATTCTTGTGACCGGCGACAATTTTAAACACCGAACGTCCGGAAGCGTCTGGGATCGCGCCGATCTGCGTCCCGGACGCTACACCGTCGAGGCGAGCGCGGGGGGCTACCAGACAGAACGGACCACAGTCGACCTGCTGGTTGACGACCTGAAAACGGTGAAACTGGAACTCAGGCGCTTGGGGTCCCTGGAAATCACGGGAACGCCGGCGGGCGCGCGGGTCGACATTCGCGGACCGGCAGGAATGATGGCCAGCAAGGGTTTGCCGAGTGTTAGGGTCGAAAACGCGGTCCCAGGTTCCTACGCAATCTCGGTCTCGAAGGCGGGCTACGAGACGGAGGAGCACCTCGTGACCCTTGACGTGGGTCAAAATGAGCACCGCAAGGTCGCGCTCAAGCCGCCCGGTTCGCTGGTCGTCGATGGGACCCCGTCGGGAGCGCGCGTGGACATTTCCGGCCCCAGTGGCTACCGGGCGACGGAGGGCCTTCCGTGTACAGTGCAAGGCGCGCTGCGAGGCCAGTACACCTTGAGAGTCTCGCGCGACGGCTACCAGACCGAATCGCGCACCGTGCAAGTCCAAAGCGGCGAGATCGCGAAGACACAGATTGAGCTCCGCCGCATCGTGGTCGCGCCGGCCGTCCAGCCCCCTGCGTACAGGCCACCGGCACCAACGCCCCGCCCTGCGCCGCTTGTCATGCCAACCAGCGGAGAATGCAGGGAACGCTGGGACGACTGGCAGTCGCGTCGGAAGATTCTGGTGCTGACGGACCTGATTCCCGTTTTCCGCAGCCTGACTGTGCTTTTCGGCGTCCGAGCGTTCGACAAGGGCGACCGTTCGCACGCCGGGTTTTACGTGACGGGCCTGTTGCTGGAGGCGAGCTTCTACACCGGCTTCGTTCTTGCCTTCCGCGATGGCAGCACCTCGACGACCCTGGGCTGGACGCTGTTCAGCACGGGGTACCTCGGACTGCCGGTCGTCGACGCGATCTGGACGACGAGCATCCTCTCCGACATCGAGGACGAATGCGG
Source organism: uncultured Myxococcales bacterium (assembly GCA_903896545.1). Taxonomy (GTDB): domain Bacteria; phylum Myxococcota_A; class UBA9042; order UBA9042; family UBA9042; genus CAIYBN01. Next base: position 6,434 of record CAITYF010000163.1, on the reverse strand, counting down.
GACAAAGTACGGACACGGAGACGAGGGGGAGCCGCTTCACCTGACCGCGTCTCCGCGGCTTCGGCCCATGATTGCGCCGCTGCTTGGCCCGAGCGGGGAGCGTGGTCTGACGTTCGGAATCTCGTTCTGAACAGGGTGACCGAATTCCAACGCCAACGTTTGTCCGTTTCACACTCCGACCGAGGTTCGAGCTCAAACGTGCCCGTACCGCGACGTGCCACGGGCGGTGCTCGCTCGCGGTCCGGTCCCAGGGGCCAACAGGCTTGCCCCACAGAGGTTGGTGTTGGACAAAGGTCGGCGTGTTTGGAGCCGATGCAGCGCAATATTTCTCCGCCGGCGCCGAGCGATTTACCGCGGAAATGGCAGCCTGCGCACCATAAGTCGTCATTTTGCGCGCTGGACACGCGTCGGAAACCGGCGCAAGCTTGCCGTGTTGTTCCGCGCGCCGTGCGGGAATTGGGATGGAGGTCGTCCTTGGTACGCTGGCTTTGGTTGGCTTGTGCATTTACGTGGTTGACGGCGTGGACGCCGTTTCCGCCGCCTCAGGCCGCGCCAATGAGCGAGGAATTGCGGACCGGCGTTGGCTTGGTCCTGTCCGTGTCCGCGGATCGCTCGATCCTGCGAATTCGCACCCACAGCGGCCCCGTCGCGCTTCAGCTCAACGCCTCGACGAAGCTGCTGGACGGCAAGCGCTTGCCGGTTGGGCTTGACTGGCTGACCGTTGGGCGGCCGGTGCGGGTGTACTTCACCATCGATAACGGCGCCCGTGCGCTTGAAATCACCGAGGTGCCCGCGGCGCTCGCGCCGGCCTCTGATGCAGATCCATCGCAGCCGACCTCAGCGGCAGAAGAGGCCGAATGTGCCGCCGCCGCGGAACTTCTGGCGAAGACATCGACTGCAGCGCAGCTTTATCACGTCGGTCGTTCAGCCGTTGGGGTCAAGCGTCACGCCTATGCCATCGCCATTCTCCGGAAGGCGGCCGAGCGCGGGGCGATCCTGGCCTGGAAAAACCTCGCGTACCTATACCACGCCGACGGCCAATTCGACGCGTGCGCGCATGCGGCAAGGGCTTTTCTGGCAGGTGTGCCCGAACATCCTGAGCGCGAACTCGTCGAACTGACCCGAATGCGCTGCAGCAAGGCTCAGCCCTAGCTCACGCTGGCCCTGAGCCCAGCCTCCATCAGGCGGAGCCGCCCAACATGGCAGACAACGGTAGCAATCGGATTCGGAGCGCGCGCTGGCTGTTCGCGGCTTTGTCGATTCTGCCGATTCTTGCATTCGCCACGCCCGCAGTCGCCGACGAAGGACTGAACATCGACAGCGAACTGCTGCGACCCGGTGTTCGACTTTTGGCGGTGGAATTCTACTCGACACACTGCAAGCCGTGTATGGAGGCGGTTCCGCGCTGGGAAGCGCTGCACAAGAAGTACAAAGACAGAGGGTTGCGCTTAATCGTCGTCGCCGTCATGGACGATCAGCGCTGCGTGAACCCGGGCTGGCATCCCGATCGGGTCCTCTGCGATGACGAAGGTCAGCTGAGCGGCGCGATGGGGGTGAACGGCTTGCCGGCCGCCTTCCTGTGGAGTTGGACTGGTGAACTCCTTGTGGCGGGCGAAGGCGTCGAGCAGGTCGCGCGGGCCATCGACCGTGAACTGGCGACCTTGCCCCGCATCGCGCTGCACTTGGACAAGGCCGGATCGGATGCGGCGACCGTGGCACGCGTGGGCCCGCTGGTGCGTGGCGAGCTGCTCAGGACCGGCAAGGTCGAGCTCGTGGCCTCAGAGGAGGAACAGCAACTGCTCGAACGGGTGCGCAAGCAGAGTCTTCAGGCAGGCTACTCCGAGAGCACGCAGTGCAAGCTCGGTGAAGAATTGGCCGCCAATTCCGTGCTGACGGCGAGCGTTCAAGGCGGGGCGAACGGGTCGCGCCTGTACCTGCAGCTGCTCTCAGCCGAGAAGGGGTGCGTCACGCAGGTGGGCGTTGCGTCCTGGCAGCCGGCCAAAGTCGAGCTGAGCGTCGCCGCTGCGGTCGCCGATCTGGTCCAGCGCTTGCACAGCACGGCGAAAATGCCCGGTTCGCAACGGGCCGCCGGCCCTCGCAAGCCATTTGGCGGCACGGTCTTTGAACAGGGCAAGAATCTGGATACGCAGGAGATGCAAGAAACCATCGTAAAGTTCAACAGTACCCCGCCAGGTTCAGTCATGCTGGGGGAAAAGATGCTGTGCAAACAGGTGCCGTGCAGCAAAAGTGTCCCGCTGGGGCGCCACTCGGTGAGCATGGTCGCGGAGGACTACCTCGTCAGGACGGAAGTCGTTACTTTTACCGAGAATACCGCCGACATCAGCTGGACGTTGAAGCCCGATTTCGCAACGTTGGCCGTGGAGTGCGGCGCGGAACCGCTCGCGCTCAAGGTCGATGGCAAGCCATCGGGCACGTGTCCAGTCACGGACCTGCGTCTCAATCCCGGCAAGCACCGCGTGGCGTTGGATTCGCCCTGTCATTTGGGTGCGGAGGAGAGTTTCGAGGTTCAGCAAGGACAGAGCAAGCGGGTCACGCTGCCGGTTGCCGCGCGTCTCGGCGTGGTCACCATCCGGGCGCGCAATACGGCCGGCGACGACCTGCGGGGAACGGCGAGCCTCGACGGCGTCGCCCTTGGCAACGTGCCGGGCAGCTTCAAAGTTCCAATCTGTGGCAAAGACCTGACGGTTTTCAGTCCGGACCATGCCGGTTGGCACCAGACGCTGCAACTGAAGGACGGAGAGAAACGCGAGGTGATGGCAGAGTTGCGCGCCGATCGACCGTCATCCCCTTCCCCGTTGCTCCCGCGCTCGCCGGTACCCGCTGGTGGCGAGGCAAACGACTCGTGGAAAGGCGTCACCTTCTCGGTCGCCAATTTCGACGAGGTGCTCGACTACGTCAAAAAATACCACTTTGATCCGAAGTCAGAATCCCGTTCCTGGGTCGAGGCAGCCAACTTCACTCTGCTCCGCTTGAACAGCTCCATGGAAATCGTGCCGCGGCGCTTTCTGGACCAACGCAAGCCGCTCGCGGATGAGGCGGGACGCATGGACGGTTCGACCCGACCGTTCCGGTGTGGCGACGCCGAGGTGCCGGGGGTCGTTCTGCATCAAGTCCCCGACGCTGCGTACCTCGCTTCGCGCAAGAGCAAGCCGAGTGCCCAACGCCTGAGCAATGAAGAGGTCCAGGCCGCGCGCGCCAAGCTCAATCTGCGGCAGTCACAGTACGACGAGGCGTGGAGGGCGATTCCGTTCGGTCGACGCGAATTCGAGTGTGCGATGGCGCAAGCACGGGTTGAACTCTCGAGCCAAAGCGGCAGCGCGAGTGCGACAGGCAGTGAGGGGACACCGCCCGCCGACGAAAACCGCTTGTGGATCGCGGCGGCGTCCGGATACCTGAATGCCCTTGACCCACATTCCAGCGTGATACCGCGCGCGGAGTGGGACAAGTCCACGCAGCAAACGCAGGACAACAGCTTCGAGGGCATCGGCGCGGTCTTGACCCAACGCGGCGATCAGACTCTCGTTGAGAATCCGATGGACGGCCGACCGGCGTGGCGTGCGGGGCTGCGTGCGGGCGACGTCATCCACGCCATCGACGGCGCGAGCATCACGGGCATGAAGCTGGCCGACGTCGTCGCGCGCGTTCGCGGCAAGCGCGACACCACAGTGGTGCTGACCGTCAGCCGTGAGTCCGAACCGACGCCGCGCAATTACTCGATCCGACGAGAAAAGGTCGAGGTCAAGAATGTGACTGGACGGCTTCTGGACGGCTACGAGGGCATCGGCTACGTGAAAATGAACGGGTTCATTCCGCAGAGTACTTCGGACCTGAAGGACGAGATCCAGCGCCTGGAACGACTGGCACCCGATGCGCGCCTGCGCGGACTCGTGCTCGACCTCCGCGGCAACTCTGGAGGTCTGTTGAACAAGGCCATTGAGGTCGCGGACCTCTTCTTGTCGCGGGGCCGCATTCTGAGTGTCAAAAGTCGCACGAAATCCGAGGAGGTGCACGACGCAACGGCTTCAAGCAGCGACTACCGCATGCCCTTGGTGGTCCTGGTCAACGACTCGTCAGCATCCGCCTCGGAAATTGTCGCATCGGCGTTGCAGGAAAACTCCCGCGGGCTGGTCGTCGGGTTGCGCACCTACGGCAAGGCATCTGTGCAGTCGCTGTTCGAACCGCTGCGTCAAGACTACTACATCAAGCTGACCATCGCGCGGTACTACGCGCCAAGCGGCACCACCCTGCAGGTTGTCGGCGTGACACCAGACGTGGTTGTGGCGCCGGAGTTGGATGGCACGATTCCCGTCGGATTTCGCGAAGAGAACCTGACGGGCCACATGTCGGGCCTCAGCGGGCCGTCCCGCTCCCCCTGGCTCGACAAAGTCCCCGAGTTGACCCAGTGCGTCGCGACCACCGGAAGGGCGGTGACCATTGCCCGTCGCGACAAAAACGCTCAGATTAAGCCTGATTTCCAGCTATTGAGCGCCGCTGATTACCTCAACTGTCTGCGCTAGCGGGGGACGGTCGGAACGGCGCTGTGTTAGCTGGCCGGAACGCACCCAAAAACCTACAGCCCGCTCAGGTCCTGACGTTGTACCGGGTCCCGGACTGGGGTCGGTGCCTTCTTGCTCTGTTTCAACTGCTTCCAGGCAGCTTGAACTGACCGGTCGAGGGTGAACAATTGCTGCAACTGTTGGGCGATTGCCCGCAGCGGCTCCTCGGCAGTCTCTGGAGCAATTCCCCCCGCCAAACGAAAAGAGAACGAGCACTTCGTCATTTGGTCAAAATCGAGCTTCGGATCAGGCGATTTCGACGCAGGAAAACTCCACGGCCAATCCTTCCACGCGGCGGCCGCCTCCTGCAAGGTCATCACGTGTTTGAGTTTTTCGATCACGCTGGCCCTTTGCCCTTGCCACGATGCGCGCCCGGCCACGGTCAATTTTTGGATGCGAACCCTGAACTTGGAGAGTTTGGGATCGCTTGCCAGCAATTCGAGCACTTCTTTCCAGTCTTCGCGGGCTTGCATGTGCTTGTCGTAGCGCTTCTGCCAGTCCGCTTGCCCAGAAACGTTCATGAGGTCAGAGCCGTGGGCCGGCCAGAACACATCCAACCCGAAGGCGGGCGAAACTTGGCCAGACTCTGCATCCAGCGGGCTCAGGTCGATGTTGATGGAGATGCGCCCGATTCGGTCATTGCCGTTCGAGCGGCGGAAGCGAACGTGCACGTCACCTTTGTCGAGCGACCCACTGAACGCGATTTCCGTCGCTTTCGACTTCGCGCCATCGCGCTCCACCAGGATCCAGTTCTCATTGGGCGCGGCGTCCACAATGTGCTCGTGCTTGCCCAACTCATCTCGAACCTTGCACGCGAGGTCGGCCAACGCCGCACGAACCAACAGCTTGCGCCCGTCAAATTCCGCGACCGATGCGTACGCCGCTGATGCGTCCGCCGCGAGCGCGAGAAAGGTTGGCATGTCTCTGAAGCCGCCGATGCCGTGCAAGGCGAAGTAGTCGATTGCTTCTCCAAGCACAAAACTTGCTGCACTTCGTGGGCTTGCAGCCTTCTCTGCCTGCTCCGCGGTCTTCAGTGCTTCGACCACCGAGTGCCACGAAACGTCCAACACGTGCGCCTGAATCTCTTTTCGAAGTTGGCTGCTCTCACGAATATACTTCCCGTTGCCCTTCGAGAAAAACTCTTCCGCTCCAATCGTCTCGAAGCCTGCCAAACCCAGCGAGTGGGCATACGCGACCAACTGCGTGCCGTCGAGATAGTGATCGTCTGTCTTGGACTCAATAATGACCGACCAATTGTCGAACACGATTGCACCATCAAATTGGCACGTCTCACTCGGCGTGAAGGCGCGGGCATCCCACGTCCACTTGGCGGGCTGCGGCCCTGACTTCGAGATTCCGACGATGACTCGCCTCGTGCCTGACGCGTGTGCGTCTCGTCGATGCTGCAACAAGAACGTTGCAGACTGACTTTTCCACCCCGCAAACCGTTCTTTCAGGTCGGCGAAGTGGGTAGACTGCTTTGCCGCCGCCTCCATTTCAGTGACATTGGCCAACTGGCTGAGCACTTGGCCTAGCAAATTCGTTTCCGAGAGCGCACTGAGCGTGGTCAGCAAGACGCGAGTCAAGTTGTTTTCAAGTGCCCGTTGCGCCGCGTATGCGCGATCTGCGCGCGAGGCTGCAGGGCGCTCGTAGGCCGAGAACACGTTGAAGTAGCGGTCGCCCTTTTGCATTCGTGCGCTCCAAGAAGCGGATATGTGCGCGACCGCGACGAGCAAGTGTTGCCGGCTCCCCCAAACCGCCACAATCCGGTGAATCCCGCCGCCACCGCCATTTCGCGGCAAGCGCAGCGCGCCGCCTGACCGGCTCCTTGCCATCCAATCGCTCACAATCGGCAGG
>CAITYF010000162.1 GCA_903896545.1 uncultured Myxococcales bacterium | reverse complement strand
GCCTGCGGTGGTGAAGTGGACCTGCACCTCGTCAGCCACCGCGGCACGCTGACGGACCTGAGGACGATCGACACGCTCTGCCCCGTCAAATGCGGCGCCTCCACCAACGCTAGCAGTCGGTGCTGCAGCTGCCTGCCCCGCTCCAGTGTCCACGTGGGTGAGGGGAAGCGCATCGCCCGCAGGCTCACCTTTCTTACCAGCTGCGCCGTCGCCCAGACCTACGTCATACATCGTCCAGGTGGCGGTGCCGGCGGACTGAACCGCAGCTCCGACCTGGGACGACGGTTCTGGCTCTCGCGTCAACTGCACACCCACGGACGGGGCCTCCTGACCCGCCACGCTGCCAGCGGTTTTGGCCGGTTTGGTGCGCGGCGTGTGCTTGAAGGACCGCCCCTTCGAGTCGACGCGGATCTCCACGCCATCAGTGCTCTGGCCGAGCTCGCGGTTGTACTCGTCCTTTACGGTCTTGACGAAGGTCGGCGACACCCCGCAGTGCGTGGCCTTGAGGTTATCCGACCAGTCTGGGCGGAGCGCGAGAATCTTCCTCACCGCGTTCCGCTTGTCGGAGTTGCTCATGTGCAGGCCATGTTCGGTGTTGGAACCGGCGGCCGCCACCCAGGCGTCAGACAGAGTGCCGACACGCACCTCGCAGTTAATCTGATTCCATCCGAGCAACTCGTGGGCTTTCAGGCGATGATACCCATCAGCGGCTTGGTACGCCGCCTTGCCATCGGCATCGCGAATCTCGAAGACCAAGATGGGTGTGAAGGGGGCGCCGTCAGCCATCTCGTTCGAGTACCGCTTCGCCACCGTGGCATTCACCGAGCGGATCTGGACTTCACGGCCAATGCTCGTGACTGGCAGCGTGCAAAAGCGCGAGAGCTGCTGCGTGGCCAAATGGCGCGCCTTTCCACCGCGCAAAGGCACGTCTCCGGGCTGCTCGTCCTGCCCTTCCTCTGCCACGTCATTCGCCGGTGCAGGAGCCGAGAGCAACTGCATCGCTCGCTCCGTCGCCCGACGACGCTGGTACTCCAAGTTCTCGGCTTGGAGAGCGCTCACTTTCTTGGCTTCCGCCTCCGCCGCTGCAATCAAGTCGGCCGTGGCCTGGGCGTCCAGTTCCTTCTCCAGTACTTTCTTAGCGTTCATCATCGTCTCCACAAGCCCACGTTCCCGCAGGCAAAATGCGCCCATGTGGCGCTATGGCTGGGTTCGGACGAGCATCGTGTGGTTTGGTACCCGTTGCTTTTTGTCCGGCGCGGGTGTCACACCGCACGGATCCAGTTTCGCCTGGGGAAGTCGATCAACGTAGCCGATCGGGTCGGCTTTCCAGCTGGGTCCGAGAGGCCGCGGTTGGCATCAACGAAGCGACGGTGTGGCGCCCAGCTACTGTGACGGCGACACGAGTTGACTGGTGCCCAGCCAGAAGCTACGGGGCTGACCGGCGCAACCGGGACCACGATGCTGTGGTCGGTGCTACCGGACCTTTGGCTGCAGCGGGGCGAGCACGTCCTCGGCGCTGGGGAAGGCGTCGCCGCCGACCTCGATGCGCCACCACCGCAGCGCCAATCATCCCTTGACCGGCTTGCGGTCAGGAGTATCCTGTCCAGCACGTGCCATATGGCGCGTAGTTCTGGTCCGACGGCGGCGTCAAGTTGGCTCCGCACAAAGGATTGAGTCCGTTTATTCGATCAGCATGGTGCGCGCGCGGCCTTATTCGCGCGGTCACGCACCTGTCAACTTTGCCGTTCACGCGGCGAGACGTCGAAGAACACGTGATTCTCCTTTTTTGCCCAGGTGGGCAGGCAAGTCCGATGCATCGGCACAAGTGCGCGTACCTGACGGTACGGCGTGCCTTGGCGTCTTTGTCGCGCTTCCGCGCCATCACGCTGCCGATCTGCGGGCTCGGCCGAAAGAAGATTCACTACATCTGCCACTTCAGGTGCTTCGACGATTGCACGCGCGTTCGGCTGTTTCCGTGCGGTGCGCGCCCAAGGACCTCGCCTGGTAGCGAGGGTTTGGGCCGCGACGTCACGTCCAGCGGACAAGCGACTCCCATGGCGGGTGCTGTGGGGGTCTGACCTGATTTCAGTGATGCCCGTCAACCGCAACGCGGCGAGGGCGAAGGACAAACAGATGACTAGTGTAAGTTCAATGTTGATTTCCGTGATTTGCAGGTTCCTGATCGAGCAACTGCCCCAAGAACTGCGAGACGCCCTGACCCCGGAGGAGCGCCGCCGCTTCAGAGCCGGCGCGCTGGCGTGGCTGACGCAAGTCGTGGCCGACGGGGGAGAAGTGTTCGAGGGTCGAGGGTGGAGCCCCGATGCCGTTGCGGCTTTTGCCAACGGTGTGGCCACCCAAGCTGACGCGAACAAAGTCGCGGCATATCTAACGTTTTCCCAGATCATGACCCGCGCTGGCCTTGCCGAAGGTGTGGTGTTCAAGGACGACGGCGCGTTCTTGATGTTGAACTCGGAATTCGTGAGGCACTTTGGGAATGCGTCGGCGGCGGCGTTGGCAGTTCTCCCAGCGGGCGCGCTTGCGAAGATCTGGACCGAGTCCGGCAGCAACCGGTTTGGAATCAACGAGTCATTCGCGTTCGCATCCGACCTGGCGGAGTGCATGCCGGGGTTGAGCGAGTTGGATCCAGCCGAGTTGACCGAATGCGCCGGCTCCCTTCTGGACGCGCTGGGGCACGCCGCCGTGCTGAATGAGAGCGACAAATCTACGCTCCACTTCGCCGTTGGCGACCGCAAGGACAAGGTTGCTGTCAAAGCGGTGTTGCGTCCGAACTGCGTGGCGCAGTGGTGTCAGGAGGCGTTTTTGACCGTGCTGCAGGCGGCGGTTGACGCGAAGCTGATCGGCCACGTAGTGATCGTCCGAGGCGGCTACCAGATCCACGGCTGTCAGGGCCTCAGCATGCTGGCGATGCGGCGGCTGCCCTTGCTTGTGTTGATGGCTGCCGAACCGTCAGACACCGCGGGTTGGGTCAAGTTCGCCCGACCCGACGGCGCGCGCGCCGCAGCCTGACCGGCCGGCACGGTCGGAGCCGTTCGCGGTCTGGCACTCGCCCACGCCAGACCGCGAACCGCCACCCGCGCACAGACATCCGCCCACCCGAGGAATCGATGCCCATTTCAGCAAGCCACGCTCAGGCGCTATCCGACTTCTGCGATCGAGCTCGCAAAACCCATCAGCTCTTCGGGGATAAGACCTACGCGAAGGTCAATTCGCCTGGAGACTCCCTCATGTCACAGCCCCACCGTCTGCGGCTGGCAGAGCAACCAGCACCGCGTACGGAGCCTACGTCGGCACCGTTGGCAAGGGACCAGCGGGACGACCACGCCCCATTCGCGGTCCCAAAGAACAGCCACGTCTGGCTGACGACCGAAGAAGCCGCGCTTTACCTCCGGTTGGGCAACGGCAGCACCATCCGATCCGCTGTTGCCCGTGGCGAACTTCGCCCCGACGGCAAGCCCGGTCGCACGTACCTGTTCCTCCCAGAAACCCTCGACGCCTACGCCCGTCGCGGGGTCGCGGCGGATTTCACAGGAGCCCAAGATGATGAACCCCAAGGACAAATTGAAGCCAACCCGCAACCCCGGCGTGTTCCGTCGCCCGGACGGTCGCCTGCTGGCCAAGGTGAGCGTGCGCACGCCCGACGGTCGGGTAGTGGTGCGCAAGCAGCTGTTGGATCCGGACGCAACGGAGGCGGACGCTGTGCGGCTGGTCCTAACGCTGAAGGAGCAGATCAAGAACCCGCCGCCGCCGCCCTCGACCCTTACGCGCCCCCCGCCGACTACATCTACGACAGTCGCCGTCTACGCTGAGGGCTGGTTGGCATTGCGCCGGCAGAAGCTGAAGCCGTCCACGGCGTACACCTACGCGGTGGCGCTGGGCAATCACATCCTGCCCCGGATCGGCTGGATGCAATGTGTGGCGGTCACCCGGGCGAGTGTGGAGGCGTGGACGATCTGGGCCCAACAGAAGGCCGACAAGGCCGGCAACGCCTACAGCAACGACACCATGCAGCAGTGGTGGCGCGTGCTCAAGGCGATGCTGATGGACATGGCAGCTGAGTTGGGCTTGCCGGATCCGACGGTGCGCGTCAGCCCGCCTGTGCGGCCGCAGCAGGCGTTCAAGCGGGAGCAGCGCACTCTGGACGCCGACGATCTGGCGCGGCTGTTGGAGGCGGCCAAGGCCGTCGCCAGCGACCGCTACCCGGAGGTGGCGCTCTTGTGCCTGACCGGTATGCGCGCAGGTGAGCTGTACGGGTTGAAGTGGGACTGCGTCGATCTCGAACGCGGCGTCATCGTCGTGCGGCGCAGCATCAGCTTGGGCAAGGTCACCGAGACGACCAAGACCAAGTCCCAGCGGACGGTCCCGCTGCATCCGCTGCTGATTGAGATCCTGACCGCCCACCGTGCAGCATGGACGCAGCTGTCCGAGGTCCGGCAGCGGGCCAATCTGGTGTTTCCGTCAGACGCGGGCACGCCGCGGACGGCGAACTCGCTGGATCGATCGTTCCTGAACATCGCCAAGGAGATGAAGACCGACCTGAACCTCGGCGCCCAAGTCCTCCGCCGCAGCATGAACAGCAACTTGCTGCGTCAGGCGGTAGATCGCCTTACAATTCGCAGCATTATGGGACACACCACCGAGCAGATGACGGCCCGCTACTACGGTGCCGGAGACAGCGAGAAGATGGCAGCGGTGCTCAAGCTGTCGGTCGGGCCCAAGCTCGCGCCGGTCGCGGCAGAAACACCGGCCGAGTAGCCCGGCACCACCGCGACGGTGGCCAAAAGCACGAAAGCCCCGGCTGTCATCCAGTCCGGGGCTTCGTGCGTTTTGGGGGCGCGGAACGGTGCTGCCAGCCAATGTAGTACCTTGGTGTAGTACCTTGGCCGCGGAGCCCTTATGGGCTGTCTCGTAACCTACTGATTTATTTGGCGGAGCGGACGGGACTTGAACCCGCGACCTCTGGCTTGACAGGCCAGCGTTCTAACCACCTGAACTACCACTCCATTGTGCACACACTCGAACTTCTGAACCGTCACGTTTGGCGGTGGGCGAAGCAGGGATTGAACCTGCGACCAACGGCGTGTAAAGCCGCCGCTCTACCGCTGAGCTATCCGCCCTCACTCCAGGCTTTGCGCCCGGCGAACGAGCATCCTACCCAGAAACCGTGACTACAAACGGCCGCGCGGGCTGTTTGGCTGCCTTCGCAGCGGGGGCGCATCGTAAGCCTGTTTCTCCGGCGTGTCAAGCGCGCAGCGCAAACTGTCCGCACTTTTTTCGCGCCGAACCGCCCTGCCCTCTCGGCAAAAATGCCAGCGGCGGCCACCCGTGTTACCGAGTGGCCGCCGCCGGTGAATCGCTAGCTTACGCTATCGCCAAGAGCCTTACGGCGCCTTCGGCGGCGTGAAGCCGGTGATGATGCCACCGAGCGTGTCGATGTCGAGCGCCAGGGACTTGGCGTCCTTGATGCCGTCGCCATCGCTGTCCACGTCGCTCTTGATGAGCGTCGGGAGCAGCTTCTTGACCGCATCCTTACCACCAAACTGCGCGAGCATGTCGGCCGGGAGGGTGTCGATGGCCGTGTTCAGGTCGGCTTCCGTGATGTAACCACAGAGGCGGCCACCGGTCGTCGTCTTCCAGCTCGTGCCGTCCGTCGTGTCACCGGAGAAGTCCACCGCGGAGATGGTCAGCGCCAGGGCGATCGACGAGATGTTCAGGTTGAGGAAGAACTTGTCCGACTTCGCCGTCAGCTTGCCCGCCTTGATGTTGGCCTTGTTGAAGGTCACGAGGGACTTGCCGGTCGCCGGGTCATAGGACTCTTTCTTCACGGTGAACTTGCCGCCAGCCGCGTTCGGATTCGCAACGGTCGCCGCGTCCGCCGCGTCGATATCGCCGATGAGGACGTTGAACGTGAAGTCGAGGCCGGTGCTGTCATACGTCTTCGGTTCGAACAGGAGGACAACCGAACCCTTCGTGACCGCGTCAGAGAGGCTCGAACCGATGAGGCTCGCCGCGCCAGCCAGCGCGTTGTCGCCGGTGCCGTCGCCAGCGCCGAGCACGCCCTTCGCATCAACCAGGTCGCAGGACTTGGTCTTGTCGGTGATCGCGAGCTTGATCACTTTCTGAACCTGACCGTCGCCGCCGATGCCGAACTTCTCCGGCAGCGCGGCCGTGTCTTTGCACGTGCCGGGCGCGCCCGCGGTCTCGTCGCAGTATTGCTTCGCGGTGCACTTGCCTTCGCAGGGCGTGTAGCACTTGTCGGTCTTGGCATCGCACTTTTCAGTGGCGGTGCACTTGCCGCCGCACGGCGCGGGCGGAACATCCTTGGCCGCGATGTCCTTCGCGATGTCCGTCGTCATGCCGTCAGTGGCGGTCGTCGAGTCGGACAGGGCCACGTCATCTGTGCCGGTCGCGACGTCGTCGGTCGTTGTGCCGCTCGAATCAGCGGTGGTGCCGCAAGCCGCCGTGCCGATGGTGGCGAACGCGGCAATGGCCACGAGGGCCGGGTTCAAAAAGCGATTCATTAGTGGACTCCCCATAGTCGTGGCCGGGTTTGGCCTCTCACATACCCGCGCTTTCCTTGGCCGACCTGGCTTCAGTCCTGCGCGGCTCGTTCGCCATCGTTCTTGGCGGGATCAGAGCACATTCACCTTGCGCGGATCACAGACCCGTGCAAGCCGGCGAAAGGTCTGAGCCTCTCGTCAAGTGCAATACAGTACTCACGCCACCCGTCCGTGTCAAGAATTCACGGCCTTGGCGAAGCGAAGAGGCAAACGCTGGCGCCTGCCTCAATAGACGGTGCGTGAGGGGGGCGGTAGGCGAACCAATCGGCGCGGGAGAATCGGGTCAAGTCAGCCGAACTGCTCAGCAATTCAACGGCAGCGGAAGCGCCTTCTGGCGTGCTGAACAGGGTCGCGGGAAGGATCTCCGCGCGCGGTCCCGTCGTCGGCAACGCCGTGCGCGACGGCAAGGTTAGGCGTTGCCAAGCCGACGGCGCGCCTTGCAGTCCCAGAAGCGCAGGGACGACAAACAACGCACAGCAAACGTAAGAGGAAACCGGATTTCCCGGCAAGCCAAAGGCGTACTGCGTGCGACCGCCGTGCACACGCGTGGCGAAAAGCAGCGGACGCCCAGGTTTGATCGCGATCTTGTGAAAATGTAAGGTTGCGCCCAATTCAGCCAAAACCGGCGGGACGAGGTCGTAATCCCCCGCGGACACTCCGCCCGAGGTGACCAGAACATCCGCTTCTTCCCAAGCGGCCGCGATCGCGGCTGTGAGCGCCTGCCGTTCGTCAGCGGCGACTGGGTGTTGCCGAACCTCCGCGCCGGCGTCCAGCAGCAAACCGGTGAGCGCGTGACGGTTGGCATCGCGCACCTGTCCCCGCGCAGGCTGGACGTGCACCGGCACGATTTCGTTTCCCGTCGGCAAGAGCGCCACAATTGGACGCCGCGCCACCTGCACGCGATCGTGCCCGTACGTCGCCAGAACGCCCAAACGCGCACCGTTGAGCCGCAAGCCGGACTGCAGCACGACTTCACTCCGGCGCACTTCGCTGCCTTGCCGCGCCACGTTCTGCTCAGGTCGTGCCGCGTCCAGCAGGCGGTATGTGAGGGCGTCGAGTCGCTCGATCCGCTCCACCGGCACCACGGCGTCCGCGCCTTCCGGCACCACGCCGCCCGTCATGACCCGCACGCAATGACCTGGCGTCACCTGCCCGACAAACGGCGTACCCGCAGCGCTCTCGCCCAGTTGCATGAGAATCGCCTGAGGCAGCGCGTCGGACGATCGAACCGCGATCCCGTCCATCGCCGACCGGTCAAACGCCGGTACGTCGGCGTCTGCGCGAATTTCCTCGGCCAGCACGCGCTGATGTGCAGACAGGAGATCCAGATGCTCCGTCGCCAACGGCTGAATCGTGGCGAGCACACGCGCTAACGCGTCTTCAACCGACAGCGGCGGTTCATGGGGCGGTTTGGGCTGCACGAGGCGCACTCCGGTTGGCTGCAGGAGCAGCGGAGAGCGAGGCTACGGGACGCGTCGGGTCTGTCAAGCGATGTCGCAAGGTTGTCCAAGCAGCGTGCGGGGGTGCATGGCCGGGACGCGAGAAATCTGGCAAGCTGCGCGGGTGAACGGATTGACGCAAGGGGAACAGCCGATGATCAGGATGCAATTCGCTGGAATCCGCGCGCCGCGGCGTTTGCTTGCGCTGTTGGCCGTCTTGGTCGCCTGCTCCAATCCCGCGACGAACGGCGACGGATCGGGCACGGGTGCGGACGCCCTGGATCCGAACGACGTCATGCTGAATCAGCCGGACAGCAAAAAGTCCGACGCGCCGCCGTTGACCGATGCGGACAAGCCTGACATCGGCACTGACGCGGCCGTGTCCGATGGCGACGCGGCCGACGATGCGGCCAAGGCGGATGTCCCGTCAATTTCCGATGTCACAGGGCCATTTGCAGTGCTGTGTGCACCTTGCGTCGAGAAGAGTGCATGCAAAACCGCGAGCAGCAGCACCAACTGGTGCGTGAGCGAAAACGCCAGCGACAAGTTCTGCAGCGTGACGTGCAGCTTGAGCGACGCGGCCTCGTGCCCCACCGGTTTTGTCTGTGAAACGGTGAATGAGCCGGTCAGCGGCCAGTCGTCGCCCCAATGTCGCCCATTGAGCGGCAGCTGTTTGTGCACGCCAGAGGCCATCGGCGCGGGTCAAAAAGTGCCGTGCGTCACGAGCAACGCTGCGGGCAGCTGCTCGGGTCAGCGCGTGTGCAGCGCGGACGGCCTGGGCTTGTGCGACGCGCCGACGCCGGCAGCGGAAACGTGCAATGGCGTGGACGACGACTGCAACGGCCAAACCGACGACGTCAGCGGCAAGTCGGCATGCAGCAACAGCAACGCGCTCGGCACCTGTACAGGCGTCATCACCGGCTGTCAGGACGCTGTGCCGCTGTGCAACGCTTCGACGCCTGCCGCGGAGACGTGCAACGGCGTGGACGACAACTGCGACGGCAACATCGACGAAGGCCTCTGCGACGACAACAACCCGTGCACGACCGGCATTTGTGGGTCGGACGGCTCGTGCGGGCAGATCCCAGACAGCGGACCGCCGTGCGACGACGGCAGCGCGTGCACAGACAGCGACATCTGCCTAAACGGCAAGTGCAAAGGGCAATCAACCAAGTGCGATGACAGCAACCCGTGCACAACCGACGGCTGCGATGCGTCAGGCGGCTGCACGCACACGAACAACCAGGAAGCGTGCACGGATGACGGAAACTCGTGCACGATCGACGCGTGCGCGGAGGGCGCTTGCAGCCACCTGAGCATGGGGGACGGCGCGACGTGCAAAGACGACGGGAACACTTGCACGTTGGACGGCTGCTTGGACGGCACCTGCGTGCACACGGACGACCCGTTTGACCCGCCGTGCGCTGACGACAACAACGCGTGCACGCAGGACGTGTGCAAGGCCAGCGCGTGTGCCCACGTCCCGGTCGCCGCGGACGTGACCTGCACGAGCGACAACAACGTGTGCACCGACGACCTGTGCGTGGGCGGCGCGTGCCAGCACCCCGCGGCGACAACGGAAACGACCTGCGCGGACGACGGCATCGCCTGCACAAACGACCTGTGCGCGGGCGGCAAGTGCACGCACCCGGCGTTGGTTGCAAACTCGCCTTGTGCCGACGACGGGTTGCCGTGCACCGATGACCTCTGCCAAACCGGCACTTGCCAGCACCCCGCCAAGCCCTACGGTGCGGTTTGCGCCGATGACGGCCTGCCCTGCACCGCCGACACGTGCAAGAACGGCGTTTGTACCCACTTGGCGACGCTGAACGGTCAGAGCTGCCCCGACGACGGCGATCCGTGCACCATCGACACGTGCACCGCGCAAGGCGGCTGCGGTCACGCGATCGACCCGGCCAAGTGCGAAGTCGGCGGCGTCTGCTACAGCGCCGGCGATGCGAGCCCCGGCGATCCGTGCAAACAGTGCATCCCGGGAACGAGCCAAACCCAGTTCAGCGCCGCGCCAGGCAAACCGTGCGAAGACGGCGATCTCTGCACGGTCGGCGAGACCTGCAGCGGCGGTAAGTGTCAGGGCGGCGGTCCTAAGGATTGCTCGGCGCTCTCCAGCGCGTGCGGAACGGCGGCCTGCGAGAAATCGACCGGCACGTGCGTCGTGACGCCCAAGAACTCGCCGTGTGACGATGGCGATGTCTGCACCGCATCCGATCACTGCACCGCGGGCAAGTGCGTCGGCACCGCGAAGGACTGCAGCCCGTTTGACACCGCTTGCACGGTTGGCACCTGCCAGAACGGCACATGCACTGCGGTCCCCAAAGTCGGCGGGTGCGACGACGGCGACGCGTGCACGTTGAACGACGCGTGTGTGGGCACCAAGTGCGTCGGCACGACACTGAACTGCAGCCAAATGGACAACGACTGTGGTACTGGCGCGTGCAAAGACGGCGTTTGCTTGGTCACGCCCAAGCTGGGCAGCGTCGGCTGCAACGATGGCAACGGCTGCACATTCAACGACAAGTGCGTGGCGGGCCTGTGCGTGGGCACGGCCGTGAACTGCAGTAGTTTGGACGGCGTCTGCGCGGTAGGCGTGTGCGATCCGGCGACGACGGGCTGTACGCTCCAGTACTTCGCGTCCACTGTCGCCTGCACGGACGGCGACGGCTGCACGCTCGACGACCACTGCGACGGCGCGGGCAAGTGCAGCGGCACGGCGCTCGTCTGCAAACCCACGGGCGATCCCTGTAGCGTCAGTTATTGCGGCGGCGGCAAGTGCCAAATCTCCGCCGCCGGTGACGGCAACCCCTGCAATGACAACTCGACGTGCACCAAGACAGACGTGTGCAGCGGCGGCAAGTGCACCGGCCAGCCGATCTACGACGCGTACGAGAACAACAACAGTCCCGACGGTTACAACCTCGGCACCAAGACCGACTGCGAGGGCTCCAGCGGCTTGGGCGCCTCGATTAGCCCGGCGATGGACATCGATTTTTATCACTACGCAGCGAGCGACCAGCTGTTTTGCTCCATCTACCCGGACGTCAGCCTCACCGGACTCGCCGCCGACTACGACTTGTGTGTGTGGTTCCGCTGCAACAGCGGCCAGCAGGACAGCACCGTGGTCGCCTGCGACGTCGGGCAAAAGACCGGCGGAGGCCCCAACGGCCAATACGGCTGCTGCTCAACCAACTCCGGCACGGCGAACGAGCACGTCCGCCACAACGACACCTGTTCCCTCGGCGGCCTGGGCGACGACGGCGGCATCGTGACGATTCAAGTGATTCCCAAGAACTCCGCGGCAGCCAACATGTGCGGCGGCTACGCGCTCACGTGGAAGGCGAACTGACCGATCGGTCAGAGCGGCGCCAGCAACCGTGCATCCAATCGTCCGAGCAAGATGTGCGCGCTGGTCAGCGCATCGCGCGCCTCGTGGCCCCGACCAAGCGCAATGAGCCGCGTCGCCACGCGCTGCAGGGCCGAAAACGCTTGAAGCATCGCGGCGCGGTCCGTGAGCAAGCTGCTGTCGTTGCGGTTGCGAAACGGCAGCATGTAGCGCAGATGTACGCCGTCGTTCAGCACAAGCTCGCAAAATGCTTCGATTTCGTGTACGTTCTGCTTCAGAATCACCATGCTGTACGTCACTTCACCGCGCATCCCAGCTTTTTGCCTGGCCAACAGGTCGTCCAAATGCGCGCGAGTCCGGGCAAACGGCAGCCCGCGGTTGACCAGCAGATACGTCTCAGGACTCGCAGCGTTCAGGCTCAAGGTCAGGTTGCCAAACGGCACGCGCGCGAGTTTTTCCAGCTGCTTGGGCGTCAGATAGGAACCGTTCGTGATGAGGTTCACCTGCAACTGCGGCAGCCGCGCGGCATCGAGTGATTCCAGAAACGCGCGAAATGTCGGCGAAGCCAGCGGCTCACCGCCATTGGCCTCCAGAATCAGCACGCCGGGCAAAAGCGTTTGCAGGTCGTCATAAAACGCGTCGGGGAGTTGATCGCTCAGCTTCCCCTCCGCACCACAGGGACACATCAGACAGTCGTAGTTGCAAAACGACGTCGTAGCCAGACACACCGCCAGCGGCGAGCCGCGTACCTGCGTTTGGCCGGCAAGCATGTCCTCGATGACCGCGATTTGGCTATCCAACGCGCGCGCCGGACCACCGCGCAGACGAACGTCCGCAGCCGTTTGGCTTTGCCCGACGAGCACGGGGCAGGTCGCGCGACACGTCGACGGCGTGCCCTCGGACGGCAGCATCGCGCGGCGAAACGCCTGCATCGTCGGACCATTCCAGAGTGCGGTCGCCGGACGTGGATCGGCCAGAGGCGACTGCGCTTGGTATTCGACGCAGCACGGCCCCACCGTTCCGCCCTGTGCCACTTCCAGCCGCGTCCACGGTAACGTGCACGGCCAAGTCGGCAGCTCAGCAACGTCCAGCAATTGCCCCAGCCGCAGCGACAGTTCCGGGCGGCCCAACAAGTGCCGGCGCGCGCGCTCTTGCCAGGAACTTTCGCCCGTCATCGGCGCGAGCGGTGCGTCGGGCGTCTCCGCAGCAGGAACTTCCAACGCGCCGTCGCGCGGCACTTCAAGGCGGTCCGGTTGCCGAACCGCTTCCACCCTCAGATGAACGCGACGGATACCGCGCGCGTGCAGTTCTTCCGCCAGCAACGTCGCCTGCTGGCGCACTGCAGGCGCGGCGAAGAGCGTAACCGCGTGCAGAACTTGGGGGTCCAACGCCGCCAGCAGCGCCGCGTCGGCGGGCTCTTCGGCGCGCACGTGCACGTGCCATTCCAAAGGCGCGACCACCTGTTGAGCCAACTGCTGCCGCCACAGATCGGGAATCAATCGCGGCTGCACCGGCAACCGCGCCAAGCGCGCGTGCAGTGCGCTCCCCAGCGGCGCGACCGCATCAAAGGACAGCTTCGTCTCCCCGTACGTCAGCGACAAACCGGTCATGTCAAACGGCCCGCGACGGACACCGGGCCCCAAGCGCGCGACTCGAAACTGGACTGTCTCGTGCGCCTCGCGCGTCAGACTCAGGCGGATCTGCGCGCCCTCTGGAACGACCTGCGCAAGTCGCCATTGCGCCAGAAATTCGCCGATCTGCGGTAGTTCAACATCGGTATGCGGCATGACCACGCGCTGCGGGCACGCGCCCGGCGCAGGAGTCTAGCAGCGCTCCCGGCACGTCGCTACCGGCAAACGCAGCTTGACATTGAAAGTGACTTTCATATTCAATAAGCACGCGGAGCGAATCCGCGGCTGGCGATTCTCATGTCCACTTCGCGACTTTGGCTTTTGATTCTAACGATCTGCACGACACTGAACGCCCTACCCGCACACGCGATCGATCGGTTTGAGATCCAGGTCTACGACGACGACGTCGCCGCGCCTGGGCAGTTTGGGCTGGAAGTGCACGGCAGCTACACGATTCTGGGCGCGAAAACACCCGAATATCCTGGGGAAGTGCCGGCACACCAGTCCGCGCGCATGACGCTGGAGCCGGCGATCGGCGTGACCGACTGGCTGGAATTTGGCGCGTACTTGCAGTTTCTGGTGCACCCCGACGCCGGTGCGCGCTGGGCCGGAGCCAAGGTGCGCGCCAAGTTTGTGGTGCCCGAACGCCTGAAATTGCCCGTGCACTTGGGCATCAACGTCGAAGTAGGCCGCGTGCCCGGTGAGATTGAGCAGTACGGCTGGGCCAACGAGTTCCGCCCGATCGTCGCGTGGACGAACGGCGTGTGGACCGCGGCGCTCAACCCCATCTTTGGCTACGCGCTGACGGGACCGGATCGGTTCAAGCCGGAATTCGAGCCCTGTGGCAAGGTCTCGTGGAACACGCAGCGCGGCTTTGCCTTGGGCGTCGAGTACTACGCCGGTCTCGGCTTGATGTCCGAAGGATTCTCCCCCGTCGGCCAGCAGGAGCATCTGGCGTTTGCTGTATTTGACCTCGCGCCGCCCAAAGACGCGGAAGAAGACAAGAAAGCCTGGGAATTCAACGCAGCGATCGGCCACGGCCTGACCAGCGGAACGGCGCAAGAGTGGGTCGTGAAGACGATCGTGGGCAAGCCATTCTGACGCGAGGGTCGGCGTGCCGCTGCGTTCCGACTGCAGCAGAAGCGAGGCGACACCTACCGGGCGCGAAAGCCCCCTCAATCGACCCTAACTCCGCTTTTGCACAGCTAACTTGCAGACTCTCGTTGACACTGCCGCGAGCCGACGCCTAGGCTCCGAGGACACGTGGGGGAAGTGCACATGGACATCATGGAGCGAATCGTTTTCTTTGGGAAAGGCGGAATTGGCAAGTCCACCGCGTCTACCAACATCAGCGCGGCGTATGCCGGCTTTGGGCGGCGCGTGCTGCACGTCGGCTGCGACCCGAAGCACGACTCGACCGTGTCGCTGCTCGACGGCCGCATGATCGAAGCAGTCGTCGACAAACCCATCAACCTCGATTCCGTCACCTCGGACGAAATCGTCGAGCGGTCGCGCCTCGGCATCGACTGTGTCGAAGCGGGCGGACCGTCGGCGGGCGTCGGCTGTGGCGGGCGCGGCATCTCGCGCATGCTCGAAATCTTCAATGCCGCCAGGCTGTTGGACTCTGGTCGCTACGACACCTGCGTTTTTGACATCCTGGGCGACGTCGTCTGCGGTGGCTTTGCAGCGCCACTCAAGAAGGACTTCGGCGAGAAAGTCGTCATTGTCGCGTCTGAAGAAGTCATGGCGCTGTACGCTGCGAACAACATCGCCAAAGCGGTGGTCAACTACGCGTCGAACGGCGTCGTGCTCGCGGGCATCATCCTGAATTTGCGCGACAACAGTGAAGATCGCGAGCCGGCTTACCGGTTCGCCAAGCTCCTGAACACGAAGATCATCGGCGTCGTGCCGCGCGACCCGCTGATCCGCGAGGCGGAGTACAAGCGCATCACGGTCGTCGAGCACGCGCCCGCGGCCGCTATCACGCAGACGTACCGCGCGCTGGCGCAGAAGATTCTGGACATCGATCCGAAGGACTGCCCGATGCCAACGCCGCTGACGGATTACCAGTTCTACGAGTACACGCGCCACAAATTCGCAGATCCGCCGGGTGGAATCGGCGAGGATCCGCACGCGGAGGCCGAAGCAAAGCGGCTGCAGATGATGCGGATGACGAACGGGTCTGGCTTGGTTGCGCGCGTCAAGGAACACGACGCGGCACATGCCAATGAATACCAAGAGGAATTGCGCGCCGGCCGCATTGCTGTGCGCCTCGGCAAAGTGCGGGCCGATGAGGCTGTGAGGCGGCTGCGCGCGGCGTATCCACGCGTCGCTGCGTCGCTGACGGAAGCGGAGTTGGCGCTATGAGTCGCCTGTTTCCGGAGCTCGATCAGGTCGCGACCGAGCCAGCGCCGAGCATCGCGGTGCTGCAGGACAAGCTGGCCGAACTGCACGAGACCGGGAATGGAACGGGCGTAAGCCAAGCGGCCGCGGCGGCGACCGCCGCAGTGGCTGAAGTGGGTCCGAGCTTTTCCGCCCAAATTGACCAAACGACTACCCGCGCAGCGGATGCCACGGACAATTCCCGCACAGGCGAAGAGCTGCCGGAGAAGCCCGTCGAGTCCGTTCGCGTGGGCAGCGCCGCTTGTTTGGCGAAATTCGACGCGATTCTCGGCTTTCCTGGCATCGCGGCCAACAACTGCGGCGTGTTGGCGGCCAAGCTGCACGCCGACGGGCACATCGCGTTGGACGTCGAAGGTGGCGGCGTACCGCGGCGCGTGCTGTGGTTCTGGCCCAAGGGACACATCCCGAATCCGCCGCTCTCTGGCGCTGATTTTGACATCGGCGTGCGCGGCAGTACGCAGGAGAAGATCGTCGGCATGATGCTGGCCTACGTCGGCAAGCGCCTCGCCAAAGTGCCGTTGAAGACGCTGCAGCACTTGCTTGAGACCGACGCCGATGCACGCGTCGAGCTTGTCGGTGAGCACGGGCAGCCGGCGACGCCAAGAAAGGCAAATCCCGACGCGGAGTCAGGCAAGCCCAAGCCAGAGGCCAACCTGAAGATGGCGTCGCTGATTGAAGGCTGGGGCGACTCGGATTCCTGGCGCTCGTTCTTTGCTGACGACGCGCAACGCCGCAATTTCTGTCGGAACAACATCTCCGGCTCGGTAGCCCTCGTGAGCCACGAGGACCTGGAGTGCCATTTTTCCACGCCGTCCATTGGCGACGGCACGATGTCGTTCTTCAACTACCCGCGCGCCTACGACCACTATGTGGGCAAAGACGATGCCGAAGACAAGACCGCACCCAAGACGCCGCAAGTCGATGTCGGTTCGCGCCACCTCACGACGGATCTTCACGATTTGGACGTGATCAAGGGCGGTGCGAGTAAGCTGGATCGCGCCCTGGAATCGCTGCTGAACGAACCGGTCAGGCCGGAGTTGATTGTGGTGAAAGCGACGTGCGTACCCGTCGTGATCGGCGACGACATGGAGGCGTCCGTCGAGAAGTTCCGGAAGGCGACCAACTTGCCGGTCGTGTACGTGAACGACAAGGAGGACCTTCACTCGTCGCCGATGCGCAGCACCTACCGGGCGGTTCGCGGCGATCTGGAGTTCAAGCATCCGGTGAAGCGTCCGGGGAGCATCAACCTGCTCGGCTTTCCGCGCGACGATGAGATGGCGCCGCTGCTGCGTTTTCTCGAGGCGTTGGGCATCACGATCAACTGTCGGCTGCTGCCGGAGATCGACCTGAAGATTCTGAAGCGCTACCGCGCCGCCGACTTGTCGGTGTTGTCGGAAGCCAAGCTCTACGACCAGTCGTTTGAAGAGATCTTTGGCGAGATTGACGTGCCAGTCCTGCGACCGACGGAGCCGTTTGGCCTCGCACGCACGCGCCGCTGCCTCTACCAAATTGCCGAAGCGATGGGCAAG
The DNA here is from genome assembly GCA_903896545.1 of uncultured Myxococcales bacterium. Taxonomy (GTDB): domain Bacteria; phylum Myxococcota_A; class UBA9042; order UBA9042; family UBA9042; genus CAIYBN01. Next base: position 22,233 of record CAITYF010000162.1, on the reverse strand, counting down.
CTGGAGGGCTTCGACACCCTGTGGCACGCGCATTTTGGCGAGGCAGAGCGTCGGTATCTGGCGATGCAACAAGAAGCGGTGGGCTTCGTGCTTGGCTTCGTGGTCGATGCGACAAGCCTCAAGATTCTGCTGGAGCCGCAACGATCCACCGGAATTCCGATGCTGGCGCTGATTCAGGAAATGGGCTTCACGGCGGATTTCCTTGTCTACGTGCCGCCGGAGCGCACAGGCGTCGATCCCACCTTGGCGACGCTGCAGTCTCTGGGTTACCAGGCGACGCCGTTCTCCGATCCGACGGGGTTGAATCAGGAACTGCGCAACTCGCGGGCTCAGGCTTTCTACTCCGAGACGTACTTTGACCGTCGCCTCACGCGATCCGGCAAGGCGCAGTTCTCGATCGCCGTCGCTCAAGTCGGCGTTGACGGTGCCCTTGCCTCCTTGGAACGCATCCTCGCCGTCTGCAAAATGCCGTTCTATCGCCGCTATGCTGGATTTCTCGGCAGGGCGTTCCCAACCGTCGCCCAGCCCGCAAGCTGACTTCCCAGCACCACGAAGGAACGCGCATGACCGTGCAGGCCGCCAAGAACGCAGAAATCGTGGACGAACTGCCCGATTTCAGTCAGCCGGAGCGCTATCCGTTCCTCATCGGTGTCTACCTCGCGATCAACGCGATTCCGGATGCGTACGGCATCATCGATGGCCCGAACTGCCTGTTTTTCAAAGCCGAGTACATCCACGGCAAGCACGATATCCGCTCGACCTTGCTGGACGTTCTTGGCCACCACCGCATCGCGGCGACGACGATCCATCCTGGCACCGTCGCGATGAGCCGTGGCGAGGCAGTGCAGAATCTCGTTCTGGAAATCGACAAGCTTCCGGATTCCAAGATTATTTTCGTTTCCTCGCTGCCGATGGTGACGATCATCGGCACCATGTACGACTCGCTGTTGCGCGATACGCAGGCGCAGACCAAAGCGCGGCTGATCGACTGTCCGGGGCGGTCGTTGCAAGGGGATTGGCTGGACGGTTACTCGGACATGCTCGTGGCGCTGGCGTCCAACATTGAGATCGCAGACGGTGAACCGGATCGGCGCAAAGTCGCGATCGTCGGGCTGATTTTTGACCGGAACGAGGGCGATCAGGTCGGCAACGTCAAAGAGCTGGAGCGGCTCGTCGCCGGGCTGGGTCTTGAACTCGTCACGGTCTGGCTCAGCGGTCAAGGGTACGAGAAGCTTGCAGAAATTCGCTACGCGGGCACGATTCTGGCGTTCCCGGAGGGCCGCAAGGCGGCGAAGATCATCGGCAAACGCAGCGGCGCGCAGGTCATCGACGTAGAGGCGCCTTTTGGTTTGACGCGAACCCGCCGCTTCATTGACCGACTGGCGCGCGCTACGGGCACGGAAACGCAGGCGCGCGAACTGGTCGACCGCGAGCTGTACGCCGTGATTCCACGCGTCGAGTGGCTGATTCCACACGTGTTCATCGGCAAGACAGTCGGCTTTTCAGGGCCGCCGGACTACCTTGGCGGTTTCGTCCAGATCGCGGGCGAATTGGGCCTGCAGGTGGTGCACTTGAGCTCGTCGTCGCTGGCCAAGCACCTGGAGGAAGACCTGAACGCGGACGGCGAGCAGCCACCGCCGGTCCTGTTTGAGCCGAAGTTGGCCGCTGGGCAGCGGGAAACGGAGAGACTGAACGCGCTCGGCCTCGACCTGATGATTTGCAACTCTGCGATGAGGCTACGCATTCCCGCAGGTCGGGTGCGAATGGACTTCGGCTTTCCGAGCTACTTCCACCATGCGCTGACGGACACGCCCTTCCTCGGCTTCCGCGGCTGGCTGCACTTCGTCGATCGCATGGCCAATGCGCTCTTGAGCGACACGACGCAGTATGAGACGCAGATGCTCCGCTCCGGGGACGCTTAGACATCCTGACCCCATTCGAATGCCAAACTGATCGAGGTGAGAGCTGTCGCATTTCGGCCTGGGACCGCGAAGCGTGCACCTCCGGTGGCACGCCGCGGTGTCGGCGGCTGGGGCGTTGGAATTCGGTCAGCGTCTATGGAGCGCAAGAGAAGTCGGCAGGTCGCGCTGTCGAGTCCTGACGCTGCCATGACAACTCCGCCACGTGCCGCGGCATAATCGAGACTGCGGCTCGCCCGTCTGCGACCCGCGGAGGTCCCCATGTTGCTGCACCCCAATCGTCACGATCGGCCGTATCCCGATGCCGTTTCACGCGACATCATGCTGAAAACCATTGCGTTCTTCGAGGAACGCGGCAAAGCGCAGCTCAAGCACGACGATCACGAGCGCACCTGGTACGCCGACTTCCTTGCCTTTGTCGCGCGTGAAAACATCTTCGCCACGCTCCTCACGCCCAAGGCCTACGGCTCGGTTCCCGGCGCGCGATGGGACACCTGGCGGAACTGCGAATTCAGCGAAATTTTGGGCTTCTATGGCCTCAACTACTGGTACACGTGGCAGGTCTCCATCCTCGGACTTGGGCCGCTGTGGATGGGTAGCAACGAGGCGATGAAGCAAAAGACCGCGCAGTTGCTCAAAGACGGTGGCATTTTTGCGTTCGGCTTGTCCGAGAAAGAACACGGCGCGGACCTCTACAGCAGTGAGATGACGCTGTTTCCTCAGGCGGACGGAACGTTTCTGGCGCGCGGCCGGAAGTACTACATTGGCAATGGCAACAAGGCGGCACTCGTCTCCACGTTTGGCAAGATCGCGGGCACCAAGGACTACGTCTTCTTCGCCGTGGAATCGACGCATTCCTGCTACGAGCTCGTCAAGAACACCGTCAATTCTCAGAACTACGTGGCCGAGTACGCGCTGCACGACTATCCGATTACCGATGCCGACATCCTCTCGCGCGGCACGGCGGCGTGGGACTCGTCGCTGAACACGATCAACGTCGGCAAGTTCAACCTCGGCTGGGCGTCGATCGGCATGTGCACGCACGCCCTGTATGAGACCATCACGCACGCGGCCAATCGCCGGCTTTTTGACCACTACGTCACGGATTTTGCCCACATCCAGCAGATGATGACGGACGCCTACGCGCGCCTGATCGCGATGAAGCTGTTTGCCTTGCGCGCCGCGGACTACATGCGCGCGGCGGGCCCCGATGATCGGCGGTACTTGCTCTACAACCCGATGGTCAAGATGAAAGTCACGACGCAGGGCGAGGAGGTCGTGAACCTGCTGTGGGACGTGCTGGCGGCCAAGGGTTTTGAAAAAGACATGATCTTCGAGACCGTGGCGCGCGACATCCGCGCTTTGCCCAAGCTGGAAGGCACGGTGCACGTCAACATGGCGCTCATCATCAAGTTCATGGCGAACTACTTCTTCAAGTCGGCCAAGCTCCCGACGGTGCCCAAGCGGGGCGATGACGCCAACGACGATTTCCTGTTCGCCCAAGGTCCGACCAAGGGGTTGTCGCGAATTCAGTTCCACGACTATGAGATCGCCTACGCGAGCCGCAACACGCCCAACGTGCGCGTCTTCCGCAAACAGATCCAGGTGCTCAAGCGGCTGCTCGTGTTGGCCAAGCCCAACAAGGCGCAGACGGAAGATTTCGATTTCCTGCTGATCCTCGGCGAGCTGTTCACGCTGGTCGCGTATGGTCAGCTGATTCTGGAGAACGCGGAGATCTACAAGCAAAGCGACGACATGGTCGACCAGATCTTCGACTTCATGATCCGCGACTTCTCCAAGTTCGCGCTGCAACTTTACTCCAAGACCAGCAGTACGGCGGTGCAGCGCCTGTTGTGTCTGCGGATGCTCCGCAAGCCGGTACCTGACGCGGCGCGCTTCCAGCGCGTGTGGAAGGAACAAGTTCTTGTACTCAATGGTACTTATGCGATGAATCCGGGCACGCCGGTCGTGACCGTGGCGAAGGCCTGAATCACGGGCGTTGCGGGCCCCCAGTTCTGACGCTTGCAGCACCTCCCGTTCTTCAACCAGCCCACCGGCACGCGCCGCATCGTCGCCCACCCCTCGCCAGCCGAACCATCTTCTGGCACCCTCGGCGCGCCATGCCCTTCGTTCACCTCCACACCCACACGCAGTTCTCCATCGCCGACGGCGCGCTCCGCATCGGCGACATGGTGGCGTTCGCCAAGGCCGAAGGCATGCCCGCCATCGCCTTGACCGACCACGACAACTTGCACGGAGCGCTGGAGTTCGCGGACGCGTGCGCGAAGCACGGCATCAAGGGCATCTACGGCTGCTGCATCGGCATCAACGCGCGTCCGGTGGGCGAGCACGTCAAGCGCGTGCACCACATCACGCTTTTGGCCACCAACAAAGTTGGCTGGGAGAACCTGCTGTTTCTCGTGTCGATGGCGCACCTGAAGTCGCCGATGGGCGCGCCGCCGCGTATCAGCCACGACCTGCTGGCGGATCACTCAGAAGGTTTGATCGGTCTGTCAGGTGACCTGTCCGGCGAGATCACCAACGCTTTCTTGCGGAACGAGCCGACCGAGGCCAAGCGTCTGCTGACGCGCTACAAGTCGATGTTCGCGCCCGGCGATTTCTTTCTGGAATGCCAGCTAGGCGGCTTGGCGGAACACGAAGCGGTCGTGCCGCAGTTGATTGCGCTGGGCGAACAGACAGAAACGCCTTGCGTGGCGACCAACGACGCGCACTACCTGAAGCCCGAAGAAGCCCGCGCACACGAAGTGCTGATGTGCATTGGCTTGGGCATTCAGGCGCAAGCGGGCGACCTGCCGACGACGCAGTTGGATCTGGCGACCGGCGACGAGATGCGCCGGCGTTTTGCCAAGTGGCCGCAGCTCTGTGAGGCGACGCTGGCGATCGCGGAGCGCTGCGACTTCACGCTGAAGAAAGTGGACCCCATGCTGCCGCGCTTCCCCGTGCCCGAAGGCCTGGACGAAGCGACGCTTTTTGCCAAGCTCGCGCGTGAAGGTCTGGCGCAGCGGCTTCTGGAGAACCGCGCCAAGGGTCAGGTCTGCGATCAGGAAGTGTACGAGGCGCGCCTGGAGCGCGAGATCGGCGTCATCATCACGATGGACTTTCCGGGCTACTTTTTGATCGTCCAGGACTTCATCGGCTGGGCGAAACAGGCGGGCATTCCCGTCGGTCCGGGACGCGGTTCAGGCGCCGGTTCCTTGGTCGCCTATTCACTTCGCATCACGGATCTGGATCCGCTGCCCTACAAGTTGCTCTTCGAGCGCTTCCTGAATCCGGAACGCGTGTCGATGCCCGACTTCGACATCGACTTCTGCGTCGATCGCCGCGGCGAAGTCATTCACTACGTGGCTGAGAAGTACGGCACGGAGCGCGTCGGCCAGATCGCGACGTTCGGCACGCTGAAGGCCAAAGGCGCGATCCGCGACGTGGGACGCGTGCTCGCAGTGCCGCTTCCTGAAGTCGATCGCATGGCCAAGCTGATGGAGCAGGCCCTCGAACCGCTGGACGAGAAGCACAAGACCGTCAAGTACGCGATTGAGGGCAACCAGCAGCTGCGCGACGAGATGGCCAACGATCCGAGCATCGACAAGCTGCTCCAGACCGCGCAGCTGTTGGAAGGCGCGGTGCGCAACGTTGGCATGCACGCTGCTGGCGTCGTGATTGGCCGCGGACCGCTGTGGGAACACGTGCCGGTCGGCAAGGGTCAAGCCGGCGAAAATGTGACGCAATTTGACAAGGACGACGTTGAAAAAGCGGGCCTCGTCAAGTTCGACTTTTTGGGCCTGAAGAACTTGACGATGATCCGCCATTGCGTGGACATCATCAACGCGCAAAAGCCTGAGGGCGAAGCGAAATTTGAGATCGAGCAGATCCCGCTGGACGACCAACGCGCGTTCGCGGTCACGGCGCGCGGCGACACGGCAGGCATCTTCCAAACGGAATCGAGCGGCTTCACGGGCATGTTGGTGGGGCTCAAGCCCACAGAATTTGGCGATTTGATCGCTGCAGGCGCGCTCTACCGTCCGGGTCCGCTCGGCATGGGCATGCACACGCGCTACATCGAGCGCAAGCACAAGCGCGAGGAGGTCGTGTTCCCGCACCCGAAGCTCTCGGAAGTGCTGGAAGAGACCTACGGCGTCATTGTTTACCAAGAACAGGTGATGCAAGTCGCGCAGATTCTTGCCGGTTTTAGCCTGGGCCAAGCGGACAATCTCCGCCGCGCGATGGGTAAGAAAAAAGCCGACGAGATGGCCAAGTGGGGAGAAATCTTCAAGAATGGCGCGGTCGAACGCGGCGTGGACGCACAAGTCGCCGACGACATCTTCAAGTTGATGGCGCAGTTCGCTGAATACGGTTTCAACAAGTCGCACTCCGCGGCTTACGGGTTGATTACGTATCAAACTGCGTACTTGAAGGCGCTGTACCCGACCGAATTCTACGCTGCGCTCCTGACCGCCGATCAAGGCGACACCGACCGCGTGGTGCAAAACATCCAGCACGCGCGAACGTCAGGCATCGCAGTGTTGCCACCGGACGTGAACGAGTCGTCGCTGTCGTTCTCCGTGGCCACTGGCAAGATCCGCTTTGGTTTGGGCGCGATCAAAGGTCTGGGCGAAAGCGCGGTCGATGCGCTGGTGAACGCACGCGCCGCAGGACCGTTTGCGAGCTTGTTCGACCTCTGCCGCCGCGTGGACACGCGCAAGCTGAACCGCAAAGCGTTGGAATGTCTCGTCAAGTGCGGCGCGATGGACGGCTTTAACCAGCCGCGCGACGTGCTGTGGTCCAATATTGGCCGCGCCGTTGAACGCGCGCAGGAAGACCAAAAGGCCCGTGAGTCTGCCCAGTCGTCGTTGTTTGGCCTGATGGGCGACGATCCTGCGGTGAAGATCCCCGACAACTACGGCCCGGCTGAAGAAAAGTGGACAGACCGCCAGCAACTTCAATACGAGAAGGATATTCTAGGCTTCTACGTGTCCGGCCACCCGCTCGATCGGTACGCCGCGGAGTTCTATCGCCTGAACGTGCAGCAGATCTCGACCTTGAAAGACCCTGAACACGTGCACAAAGCCCTGCAGAATCAGGAGTCGCGCGGCCGAGGGCGACGCCCGCAGGCGCAGATCGCCGTCGTCGTCGTGTCGCATCGAGAGCGCCTGACGCAAAAAGGCGACCGGATGGCCTACACGGTCGTCGAAGACCGCAGCGGTCAGACGGAACTGGTGATCTTTCCGCGTACGCTGAGCGAGATCGGCGGCCTGCTGTCCGGCAACGCGCCGCTGCTTTTGAAGGTCTCTCTGGGACTGGATCGGCAGGACGAATCCAAGGTCCAGCTGTCCGTCGACGAGGCCAAGCTGCTGGACGACGCGATGCTGGCGAAGTCCGACGTGCTGAAGGTGACACTGAAGGCCGCGGACGTCGACCCACGCAAGCTGGAAGAACTCAAGGCGCTGCTGAAGTCCGCTCCAGGTAACGCGAAAGTTCAGCTTTTTGTGCAATCGCCAGGCGTGGGGGAAGTGGCGATCAATGCCGGAAGCCGCTGGCAGGTTGCGCTCTCCGACGACTTGATCGGCAAGCTGGAGCGCGCGTTCGGTCGCGGTGCGGCGCGGATGGGTTAGCGCCTAGCGCTTCTTGTGCTTACGCCCCGGATGGCGCGCCTTCTTCACTTTCAGCTTCTTCACCTTGACCTTGTGCACTTTCGTTTTGTGCACTTTGACCTTGTGCACTTTGACCTTGTGCGCCTTGGCCTTGCGCTCCTTGTGCGCGTGCGCCTTGGCGGTCTGCTTCGCGCCGTGTGCGCCCTGTCGCAAACCACGCAGCCGCGTCCGCTCTTCCGCCTTCTTCTGCCGCTTCTCCGCCTTGGCCGCCAAGCGTTCCCGGCGCTTCTCGGCACGCAGCTGTTTGGCCGCTTTGGCGGTCGGGATGAACTGAATCTTGCCACCCGCGTCCTTCGGTGCGTTTTCATCCAGCTCGCGGATATTCTTGACCTTGTGCCGCGGCTTCTCGCCTTCCAGCGCCTCAACCGCGGACGCAGGGGCCGCCAAAGCAAGCATGACTAGGGTGGCGACTGCACACAAGAACTGCTGTTTCTTCATCAAAGCTCCGCTCCTCAAGCGTTTCGTGTTTTGGACTCGCTCACGGACCACTTATAGCCAAAGAGATTCGCCTGCGTGGGCGTCGCACCACGCGTCGATGCGCCTGCGCAAACCAGCGGCAACCCGCTGCGTGATCGGACCGGGCTCGCCGTCCGCCACGGGGCGACCGTCCAGCGCGCAGATCGGCTGAACCTCGCGCGTGGATGACGACAGGAACAGCTCATCAACGTCTTGCAGGTCATACCGACTCAGCAGCCGTTCCCGCACGGGAATCGACAGTTCCAAACAGGTTTCAAGCACTTGGACCCGCGTCACACCTGCCAGAATGCCGACGCTCAAGGGCGCGGTCCAGACTTCTCCACGTTTCACCACAAAAAAGTTGGACGTCGTGCCCTCGGTCGCATACCCGCGGTGATCCAGCATCAGCGCGTCATCGGCGCCGTAGCTCTGCGCCTCGGCGAGAGCGAGCACGCTGTTCAGGTAATTTCCTGATTTCATGGCCGGATCCAGCGCAGTCACGAGGTTGCGGCGGCGTCGCGCGACCACCCAGCGCTGCGGTTGCAAAGGCGCGCTCGGATCGCGGCGCAGGTCCTTCACGATCACCATCGCGTACGGCTTGCCACAGCCGGTGCGGTCGATGTTGACGTCACCCACGCCGCGGCTGATCGTCGTGCGGACGTAGACTTCCACGTTGCCGAAGCGCAGGAAGAATTCCTGGCATGCATCTCGCACCATGTTCGTCAACTGCTCCAGATCAGGCAGTTCTTCGAAGTGGGCCAAGTTCGCTGAACGCTTGAGCCGCGTGACGTGGTCGTCAAAGGCAAAAAGAATGCCGCGGTAGCTGCGCGCGACCTCGTAGAGCGAGTCGCCAAAGTGAAAAGACCGGTCAAAAGCGCTGACGCGCGCGTCTTCACCAGCAAGAATCTGAAATTGCGCAGTTTCGGGGTCCTGCAGGGCAACGATCGAACGGGGGATGGGCACAGCGACCTCCGCCGCGCAAGGTGCCAGATCGCCGACCGATTGACCAGCCGACAGTTGCAACGAACGCGATTCCGTGGCACGTCCGGCGGCCCAACGTGGAGTTGCCCATGGCTACGCTTTCTGAACTACACCGCCGCCTTTCCGCCAACGACGCCCGCTACGCGCTGCATTTCGCCGGACATCCGCGGCTGACGCGGCGCCCGGAGCTTCTGGCATCGATGATCGCCGATGCGACGTCGATTCTGAACGATGTGAAGTCGCTGAAGTCGGTCAGCGATCGCCAGGCGATTACGCAATCGGCGCAACGCCAGCACAGCCTCTACACGACGGAGCAAGCGGTGATCGTGCAGCTCCACGCGCAGATGGGGCCGCTGGCCCGCGAAGCGTCGCACCTGGGCTCGCGCGCGAACCTGATTTTCCACCGCTACACGCGGCACTTCGCCGGACAGAGTCGCGGCAGCCGTGACGGCACGTACCTGCGCGACACGATCGCCGAGTTGAGCCTCGTTCACGGGCAAATGCAGGCGATCTTGGCCGATCAGGACATCGATGGGCTGCGCGCGGATATCGAAGTCGTCGACGGGCGTCTCGTGCAGTTCCGCACGGAGACGGCAAACATCGCCGCGGCGCAGACGGAGGCCGCACCGGACGAGCAGGCGGGGGCGATGGCCAACGTCGCGAACAACCTGTTTGGTCAGTACAAAGTGCACTTTGCAGGGCTGCCACGGGTGTCGCGGCGGCCGGAACTGCTGGTGCGGCTCGTTGAGGCGCTGGAGGGCGTCCGCGAGCGGATGAAGGCGCTGCAAGCGCAGGGTCTGCATGACGCGCACAACGCGGAAAACATCGGCATCGTCGAGAACCGGCTGCAGATGTGGACCCAGGAGCTGGCGGCGATTCGCGCCGAGCGTCAAACCGCGACGTTTGCAACCATGGTGCGCGACCTGGCGACGGCGGCGGATGCGGAATTGGAGAGCTACGGGCAGCATTTTGCCGGGCAATCGCGGCGGACGCGTGACCTGGGACGGTTGTCAGATCTGGTGGATCGCCTCGACGAAATCGAGCGGCAAATGACGCGCCTCGATCAGGTTCAGGAGGATGCGGACAACGCGCTTCACCTCGCCGTCGTCCGCGACGCGATGACGATGTACCAGAATGAATACGATGAGATTGCGAAGGTGCAGGGCAAAGCAGGTTAACGGCTTGTCATCGGAACGGCGCTACAGGGAAATCGAGTAGATCCGCCACTGGCCGTCCTCCAACCGCAACGTCACCGGTGCGGGCAGATCGCGCACACGACTGACCAGGAAGAATTTGCACTCCTTGGACGTCGCCTCGCACTTTTCCGGCTCCCGCCGCGCGATGCGAATGGCGAAATCCCTGTCCGTCGTGGCGACCGGCTTCAACGCGTAGCTGTCCGCGCGGCTGCGGAACACCTTCCAGGAATAGTGGCGCAATTGCGTCACCGCCGTTTCCGTATCGCGATTGGCCACGATGTGCGTCTTGAGCCAGCAGTCAAACGCCGCGGATTCGTCAGAAATGTCGGCGCCGCAGTGGAGAATCTCGCGGAGCGCCGCTTCAGGCGAACCCGCAGCGAACGTCCGAACAATTTGCGCTTCCTCAGCCACTTCTTGCGCTGCCGCTTTCGCGTCCGCCTCTTTCGTCTCGCGTGATTCCTTAGCGGCTTTGGACCGACTCGCGCCCGTTTCCGCCCGCGGCGGGACTTTCGCGTTCTTGGCGTGCGCCGTGACGGTTCCCAACGTCAGAAACAGCACCAACCCCAAGCGCATCGACCGTGTCTGCATCCAGTCCTCCATCGGCGCCGGCTGCCGGCTTTTGATAGAACGCAGCTGCACACCGCGCGCTTCAACCGCCAACGTTCTAACATCCGGGGGACTCCGGCGCTACCGCCGCGCAGGCGATCGGTCTATACTCACCACAGGAGGCTGCCCGTGAACGCTGCCAATCCACCCGTCATTGAACCTGCCCTGCCTGGTGATCGCGACGCTGTCGTCGCCCTTTTCGCTGAGGATTTGACGGACTTGCGCCTGCCGGTCGACCTGGCAGCGCTTTCCACAGTCTACGACGCGCTGAGCACGGACTCTCGTTCAGTGCTGCTGGTTTTGCGGCAAGACGCAGGCGGAGAAGCCGTCGGTGTGCTCGTCGCGAGCCGCGTGCCCTCTGTGAAATTTTCCGGCTGGTCGCTTTGGATCGAGGAACTCTACGTCGCCAAGTCTGCGCGTCAACACGGTTATGGGCGTGCACTCGTCGTGCGTCTGCTGGAACAGGCCCGCGCAGAAGGCGTCAAGGGCATCGACCTCGAGGCCTACCACGGCAACGCGCCAGCGGCGCTGCTGTATCGCAGCCTCGGATTTCGCCGTTTGGGCCGCGAGCGCTTCTATTTCCGCTTTGAATGGGAGTAGCTGCGCATGAGCCTCGTCGACCGGAACCGTGCCAAATTGCGCTGCTTTCGTCACCTGCTCGACAACGGCGTCACGGCGTTGCATTTTGACGCACGCGGCCCCGACGTGAGCGTTCCTGAGCGGTTTCGCGACGATCCGTGGCTCGTGCTGAACTTTTCCTACCGCTATAACGTCGCGGATTTCACCTTTGATGACAAAGAAGTACGGGCCTCGCTGCAGTTTGGTGGCGTGCCGTATTTGTGCATCGTGCCGTGGAAAGTCGTCTTCGCGATCACGGACGACGCCCGCACGCAGGGTCAACATTGGCAAGAAGATCTGCCTGCGGACGCGCACCGGGCAGCACCTCAAGCGCGGGCCAAGAAAGCCGCGCGGGCTGCACCTGCCGACGCGGACGCCCTGCCCGACACCTCCAACGAACCACCTGCGCGCCACGGCCTCGCCGTCATCGACGGCGGTCGCCAGGAAGCCGTCGCCGCGCCCGCGGACGACGAAGCGCCCGCAGCCCCGCGTCCAACCGGCCACTTGCGCCGTGTGAAGTAGGCCCGTGCGCATCCTCATCGTCTCGCAATTCTTCCACCCGGAAATGGGCGCACCGGCCGCGCGATTCGGTGATTTGGGTCGCGCCTTTGTGCAAGCCGGCGATGAAGTCACGGTGTTGACGACCTTCCCCAATTTTCCGCAGGGTCGCATCTACCCCGACGCCCACCAACGGCTGATGCAGACGGAGACGATCGACGGGATTTCAGTGCTTCGCACGCCGATTCTCGCGCTGGGCGGTCACACGCCGGCGCGCAAGGCCACGCTCTACGCGACTTTTGCCGCGAGTGCGCTGCTGCGTGGCCTGCCGCTACGCCACAAACCGGACATCATCATTGGCACGACGCCGCCGCCAACGGTGGGCTACACCTCGTGGCTGCTCGCCCAGCGTTACCGCGTGCCGCACGTTCTGGATGTGCGCGATATTTGGCCGGAAGCCGTCGTCGCTGCGGGCCGCGTGAAAGCGGGACCTGCCGTGCAAGCGCTGGAAGGTCTGAACCGCATCGTGCTACAGGGTTCGGCAGCGGTAACGACGGTGAGCGAAGGGAAAAAGACGCGGCTGGAAGAGCTGGGCGCGCGACCAGGCACCGTGCACGTGCTGTCCAACGGCGCGGATCTGGCGCGTTTTGACCGCGAGTCGCGGGAGACACGCGTCGAAGCGCGCGCGTGGCTGGGCGAGAACGGCGTGCCACTGGACAAGAAACTGGTGATCTACGCAGGTGTGTTCAATCCGCCACAGGGTTTGGACCTCGTCCTGGACATCGCAAAGCAGCGGCAAGCGGCGGGAGATTCGCGGCTGCATTTCTGTCTGGTCGGCGACGGCAGCCTGCGTCAGCATCTGCTGGATCGCGTGCGGAACGAGGGACTCCAGAACGTGAGCGTCATCGGGCCAGTCGATCGCAAGTTCGTGCCGGGGCTCTATCACGCGGCGTGGGCGACCTTGGTGATCCTCCGGCCGCGCAAAGACAACCATACAGTGCCGTCGAAGATTTACGAGTCGATGGCTTCGGCACGGCCTGTGGTCCTGAGCGCGGATGGGGAAGTGGCAACGATTGCGAAGACGGCGGATTGTGGCAGCGTGTCCGCTGCGGGCGATGCTCCAGGACTGCAAGCAGGCTTGGACGCGCTCCTCGCCGACGACGCACGCGCCGACGCGCAGGGACGCAACGGCCGCACGTACGTGGAGTTGAACAACGACCGCGCCGCCATCGCCGCACGTTTCCGCGCGGTCCTCTTGAACGCCGTCGGCCAAGGACGCGCACCGTGAGCCTCACCGACGACGCCGCGCTCTGGTGGCGCACGCTTGGCCCGCTCCCTGTGCGGATGCACGTCTTTCGCTTGGCCAATGACGCCCGCAAGGCGGCGTGGCGCCCGGGACTGCCCGTGCTGGTCGCGTTCTGGCGGCAACGAGGCCAGGACGCGGCACGGCTCGCCCGCCACGAACCGCTGGTCGCTCTGGGCACTGCGCTCGGTCGTGCACCGCAGCCGGATGTGCGGTCGCTGCAAACGGGACGCTTCATGCTGGCTGGGCGTGACGTCGCAGCGTTTCCACCAGAAGATTGGGCTTTGCCTGGCGCGCGGCCACTGGAGGTGTACGAAGCCCACTACCTCGATTGGGCCGACGCGCTCGTCGCCGACGCGCTGAACGGTGACGGTGCGTCGCTTGTGCTTGTGCACGAGGCCCTGCAAGGATGGGCTGCGGGTTCTGCGCGACTGGAGAAGCCGTGGGAGCCGTACCCGCGCGCGCGCCGGACACTGGCTGCGGCCCGAGCTGCCGCCCGACTGACCCTCGCTGAGCACCACGGACGGGATCGGTGGACGGCCAAGCATGCGGCGGTCCGCGACCTGCTTCTGGCGATCGGCGCCGCCGCAGCGTGTGATCTTGGACTGCTGGCAGAACGCCATCTGGACGGCAATCACTTGCTCGTCGACCGGGCTGCACAAGCCGTGGCCGAGCTTGCTTGGGGGCACGGCACCCACGCCTGTCAAACGCTCGCGGACGAAGTCGAGCGGCAGTTTCCGGGCGACGGCGGGCACGTCGAAGCGTCGCCGATGTACCACGCGCTTCTGCTCGAAGATCTACTGACCGTTCGCGCGTTGTGGCCGCAAGGTCCGACGCGCATGCGTTTTGACCACCTGCTGCAGCGCGCGCTGGGCTGGCTCTCGGCGATTGTGCACCCGGACGGACGACTGCCGGCGTTTGGCGACACGGATCCGGACGCTCTGGACTCGCTCGGCATGACCCGAACCGCGTTTGGCGGAACGCCACGCGGTCAAACCGACGCGCGTCAGGCAGCTTGGCAATCCCGCCACGGTGGTCACTTCGCCATTGTGCACACGGCACCGCCGGCTTGGGCGCCCCAACCGGGCCACGCGCACGCGGACACGCTCTCGGTGGAGTGGAGCCGCAACGACGTGCGCGTTTTGGCTGACGCGGGTTTGGCGGGCTATGAAGGCGATCCACACCGCGAACTCAATCGGCGCGAGCCGAGTCATTCAACGATCGAGGTGCGCGACGTCCCGCAGCTGGAGTTGTGGAGCGCGTTCCGCGTCGGCGCGCGCGGCGAAGTTGCACACGTGGAGACCGGTCGCGCGGACGGCTGGGACTGGCTGACCGCCGTTCACGTTTGGCCGCAGGCCACGCACCGTCACCTGCGGCTTTGCGCGCACCACCCCAGCGGCAAGCTGGTCGTGGCCGACGCGGTCATCGGTCCGGGCGACGCGATCGCACGCTTTTTGCTGGCGCCGCGCGTGCAACCGGAGAGCGCGGAACGCCTCCGCGTCGGCAGGGAACGGGTGGTCGTCAGTGCGTCCCGTCCCCTGGCGTTGGCAAAAGGACTGAGATTTTCCGGGCGCGGCGGCGTTTCAGAAGGCGATGAACTGCACGCCACCGTCGACGCACAGGGCACGTGGGTGGTTTTTGGCGGCGGTGAACCGGACGAAGCGCGGGAACGATTCGCTGCACCGTGGGCGGCGCTGGCGGCCCGCGCCTGAGTACGTTAAGATCCTCAAGGCGGCTTGCGACAACCAACGTTTCGCGGGACCATTCTGGACCGTAACAGTCGGCCCTATTCGTTTGGAGTCAACGCGCCTTGCGCACCTTCCTCGTCGCATTTCTGATGGCGCTCGGCATCGCGGCGCTGACCACCTCGCCGGTGCTCCATCTGGCGCGCTGGCTGCGGCTTTTTGACCAGCCCGACGGCGTCCGCAAGATCCACCGCGACGCGATTCCGCGTTTGGGCGGCATCGCCTTGGCCGCGGGCTATTTGTCGCCCATCGTTGCGCTCCTCTTTTACACAAACACGTTCGCCAACGAACTCCGTGGCCACGACACCCGCCTTCACGCGTTCTTCATCGGCGCATTCGCGATTGTGGGCCTGGGCGTCTACGACGACATTCACGGCTGTGGCGCATGGGCCAAGCTCGGTGTTCAATCCGGCGTCGCAGCACTCCTGTGGTACGTCGGTCTGCGCTTTGATTCGTTCAGTTTTCTGGGCACCTCCTACGAACTCGGCGTCTTGTCTTTGCCCGTCACGATGCTGTGGATTGCCGGCATCATCAACGCCATCAATCTGATCGACGGCATGGACGGTTTGGCCGCCGGCGTCACAGTCTTTGCGTCGCTCGCGCTGTTCATTATTGCAATCATGGACGGCAATCCGATCCTCGCCCTCTTCGCATCAGTGCTGGGCGGCGCGAGCCTCGGGTTCTTGCTGTACAACTTCTCGCCCGCGCTTATTTTCATGGGCGATTCTGGCAGCATGGGTATCGGCTACATGTTCGCCGTCGCGTCGCTCTGGACTATCTCCAAACGCTCCACCGCGCTCGCCCTTGTGCTGCCCGCGGTCGCGCTTGGTCTGCCCATTCTAGACACCTTCCTGGCTTTCGGCCGCCGCGCCATTCGCGGGACCTCGCCGTTTCACTCCGACCGCGAGCACATTCACCATCGGTTGCTGGATCTCGGTCTGAGCACGCGGCAAGCGGTGCTGGTGCTGTACTTGATCTGCCTGTTGCTCACCGCAGTGGTGGTGGCGATCCGCGCGTGGGTCCTGTGACGGCCGCCGGTACGGGCGACTGCTAACGCCGCGCGACACCCGGATTCACGGCGACGAGGCCCAGCGTTTCCCGCGCGTGATCAACGTCCTGCCTGGTGAAGAGCGGCGGGCCAAACGCAACGACGATCGCCTCCAGACTCAGGCCGCCTTTTTGGTGCAGCGCCCAGCCATTGACGGAGGTGCGGTGCAAGCAATCGCGAATAAAGGCAGCAAGCTTCACCGGATCATCGCGATAGCGACGCCACTGCTGCATGCGCTTGATGTACGCGGGGCCCAACAGACGAACTGAATCGCTCTCGCAGCGTTCCAGTTCCCCGACGAGAGATTGCAGCGCCAGTGACAGGACGGCCGTCTGCGGCTGCACGAGATTCTGTGGCATGGCGACCTCCTGGGCTGCAGGCAAGTCGCTGCTGTCGCTCGAAATGGCTGGCGCAATGGCGATTGCGTGACCAGATCGGGCGGCTGCGGCGGATGGGTAGCGGGTTGCGAACGCCGGACCTGACGCACGCGAGGCGGAAGGTACGCCCGTCAGATGCCTGCCGCAAGTGTCTTCTCATGTGGAAATGTCAGTATGTGACAGCGCCGGTTTTGAACACGGAGTCGCCGGCGAAAGGTCGCGAACCACCTCACCGATCGCGCTTCTTGCTGGGGTGTGGCGAACGCTGAACCGCCGGGAGACGCGCATCGACGCGAGGCGACCGTGCACAATATGTAGGGTCGTAAACACGCAACCTTGACCTTGGGCCGAGCGACGGTAGTATGCGAGTCGGTATCTTGCGGGGAAAACATGCACAATTATCGTCAAAATTCGCGAATTCAACGGGGAACCTTGGCCAAAAAACTGGGCCGCTTGCTGCTCGTGGGCGCGGTTCTAAGCTTGGCCAGCGCGTGCGGCGACGACGTCGCGGTGCAAGATCCGACCAACGTTCTGGGCTACGGCGGCGATGACACGGGCAAGATCGCGTCTGACGCTGCGGACGACATTACGCTGCACTTCGACATCAAGGCGAAAGATGGCCTCGAATCCGACAGTTCGGACGGACTGGACGGCACGGACACGCCGGGCGACGGCATCGAATACGACGCGCTCTTCCCCGATACCAAACTGACAGATGCTGAGCCGAACGACGGGACGGCGGATGGCACGGCTGAAGACGCCACACCGACCGATCTGGACGCGATCGACGCACTGGACGACGCAGAGGACGCGACCGCGACGGGCGACGCAACCAGCCCGGATTCGGGTCCCACGACCTGCACGACCGACGCCGAGTGCGCCGCGCTCGTGTCTGTGTGTGGTGTTCCGATTTGTAAAGACGGCACGTGTCAGGCCGACCCGCTGTTGGCCGATGGCTCCGCGTGCGATGATGGCGACGCCTGCACCACCGGCGAAGTCTGCGCGAACGGCTTGTGCGGAAACGGCGCGGGCGTCATCTGCGACAGCAGCAACCCGTGCATCACGACGACGTGCGACAAGACAGCCGGCTGCAGCGCCACGTCGACGATCGACTGCAACGACAACAACCCGTGCACTGCGGACACCTGCGTCGCCGGCGGCTGCAGCCACCCGCCGATCGACGGAATTACGTGCGACGACGGCTCGGCGTGCACCAACGACGACATGTGCGGCAACGGCGTGTGCGCGGGTATCGGCACGACGTGCAATGACGCGAATCCCTGCACCGACGACAGCTGTGATTCTACGGGCGCGTGCACCTTCACCAACAACACCGCGACGTGCGACGACGGCAACGCGTGCACGTTGGGCGATCTCTGCGCCGACGCAGTCTGCACGCCCGGCGCTGCGGCCAACTGCGACGACAACAACAGCTGCACGGAGGACAGCTGCACCGGGTTCTCTGGCTGCACGCACAAGTCGACCGGCTTGCCGTGCGATGATGGCAACGCGTGCACCGCCAACGAAACGTGCAACCAGGACGGCGTCTGCGGCGGCGGCATCACGTTTGGCACCGGTAACTGCGACGACGGCAACCCGTGCACCACGGACGGCTGCGAATTGGCGACCGGCTGCACGCACACCGACAACACGGAAGCTTGCAACGACGGCAATCCGTGCACCACGAGCGACACCTGCGCTGCGGGCGTATGCCTCGGAAGCGGCAACAACACGTGCGCGTGCACCGTGGACGCGGACTGCGCGAAATTTGAAGACGGTAACCTGTGCAACGGCACGCTGGTCTGCGGCGCTGGCCTCTGCGTCGTCAGCGCGAGTTCGGTCGTCACCTGTGACCCGTCTTCAGACAACGTCTGCGCCAAGAATACCTGTGCGCCGACGACGGGCGTCTGCAGCCTGATTGCCCAGAACGCTGGCCAGTTCTGCGACGCAGACGGCACCGCCTGCACCAGCCCGGACACGTGCCAAGGTACGACGTGCGTCGCTGGCGCCAACGTGCTCTGTGACGACAACAACCCGTGCACCGACGACACGTGCGACAAGATCAACGGCTGCGTGCACACGGCGAATGCCTCGGCGTGCAGCGACGGCAACGCGTGCACCGCCGGCGACACGTGCGTCGCGGGCGGCTGCGACGCGGGCACCCCCGTTGTTTGCAACGACAACAATCCGTGCACGACCGAAGTGTGCAACAGCCTCGCGGGCGACTGCGTGTTCGTAGACAACAGCTTGCCGTGCGACGACAGCAACGCGTGCAGCTCCGGTGACGTCTGTGGCGCCGGCATCTGCGCCGGGTTTGCCATCGCGTGCGACGACGGCAACTTGTGCACGAGCGACAGTTGCGACGGCGCCAGCGGCTGCACGTTCACGCCCAACTTCTTGCCCTGCGACGACGGCAACGCGTGCACGGCCAACGACTTCTGCTCGGTCGGCAAATGCACCGGCAGCGCGATCGACGCGGCGACAGCGTGTGACGACAGCAACGTCTGCACCAGCGACGGCTGCGACGTAACGACGGGCTGCTTCCACTTGAATAACAACGCGCCGTGCGATGACGGCAACGTCTGTTCGGGCAATGACTCGTGCAGCAACGGCGCGTGCATCGGCGGCGCGTCGACTTGCCAGTGCCAGAACGACGGCGACTGCGTAGGTTTTGAGAACGGCAACTTGTGCGACGGTACGTTGGTGTGTCAGCTCGGCACCCACACGTGCACGGTGAGCCCGGCGACCGTCGTCACCTGCAGCGCTGCGGGCGACACCGCCTGTGCCGTCAGCACGTGCGCGCCGGCGACGGGCCTCTGCAGCGCGGTCGCGACCAACGAAGGCGGCGCCTGCGACGCGGACGGCTCGGTCTGCACAAGCGGCGATTCGTGCACAAACGGAACGTGCGTTGCCGGCGTGAACATCGCGTGCGACGACAACAACCCGTGCACCGACGACGCGTGCGACGCCACCAACGGCTGCGTCCACACAGCCAACAATCTGCCCTGCAGCGACGGCAACCCGTGCACCGTGAGCGACGTCTGCGCCGCCAGCGCGTGTCTGGCGGGCAACAGCAAGGACTGCAACGACAACAACGCTTGCACAGCGGACGGCTGCGATTTGACCACGGGCGCATGCACGCACTTCAACGCGGGCGGCGCTTGCGACGACGGCAACGCGTGCACGGCGGGCGACATCTGCAACATCGGCAAGTGCGCCGGCGCGGCGATCGGTTGCGACGACGGCAATCCCTGCACCAACGACGCCTGCGACGCGGCGACGGGCTGCACGCACGTGAACAACGCAATCGGCTGCAATGACAATAACCTTTGCACGTCGGGCGACGTCTGCGGTGGCGGCGTCTGCTCCGGCACGGCCATCAACGTGGCCGCATCGTGCGGCGACGGCAACCCGTGCACCGACGACAGTTGCGATGCGACGTCGGGCTGCCTGCACACGTTCAACACCGCGGGTTGCAGCGACGGCAATGCGTGCACGTCGGGCGACACCTGCGCCGCGGGGCTCTGCAACGGCAGCGCTATTACCTGCGCGGACAGCAACGTGTGCACGAGCGACTCGTGTAACCCGAACACCGGCTGCGTCTTTGCCAACAACAGCTTGGGCTGCAACGACGGCGACGCTTGCACGCAGAATGACACCTGCGCGGGCGGCGGGTGCGCCGGTGCCGCGGTCAACGTGGCGACGACCTGCAACGACAACAACCCGTGCACCACCGACGCCTGCAGCTCGGCGACGGGATGCACGCACACCAACAACACGGCGGCGTGCGACGACGGCAACACCTGCACGCAGGGCGATACGTGCGCGGCGGGCGTCTGCGTCGGCGGCGCAAGCACCTGCCAGTGCCAAAAGGACGCGGACTGCGGCCCGCTGGAGAACGGCAACCTCTGCGACGGCACGTTGGTTTGCCAGCTTTCGAGCCACACGTGCGTCATCAACGCGGCGACCATCGTGACCTGCAGCGCGGCGGGCGACTCGACGTGCGCCAAGAACACGTGCACGCCGGCGACCGGCATTTGCGCGTTGGCCGCTCAGAACAGCGGCGCGGCGTGCAATGCTGACAACAGCGTGTGCACGCCCAGCGACGCATGCGTGGGCACGAGCTGCGTGGCGGCCGGCGCGCTTGCGTGCGACGACGGCAACCCGTGCACCGATGACAGCTGCAATCCAGTGACCGGCTGCGTCCACGTGGACAACAGCGCGACGTGCAGTGACGGCAATGCGTGCACGATTGGCGACGTGTGCACGGGCGGCGCGTGCAGCGCTGGCAGCGCGATCACCTGCAGTGACGGCAACAGTTGCACGTCGGATAGCTGCAATACCTCGACCGGCGCGTGCGTCTTTGCACCGGTGACCAACGGCACGGGCTGCGACGCGGACGGCAGTGTGTGCACCGTGGCCGACAGCTGCCAAGCGGGCGCCTGCACCGCGGGCAGCGCGCTTGGCTGCGATGACGGCGTCCTGTGCACGACCGACACCTGCAACCCGACGACGGGCTGCGCGCACGCGGACAACACGCTCGCGTGCAACGACAACAACGCGTGCACCGGTCCCGACGCCTGTGCCGGCGGAACGTGCAGTGGCGCGGCGCTCGTGTGCAATGACAACAACGCCTGCACCACGGACGCCTGCGTGGCGCCCGGCGGCTGCGCCTACACGCCGGTCAGCAACGGCACCGGCTGCGGCGCTGGCCACATCTGCGTCAACGGCGGTTGCGTGACAGGCGTCTGCGGCGACGGCGTGCTCACTGCCGCCACCGGCGAGTTCTGCGACGACGGCAACCTGGTGAACGGTGACGGCTGTTCGTCGACCTGCAAGCAGGAAGGCTGCGCAGACGGCAGCCGAGAGAACATGACACCGCCTGCGAGCCAGCCGAAGATCGCAGCGTGTTCGGGCACGTTCACCGGCACGGTCAACAACGGTGCGAGCGCGTCCGCGCTTTGCCAGACTGGCTGGCACATCTGCTCATCCAGCGCGGCGGACAAAGCGCTGCTGGCGACCGTTTCCGCAGCGCAAGGCAACGCCGCGGGCTGCTGGGTGATGAACGCGTCCAACCGCAACGGCGGCTGCAACGCGTGCACCGACCAGACCAACGACATGCGCGCGGCGGCAGTCGGCGGCAGTTGCGGCTTCCAGTCTGCGGCCACGCCAAACTCGTGTACGCCAGGTGCGGGTACCGGTGGCGCAACGGCCACGCAATTGGGCTGCTCCAAGAACAACAACGCCCAGTGGGCGGTCGTGACCGGCGTACTCTGCTGCAGCCCGTGATGGTGGGGTTTGCGGCGCTGATTGACCGGGAAAGCGGACATTGAGTGAAGTGAGCAGAACGCGCGCAGCGCGGGCTTGCGGGTTACCGGCGAGGCGTCGCGCACCGCCGCGAAAGCGATCGCAACCGCTTGCGGCGGAGGCACGCGCAGCGGGTCTCCGCCCGGAGCGCCGGCGCGAGCCGGACCGTGCAGGGTAGAGCGCGGTCCGGGCGCTTGCGGCCGGATTCGCCCAAAGAAAGCAGCGTTGTTAGAGATGGGTCGAGAGACGCCAAGACGCGGGACGCTAGAGGCTCGACCCAGTTGACGTCGGAACGAGGGAAACGGCGTTCGAGCAAATCGCGAGCGCCCCCACAGCGACCGAGGGAGCGAGGAGGCAAGCCGCGAGATGCCGAACGACGTTGGCCGCAGTCGACGGCATAATGGGTCGGGACGCTAGGAGTGTGTCGGAGAACGTCCGACACGCTCCGTCCAAGCCGCGGCTGCGGCTTGGCAAACGCGTGAAACTGCCTGAATTCACTTCAGGCAGTTC
>CAITYF010000161.1 GCA_903896545.1 uncultured Myxococcales bacterium | reverse complement strand
TTGCGCGTTTGGCCCAAAACTCAAGCTAGGAGCCTGTCGGGGAGGTTCTCCGACAGGCTCCTAGGGGTTCGGCTACGGTCGGCGCTGTTTGTGCGTGTGCACGGGCGGCCATTTGAAGGTTCGAGAAGACGTCGAGGAAGCTGCGTGTGGCGATTGCGTGTTGAAGCGGTGGGAGAATTATTCGGGCGCATTCGACGTCGGCGGTCGGTTCGCGTCGCAGATCTCCAACCTCGGACGTTGGCAACCGCGCCGCGATGCGCATCTGGGCGCGCAGCGTTGGGCCGCCGGCACGCTGGCTCAGCCTCCGCGGGTCGCACGATCTTGAGCGGAACGCCACGTGCGTTCGTGACGGTTCACGCCATCCATTTCAGCGAGTTGCACCGTGGCTAGACCCGTCTCGTGGCCACAGCGCGGCGAATGGCGACGCGCGTTTGCGATCTCCTCGATCCTCATCGCCAGCGCGATGATTCAGGGTATCTGCGACGTGCTCGCGACCAGCGGCGTCGGCGAGCGCGGCGTGGTCTGGATGTGGGCCGTCGACGCCGGCATCGCGCTGATCGGCATTGGCGCGTTGGCCCGGGGCGTAGACAGCGTCGACCGGCGGCGTCTCGGCATCACGCTGCTCGGCGGTTTTGCCGCCTGCTACCTGTTTGTCTGGAGCCAAACACTCGCCGGCACCCACCGCGCGCTCTGGTGGGGCGTTCTGGGTGTGGTCGACACCCTTCAATCCAACCTGATCGTGCTACTTGCCTGGGCGTTGGCCCGCGACTTATTCAACGAACTCGAAGCGATGCGCCTTTTTGGCCTCCTCGGCGGCATCGCATACGTGGGCACACTGGCGGGGACCGGCTTGGCCGGATTTGTCGCGCGGCGCACAATCCTCGGCTTCGCGGCCACCGACGCGCTTCTGCCTTTGTGCGCGGTGCTGGCCATCTTGGCGGCCTTCATCGTCGCTTGGCTCGTGCCGCTGCACCATCAGATCAAGCCGCCCGAACCAGAAGCCGACGAGCCGCTGACGCTGCACAACCTGCTGGACGGCCAGACCCTGCGCTACTTGTGGGATCAGCCCACGCTGCGCTGGCTGAGTGCGCTGCAAGTCGGCAATGCTGCGAGTTGGACGATGATGTCGCTCGCCGTCTTGCTGGCGTTGCGCACGGTGGGATCGGACAACGCCGACATGCAGCAAGCCTACTCCCACGTGCGGATCATGGGTCCGCTGGCGCATGCGCTCGTGCAAGCGTCGTTCTCCGGGTGGTTGCTGCGGCGTCTGGGCTACGGTCGGCTCTTCCTGCTGACGCCGCTCGTGCTGCTGTTCAATTTGATGATTCTGGGCGTCGCGCCTGGACTGGCGACGGCGTGGGCGGCAAGCCTGCTGATTCAATTCGCCTTTGGTGCGGAAGGTGCGGCGGGTCACGCGCTGCTGGTGCGCACCCCCGGTCACATGCGGGGTCGCGTGGGTACCTTCGTCATGGGCACGCTGCCTCAGGTCGGCTACTTGTCGGGATGCGGACTCATCTTCGCCACGCACCTGATCGCGGATCTCTTGCACCTTTCGGCGCAAACATCGGTCTACTTCACCGTCGTCATGGGCATTCTCGCCGCGATGGGCAACGTGTGGGCCGGCGGGCGCTTGCGTCGCGCGTTTGCCGAGAGCCCAGTAACGGCGTAGATTGCGGCCGCTCACTGGGAGGTCCCTCATGCCGAACTCGCCCAACCCTCACGCGACACCGGTGCCGCGCCTCGATTGGCAATCACTCACACCCGAAGTCCTGAACACCCTGAAAACGCCGCTGGTGGTCACCGATTGGCCCACGCCGCCGCGGCAGCTGTCCACCGCAGAACTGAAGCAGTGGCTGGAAGGCAAAGTCCTCTGGGTCTACTCGCGCAATTCAGGCGAATCCTGGCGTGAATGGACGTCCGAGGATTTTGTCGACGCGTGGTCGGCACCCGACGCGGATCCTGGCCTGAACGTCGTGGACGTCTACCTGCTGGAGCCGCGTTTTGAGGCCGTGTTCCCCGTTCATCCGGCGATGGACACGGCCAACCTGCTCAATCGCGACGAGCGCACCGCGCACTACCGCCGCAGCGTCGTCCTGACCGCCCCGGGCGCCTACACGCCCATGCACGTGGACGGCTACGGCTGTGGCGGCTGGATGTACCTGATTGAAGGCGAAAAACACTGGGAGATCGTCGAGGCGGATCGCGGCCCCGGTCTGTGGGACGCGCGAACCCACGACTACGCCGATCCACGTACAGGCAATTGGCCCGCAGGCGTGCCGAGTTGGACCGCGACGCTGCGCGGCGGTGAGATGATGATCTTCCCGCCAGGTTTTGTGCATCGGGTGGCAACGCCAAAGCGCTGTATCGGTTTTGGCGGCAACTTCCTGACCGCTGGACTCGTGCAAACGGGCGTCGACGTATGGCGTCGCGAAATCGCTGAGAATCAGGCCGGCGAACTCGATTTCGCCGACATTTTGCGCCAATCGGCAAGCGCGACGAGCCCCGAAGCCCGGGCCGCTGTCGATGCCGCGCTGGGGTAACTGCGCGAGAACCGTGCAGCTTTACGGCTCGCCGGCGTTCAACGCGGCCAAGGTCGCCGCGTCGCGCTCGTCAATCGCCGCCAGAAGCCAGCCGATCGCGGCTCCGTCCGGCGCCGCCAGCCAGTCGCACAGCTCCAGCCAGCCTTGGACGTGACGCTGCGGGTGCGCGTACATCGCCGCTCGGAGCGGCGCGCTGCGGCGCACGACGTCATTCAGCGGGTTGAGACACAGCGCGAGAACCGGGCTATCGACGGCGTCCAGCACGGCAGCGAACACGGCGAGGTCCGCTTCCGCGATGCGCCCCAGATCCGCGCCTTGCGCAATCGCCATGGCCAACGTCTCGACCGCTGCGGCAACGTGCAGCCGCGCCCGTGGCGTCACACCCGCTGCCAGCCGAGCCAGCACTGCAGCGCTCATTTGCCGGCGCATGAGCAGCAGATCGTCGACCTGTCGCCGACGGTCGTCCAGGTTCGACGCATGGCGCAGCAACTCCGGGACCAATTCCGGCCCCGCTGCGTGGCGGAAATCGCGTACCACGGTGCCAGAACCCTGCCGCGCGACGATCAGCCCCGCCGCGTCCAGACGGGTCAACGCCGAACGAAGCGTCGTGCGGTTCACGCTGAGTTGTGCCGCAAGCGAGCGTTCCGGAGGCAGGCGATGACCAACGGCCAACCGCCCGGACACGATCGCCCGCAGCAGGTGGTCGTAGCAGGTATCGACGGCGCTGAGACTCAAAGCAGGAGGTGGTTGGTCCATCATGATAGAATGGTTGGACCAGTTTTTGCCCGCGTCAAATTCCCCAGCGCGCAAAAATGCCCGCAGATCAGTTGCCACACCCCGCTGAGACCGCTACAACCGTCGGCCCGGACCAGGAGGAAGCCCGCATGTCACAGGTAATCGACGAAGAAGACTTTGGTGCACTGTTTGAAGAAGACAACACCAAGCCGCGCAAACGCGTAACCGTGGGCGACAAGGTGTCAGGAACTGTGCTGTTTTTGGGCACTGGTTCGGCGACTGTCGATCTCGGCGGCGGTTTGGAGGCGCTTCTGGACACCGTTGGCTTGGTGGGAAAAGACGCGGAGGCATCGCTCAAGCCAGGCGACAAAATCGACGCCATCGTCGTGCGCATCCGCGATCGCGTCGTTGAACTCGCGCGTTCGATCCCGAAGGGTCACGCGAATTTGCAAGTACTCGCGGACGCCGCCGCTTCCGGCATTCCGGTGGAAGGCACTGTGACGGGCGTCAACAAAGGCGGCTACCTGATCGACGTGTCGGGCACCGTTGGCTTCTGCCCGTTGGGCCAAATCGACACCCGCCGCGTCGAGGATCCGGCCACGTTGGTCGGGCAGAAACTGCAATTCCGCGTGGTAGAAGTCCGCGACGGTCGCGACTTGCTGGTTTCACGCCGCGCGCTTCTGGAAGCCGGTCAGGCACAGAAGGCCGCAGAAACGCGCGGTAAGATCGCGATTGGCGCGCGCCTTTCTGGCACCGTGACCCGCGTGCTCGACTTTGGCGCGTTTATCGATCTCGGCGGGCTGGAAGGCATGGTTCCGGCGTCTGAACTGGCGTGGGGCCGCAAGCGCCCGCAAGACGTGGTGACGGAAGGTCAGGTCGTCGACGTGGAAATCACGCGCATCGAGCCCGGTCTCGATCACAAAGGCCGCCCTGTTGAGAAAATCGGCCTCTCCATGCGCGCGCTGGCCCGCGATCCGTTTGAGCAAGCGCTGCCCGGTCTGCAGTCCGGCTTGCTGGTGCGCGGCATTGTGACGCGCGTCGAGGCTTTTGGGGCGTTTGTCGAGCTGATTCCCGCCGTTGAAGGCCTCATCCACGTGAGTGCGTTTGGCCGTCGAGTCGCGCGCGCCGCCGACGTGGTGCAGCCGGGTCAGGACATCGTGGTGCAGATCGAGTTGGCCGACGGCCTCTCACGACGCATCGCGCTTTCCTACGTCGATCCGCAGATCGTGAATGACGTGTTGGATGCCGAGCGCGCGGCGCCCGCGAGCGTGGCCGGTCTGCGTGTCGTGGGTTGGGCGCGTCCAAGCACGACGACGCAGCCCAATCAGGAGCGCCTGAACCAAGCGCCGCGCAACGAACGTGTCGTCGCGCCGCCGCCCGTGCTGGGTACCGTGGTGAACGTGACAGTGGACAAGATCGAGAGCTTCGGCGTCTTTGTGTCGTGGCCCACGGGTCGCGGTCTGGTGCCATCGTTTGAGCTGGGCGTGCCACACGGTGCGGATCTGCGCAAGATCGTGCCGATCGGCACCCAATTTGACGCTCTGGTCCAGGACGTGCGCCCCGATGGCAAGGTTCGCTTGTCCCGCGCTGCCGCTTCTGCTGCGCTTGAGCGGGCTGAAGCTGACGCGTGGATGGCCCAACAGAAGCCCGCTAACGCCGACGCAGGCGTCGGATCTTTTGGCGAATTGTTGCGGCAGAAGCTGAATCAGGGCAAGAAGTAACCACACGGCTGGCGCAACTTTCGCCAGGTCCGCTTGGGGCCTTTGATGAATACCGGTGCCATCGGCACAGTCGGCAATTTGGGTGAAGCGCAGCAGGCGGTTTGCCGGCATCTGCCGCAGCCGATCGCCGCGGCGTGGCAGGAAGTCCTGCTGGCGCGCACGAATGCACAGTTGGAACAGCGGCTTTTGGGGCTCATCGACGTCCTCCTGCGGACGCTGGGCGTGCTGGCGCTGGCCGACTACCTCCGCGGGCCACCGGTCAAGGACGTTGAAAACCTGCTGTCAACGCTCGAAGAGCCACAGCCCGACGCCTGGTATTCGCTCCTGAACGCGAGCGTCGATGCGATATTTCGCCGCTCGGAGCCGCGCCCTTTTGCCTTGGAACTGCTGGTCTGGGCCCACGGTCCGCGCGGTGAACCTGCCGCGGGGCAACGTCAGTTGGAAAAAGTGCTGAAGCTTCGGCACGAGATGATGTACGCGACCGACACGCTGGTCATCGAGGAAGCGGGAACGCCGACGGAGCGCCTGGTCGTCGCCGTCGTCGCGCTGTGCGAGTCGCTGCAGTGGCTGGGCCCGTATCGACTGCTGCGGCCCGCGACGCTGACGACCTTGCGCGATCGCGGCTTCACGGGGCGCATTCAGTTCCTTGTCGGCGGCGCGGAAACGCCGTCGTCTGTCGAAGCGTCGTGGACGGCGCACCTGCTGCTCGACACGGTGTATTGGAGCAATCCGGACGCGTCGGCGCTGCTGGAACTGACGCCTTTCATGCGCGTTTTGCCGCACCCGCGCCTGAAGCGGTCTGCGTGCTTTCTGTTTGCGGGGTCGCCCGGGTTAAAGCGCCTGCAGCTCCGCCACGATCCGTCGGAAATGACCGTCGAGACGACCATCGCGGGTCCCGACGGTGAGTGGACGCTGGCCAAGTGGCTGGAGCAGCGCCATCAACAGGTCGCTTGGCGGGAAAATAGCGACTTGGCGGGCACGCTCACGGCGGCCGCCTCGCTCCTGCGAACCCAGCCACGCATCCGGCCGCCGTCGCGACCCATCCCGGACTTGTCCGCCGAGTCCTTCCGACAGGCGCAGTGGTCGGGGCGTCGCCCATCGTCGGCGTTGACGCCGGCCGTGCGTAAACAGAAGCAGCTGTTGCTGATCGGTCAGGTGGTCATTCTGGTCGCGATCGTCGGTATCGGCGCGCGCATGCTGGGTCCAGGCCACGGTGACGGGCGCGACGGCGAACGGGTTGTGCACATCGACGATCGCGGTGTGGCGTCCGTCGTCGCCAAAACCCGCGGTGGCCACGAGCCTGAGCCGGTTGCTGCACCACCGGAGGCAGCGACACTGACGGCGGCGCGGCTGGCAGACCAAGCACGGGAAGCCGCCCTGCAGGCAGCGCGGCGCAAGTTCGAGGAAGGGAGCGCAGCGGCGCAGACGCAGCCGGTTTTTGCCGCGCTGAAGTGGGAAGTTGCCGCGTTTGAAGGCGACTGGCGCGGGGACCGCGAGCTGGCGCGCTTGATGGTGCACTACCTGCCGACGCAACACAGCCGGTGCCAAAAACACGCGCTGCGAATGCTGAACGCGCAGCCCGGCGACGCGGAAATGACGCTCATTGCCACCAAGTGCGGCGTGCGCCCTGGCGCGGAGATAACCGACGACCGCACGAAGTGGCAAGAATCGCTGCGGGGTCGACTGTTGGACCTCGCCGACCGGCTGATCGCCGGCAAGAAGCTGTACATCGCGGAGAACGCCGTGATGGCCAGGTCGCTGTACACGGACGCCGGACAACTGGGCTCGGCGTTGGGTTGGCTGGGGGCGGCGGAAGTGGCGTGGTCCGCGCAAGAAGACGCCGCTGCGTGCAAAACCGCCGCGGCAGAAGCGCAAAAGATCGGCGGGCTGGCCGGCGCGGCGCAAGCGCGGCTGGTTGAGCTGCAGACCGCGTGCGCCAAGTAGCGAACGAGGATCGACACAACCCGTCACCTCTGCTAAACGCGAGTCGCGCGTCGTGCGCAGCCGTTTTCAGCCCGCGAGCCACACCATGACCGTCCTCACGTCCGGCATCTATCACCTCATCGGCATTGGCGGAATCGGCGTTTCCGCCGTCGCCCGCCTGCTTCACGCCCGCGGTTTACGCGTGCAAGGCTCGGACGTTCGCGAGTCGCAGATTACGCTGCAGCTGCGCGCGCTGGGTATCCCAATCACGATTGGTCAAAAGGCCGAGAACCTGGGCGATGCCGACACGGTGATCGTCTCGACCGCTATTCCCCAGGGCAATCCAGAGCTCGTCGCGGCCAAAGAGCGTGGTCTGCGCCTGTTGCACCGGTCTGAGGCCCTTGGCGCGCTGCTGGAAGGCGTCCACGGCGTCGGCATCATCGGCACACACGGCAAAGGCACGGTGTCCGCGGGCATCACGTGGCTGCTGGATCAAGCGGGCTACGAGCCGGGCTTCGTCATCGGCGGCTTGCTCGAGAATTACCGGCTGAACGCGCGCGCGTCGGTCGATGGCAAGTTCGGGCAGTGGCTGGTCGCTGAAGTGGACGAGTCGGACGGCTCGCTCGTCAACAGTCGCCCGGAATTTGCCGTGCTGAACAATCTGGAGTTGGACCACCTGAACTACTACCCGGAGTGGTCCAAGCTGGAATCGGCCGTGCTGCAGTTTTTTCACGACAACCAGAACCTGCGGGTGGCGGTCCTGAACGCGGACGACGACGGCGTGCGGAAGATTCTGGCGAAGCTGGAATTGCCGTCGGGCGCGAAGTTGATCACGTTTGGCTTTGGCGGCGCGGCAGACGTCCGCGGTAGCAACGTGGAGACCCGGCGCATGGCCGCGAGCTTTGACGTGGAGCAGCGCCAAGAAGATGGGAGCCACAAGCTGCTCGGCCGCGTGCACACGGCGCTGCCGGGCAAGTACAACGCGTCCAACATTTTGGGGGCGATCGCGACCGCCTTGGCCGCTGGCGCGTCGTTTGCTGACATCCAGGGCGCGGTGCCGACCTATAAAGGCCTGGAGAACCGTTTTACGCTCGTGGATGCCAATGGCGTCGAGGTCGTGAAGGACTACATTTCACACCCCACCGGCATCGCACGCGTGTTGGAAGCTGCCAAAGAACAGGCCACGGGGCCGATCATCGGCGTGTTCAAGCCGTACCGGTTCACGATGATTCACTACCTGCAGGACGACTACCGCGAGGCGTTCAAGCTCGCCGATCGCGTGCTGGTGACGGAACTCTACACAGCGGGCGAAGTGCCGATTCCGGGCACGGACGTCCACACCCTCTGTGCCAAAATTCGCGAAGTCGTGCCCGATGTGACGTACATCCACTCCTTGGACGACATTCCGGGCTGGCTGCAAAACGAAGTCACAGCGCCCGCGACGGTGCTGTTCTTTGGCGGCGACGACCTGTTCCAGATGGCGGATCGCTACGCCGCGCTGCGCAACAGCCAAGTGTGAGGCAAAAATGAGCCGGGAACGCAATGCAGCGCTCGCGCAACGCGCGGTGTGGGACGACTTGACGGGCGCCAGCTTCACCGTCGTCGGCTTGGGTAAATCCGGCGTGAGCGCCGCCAACGCGCTGGTCAAGCGCGGTGCGGACGTGCTGGCGATCGACGATCAGCCGGCCGAGAAGCTACAGGGGTCCTTGGCGGCGCTGGACAAGCGCGTCGTAGCGCAAGTGGGTCTGGGTGGAACGGGACCGATTGGCCGCAGCGGCGATCTGTTCGTGGTGTCGCCCGGCTTGATGCCGCATACGGCGCGCTACAAAGGTCTGGCAGCGCTGGCGACCCTGGTCGTGAGCGAAGTGGAGCTGTTCTACCGGCTGGATCGCGCGGCCAACCAAGGCGCGGGCCACCCGATCGCGGCGATTACGGGCACGGACGGCAAGACGACGTCTACGCTCTGGGTGGCGCACCTGCTGGAAGAAGCCGGCCACAAGGTGGTGGTCGGCGGCAACATCGGCGATCCGCTCTGCGATTTTCTGGACACGATGGGCGCGGACGACGTCGTTGTCGCGGAGATCTCCGCGTTTCAGCTCTACGCCTGTTCGCTTTTCCGCCCACGCGTCGCCGTTGTGACCAATGTCGCAGAAGACCACATGGACTGGTTCGGCGGCGATTTTTCGGCGTACGTCGCGCAAAAAGTTTCCGTTGGCCGCGCGATGGGCTTTGGCGACACGTTCCTCATCAATGCTGACGACCCTGACTTGCAGCCGCACCGCGAAGCGCAGACCGCGCGCAAACTGAACTACCTGCCGTTCACGGTCAAAGGCGTGCCGGAATTCGGACTTGGCTACGACGGCGAGCGGCTGATCTACGCGCTGGCGGGCAACGCGCAGGTTGAACTCGGCTGGTTCAGCGAGCTCGGTCGGCTGGGCAAAGCGCCAATCGTCGGCATTCACAACGTCGAGAACGCGCTCGCGGCTTGCGGTCTGGCGCTGGGTTTGGGCACGCCACTCGCGGCCATTCGCCGCGGTCTGCAGACGTTCTCCTTGCCGTCGCACCGTTTGGAACCGGCTGGCAGCATCGGTCAGGTGCGTTTTGTTGACGACTCCAAGGCGACCAATCCGCACGCGGCGATCGCTGGTTTGGAGGCGATGACGCTGTCGCCGGGTGAAAAACTCGTGTGGATCGGCGGTGGCAGTGAAAAAGACTCGGAGTTTGGCGAATTGGGCGACGTTGTCGGTCAGCGTGCCGCACATGCGCTGCTCATCGGTCAGACGGCGGAGCGCATCGCCCAGACGCTGCCTGCGGACCTCCCTGTGGAGCGTTGCGCGTCGATGCAAGAGGCTGTGGCGCGCGGTCTGCAGCTCGCGTCACCCGCCGGCATCGTGCTCTTGAGCCCGGCGTGTGCCAGTTTTGACATGTTCAAAAGCTACGCCCACCGCGGCGACGTCTTTCAGGATGCGGTCAAGGCGCTGGCGCTGGCTGTGACGCCGTAGCCGCGGCTTTTTCCGCGCGTTCCTGACACCAGCGGGCATTGTCTCGCGCTTGCCGGGCAAACGGACCGTGCGTGCTGGCGCGCAGGAACCACGGCACCGCTTTGGCGTATTCTTCTTCGCGAGCCAAAAGGACGCCGCGCGCGTAGTCGCTCGGATACGCCGGATCGGCCGTTGCGAGTTCGTCCAGCAACGCGAGCCGGCGCGGCAACTCCAAACCGGAGTGCGCCTCCAAGCGGAAATGCTGCACCAGAAGCATCGCGGTCGATGACAACTGTGGCGGCCCGCCCTGTACTCGCGCTCCCAGAAGCAGAAAGCGCATCTGCGCGATGGTCTCGATCACTTGACCCGCGGCGGGATCCAGATGGCCGTCGTGAAATTGCCGCTCGATGCCGGTGCGCTCCAAGGTCGGCCCCAGCGCGCCCGCCAGTGCCGCGAGCGCGGAGACGTCCTCCGGGAGGGGCTGGGCCACCAAGCGTTGAGCAAAGGGCTGTTGGGCCGCGCGCGAGGCGATCAGCGATTTGTCGACGGCCGCGCGGACGTCGCGCCCAAACTGCACGGCCATGCGGCTCAGCGCGTCGCGGCCGTGACGCTGAACCAGCGCGCGAACCGACTCCTCGGCAGCACCCAGCGCCAGTCGCGCGGCTGGGTCATCCGCCGTTTGTCCGGAAAGCGTGGCTTCTCGCTGCAGGAATTGGCCAAACTGCGCCAAGATCGTCTTTTCGAGCGCGACCTGCTCCGGCGCAGTCGGCACGCGTTTCAGCAGCGCGTCGTCAGCGGCGCGCATCCCGGCAATGTCGGCGTTGCGCCACGTGTCCAGCACCAAACTCGGCTTCAAGCGCGGGCGCAGTGGCGGCGCCCACAGGATCGCCGCAGCTGCGCTCAGCACAAAGAGAGCCAGCGCGACCGCCCACAAGCCGCGCGGCGGCACGAGGACGGGCTCGGCCAAGTCGGCTTCCTCGGCAGTTGGGTGCGGGGCGTCGTCCACGTCGTCCTTTGGGCTCACCGCGCCGGCGCCAAGCGTTCCAGCGCCCGCAACAGCCGCGGATTGGACCACGGCTGGCTGGCGATCAGCCGCACCAGTGCCTGACCGTCGACCAAAATGTAGGTTTCCGGCAGCTGCATCGTGCCCAAGCGGACGCGGAGCATCTTGCTGTCATCGCCAGACTGCCCTTCGATCTCGCGCAGCCACACGCCGGGCTCCGGCTGCGCCTTGCCGTTGGTCTTGACCAGCGCGGCGTCGGCTTCAGCCCACGCGTCGTCGTGGCTCACGGAGACGACCTGCACGCGGCGGCCGCTCAGCGCCTGTGCCAACTTGCCGATCTCTGGCAACTCTTGCATGCACGGCCCGCACCAGCTTGCCCAGAAGTGCAGAATAATCGTGTCGCCGCTCGACATCAGCGTGCGCAAGTTCGTGCTTTTGCCGTCGTGGGTCTGGATCGGCATGTCCAGCTCGTCGTCGCGTAGTGGCCGATTGATCGGCTCGGCGCCCATGTCGACCAGCGTGGCGAGCGCTTCCTTGTCCGCGGACGTGCGCGACTTCAGGCCGCCCAAGAACGGCAGCGCGACAACGACAACAAACAGCACCAGGTACACCCAGCGCGGCACCTTGCGGGACGTTGTACCTGGGGGCGGCGGTGGAGGCTTGGGCGTCATGGTCGGCTCATCGGGCATCTCCGCCCGCTGGGGAAAGGGTAGCGCAAGAGCGGCTTCCCGTCACTGCACGTCCTGCGTCGCCAAACGCGGCAGGCCAAAGGGCACGCCGAGCCAGTTCACCCACGCGGAAAACGGTGGTGGCAGCAGCACGAGTGTCGGCGGGAGAACGGACTCCAAGCGAATGGCAAAATCGTCCAGCCGCGAATCCGGACCGAGCAGCACCGCCACGCGCCCCGCAGGCAGCGGATACACCATGACGCCGGACTGAATGCGCGCAAAGTGCCGCGATCGACCAGCCACCGACAGTGGAATGGCGTCGCGACCGGTGGGATCCTGAAGCGCTTGGGTGTCGCCGATGAGCAGTTGCACACCATCGCCCAGGTCCAGCGCATGCGGCAGGGGTTGCTCCACGACCAACGCCAGCGCGATGGACCACGGCAGGAGCCAGTGACCCGACAACGGCGGCGCGCGCACAATCGCAGATCCGGGGGGCGGCAAGAGCGGCAGCAGCGCTGAAGCGTGCCAGCGCAGCGCGCCGTCGGGCGCCTGAAGCACCCACAGCAGGCGTTCACCCAGCGGGTAGAGCATGATGCCAGGCTCGCTTTGCACAAATCGCCCGGTTTGATCGGCGGCGCGCATGGCCGCCAGATCGTTGGTGTCCACGGTCAACAGGTGATCGCGGCGATCCAGGAGCAGCAGACCAAACGGCTCCAGCGGAAAACACACAGTACG
This sequence comes from uncultured Myxococcales bacterium, assembly GCA_903896545.1. Taxonomy (GTDB): domain Bacteria; phylum Myxococcota_A; class UBA9042; order UBA9042; family UBA9042; genus CAIYBN01. The sequence goes on along the minus strand of CAITYF010000161.1, from coordinate 185,835 downwards.
CCCGGTTTCCAGCGCCCATTCGATGCTCGTGTGCTCGCCGACGCACTGGCCACGGCTCAGCAGGCCGCGCCGAAGCTGGGCGGGGAGCACCAGGTTCTGGCCCGAAACGGTCACTTCCTGCGTCAACACAGACGGCAGGCGAACCGGATGCCGCAGATGCCCGAGTGCCTGGCCAATCGCCACGGCAAAGAAGAACGAAGTCAGCGCCACGGCCAAACGCGTCCACCGACGCGGCAGCCTCTCGCCCTCGATGCCGGGCAGGTCAGGCTGCAACCACAGACCCAGCACGAACCCGGCCAGCGCGCCGCCTTGATGCGCGTAGGGGTTGAGGTGTTCGACATCGCCGGACAGGCCGTCAAACGTCAGCCGCATGATCAGGAACACGCCCGGCACAAAGACCAACGCCGTGCGCAACGGACCGGTCAGCCTCGACCAAAGCCGAATGCCGAGCGCGATCGTTGCACCGCAGAGGCCCATGACGACGCCCGACGCGCCGACCATGATCGGCGTGTGCGCGTGAAGCGCCAGCAGGCTCCCCGTCAGGCCGGCGGCCAGACAGATGAGCCACGTGCGTCCGGGCCCCCAGACCGCCTCCACAGGACGCCCCAACACCAGCATGAAAAGCACGTTGCCGATCAGGTGAAACCCGCCCTGATGCACGATCCAGGACGAGCACAAACGCCACCACTGCCCCGCGCGGATGGCCTCGTCCAGATGCCCGAACGCCACAATCACGCGCAGCACGGCGTGTTCACTGCCATCGCGTCCCAGTGACGGTAGCAGGAATTGTGCGGCAATTAGCCCCGCGACAAGCAGCGGAATAAGCCGAGGCTTGCGCCGCAGGGTGCGCAGCAGCAAGTGGTGAAAGAGGATCTGCTGACGCTGGTACGCGCGATCGTCGTTGGACGGCGAGTCCCCGTCGGGTAACGCCATGGCGCGCTACTCAGCCGACCGGATGAAGGGTCCAAACGTTTCCAAGACCTTCGGATGCTTGGCGTATACCGCCCGCACAACTTCCAGACGCGCCAAGACCTTGCTCATGCGCTCTTCGTAGTCCTGCTTCACTTCCTCCGGAATGTCCGACTCGTACCCCAGCGCCTTCAGCCGCACCGTCATGTCTTGGGTCTTGGTGGCCAGCTCCGCCATCACCGTCTTGTTCTTCTCCCGGTAGGCTTCCAGCGCCGCCTGCGCCGTTTCAGGCTGCTTGGCGTGGGTCTCCAGGATGGCGACGCCGTCTTCAAGCACCTGACAGGTCTTGCTGATTGTCAGCTTCAGATCATCGCGAAACACCGGATCGAGGGGCACGATCGTCACGTCCTTGGTGCTTGTCACGTCCGGACGCTGGCAATCGGGGCAATTCGGGTCCGCCGCGTTTGTCGCGATGGACTCGCTGGGCTGGGCCGTCACGTTGCCTGCGGCATTGGCTGCTGCCGCTGCGACGGCGGTGCCGGGAGACGGGCTTTGCGGCGCGGTCGACGTCACGCCAGATGACTTGCCACACGCGGAAACAGCCAACGCGATCGCCAAACAAGCGCAACAAGCAGCCCCGCGAAACGTACTTTTCATCATGCTTCGATCCGCGCGACGCCGTTGCGTCGGTGCCAGTGCTGTCGCCCGATCGCGGACGTCTACAGCGTTTTGAGCAGGCGCCGAACCCAGTCCGCCTTGGCGTGATCCGGATGCGCCTTCAGAAAGTCTTCATACACCTTGCGCGCCTTGTCCGCCTTATCCGTCTGCTGGTAAAGCGCGCCGAGAAGCAGTTGCGCGTCCTCGTTGCTACCCGCTTGCCGCAACGCACCCGCTGCCGAATTCATTTCTCCCGCGTCAAAATACGCGCGGCCCAGCGCAGTCAGTGTGCGCGGGCTTGGGCGCGCGACCTGCGACGCTTTGAGATCGGCGATCGCACCCTTGAAGTCGCCCGCGTCGAGCTTGCGCTTGCCGCTGAAAAACAGCTCCGTCGCGTCGCCGCTCCCTGCCGGGGCCGGGTTGACAGTCACAGCCGGCTTGGTCGGTTCCGTTTTCGCCGGAAGTTCGGGCTTGGTCGGTTTGACAGGCGCTGGCGTCGGCGCCGGTGCCGGCTTGGGCGCCGCGCTGGGGTGCTTCTTGGCCCAAGCTGCCGCTTTCTTCGCCGCGATCGCTGCCTTCTTGGCCGCCGCCGCCGCCAACTTCGCATCAGCCTTCTTTTGCTTCGCCGCTGCCGCCTTTTTCTTCTTGTCGCGCGCCGCGATCTGCGCCTTCTTCTTCTTTTCCAGCGCGGCCTTCTTCAGCGCCGCCTTGGCCTCAGCTTTCTTGGCCGCGGCCGCGATTTTGGCCTGCTTCTTGCGCTCTGCCGCGGTCAACTTGACCAGTTTCGCCTTGGGATCAACCTTCGGCTCCACCTTGACCACCGGCGTCGCCACAACCACCTTGGACGTCGGCTTCACGACGGGCTCGACCTTGGCCACAGGAACCGGGGTCACCACCTTCGGCGGCTCTGGCTTGATCACTTTCGGATCGGGCTTCAGCGTCGCGTCAGCCTTGACGATCGGCGTGCCGTCGCGGCGCACGGGGATCGGCACAATCGGCGTTGACACATCCGGTTTCGCAACGACGTCCGGCGCAGTCTGCACGTCCGGCGCGGCCTTCACATCCACGACGGTCGCCACGTCAACGGCGACTTTCACATCCGCCGCTACCTGAACAGCGGGCACGTCCTTGGGGACTTCCACATCGGGTGCTGTTTGAACGTCGACTGCCACGACAACGTCGGGCGCGGCGATCGGCGTCACCACGGCAGCGAGTTGCACCGGCGTCGCGTCAGCCGCCAGGCTCACGCCAGTCGCTTCACGAGGCAGCGGGCTTGGGTCATCGAGGAGCTGGTCAATGTGCCGCGCCAGCACGATCGCCGATTCGTTGGCCTCGCCTTTTTCCGTCTCGCATGCCGACAAAAAGGCCGCGAGGGCCAAGAGGACGAAGCCTCCTGTTCGGCAAAAATCACGCATCGGTTGAAGACAGATTCCGCTCATCGACGCGTGAGCGTAAACGCGCCTTGCGATGCGGTCAAACGAATGTGTCATTCCGCCTCTGCGTGTCAGAAATGCGACATTGCTGCGACGAAGGGGTGACGCCAGCCACAAGCTAGCCGATACTTCTGTCCTCCGCGCGCCTCAACAGTGCGCCAAGGCAACCGCATGTGGCTCGATCGCATTATTAAGTCATTGTTACCACAGGAAAATCGTTTCTTCGGCTACCTCGATGCGCTGGCGCGCAACCTGACGGTTGGTGCCGACGAATTCGCCAAGTTGTCCTCCGCAGAAACCGCCGAGGACTTTGCGCGCGTTTCGGAAGCCATGCGGCGAATCGAACACGAAGGCGATGAAGTCGCTCACGTTGTGTACGACGAGTTGGACAAGACGTTTGTGACGCCGATCGATCGCGAAGACCTGCACGCGCTGGTCTCTGCGCTGGACGACATCATTGATTTGATGGAAGAAACAGCTGGTCTTATCGTGATCTACCGCGTCGGCGTCCTGACTGACGCGATGCGCGATCTGGTACGCATCACGCGCGAATCCGCGCATGCCGTGGCGCACTGCGTGCAATTGCTGCGTTCGGGCAGCGACAACCACTCGGAGTTACACGTCTGGTTTGTGCGCGTGCACGCCCTGGAAAACGAGGGCGACACGGCGTACCGCAACGCCGTCGGTCGGCTTTTCCAGTCGCCGCCGGACCCGATCGACCTGATCCGCGAAAAAGAGATCCTCGACTCGCTGGAGAAAGCCGTCGATGCCTGCGACGACGTGTGCGATCTCATTCGTTCCGTGGTCGTGAAGCATGGTTGATGCGGCCCCGCTTGTAGACCCGTTTATCCTGCTCGTGGTCGTCGTTATCACGGCGCTGGTTTTTGACTACATCAACGGGTTCCACGACACGGCCAACGCGATCGCGACGGTCGTCTCGACCAACGTCCTGTCGCCCCGTACGGCGGTCATGCTCGCCGCTGTGTTCAATTTTGGCGGCGCATTCCTCGGCACCGGCGTGGCCAAGACCATCGGCGGCGACATCGCCGACCCTGTCTCTATCACGCAAACGGTCGTCGTCTGCGCGCTCTTGGCCGGTATCATCTGGAACTTGGTGACGTGGGCGCTCGGTTTGCCGTCGTCGTCCAGCCACACGCTGGTCGGCGGCCTGATCGGCGCGGTCGCGTGCCACCGCGTGATGGATGAAAACGCAAACTTCTTCGAAGCCTTCAGCACGCTGATGCACTCCAAGGGTGTCACCAAGGTCACGCTCGGCCTCATCATTTCGCCGATCGCCGGCTTTTTGATCGGCTTTGCCATCATGGTCGGCCTGACGTGGATCGTGCGCCGCACCGGTCCGTCCAGGGTCAACAGCCTGTTTCGCCATTTGCAGCTGCTTTCAGCAAGTTCCATGGCGCTGTCCCACGGCTCGAACGACGCGCAAAAGGCAATGGGCATCGTGACGATGTCGTTGGTCGCCTATTACGCCAAGCACACCGCCGATCTGCCGCCGTGGCTGAACCTCGCGGCGTATCAGCAAAAAGGCGAACTCGTCGTGCCGTTCTGGGTGATCGGCGCATGCGCAGCGGCGATGGCAGCCGGTACTGCAGCGGGCGGCTGGCGCATCATCCGCACGATGGGCAGCAAAATCATCAAGCTACAGCCAATTCACGGTTTTGCAGCGGAGACCGCAGGCGCACTGGTGATCCTGACCGCGTCGTGGTTGAAGGCCCCGGTCTCCACGACACACGTGATCTCGTCGTCGATCATGGGCGTTGGCGCCTCGAAGCGCCTGAGCGCGGTGCGCTGGGGCGTCGCCGGCAACATCCTCATCGCTTGGGTGCTGACGTTGCCCGTCTCTGCAGGCTTGGGCGCCGGCCTCTACGTGGTCCTGAGCCGCGTGCTGGGCCGTTAGCCACAGTCCCCGTCGCTTTCCGGCCCGCTCCGTCCGCTTAACGTGCCAGATCTGCCGTCAAAAGCGCGCGCATCGCACTTGTCGGCCACGCGCGCACCGTCAGAAACTGCCCAACCAAATCAGCGGCGATCGCGTCCCCGTCGCCACCTAAACAGAGGGCAGCGGCCTCCGTCCCAGCGGGAGGGAGCACTTCTACACCGGGGCGTCCCGCAAGCGCCGTTCGCCACGCAGCGTTGCGTTCGGTGATCCGTGCGATGGCGCGATCCGCCCAAGTCGGGTCACGATCGACCCCCTCCAGCACAGCAAACGCGTGTTCAGCCAGCACAGCCGGAACCGCGGTGGGCCCAACGGCGGCGCGCAACGCTGCCCCGTGCTGGTCGGGTGCAATGAGCGCGTACAGAACGGCCGGTGACGGCGCGTCGGGGTCGCGGAGTGCGACGAGCGTCACCGTGGCGCGCTCCAGACCCAACACGGGCCCAAGACAATGCAGGGTGTTGCGGGCATCCTTGATGAACGCGCGCAGGGGAAGCGCAGCGGCAACGGCTGCGTCATCCGCGCCGCCCCACGTGCACGTCTCGGCGATGGCAACAGCCTCCGGGTGTGCAGCGGCGGCGCGTTGGGCGGCTGCGACATTCCAACCACCGGTCTGGGCAAACCCGTCGTAGCGACGGCCGACGTCGACGTACCGCGCGCCAGCCTGCAGCACGCACGCGATCCAATCGGGCGGCAGCGGACGAGCCAGCAGGACCACGTCGTTCGGCGCAAGCAGCGCGTGTACCGCGGCGCGCATGGCGTCTTCAGCCGTGGCAAAGAGCAGAATATCGTCAGTTCGCGCCCGCACATGTTGGGCCCACCGCGCGCGCACGGCGGTCGCCATGTCGGGGATTCTCTCCAAGGTCTCGCGCATCTCGGCGGAAAAACCGAGAGACCAGCGCCGACCGGGAAAACGTTTGAAATCGAGAAGCGGAGTCGTCATGCGCGCCAGTTTATCGCCTGCGCCTGGTTCCGGCTACCGCTCTGCCCACAGCCACGGCGCTCCGCCTTCGACGATCTCCTGACCCGCGAGCAGCAACCAAAGCGTGGGCGCGGCGGCCGGCGTGAACGGAAAATCGGCGTGCCAGTTGGGCGCGTAGACCAGGGGGAGGCCAGCAGCGCAGGCGAGTTGCACGAGCGGTTGCCAACGCTGCCTCGCCGTCTCCATCAGGCCAAGGCGCTTGTACGCGAGCGGCAAGGCGACACTTCCTTCGACAAACCACGTCTCCGGCGGCGCGTCGCGATACGGGCGCAGCCCGGGCCAGCCGTCCACGTCGATCCCGTGCACACGCGTGACCCAGGACAGCATCTGCTGGGCGTATTCGGGACGCGCCTCCGCGATTTCCCACAGCGCGGTCCACGTTCCGGCAGCATCCAGCGCGCTCTCACGGTCGGGTGTACCGGCAGGTCCCAAACCCTGGGCGTAGCGACCTTCTGGAAGCCACAGCGACCTCCGCATGGCGATCGCCAGCTGTTGAGCGGTGGTCGTCAGATCCAGACGCTGCGCCAGCTCTGGCCACGCGCGACTCGCGGCGCGTAGCGCAAACCACGCGTCGACCTGGTGCTCGGTGGCGACAAAGTCCGCGCGCCAGTCCGGCTCAAAATGCGCCGCGTCGCGCCAGCGTCCTGCCCCACCGCGCAGGAGCGGGTCGCCCGGCGCGCGCTGCGCGAGAAGCCAACGCGTGGCGCGTTCGGCGACGCCGTCAAACTGCGGATCGCGACTCACCACGCGGTAGTGCGCGAGCGCGTAGACGACCCACGCCACCGTCCCTGTCCGGACATACGCGGCGTTGTAGAACCCGTCTTCCGGCCCCGCACCGAAGCCGAAGCCCCACGCGCCGTCGGGACGCTGCAGCGCAGCCAACGTCGCCAGTACACGTCGAGCGCGATCCAGATCGCCGTCGTGGGTGAGCCAGAGCACCGCGAGCGCGTCGTCGTAGACAAACGAGCGCTGCGCCAAACGATGGAAGTCGCTGTCGCCTCCGGCAAACCGCTGCGGATCGGGGTAGCTGAGAATGGCAAGCGCGTCTGCCGACAGGCGCCCCGGCTGGAACAGCACTGCACGGCCATTGGCGTCCAGATCATAGACTTTCTTGGGGCGATAAGGCGAAAAGACCAGCGACGAGCGGGCGGCGTTCAGCACTGCGCGGGCATCGGGGTCTTCGCAGCGCGCGGGCACGTCCTGACGCCTCATCCGCGTTGTCCCGCACGCGCACAGGAGCAGCGCGCCCGCACAGAGCCAGTGAAAGTGGCCAGATCTCGGCATCAAGGTGCGGCGGTGTTCAGAGGTTGCGAATTCTTCGAATTCCCAACCTCTGAGCTTGATGTTTGATGCAGCGGCCAAGCGACGCCTGAAGTGAATTCAGGCGGTTTCAGCCGCTGCCAGCCCGCAGCCGCTCTCCGGGAGAGCGTGCGAAAACAAGTTTTCACAGGCTCTCACATCTCGCCGTTGATGACGCGCGTGATGGTCGGCGAATAGACGCGCCACAGCAGGCGGATGTCCTCCGGCACCATGCCCGTTTGCGCCATCCACTTGCGGACGGTCGGGATGAACGCGAGCCACGGCGGACCGAGGTTCGCCTCCGCATCCGTCATGTCGCCCGCCAGGTACGTATGCTTCATCTTGTCGTCGTAGACGATCGCGGGGAATGCGTCTGGGATGCCAAACTTGGACAGCAGCACCATGCCGGGTTCCATCGTGTGCAGCTTGTAGGTCGCGCGCACTTCTTTCGGGTCGTTGGCCTCGTTGATGTCAAACCAGTAGGTCACCGGCACGGAATCCGGGCCGTGGGTCAGCACCAGCGGGTTCTTGGGAATATCCAGTTCTTCTTGCAGACAGACGACGCGCCCATCTTCGTGAATCAGCAGAATTCCTGGACCTTCTAGATCGTACGGGCGTCCCGTCTCTTCGGCCCAGCGCTTTTGCACCCACTGCGCGATTTCGCGGTCGTCTGAGAAGTCGTCCACGCGGCGCCCGGCCCAGCCGGACCACTTGATGTTGAAGACTTTCTCCGCCCGCAACCGCGCGCTGTACGGCGTGGGCGTGGCAAATGTGTTGAACTCGCCGCAGACTCGACCACCGCGCGCGACAAAACGCTCGATGACGTCCATTTCCGCGTCCGTCAGACCGCCGAAGATGCGCTTGGACAACTCCAAGTGCGCCACGGGCCGCGGCATCGCGTCATAGTCGTCGACGTACACACCATAGGTGTCGGAAATAAACAGCAAATTGCGATCTTTCAGATCTTCGTCGGCGAGCTCGCGGTGCGCCTTGGTCGTCGGATTCCAGCCGACGTAATCGGTCACCGAGTCCCACATGAACCGCGACTTGGGCGGTTGGACCTTCGCCTGGGTCAGCAACCACATCAACCGCAAGTGCTCGCGGCGATTCTCAAAAGGCACAGTCTTGTCGAGAATTTGCGGCTTGACCGTCGGGCGCGGCTTGATCAGCCAACCGACGGGCAGCATCACGATGGCGGCCAAAAGGAGCGTGGTCAAAATCGGCAAAGCGCTCGAACGCTGTTCGCCACCACGCGGACCCGTACCGCCGGCGAAACCGAGACGCGTCATGCGGCCCCACGTCTTACGACGGCGGAGGTAACCCCAGAGCCCACGGAGGCGATACCACAAAATGAGCTGGCGATAGCCCATGTTTTCGAGTAGCGCGACGGACACGAGACGCCACAAGTCGCCGCGTTCGCGGAAGAACGAGAGCGAGAGTTCTTCGAGCAAAATCGCGCCCAAGGACAGAAGGAAGCCGATGAGGACCGCGAGGATCAGGAAGAGAATCGTGAAGACGGGCTCGATGAAGCCGCCGACGAGCATCAGCACGAAGTAGAAGTAGCCGAACATCTCAATGATCGGCCCGAACAGTTCAAAAAAGATGAAGAACGGCATCACCACGAGGCCAATCGGCCCGTAGCGGCGGTTGAACGCCATTTTGCGGTGACGCCACAGCGTGTCAGCCAAGCCGCGCTGCCAGCGGTCGCGCTGGTTGCCGAGAATGCGAATATTTTCTGGAGCTTCCGTAAACGCGACGGGATCCGGAAGGTGCGCGATCGCGCGACCTTGCAGCCACTGCGGAATCTGGTGGCGCAGGCGCGCGACCAGCTCCATGTCCTCACCGACGGAGTCGTGCGCGTAGCCACCCGCAGTCGTCACTGCGGAGCGGCGGAACAGGCCAAAAGCGCCAGAAATAATCAGGTTGCCGCCCATGCGGTCCCAGCCCAAGCGTCCGACGAGGAAGGCGCGCAGGTATTCAACCACTTGAAAACGCGCCAGCCAGGACTTGGGCAAGCCCATTTCGACGACGGCGCCGCGCTCAATCGTGCAGCCGTTTGCGAGGCAAATCGTGCCACCGACCGCGACGACGTCGACGTCCGTCAGGAACGGGCGGACGAGGCGCAGAAGTGCGTCGGGCAAAATCAGCGTGTCGGCGTCGATGGCGCACACCAGCGGAAATCGGCTCGCGTTAATCGCGCAATTCAAGGCGTCGGCCTTACCGCCGTTGTCTTTGTCAATGACGATCAGGCGATTGTAAATTGCAGAGCGGTAGGTCGCGCGAATCGGTTTGCACGGCAAATCGAGGCGAATGTCGATGGGCACCGCTTCCAGCGCGAACGCTGTACGCAGACGTTTCATCGTCTTGTCCGACGAACCGTCATTTACCACGACCACTTCGTGTTCGGGGTAACGCAACTTCAGGAGTGCGCGGACCGACTCCACCACCGTTTTTTCTTCGTTGTGGGCGGGCACCAAAATGGAAATGGGCAGCGTCGCGCGACCGCGCATCGACACGGATTCCGGCGAGCTGCCCTCCAGGTCACGGCGCACCTGGATGATGCCGACGGAAGCCGCGACAAAAAGCGCGATGTAGCCCGACGTGAGCAACACGAAGTAGAGAAGCACAAGGATATTGAAGATATCCATCAACATGCGCGCGTTCTCTCAACCTCCGTAAACCTGTGAAGAACCCAAAAGAACTAGACCAAAGAATCTTCCGTAACGGACAGACGGGCTTCCGCCAGCGCGCTGGACGCGGATTCGTTGCCACGAGCAGCAGCAGAACGAAGCGCGGCAATGCCGGCGGGACCACAACGCGAAAGCGCGAGCGATGCATTGTGACGGACCCACTCGGCTTCGTCATCCAAAAGCACGGCGATTGACTCTGCCGCGCCGCCGCCGCCCAAAGCACCACAGGTGCGCGCGGCCTCAGACCGCACTTCCCAGCGTTCGTCCTGGAGCGCGCTGAGGCACACGGGCAACGCCGAGGCGTCACCCATCTCGCGCAGGCCTTTCACCGCCTGAATACGGACTTCGGCTTCTGGATCGGTCACGGCGTGCACGACCACCTGCACGGCTTGGCGTACGCGCGCGTTGCCAAGCACCGCGACGACGATCTGCCGCACGTCGGCGATTTCTGAATTCGACAATTCCACCAGCGACTGCACCGGCAACGGGCTGGCGACCGACATTGCGTCGATCGCGCGCACGCGGTTCAGACGACCGTCCGCCGCCAGAAGCGGAATCGCGGCCACCGCTTCATCGGCGCGGCTCAGCGCGCACAGGGCCTCAAAGGCACCCAGACGCACATCCGGCACTTCATCGCGCACCAAACCAGCGAGCAGACGCGCGGGGTCGTGCAGCGCGCGCGCTTCACGGATCACGCGCAGGCGTTCCCACGGCCGCGCAACCGCGTTGGCACGCGCTTCGACGGCGAGGTTGGACGCTGCGTACAGTTCTTCAAACGCCGATGTTCCGCCTGGACCGGCAAGCTCGGCCATTTCCGTGAGCAGACGCCGGGCAAAGTCGCGGGACAACGCGCCCAACGCCGCGAGCGCCTTGGACTTGGCCGTCGGATCTGGCTCCAAGCCGGTCATGCGCTGGATGGACTCCAGCAACGTCGCGCGGGTCGCCTGAAACGCCTTTTCACGGCGAATTGCGCGGCCACGCACGATCAACATCGCCGTCAGCGCCACGAGTACGATGATGAGCTCGAGCGTCACGAACAAGATGATGAGGAGCTCAGGCAGCGTGAGCAGTTCGAGGCGGAAATTGTTCACAGCCGACCTCGCAGGACGACGGTGAATTCCGTGAACGGATCGTTCTTGCTGTCAAAAGGCTGGGTACGGGCGATCGAAGCGCGCGTGCCCCAGCGCGGGGTCCACCAGTGCTCGCCGCCGAGCACCATCGACGTACCGACGGGCGTGCGAACGCCGTAGCGCTCGACAAAAGTCGGGTCGGTGCCCAGATACAGCCACGCAAAAGCCATCCAGCGCGGGGTCGGCTCCCAACGCGCCTTCAAGAAGCCCGTGTGGTAGTAGGTGGTCGTCGTCGTGAGACTTGGGTCGAGATTGATCAGCATGTAGCCCGGCTGGAACGTCCATTCCTTCCAGTACACGATCAGGTTAGGCGCCAGTGACCAAGCCGTCGAGGGCAGAACTTGTGAAGTGGGCGTCGTCGCGTAGCGGGCGTAGCGACCATACACGCCGACGGACAATTCTTTGATGATGGAAAAACCCAGATCGAGGCGGCCGTCAAAGATCGGCAGGAACGCCTTATTGGGCGACGATTCGAGGTGCAACATGCCGTCGATGCGGCTGAAACCAAAGTACAACTCACCTTTGACTGCCTCGGCGCGCTCCAGATCGACGCCGGAATAACGCTGCTCGTAGATGGCGCCCAACAGCGCGCTCCACCGCTTGTTGATCCGCCGACCCAAATGGGCATCGGCACGCCACCACGCAGAGCCGCTGTGCAACGTCGAGGCACCGGCCACGTCGACAAACCACGGGTGCACCATGCGCGTGTAGGCCATTTCCTGTTCGTCGCTCAGATGGCCGCCAAACTTCAGCGACTTCGTCACCGCGGCGCCTTCGTCCAACTCCAGCGACAAGTCGATGATCCGCTGGTGCAGCTCCGGCCGCCCGTCACCGGCGATTTCCAGCGCACGGTACTGCGCCAGTGCACCCACGATGTCGCCGTCGGCAAGCTTCAGCTGGGCGTCCAACTCGCGAATTTCCGCGTCCTCCGGATGGCGAGCCTGCACAGGGGCCAAATACTCACGCGAAGCCTGCCGCCGATCCAGCCAGTACAACAGGCGCGCGCGCTGCACTTTCAGTTCGTCGTCGTTGGGGCTCTTTTCCAGCAGCGCGTCGACTTCAGCCAGGGCTTCGCTGAACTTGCTGGCCTGAATCAGCCGGATAATCGACTGAAATTTCAGATCGCTCTGCAGCTTGGCCTGAGGCACCTGGGGGAGCGCCCACGCCGTGGCGACCGGCGTCGGGAGTGGCTTGGCGCGCGGCGGCGCAGGCGCGGTCGTCGCGGTGGGATGTGCGGGCAGCTCGACAGCGGCGTGCGCGCTGGGCGTGGGGTGACCGGGCAGCCCAACGGCCGCCGGTGGCGAAGCACCCTGTGGCAAGGCGACCGGTTGCGCTGCCGTGGCGGTCGCAGCACCAGGTAAGGCAACTGCAGGCGCGACCTTGGCCGTCGGCTTGACCGCTTTGGCGGGTTTGCTCGGCGCTGCTGGCGCGGGCTTCACGACGACGGGCTTGGCAACGGCGACCGCAGGTGTCGACGCAACCGGCAGGGAAACTGCCGTGACGGGCGTCACGGGCGCGGGCAATGCCACGGGCACAACCGCCGCAGATGTCGGTCGCCGCGCGGGCGCTGGCGGAGGCGCAGGTGCGAGCGCGGGCGTGGCCGCTAGCGGCGCCTTTTGCCGACTTTCTTTGCCTCGCTTGGCCGATTTCTTGGCATGTGCCGCAGCATGTACCGCTTTGCCGCGCTTACCGGCAGCCCAACTCACCGGCGACCCGATCAGAAAAACCGCAAGCACCAATACGGCCAAACCACGCAGCCCGAAAGGGGACATGAAGTCACGACACGCAGGGTGCAGTTGGCTCGATCGCTCTCGAATCACAAACACTCCGGGCGTTGGGGCACAGGGCCACGACGCACTCCAAAAGCCACACAGCAAGCTCGCGCAAGCGCACGCCCGCACCTTACCCGCTCTGTGGCGCGCCGCACAAGTGCGGTGCTGATCCCCTAGTGTCTGTCAGGACCGCCGACTCGGCAAGAACTCAGGTGATCACAGGATTCAAGCCCCGCGACATTATTTTTCATTTTGCCGCGTGAACTCTGTCAAACGCCGAATATGTTTTGCAAAAATGTCGGTTTCCACATGGACGGCTTTGCCGACTTCGCCTTCCAAAAGCTGCGTATGCTGACTCGTATGCGGCACGATGGTAACGCCAACGCAATGCGTCGGGAGATCGCCGCCCACACGGTTGACGGTCAACGACACGCCGTCGAGACAAATACTGCCTTTTTGCACAATTTCTGGCAGCAAATCCGCAGGAAGACCGTAGACCAAGTCCCAGCCAGCTGGATGGGCGGTCTTGCTGACCAGATGACCGACCCCGTCCACATGCCCCGTCACGATGTGCCCGCCCAAGCGATCGCCGACAAGCAACGCGCGCTCGACGTTGACTCGCTGGCCCGCAGTCGCGTGTGCAAAGGTTGTGCGTGCCAAAGTCTCGTGGGACAGGTCAAACGTCAGCGTCTCCGCGCTTTCGGCCGCAGCAATCGCAATCGCTGTGAGACACGCGCCGTTGACCGCGATGCTGTCACCCAGTCGCGTCGGGCCGTCGACTTCTGGCCAGCGCACAGCCACGCTCAGCCTCGCCCCACCGCCCGCGAACTCGACCGCTGTCACCGTCGCCACCGCTTCCACCAACCCTGTGAACATTTCGCCTCCCTTCTGCTGTTTGGATTAACGTGGCCGCGCCGTTAGCCACACGTCGTCACCCAACTGTGCGACGCCGGTCCACCGCAGCGGGCGCGCCGCATCCAGCGTGGTCAAGCCCAGCGGCTGCAGCCACGGCGTACCGCTGCCCAACAATTTGGGCGCCAGAATCAAGTCCATGCGATCGACCAACGCCGCGCGCCAGAGCGCCGTCGCCAGAGTCGGACCGCCCTCGCACAGCACGTGGTGCAGCCCTCGCTGCAACAGCAACCGCAGGACGTCGGCCAGCCAGGCTTCGCTCGGCGGCACCCGGACGATCTCCACACCGCGTTGACGCAGCGCTTCAGCGTGCGACGAAGTGGCGTGCGCGAAATCATCTGTGATCACGAGGGTGCGCTGCGCTGTGGTTTCAGCCAGATGGCTCTCCAGCGGCAAACGCACCCGGCGGTCGAGCACAACGCGGACGGGCAAATGCGTCGCCGGTTGCGGCAGGTCACGGCAATCCAGCCGCGGGTTGTCCGCGAGCGCGGTGCCCGCACCGATCAACACGGCATCCGCTTCTGCGCGCCAGATGTGGACTTGCAGCCGGGCTTGCGGTCCAGAAATCCAGCGCGTCGTGCCATCGTCCGCTGCGACCCGACCGTCGGCTGTGATCGCGGTCTTGAGTTGCACAAAGGCGCGACGGTGGCGTACGCCGGTCAAGAACACCTCAGCGAGGTCTCCCGCTTCCACCGTCAACACATCCGTCGTGACCGCGACACCCGCGGCGCGCAGCGTCTCGACGCCACCGGATGCCTCCGGATGGGGATCGCGCACCGCAATGACGACGCGTGCCACGCCCGCAGCGATCAGCGCCTGAGCACACGGCGGCGTCCGGCCAAAGTGATTGCAAGGCTCCAACGTCACGTACGCCGTCGCGCCGCGCGCCCGATCACCGGCGACCTCAAGCGCCACAGCTTCTGCGTGCGGGCCACCGACAACCGCGTGAAAACCTTCCCCGACGACCACACCATCTCGCACGAGCACACAGCCGACGCGCGGATTGGGACGCACGGCGCGCGAACCTTCGGCGCCCAGTTGGATCGCCCGCTGCATGAACGCGCGATCTGCGGCCGAATTCACGGACTGCCGCTCGCGGCTGACTCGTCGTCCGCCAGTTGCCGCACTTCATCCAGAAGTTCTGTGATATCGCGAAATTCTCGGTACACGCTGGCAAACCGCACGTACGCGATGTGATCCTGTTTGCGCAGGAATTCCATCACCAAGTCGCCCAGCAGCGTCGAGGGCACCTCGCGCTCGCCCGACTCGGACAGACGCGTCTCCACGCTGCGCAGGAATTCGTCGACGGTATCCGCGGGAATCGGCCGTCGGTGCATCGCCTTGACGATGCCGCCGCGCAGCTTGTCGCGGCCGAATTCCTCGCGCTGACCCTGTTTTTTCACGATCAGCGGGAGCTGCAGCTCAATGCGCTCGTAGGTTGTATAGCGGTGGTTGCACGCTTCGCACGCGCGCCGACGGCGAATGGCATCGCCTCCGGGCAACAGCCGCGAATCGACGACCTTGTCGGCCTCATCACCGCAGCGGGGACAACGCATAAGAACTCACTCCATCTGGGAAATCAGGTCCAGACGGGCTTGATGGCGGGGATCAAACGCCGTCGCGAGCCACGTCTCCACGCATTCCTGGACGATCATCGGCCCAGTCGAACGCGCGCCGAGGCACAGCACGTTGGCGTTGTTGTGCTCAGCAGAGAGCCGCGCAGTGGTCACGTCGTGCACAAGCGCAGCGCGAATGCCGACGATCTTGTTGGCCGCGATGCTCATGCCGATGCCGGTCCCGCAAAGCAGGATCCCGCGATCGGCCGCGCCTTGTACGACAGCACCGCAAACGGCAGCAGCGTAACGCGGGTAGTCGACGCGCTCGCCCAGACCGCAGCCTAGATCGTCCACGACGTGGCCCAGCTCCGCCAATCGCTTGGCGACGCTCTGGCGCAGCTCAACGGCCGCGTGATCGGAGGCGATGGCGATGCGCATCATCGGCCTCGCGACTTACGATTCGGTCGACGCAGCGGCATCCGGCTGCAGACCGGCGATGATTTCCTTGCCCGCGTAGTGGCCGCAGCTGCCACAAATGCGGTGCGGACGCAGGGCCTCGCCGCAGTTCTTGCAGGTCGAGATCGTCGGCGCGGGCATCTTGTCCCACTGCGCGCGGCGCATGGCGGTGCGCGAGTTGGACATGCGTTTCTTAGGAACTGCCATCTTATCCTCCGGTTACATTCACTACTGGGCAACTTTCGCTGCCACGTTCTCGTCCTGCGAGGCTCGCGCCGCTCAGTCTTTTTGCACCCGCAATTCGGCGAGCTTGGCCCATGGCGACGAGCGCTCTTCGCGCAGATCACAAGAGCAGCTCTCGTGGTTGCGGTTGATGGCGCAGCGCGGGCACAAACCCTTGCAGTCGTCATCGCACAGCGGCACGTCCGGCAGCGCCAGAATCACGTGCTCGATGCACAACTCGTCGAGTTCAATCTTCGCACCGTCGTGTTCGCTGACGTCCGGATCGTCGTCCAGACCAGCAGAATCCGCGTCCAGCGGGTCGCCCGCGTCCAACTGACCGGGGCCCACAAAGTGGTGATCGAACTCGGTATCCACATCCAGTTCAACGGGTTCCGCACAACGGCTGCACGCACAGCGGAACTTGCCCTGCACGCGCACGTGGGTCTCCACGACTTCCGCATGGCGCGTCGCGGTCACGGCGATCGCCAAAGTCGGGGTCGCCGCCTCGTACACGCCCACCAAACGCTCGGCGCACCACGACGTCGTGAGGCTTGCCTCTCGCGTTTGCGGCGTCGCGTTCAAGCTGGAGATGGCAAGTGAAACGGCCACGTATTCCTCAAAATTCCCAAGATCGGCAGGTAGCTACCGGCCGGAAAGGGGGCCATATGCTAGGGGCGAGCGGCCGTAGTGTCAATGGAATCCTGTAGGCGTCGGTGGTTCACTGCTTTCACCGCTGGCCGCGGCGAGGATCCACGGCTTGACACCAACCGCGCGCGGTTCACAGAATGGTCGGCGCGACACCGCCGCGTGGAAGCCCGATGATCAACGAACACGCACGATTCCAGCTCGAAGCCAGCAAGCTCGGCCGCGATCACGTGTTTCAAGTGACGGTCTTTGAGAAAGAAGAACGCCGCCGCAAAAGGTACTTCGCGGAGACGCAGTGCTCCGATCCATTTCACCTCGTGATCCAGTTCATCATCCGCGACGCGCCTGATTTTGACGGACTTCTGCAGCGTTTTGTCGGCCAATTGGAGCACCGCGGCTTTGAGCCCCGGCGCATGCGCCTGTGTACGCCGACTGGCAAGTGGCAGACCTGGGGACCAGTGCCGCACGTGGGCGCTGGCCCGTTGCTGGTCCCGGACGAACCGCCGGCGATCGAGACAGCCGACGAACGCCGCATTACGGGCGTGAAATCGGGGGCTAAAGCGTAAGCCTGAGCTGCTCTGTGCCGGCGAGCGACGGCAGCGGACGCCCCTGTTCCAGCGCCAAGAGCCAGGCTTTGCGTGGCAAACCGCCAGCGTAGCCGGTGAGCGCACCCGAAGCACCGATCACGCGATGACACGGCACGACGATCGCCAAGGGATTCTGGCCGTTGGCGAGACCCACGGCGCGGGACGCGGTGGGCATGCCAAGTGCTACCGCAAGTCGGCCATAAGTCGTTGTCTGCCCGTACGCAACAGCGGCAAGCGCCTGCCAGACGCGGCGCTGGAAGGGCGTCCCGATGAGCGAGAGTGGAAGCGAAAAAACCCGCAACTCGCCGGCAAAATAGCGGGTGAATTGGGTCCGGGCGGCGGCAAAAAGCGGCAAGTCGTCGTTGCGTCGCCAGTCTTGGGCGATCTGCGGACTTTCTGAACCGCCCATCAGAACGCCGGTCAGCGCCTCGCCGTCGCTGGTCAGCAGGAGGGGGCCGATCGGGCTGTCGAGACGCGTGTAGGTCGTCATGGCGCACCTGCGCGACTCGCCAGAAATGCCGCGCGTGCAGGCTCCCGAATGCGCCTGTTGCCTGCGGCGTCGCGCGAAGTCACGCGTTCGCGATCGAGGAATTCTGCAAATGGGATGAGGTGTTTGCGCGTCAGGCCAACGACTTCCTTGAACTCTGCCATGGCGAAACTCGGCGCGTCGACGAACGCCGCCAGCACGTACTCCCGCGCCGTTGACGCAACCGAATGCGCGATCCAGTAGTCCTCAGCCACGCGCACGACCCGACCCGCTGCTTGCGCCGCCTGTAGCGCCAGGAGCACCGCCCGCGCGTCGGTCTCCAACAGAACCGCACACTGAGCGGGTGTCTCGGTCGCCAGCCCCTGAGCCAACAGCAGCGCCTCGACGCGCGCCACCAGCGCCGCCGACGCAACGGCCTTGACGACGAAGCCGGGCGAAGCGAGCGCGGTTCCGTGGGTGACCAGAAGCCCTTGCCGAACCAGCAACGCGCCGACCTGTGCAAATGCGGACGCCTCCAGCCACGGCGCAAGCAACCGGTGCAGATCCGCGATCTCGGCGCCCACGCGCGTGGGCTGCGCCACGTGGGTCTGCCGCACCGCCGCGACGATCGCCTGACTCAGCGCCTCGACATCCTGCGGCTGCAGCCACCGCGGCGGCGACCCAAGGCGCTGCAACAGCTTGCGATCCGTCAGCGCCTTAAGCGCTTTCTGCATCTGACTGGGCGGCGAGGTACAAATGCGCAGCGTCTCTTCCTCCGACAGGCCGCGCCCCTGCGACAATCGTACTGCGCCCAGAATCTGCGCCTCGGCGTGCGGTTCGGCGAGCTGAGCCAAGGCCTCCAACACGCCCGCTTGCCGCAACTTGTGGCGCAACGGCTGGGGATGCAGCACGCGACCGCCACCTAGCGTCTGGCCAAAACGCGGCTCCACGCGGGAACCGCGCACGACAAAGCCTTCCCCCGCGGCGACGGGCAGCGCTGAGTCCAGGCGCAGCTGCGCCGCCTTCGTTTGGCCGGGCTGCAACGGCTCCCCGTCCAGCAGCACGATGGTGCCCTCGACCGTCGCTGTACCCAGCTGGATCGCGGCGCGACGTCGGTTCGGCAGCGGCTTGCAGTGCGACAGGAGCGTGAGCGCGACGTCAAGGCGATCGCTGACCGCCACGGTTCCCGGCGTGACGAGCATCGCGCCGATCGGCACGTCGTCCAGCGTCGCGCCCGCCAGATTCAGCGCGACCCGTCCAGGCGCCTGCACGCGCTGGTGCGCCACGCCGTGTCGCTCCACGCCGCGCACGCGAAAGGTCGTGTGCTGCGGCAACACTTCCAGCACCTGGTCCACTTCCACTTGACCGGCAACCGCCGTACCCGCGACAACCGTCCCGCGCCCCTTCAGGCTGAAGCTGCGGTCGATCGCCAAGCGAAACGGCCGGCCCACGACGTCCAACTCCGTCTGCCGCGCGCGCTCCAAGGACCGACAGAATTCCGCGATCTGCGTCTGAAGCGCCGACACGGCGTCCTGGTCGCGCACGGAAACCGGCCACACCGGCGCGTGGGCCAGGAACGTGTCGGCGGTGAGCAGCGCCACGTCGTCTCGCGCGAGCGCCAACATGTCGGGATCGCACAGATCCGTCTTGGTCAGCACAACTGCCCCGTGACGAACACCGAGAAGTTGCGCGATCGCCAGATGCTCGCGTCCCTGTGGCATGACGCCTTCGTCCGCGGCGATGACGAGCAGCAGCGCGTCGACGCCGACCGCGCCCGCGATCATCCGCCGCACAAACCGCTCATGCCCTGGCATGTCGATGAGCGCGACGCGTCCGAGATCCGCCACGTCAAGCCAGGCAAAACCCAACTCAATGCTAATCCCGCGGCGCTGTTCCTCGGGCAGCCGGTCGGTCTCGATCCCGGTCAACGCGCGCACAAGCGACGTCTTGCCATGGTCCACATGCCCTGCGATGCCGAGCGTCAGCATGGCACTCTCCGACCACTACTCCGGGGCCAAAATGACTTCGACACACTGCTGCGGATCCAACCGCTCGCGCGCCACCTTCAGCACGTCGTCCGCTGTCACGGCCAAAAGCCGCTGCAGGTGCCCCTGCCACGCCGGACGACCCAAACCGTAGAGCTCGTCCAGACACAAGGTCGCCGCGCGCGCCAACCGACGCTGCAGCCCGATCTGGTGACCGCCCGCCAAAGAAGCCCGCGTCCGCTCCAGTTCACCCGCATGCAGCGGTTCCTGCCGGACACGCTCCAACTGCGCGTAAAGCCCTGCGAGCGCCTGCGGCACCTTGTCCGGCGTCGTTCCGATGTAGAACGAAAAATAGCCTGGGTCGACGCCGTCCACGTTCATCGCGCCCACCGAGTAGGCCAACGACTGGCGATCGCGCAGTTCCAGGAACAGCCGCCCGGACTGGCCACCCAGCGCGGTTGCGAGCACCTCCAGCGCGTAGCGCTCGGGCTCGTAAAGCGTCGCCCCGCGGAATCCAAGCACGATGTGCGCCTGCTGCTTGTCGGCGTGCAGTCGGATTTGCTTTTTTTCGTGCAGGAACGGCACGTTCTGGCTGGGCGGCGCGGGCAGGGGCACGCGATCACTGGGCGTGTGCGCCGCGATCGCCTCGGCCATGCGCTGCGGGTGTACGTCGCCGGAAATGGCCCACACCAGCCGCCCCGGTACCAACCGACCGCGCAAGTAGTCGAGCAGCTCTGGTCGCTGAAGCCGCGCGAGGCTTTCCGGCGAGCCGAGAATGCCAAAACCGTAGGGATGATCGCCGTAGAGCGTGCGCGCCATGGCCCGCATCGCGCGACGGCTCGGCGCATCCTCTTCATGACGCAGCTCTTCCAGCTGGACTTTCTTCTGCTGGGCGATCTCGTCGTCCGGCAGCGTTGCGCCAAAGAGACACCCGCAAGCAAGGTCCAGCACCGCGTCAGTGGTCGTCTTCAGCGAAACTGCGCTAAGGCCAAGGCTGTTGCGGCCTGCGACGCCCTGCACGCCCGCCGCCAAGCCTTCAATCTTCGCCGCGATCGCGTCACCGGACAGTTGATCTGTGCCCCGTGTCAACAGTTGCCCCAGCATGCACGTACGACCGACCGTCGCTGGATCTTCAGCGAGTTGCCCACCCAGCGCGGCCACGCGCAGCCCCCAAACCGGGACGCTCGCGTCCGGCTGAACCAGCAGCACGTCACCGCTTGGCAGCACAATCCGCTCGATGCCGTCCAGCACGTCCGGCTGGTGCAGCGCCAAAGACGCGGGGGCCGGACGAAGCACGTGCTGCACGCTCTTTAGCAGCGCCTGCGTGTCAATCGGCGGTGCATCGGACTTGCCCGGCAGCACGACGAGTTGCACGGTATCCGGCGTCAGCCACTTGTGCGCCGCGCGCTGCACTTCCGCCGTCGTCAGTTCGTTGATCCGCGCGTGGTATTGCCGCTCCCAGTCCGCGTCGCCCGTTGCCATCAGGAAATAACCGTGACTCTGCACCAGACCTTGCGCCGTTTCGCGTTTCCACGTGGCGTCACTCAGCAGGTTCACACGCGCTTTGTCCAACTCCGCTTCTTCGATGCCACCGGTTCGCAGCGTCTGAAGCACGGTCACCGCTGCCAGCACGGCCGCTTCCAAACGCTCTTGACTGGTCGAAAATGAAACCGTGAAGAGGCCCGCCCGCGGCGGCGTCCACGTCGCCGAGCCGATGTCGTTGCACAGTTCCTTGTCACGCAGCACCTGACGCACCAGCCGAGACGACTCGCCTTGTCCGAGAGCGATTGCCGCCACGTCCAGCGCGGCTACATCGTGCTCCAGAAGCGACGGGACCGGCCACGCCAGCAACACTTTGGCCTCGGAGAACGCCGTGTCCACGAGCTCAACGCCCGCCGCCGGACGCGGCGCAGGGATCCGCCCAAGCCGCTCGTCTTGGCGGTGGAGTTGTCCGGCAAAGAGTTCCGTCACCGCCGCATGCAGTTCGGCCGGGATAAAATCGCCAGCAGCGACAATCGATGTGTTTTCAGCGACGTAATGCCGCCGCCAGAAGCGCCGCATCGTGTCTGAAGTCACCGCGCGCACGCTCTCAGGCGTACCGAGAATCGGCAGCGCGTACGGATGACCGGCAAACGCGCGCGCGAAGAGCCGTTCGAACGCAACGCTCCCCGGGTCGTCCGCAGCGCGGCGCTGCTCTTCAACGACGACCTCAATTTCACGCGCCAGTTCTTCCGAATCAAACGCTGGGTGACACACGGCATCAGCCAGCACGTCCAACCCGACGCGCCACTGCGTCGCGGGCATGACCACGTGGTAACAAGTCTGGTCGTGGCTCGTCCACGCGTTGATCTGACCGCCAACCGCTTCTACCGCGTGCGCCACGTCGCCTACACCGCGGTGGATCACTCCGTTGCGCTCCGTGCCTTTGAACAGCATGTGCTCGTGCAAGTGCGCCAGCCCGCGCTCGCCTTCTTGTTCGTCGTAGCTGCCAACACCAATCCACACCTGAATCGCCACAACGGGCATTTCGGGCACGGGGATGGCCAGAAACGTCTGACCTGTAACCAGTTTTTGACTCTGCATAAGTTCCAATGCCAAGCGTTACGCTGGCTCGACCTGCGCGTGATGTACCCGTGCACGGGCCACCATCGCCACCAGATCCGGCTCAAAAGGTGCGTGGGCCACGCCATGTTCGGTGATGATACCGGCGATCAGCTCGTGGGGCACCACGTCAAACGCCGGATTGAACACCTCGACCCCTTCCGCAGCAACACGCTGTCCGCCCAGATGGGTCACTTCGTCGGGCTTGCGCTCTTCGATCGGGATGTGCGCGCCCGTGTCGCAGCCAATGTCGACTGTCGACGTCGGCGCAGCGATATAGAATGGGATGTTGTGGTACTTACACAAGATCGCCAGCCCGTACGTGCCGATTTTGTTGGCAGAGTCGCCGTTCCGCGCGATGCGGTCCGCGCCCGTTACTGCGACTTTGATGTGACCCAACTTCAGGACGTGCGCCGCCATGTTGTCGGTGATGACCGTGACCGGGATACCGTCCTGCACGCATTCCCACGCCGTCAAACGCGCGCCTTGCAGCAGCGGACGCGTCTCATCCGACCACACGTGGATCTTCTTGCCCAGCGCGACCGCCGACCGAATCACGCCCAGCGCCGTGCCGTGACCACCGGTGGCCAGCGCACCGGCATTGCAATGCGTGATCACGCCACCGGCATCCGGCATCAGCGGCGCGCCATGGCGGCCAATCGCGAGGCACATCTCGATGTCCTCCGCGTGAATGCGCTTGGCCTCTTCCACCAACATCGCCGCGCGTTCGTGCACACCGCGGATATGCCACGCGTGGTTGGCTTCCTGCATGCGCTTGATCGCCCAAAACAGGTTTACCGCCGTCGGTCGCGTCGCCGCAAAACGCTTGCAGGTCTCGTCAAAGATGGCGTTGAAGCTGTTGGCGTGCAGATCCTTGGTACGCACCGCGAGCTGCATCGCCAGAGCGATGCCATACGCTGCCGCCACGCCGATCGCCGGCGCGCCACGCACGGTCAGCGTCCGAATCGCCTCCATGACCTCGTCGGGCTGACCGCATTCCAGATAGACCGTCTGACCCGGCAGCAGCCGCTGGTCCAACAGCCGGACAAACGGCCCCGTATCGGACCAGGAAACAGCTTGGAAATGACTGGTGAATGGCATCATAACACCCGGGCGCCAAGGAACTCAGCGCACTTGAATCTGGCCGATCGTCACGCGGTTGTCGCCGTGCTTCACGACGCCTTGACCGCTCGCGGCAAGCAGCGGCATCCGCGTGTCGCTGGATGGGTTGTACCAGCCCATGATGATGTCGTTGGGCCCCGACTGCGTGCCCAGCGCGACTTCCTGCTCGAAACTGTCCGCGATGATGTCACCTTGCATCCAGTGGTTGGTCGCAAAGCAGCCGCTGCACGGCTTGTTTTCATCCTCGCTGTTGTCCGGATCGGTCAGCGGCCAACGGTCCGCGTTCAGCGGATGCGGGTGCATGAACAGCTTCCACGACGTCGCCGTCGGCTTCACAACCTTCCAGTACAGCGTCATCTTGTACTTGCCTGAACGCTGCACGGAGTATTCGGCCATCTTGAAGCCGATCAGGTGAATGCTGTTGTCGAAGTTGGCAAAGACCTTCTTCACGCCGGGAAGCGCGTTGAATTCCGCCTGAGTCAGCAGCGCCTTCTTCAGCCAGTTCTGGTCCGCTTGACCCGCCGCCAGGTGATTGGCCGTCAGGACCAAGCGGGAGGATGCCGCGTCGATCACGGCGATATGTCGGCCGTACGCCTCGCGAAACGCGTGATTGAGCTCGGAGAACGCGTCCTTTGGAACGACAACAAAGCGCTGTTCCGACTTTTGGCCACTGTGCGAAGCGGACTCAGCCACGTTGGTCAATTTGTCGATCGAAAAAGCGCCCTTGACCGGATCTCCAGCGACCAATTCCGGGGCACCGTCGAGCGTGAGCCAACGGCCATCGTAGCTAACGACGGAACGCGGCGTGCCGCTGGGGCCGACAAATTGCGCGCCGCGCCAGTCGCCCGGCGTGCCAATGCCCGTAGCCAAACCGACACCCATGCCATTGAGGTCAATGCGCGCGCCATCCACCGCTTGTGCAACGCCAAACCAACCGGGCGCGTCGCGTTGGCCGTCGTGGTTGGCATCCACAGCGGCTGACCAGCCCGGCAGCGCCAACGGTCCGACGCGCTTGCCTTCCATCGCATCGCTGGCCCACACCGCCACGTTCTTGTCCGCCAGAAGCGCCAGGACCGACGGCCGATCGTCGATTTGCGGAATCGACGCGGTGTAAAAGTTGCTCTCGCCGCCCGTCTTGGCCGAACCATGCGTAAACGTACGCGGTCCGGTCGCGCCGTTCTGCAATCCCTGCGCCTCCGCAATGCGGTTCAACAGGTGCTTTTGCGAATAGTGCACCGACAAGCCCGGCAGCAGCGACCAGCTATAGCCAGCCGTGAAGACGGTGCCCGCCACAATCAGCGCCAGCGCTGCGACCCGCGGCTGTTCCAAGCGATCCACGCCCGTCAGCCCCCAGCCCACAAGCCGTGCCGCCAGCGGCTTCTTGCCAGCCAAGCGATTGACGAGCACGCCCAGCGCCAGCACCACAAACGCGCCCGTATCCGGCGCCGTCAGGAGCACGTGGACGAGGTACTTCACGCCGTCTTTCAGTGCCGCGCCTTCCTGACCCTTGATGGCGGCCTGCAGCGTTTCATCCATGTAGCGGGCGCCCATCGGCCCCATGACGGTCGCAAAAACCGTGAAGCCGATCGTCACGAGCGGGTAGCCGTAGCCCGCAGCCTTGTCCTGCGCCACGCCCATGACCGTCAGCAGCGTGGCGATCGCCAACAGCCACATCCCGAGTAGGTACGGCCAGTTCCAGGTGCCAGATGCTTGCCCCGCGCCGATGCCGAGGCCGGCGAGCGCCCAGAGACCAAGAAAACCGAAAATCAGCGCGGTGCCGCGGGTCAGGCCAAAGGCAAGCGGCTGCAACATGTCGTCTTCAGCTTCCGGGTCGAGGAACCCGCCCGGCTTGACCAACGCCTTCAGCACAGCCAGCTTGATGAGCCCCAGCAGCGGGAAAATAAACGCGAGCGACTGCAGACCCACGACGATCGCCTGACCAGCACCAACGTGGGAGACCTCCGTGAGCCGAGCCACGCCGCCAAACAGCACAGCGGCGGCGCCAACGGCAGCCAGCGACAAACTGAGCACCGGGGACGCAAAAGGCCGCGCCAGACGCAGCGGCAAGGTCGTCACACGGTTCAGCGCGCGCGGACCCACCGTCGTCAGAATGGCGTAGAGCAAAAGCGTGAAGAAGAGGACCGCACCGGCGATGATTTCAGGGCGAATACCGAGGATCGTCACCCAAATGCGGTCGTACGGGTAGTTCCACGTCGTCGCCAGCGTCTTCAACATGACGTCGAGCTTGGTGCCCAACGAGATGATCGCGTCCAGCGCCCACAAGATGCCGATGACGCCAAACGCCCAAGCGGCACCTGTCGCGGTGCGTAGCTTCTGTGCAGCGTTGCGAATCGTCTCCGCCGGACGCGCGGCACCCAGCGCAAAAGCGAGCACGGAAAGGAGCGCAATGGCGCGAAGTGCGCGCGGCATGTCCAACTCAGCCGGCCACGGATGGTTGCCCGAACCGCCAGAAAATGGCGGATCGAAGACGATGAAACGAACGACCGCCTCAGCGCCCTTGCCAATCTCACGGTGCAAGAGCAGCGTCGCCAGAACAGCAAAGATGGCGACCGTACGGCCGCCAACCGTGCCTGCCAGCAAAGCGTGGAGGAGCACAGCCGCAGCAACGGCAGCCAGAGGTCCAGCGGGCGCAACGAAATGCGCGAACTTGTGGATGAGGAGCGCGTTGACGACCAAGCTGGCGACAAGCGCGATCAGCAGCACGGCGCGCGCGCGCTGGCGATCCGCGCCTTCTTCGTCGTCGGTGAGCAACTTGCCCGCGCCCAGAACGACGATCGCGCTCCACGGGTACAGGCCGAAGCCGACCTGACCGATGACCCACGCAAAATCGCGGTGAACCTGATCGGGACCGCCGCCAAACGGCCATGAAGTGAGGCGGAAACTGCGCAGGAGCAGGCTCTCAGGGTCGCCCGTATAAACCGCTGCTGCCAGCACCGCGGTGGCCACGCCGGCCAGAAGTGCGCCCGCGCCAAGCGCGCCGCGAACCTGACCTGTCGCGAGAATCACACCGAACGCGATGACGCAGGCAGTTGCGAGGCCGCCCATGCCCGCGCCGCCCGCCAGCAGCGCGAGGCCAAGGACCGCGAGCACCGGCCACGCACGCGCCGCGCGTTGCGCGCCCAAAGCGAGACCAAAGGCAAAGAGCGCGAGGCCCGCAGACTCGGTCGCCTGCAGCGTCAGCGTGCGTGCCAATCCCCACGTCATCGGCAACGTGGCGTACGCCGCCAGCGCCAGCCAACCCGTGCGCGGCCGCCACAGCCGCCGCAGGGTAAAGACCAGGGCCCAGCCGACCAGAATCGCCAAGAGTGCCGCCGGGAAACGCACGGCAAACTCGTTGACGCCAAAGACCCTGATCGCCAGAGCGGCGAGCGCCGAATCCAGCCAAGGCGCGGAGACCGAGACGGAATCCTGTTTGAAAGCCGGCATCGTCATGGGCGACGGACAGCGGGCGTCGAGAGCGGTCTGCACGTTGGCAGGAGCCACCACGTCCAGCGTCGTCAAGAAGAGCGGCGCGAGCACGATTTCTTGCGATTCCGGCTCAAAAATGCTGTGGACGGCCGAACCGCGAAACGTCTCAGCGAGCTGATGGGCGCGCGACAGCGCGAGCGGCCAGCGCACGCGGTCCAAGTCCTTGCCGGACGAAACGAGGAGAATCGCCGTGCTGCGGTTTTGCGCTTCGAGCGTTGCGAGGTGCCCCGCCATCGCCTTCAGCTGCTTGTCATCCGCACCTGACACGACCGCGTCCAGATCGACGACCACCGCGTGCGCCACTTGCCGACCGGCACGCGCCACGGCCAGCTGCATGGCCGCCCCTGCCGTCGCGTCTTTTTGGTCAAACGGGTGCGCCAATGCGTAGCGCCCACCCGCCTGCTTGTTGATCGTTTCCAGCAGGTGACCCTGACCCGGCTCGACGACCAAAACTGCCGGAACCGCGGCCATTTTGCGGGCCACCGCCGCGCGGTCCATCTCCCACGGATCCAACAAACCCGCCGAGCCCAAGCCCGGCAGAATCAGGAGCGACAACAGCAGCGGCGTAAGCCACCACCAGTGACGATCGGCTGCAGCTGCTTTGGAGAAAAGCGATTGGTCGGACACGGTCGGCTCGTCTTGGCGCGGGACGCGCAAAAGGGGTTGAAGTCTAGCATGGCTGTCGGGGGTGGCAAACGCGCAGGAGCCGAGATCGCGCCTCTTGACAAAGATGTGCAGACCCCTTGACAAGCCAAAACGCACAAAGTATTGAAATTACACGGCTTGATCTTTCAACACCTCTTGCCGACCCCTTGACAAATGGGCGCATGCGCCTAGAATGATGCGTTCGCTGGTCAGGCCAAGCCTACCAGCGAAACCCAGGTGGCAGCGAGTGCGGCTCCCGGTTCCGACGTGTAAGAAGCCCCTGCGCGCGCCGCGATGCGTTCGTGTAAGGCAGACGTCGGTTTGTACGGGTCGGTGAGTGCGGGTCACCCAGGGTGCCCAGTCCAGGAATAGGCGCGTATGCACGGCACGGATCACGGACATCGAGCGGATCACGGTCGGGGCGATCACGGCCGAATTCCGCCGCAGTCGATTCGCAACGTCGTCGCACAGACCGACATGCTGGCTGTCGTGCGTGAAGTCGTCGAACTGAAGAAGGCGGGCGCGTCGTTCAAAGGCTGCTGCCCCTTTCACGCCGAAAAAACGCCGAGCTTTCACGTCAATCCGGGTCTCAAGCTCTATCACTGCTACGGCTGCAGCGCCGGCGGCGACGTGATCCGCTTTGTCCAGGAAACGCGCGGTCTGAACTTTGTGGAAGCGGTTGAATTCCTCGCTGAACGGGTGGGCATCACGCTGGAACGCGTCGCAGAACGCCCAGAAGACAGCGCGCGCCGGGCGGAAGCCAAGTCGGCGCGTGGCCGCATGCTGGAGTTGGATCGCGCCGCACAAGCGTGGTTTCGCGGTCGCTTGCAGTTGCCCGAAGGGCGCACAGCGCGGGCGTACGCGGAAGCGCGTGGCTTGACGACGGCGACGATCGAGCGGTTTGGCCTTGGCGCCGCAGGAACGGGCTGGACCGACCTGCTGGATCACCTGACACGACTCGGCTTCCAGCGGGACGACATCATCGCGATCGGCTTGGCCAAAGTTGGCGACAAGGGCGGCACGTACGACCGTTTCCGCGACCGGCTGATGTTCCCGATTTACACGTCGGCCGGCGATCTGGTTGGCTTTGGTGGCCGTGATTTGACCGGCGAAAAAGAAGTCGCCAAGTACATCAACTCCAGTGAAATCACCTTGGACAGCGAGGAAGAAAACAGCCGATTCAAGCACTTCTACAAGAAAGGCGACTGCGTTTTTGGCCTCTGGCAAGCGCGTGAAGCCATCCGCGGGTCGAAGACGGCGATCGTGGTGGAAGGCAATCTGGACGTGATCACGCTGGCGCAGGCCGGTTTTGCCAATGCGGTGTGCGCGATGGGCACGGCGTTGACGGACGCACAGGCCAAGGAAATCAAACGATTTGCCGACCGTGTCGCGCTGGTCTTTGACGGTGACAACGCCGGGCGCAAGGCGGCGATGAAGGCCGTGCCCGTTGTCGTGGCCGCCGGTCTGGAAGGCAGCTACGTGGTCCTGCCACAGGGTGAAGATCCCGACAGTTTTGTTCGCAAGTTCGGCGTCGACGCCTTCCGCGAGTTGTTGGAAAAAGCGCCACCGCTGATCGAGGGCTACATCGACGCACTCGTCGCGGAGTCTGACCATTCGCTGCAAGCAAACGCCGTGATTCTGCAAAAAGCGGGACCGCTGCTCACGGCGATTCAGGACGGCATCAGCCGCGACATGGCGCGCAACCACCTGCAGGCGCAACTGACCAAAGGCGCGATTGAGCCGCATCGCGCGACTTTTGACCGCTACTTGCAAGGACTCGCGCCGCCGACGCAGAAGCCCGAACCGCCCCGGCAACTGCGGCCGGACCCGACCTTCGGCGAACCGGAAGTGATGATTTTGGAACAGGACGTCTGCGCCGTTCTGGTCTGGTATCCGGCGCTATGCCGCCACGCGGAGCAGTACGGAACGCTGGATCTGCTGGAACACGCCGGTGTGCGCCTCGCGTTGCGCGACCTGAACGCGATCGCGCGGGATGAAGAGGTCGACGCTGACAAGGTCGCGGCCTGGGCGCAAGCACTGCCGGACGGTCGGGCGCGGCGGCTGATCATGCAGCGCTTGGTCGGTGCGCCGCCGTGTGCGCCAGACAAGGCGCTCGGTTGGCTGGTGCAAGTGACGTGGCGGCTCAAGGAGCGCGAACTGCGCGGCCAGCGCGAGCAACTTTCGCAGCGGATGAAGCAGACGGGGCTCCCGTTGGAAGAACTGGTCGAGCTGCAAGGCCGCAAGTCAGACGTGGAACGACAGTTGCGGGAGTTCGCCAAGGCGGGCGCCAGACAAGCCGTTGAAGCGGCATCGGGTATCTAGTTCACAGGTTTTGGGTTCAGAATCGCAAGCATCAGGGGTTTTTATGTTCGAGCACATCAAAGAAGAAGATCTCCGTAGCATGATTGAACGCGGCAAGTCCGCGGGATTCGTGTCCGTGGAAGACATTTACCGCGTCGTGGGTGGCGACGTGGAGCGCGCGGTTCTGGACGACGTCCTCGCGGTGCTGAACGCCAACTTCATCGAAGTGCTCGACCACAAGCAGGTGGCACGCGACGCCCCAGTGCCGCCGCCGCCGCGTCCGCAGACGCCGCCGCCGCAGACGCAACTGCAAAACGCGCCCAAGGACGAGACGTTGGGCTACGTCGAAGAGACGTACCTGCGCACGAACGACCCGGTCCGCATGTACTTGCGCAAGATGGGTTCGGTCGCGCTGTTAACGCGTCAGGGCGAGATTGAAATCGCCAAGCGCATCGAAATGGGCGAGCACGAAGTGCTGGACTCGCTGCTCTCCACCAAGCAGACCTTCGAGGCGCTGCTGGATCGCCGCCAGTTCGCCCGCGAGATTACCGCGTGGGTGGAGCAGGATCGCACGGCGCAAGCGCAGGCGACCGCCGAGGGTCTGGATGAAGATGCGGTCGGCCGCGACAACCGCCGCAGCGGGGAACGTCCGCCGCACTCCTTGAAAGAACTGGTGAAGTCGCTCGACGACGGCGTGGGCGGCGCGGATGAAATCGCGATTTGCCAGCAATTGATCGACGCGATCGGCGAATTGGAGCGCTTCCAACTGTCACAAGCCAAGGTCAACGCGGAAGTGCACGGCGCCAAAAGCGACACCGTGCGCCGCGAGCTGATGAGCGTGGAAGTTGCGAAGGCCGTGACCGAGCCCTACCTGTCTGAAGTGATGGGCGACACGCTGGAGAAGATGCAGTTGGGGCGCGCCGCGGTCACCGACGTCGCTGATGTGGTCCTGCACCGCGCCAAGTACGGCAAGGATCCGGAGGCGCTGCCGGTGATGGCGACGTTGTTGCGGATCACCAAGCTGTACCGCAAGCGCGTGCGTTCGGAAGATCCGGCAGAAGCAGCGCGGGCGGATCTGGCGCGCAAGAAGCCGACGCGGTCGTTGGACGATCTGCTCAAGGCGGTGCTGGAAGACGAAGCGGCGACGCGTGGTTTGATGGCGCTGGCCAAGGGCATCGACGCGGACGATATGGAACCGTCGAAGGTGCTGGACAACCTGCCAGAGAAGGCGACTCGGCAGCAGCAGAAGCAGTTCCAAAAGAGCCTCTCGCAGGCGTTTGATGAAGTGCTGCCGCTGTGTGAGGAACTGCTCGCGCGGCGTGCGGAAGTCGTGATTGGCGAGCCAACGGCGGCGGAATACCAGCGCCAGGTGAAGGCGCGGATCGATCGAATCGCGCAGATCAGCCACGATATCATTGACATCTTGACGTGGGTGCCGCGTCAGCGGACCAAAGGCAAGCCGCTGCCCGCGCGTCCGAGCGCGCCGGTCGGCGAGTTGGCGACCGTACGCCCCAACCTGGAGACGCCGGAATACGCGTCGTTGTCGGCGCAGTTCGCTGAGCAGGTCGTGTTCGTGGAAGTGCGCCGCGCGCTGAACGAGCTGCCGCTGTCGCTGCGTCTGTTCGACACGATCCAGAAGCGCGCGCTTTTGGAGCGCCTCTTGGACTGCGGTCTGCACAAAAAGCAGTACGACCTGATCATCGAGGACTTCAAGAAGATCGTCCGCGAAGTGATGGACGCGCAGCACCAGATGGCGTCGGAAGAGTCGCGGCTCGCGGAGATCGCGGCGGAGCGCCTGAAAGCGGCGGGCAAGAAGAAAGCGGACATCAACTTCGCCTACAAGAAGGTCGTGTTGGTGCTGGTGCGCGACTTCAAGGACTCGCCGCCGCAGCAGCTGCGCATGCTGGAGAAAAAGTACGGCATCACGCGGCAAGAGCTGATGGACGCCTACAAGATCATGAAGGAGTCGCAGCGGCTCAATGATCAGAACACCAAGCAGACGGGGCATTCGCCAGAGGGTCTGAAGAAGATCTACGAGTCGATCGTGCGCGGCGAGCGCATGGCGAACAAGGCGAAGTCGGAGTTGGTGGAGGCGAACCTGCGCTTGGTGGTGTCGATCGCCAAGAAGTACACAAACCGCGGCCTGCAGTTTCTGGACCTGATTCAGGAAGGCAACATCGGCTTGATGAAGGCGGTGGACAAGTTTGAGTACCGCCGCGGCTACAAGTTCTCGACCTACGCGACGTGGTGGATTCGCCAGGCGATCACGCGCGCGATCGCGGATCAGGCGCGCACGATCCGCATCCCGGTGCACATGATCGAGACGATCAACAAGCTGGTGCGCACGAGCCGCTACCTGCAGCAGGAGCTCGCCCGCGAGCCGCTGCCGGAAGAGGTCGCGGCCAAGATGGAGATGCCGCTCGACAAGGTGCGCAAGGTCCTGAAGATCGCCAAGGAGCCGATTTCCTTGGAGACGCCGATCGGCGAAGAGGAAGACAGCCACCTGGGCGACTTCATCGAGGACAAGCGCGCGGTCAGCCCGGTCGACGCGGTCACGATGGCGGCGCTGGAAGAGAAGGTGCGCAAGTCGCTGGCATGCCTTGCGCCGCGCGAAGAGAAGGTGATCCGGATGCGCTTTGGCATCGGCGAGCGCAGCGATCACACGCTGGAAGAGGTCGGTCAGCAGTTTGGCGTGACGCGCGAGCGTATTCGTCAGATCGAGGCGAAGGCGCTGCGCAAATTGCGGCATACGGCGCGGGCGAAGATCTTGAAGCCGTTCAGCGATGGCTGAAGTCATGCGCCGGTTCGGATGGCTGGTGTTCGTCGCGGCGTGTCACAACTCGGCGGCGACTGTTGACGCTTGCCATCACGACTGTTGCGGACCCGCGCTCATAGGCAGCAACTGGACCGAAGCCAAAGCGCGTGGGTGCAAGGACGGATATCAGGGCTACGCGTGCAAGGACGGCACCGGTTGGGCGATGTACGCTTTTGGCACAGGCAACGTCTGGGAATTCTTCGACGGCAAAGGTGTGCTGGTGGGTGAAAATTTCGAGACCGACGTCAGCCCTTCACAGTGCCCAACCGAATACTGGGGAACCCAACTCGCCTGCGACATGACCCCCATCGACCTCGCTTGCCAAAACACCCCACCCTAACCAGCCGCGACCGCCGATTCCGGATGCAGTTCAAGGAGCTAGACAAAATCGTCCCGAAGGCGACCGGCAAGCCAGACCTCGTCTGGCGCGACAGCACCGCCGCGACCAAAGGTTGCTGGCGAAATGGCCACGTCGAGGGGCGATTTTGGCGCGGCGACGCCGAAATGCGCCGGAAGCGGCGGATCGCGCCCGCGACTTGACCGCGCGCGTTCACGCCCGCAAGCTCTCAACCGAGCCAGAACGCTTCGAGGAAACAACGCAGTCGTGAGTCAACCCGTCCCCAGCGTCCGCAAACGCGCACTAGCCATTGCTGCCGTGCTGACGTGCTCTGCCTTGATGCAAGAGCTCGCCGGCATCATCGGCACCAGCGGCGTAGTCTCGGACGCCGGCGTCGACCCGTTGCTCGGCCTGTGGGTCTTCGACGCCGTCATCGCGGTCATCTGCGCGCTGGGCCTGGGGCTCATCATCGACAGATCGCCGCGCCGTCGGCTGGCGATCGGTCTTCTGGCCGTGTTCGGGCTGGCCTACGTCGGTATTTGGGGGCTCCGCTCGTACGGCGTCGCGCCGGCGACCTGCTACGCCGTTCTCTACTCGATCAACAGCGTGGAAAGCCGCCTCGTGCCGCTAACTGTCTGGGCGCTCGCCCGCGACATGATGACCGACGACGAAGCCATCACCTGGTTCGGTCCCATCAACTCACTCAGCTACGTTGGCTCCTTCATCGGCGGCGCGTTCGCCATCTGGGCAGGTCTCTCGCACATCGCGGCGGATCCGATGATCGCGATCGGTGGTCTCAGTCTCGTGGGCGCGGCGCTGGCGCTGCGGCGGGTTCGCGCCCTGCGTCATGTGTCGCTCTCCGACCCGGCGCCGACGCCCGACGATCCCGCGGAGGTCTCGCAGCACACAGACTCGCCGCTGCGTTATCTGCTGCACTCACCGGTGCTGCGCGGTGTGTCCCTCTTGCTCCTGACCAACGGCATCGCGGAGACCGCGGTCGCGCATCACGTGATCCAGGCGATGTACGGCAAAACCAACATCTGGTCGGCAGGTGAAATGGCCGAGCTGCAGGCACCTTATGGCGAATACCGCATGCTGATTTGCGCGGTCGCCGCGACCGCAGGCTCAGTATTGCCCGCGTATTTGGTGCGTCGCCTTGGTTTTGAGCGCGTGTTCATCGTCACGCCGGTCTCGCTGCTCATGGCGCTTGGTGCCGTCGCGATCTGGCCGGGTGAGCTCATGGCCATCGGCGTCAGCACGTTCCTGGTCATCGCCGGCGCGGTGGAAAGTCCGGCGGTCAGCGCGTACCTCGTGAAGACGCCCGCCCACTTGCGCGGTCGCGTCGCGGCGTTGGTCGAGGGCAGCACGTATTCTGTCGGCTACATCCTCGGTTCACTGGGCATCTTGTTGCTGCACAGCCAGCTGCCCAAGGGGCTCTTCGGCGGTAAACTGGACACGGGTGAAATCATCCTGCTCACGGCCGCCGCCTGCAGTGCCGCCGCGCTGGTGGCCATGCGCTTGGGCCTGCGCAAGCCTACGCCTGAACCTGCGTAAACTGCCCGGCATCTCAGCGCCCACGCCTAACTGTTCTTGGGCTGCAGCGACCGCGGCCCCGTACGCAGTCTCGCGGTTTCTTCTGAAGCAGGTCGCACCGTCGAATGCCGCAGAATCGTCGACGGCAGCACCGATCGCGGCACGGGCTGTTCGCCGATGTGCCGTCGCAGATGCACCAGCGTCGCGGCCAATTCCGGCAAGTTATCGGGCCAATCGTAGAGCAACAGCGCTTCCACGGTTTCTTCGTGCAGCACAGTCGACCACGCCGCAGGAGCACCTGTCGGATCGCGCAAAGGCAGCAACGCATCCGCGAGTGCAAACAGGTCCATCCGGCGCTCAGTCAGAGATGGCAGATCCACAACATGCGCGTGAAAGCGCGCCAGCAGGTCGCTGCGCAAACGGCCATCTCGCGCGTACGCGGCCAGATCCACTTGGGTCGACGCGCATACCCGCACGTCAAGGCGCTGATCGCTGACGCCGCCCACAGCGCGCACGGTTCCTTCGTCCAAAAGTTGCAAGAGCTTCGCCTGCTGCGGGAGGGGCAATGCCGCCAGTTCGTCCAGCATCAACACGCCGCGATCCGCTTCGCACACCCGACCCGGCCGTGCCGCCAGCGCGCCGTGGCCCGCATGACCGAATAGTTCGGCGTCCAGCAGTGACTCCGGAATCGCCGACGCGTTCACGCGAACAAACGCACCCGGACGACCGGAGCGCTTGTGAAGTTCGCGCGCCGCGTGCCCCTTGCCCGTACCCGCATCGCCGCGCAGCAGCACGGGCAACGGGTCGTGCGCCGCGTCCTCCAACGCGCCGCGAACTTGGCGGACACGCTCTGATTGACCAGGGAGGTCGGCTGTGGGCTCCGCGCACGCGGTGCGTAGCCCGGTGTCGCGCTCAACGACGAACACGTTGGAGCCGAGTCGCACAACCGCGCCGTGGCCCACAAGCGCCGCTTGCACGCGTTGACCGGCGCAGAACGTGCCGTTGGAACTGCCCAGATCCGTCACCCGCAGCAGCATGTTCGCCTTGGTGAACGACGCATGCCGGCGCGATAGCGTAGAATCGTCGATCCGCAGCGAAAATGGCGCATCCGGCATGCGGCCGATCTGTGTGCCATCGCGCAGCACGCCGTCATCACTCATGTCGAGAATCGCGCCGCGCCAGTCAGGATCGGGCGACGCGACAACGTGCAGGCGCCAGACCGCCGCCGGCTGCGGCGCGGCACCGGCTCGGTCGAAGAGCGGAGGGTCCGTCAAGTCTGCTGGCATAGTGGTCGAGTCCAGGGGCGAATCGCGAAGCCGCGCCGAAGAAGGGTGCGCCAGCAGGGCCCGATTGGTCAAGCGCTCGACGTGCGAAGCCTATTCGCCGATCCGCAGCGACCGCGCCAGACGAGCGACCTGCACGAACTCGCCGCGGTAGCCAAAGCGATCCTGCCCCTGACTGGACGACGCGAGCTCGAGCATCTGTTCCCAGCCGAAGTGGCCCAAGTACTTCCCACCGCGCAGGAGTTGCCCAAACGCCGCGACCGCGGCCGCAAAGCGCATATCCTGGCTGGCCTCGCGGTTCTGAATCCGATCGTCCGGCTGGGCGATCGGCACTTCCAGAAGTTGCGAAGCGCCGCCGGTCGGCGCCTTGTAGCGGACCCGTAGAAAAGCCAGTTCGCCCGATTCGCCCCGCGGAGTCGCCGGTGCCGTCTGGGGCGCGTAACGGAGCGGATCGACCGTCCCCTTCTGCCCAGCGGGCGTCACCTCGTAGAGCGCCGTCACCACTGTGCCCGCACCCACTTCACCGGCGTCAACTTTGTCGTTGTTGAAGTCTTCGCGTTTGAGCGCCCGGTTCTCGTATCCGATTTGCCGGTATTCGCTCACGGCAGCCGGGTTGAACTCGACCTGAATCTTCACGTCCTTGGCCACAACGGCGAGCGTCTGCGTCATCTGCTCG
This sequence comes from uncultured Myxococcales bacterium, assembly GCA_903896545.1. GTDB lineage: Bacteria > Myxococcota_A > UBA9042 > UBA9042 > UBA9042 > CAIYBN01. The sequence continues at coordinate 149,384 of CAITYF010000161.1, read as the reverse complement.
ACAAGCACCTTGTGACCTTCATTGAGCGTGTCGATGTACGCGTAACTGCCGTCTCCCGCGTCGGCGAGCTGTTCCATCAGGTGCTCGTTGTAGTTGCCCACGCCAAACCCCAGAGTTGTCAACGAGACGCCGGTCTTGCGCTTGTCCGCCGCGAGCGTCTTGAGGTCCTCAAAGTTGGTCACGCCGACGTTAAAGTCGCCATCCGTGCCCAGAAGAATCCTGTTGATTCCACCCTGGATGAAGCCCGACTGCGCCATCCGGTACGCAAGCTGGATGCCCGCCTCACCGGCAGTGCTCCCGCCCGCGCGCAGGTCGTCAATCGCGTTCAGGATCGTCGACTTCTCCGCGCCGCTCGTCGGCGTCAAAACAACGCGCGTACCGCTCGCGTAGGTCACCAACGACACACGGTCCTGAGGACGCAGCTGATCCACTAGCAACTTCAAAGACTTCTGCAGCAGTGGTAGGCGTTCTTCGGGCTGCATTGACCCGGATACATCGACCAAAAAGACGAGGTTCGCAGGCGGCAGCTCGGCCTTGTCCACGTCGGTCGCGCGCAGACCGATGCGCACGAGCAAATTCTGGCTGTTCCAAGGACAAGGCGCAACTTCGGTGCTCGCGGCGAACGGGTGACCGCTTGTGCGCGCGACGGGGTAGTCATAGGTGAAGTAGTTGATGAGTTCCTCGACGCGCACGGCGTCCTGCGGCGGTCGGCGACCCTCGCGAATCAAGCGGCGAACGTTGGCGTAGCTGCCGGTGTCGACGTCGATGCTGAACGTGGAAACGGGCACCTCGCTGGCGCGACGCACGGGGTTCTCGTCGATCTTGCCGTACTGCTCGCGTTCTTCGCGCACGGGCGGTGGCGGGACAGCGTCGCCAGCGGAGACGACGAACATGCGCGTGCCGCCCGTTGCCGCGCCGCCACCGGAGCCAATGCCTACCATGCCCAGGCTACCAGAAGCTTTGCCCAGTGCGACGGCCCGTCCGCGGCCAACGGACTTCTCATCTGCCACCTTGGCCCCCGGTGCGTCGGCAGCCTTGCGCGCCATGTCCGGCAGCGCCGCCGCTTGCGCGAGGCGATCCATCGGCTCAGCCGGTTGCGCGGCACTTGTTGGCTGTTCAACCGCCACTTCCACCGTCGCGCGCGGCGCGGCTGCCACTGGCGCGATGGGCTCGTCAGTCGCGCGGGCGTGTAGGGACACATGGCCTTCATCTGGCGGACCAGACTCGGAGCGTTTGTCACAGGCGGCAAGCCCCAAAAGGCTCACGGCAACCGTGAAGAGAATGCGGGTGTTCATGCTGGCTCCTTCGCGTGGGTGGGGAACTGCAGCGCAGGTGCGCTTGCGAGTTCTGACGCGCGGGGCAGCGGAAGGATCTAACGGTGAAAGCGCAGCTACACAGTCTCACTCAGCGGCGGCAGCGCGATATTCTGCGCGCCATACAGCCCCACAGCGATCTCGAGCAAGTCCTCCGGCCAGCCCAGCTCCAACCGGAGCTGCATTCCGGTTCGCGGGTGCTGAAACCCCAGCGCGTAGGCGTGCAGCGCCTGCCGCGTGACCTTGGCCAAAAGCGTCGCATCGCCGATCGTCCGCGTCGTCTTGGCGTGCGGCCGCATGCCGCCGTAGAGGTGGTCGCCCGCAATTGGATGCCCCGACTCCGCCAAGTGCATCCGAATCTGGTGGCTCCGCCCCGTCTCCAGCTGACACACCACGAGCGTGGTCAGTGCCGACCGCGCCAGCACCGTGACGTGCGTGACCGCCTCTTTGCCTTCGGTCACCTTGCCGCTGAACCGCTTGCGCTCTGTCGGGTGCCGCCCGTGCAGCGTACGAAACGTTATTTTCTCCTGCGGCAATTGCCCCAGCACGATGGCCACATACCGCCGCTCGATGTGGTGCAGCGCAAACAGCGCCGCCAGCTTCTTCATCGCCGTTTCGTTTTTGGACACGACCAGCAGCCCCGACGTGTCCTTGTCGATGCGGTGGACCAACCCTGGCCGGTATTCGCTTTTGCCTTTCATCGCGGCCATTTCGGGCACGAGGTGCAAAAGCGCGTTCACCAGCGTCCCGTCTTCGTGACCCGCCGCCGGATGCACCACGAGCCCTGCGGGCTTGTCGATCACCAACAGATCGCCATCCTCGTAGACCACATTCAGCGGAATTTCCTGCGGCTCCGCCGACAACTCCACGCGCGCCTGCACGTCGATCTCGAAGATGTGCTGCTTGTTGACCAGCAGACTCGGCTTGAGCTTGGTGTTGGCCTTGGCCGCGCCCGCGATCAGCCGCACGTGGCCGCCCGCAAGGTGCTCCGTCGCACGTGCCCGCGACAAGCCGTCCACGCGCAAACAAAGCAGCGCATCCAGCCGCGTGCCGCCTTCATGGGGCTGGACCTCAATCCGAATGGTCTCACTCACGGTGTTTTCAACTCTTCCGCGGCTGCGGGTACTGGTGCGGCCGGCTTGCCGACAACTTTCTCGCGGATCTTGCCAATCTCCGCCGCCTTGGCGGGCAGCCCCTTCGCCCATTCGTCCAGCAGTTCGCCGGCCTTGTCCTTGGTCATCCCGACCTGCAGCGCGACCTGCATCTGGTGCTGCGCCTCGGCAAAGCCGTCGTTGTAAATCAGCGCCAGCGCGTAGTTCTTCTTCTGATCCGGGTACTGCGCGCGCGCCAGTTCCGCGGCTTCCTTGAAATGCGGCAGCGCCTCGTTCCAACGGCCAAGCTTGCCCAACACCTCGCCCAGATCCGTTGCGCGATCCATCTTCTCCTTGTCCTTCTGTTCCTCGGACCGGCCGTCGTTGGCCACGGGCTCCGCGTAGAGAAGCGTCAAGAAGTCCGCCAGATCCGCCCACTGTTCTGACTTGCGCGCCGCCGTCACGCAGTGCGTCAGCGTCGTCTTCCAGGATCCCAGCAGCTGCCCGTTGTCATCGGTCGGCCAATTCGGCGAGAGCCGGTATTCCGCGTACGGCTTGATCTGCGGCTTCAGAATCTTCAGCTCTGTCGCGTATTCGGCTTTTTCCTCCAGCCAAGCCGCGCGCACGTTCAGCGCGATCAGCTCGTCGGGCTTCAACTTCATCGCGATGTCGATCGCCTCGTTCATCTTCTTGTCGTCGCCCAAGCGGCGGTTGAACATCGCCAGATTCACCCAAGCGTTCAGCAGGTTCGGATAGAGCTTCAGCGAGTTTTCGATGCTCGTGATCGCGCCCTTGGTCTGACCCAGGCTGTTCAGGTTCAGGCCTTCAATGAAGTGATTCTGGAAGTCGTCCGGGTTCAGCGCGATCGCCCTTTGAATCGCCAGCAGACCCGCCTGTGCACGACCGCCTTTTTGCAGCGCGCGGCCATCGGTAAAGCCCAGTTCCGCCACAAGCCAGCGCTGGTGCAGGCCTTTTTCCTTGGCTTCTTCCACCGACAAGCTGCGATACGTGTCCAGGTGCACGTCGCCCGGCACCAGGTAGATCGGTCCGAGGAATTTCAGGCCGATCACGCCGGCTGCCAGCACGCCGCCGCCCAGCCACATCGGCGTGACCACGGTGCGGTTCTCGCCGTCACCGAAGAAGCCGCGTTTGTAGAGGATCGCCTCCGCGCTAGCGATCGTCGCCAAATGCAAGGCAAAAAGAAACGTAGGTCCAGGCAGTTGCAGCGGGAACGACGCCATGGCGTCGCCGCAGATCGCCACGAGCGACGCCAACGAGGCCAGCGCACAAAACGCCAGCCAAGCCGCGTCGTCCTGATCCTTGTCGTCAGAAGATGCCGCTTTTCGCACCGTCCGCAGTGTCATCCAAGCCGCCATGCCCAACAGCGTGAGCAGCGCCAGCAGACCGTGTACGCCAAATTCCGAGCCAAACTGCAGGAAGTCGTTGTGCGCGCGGATCGGCTGCTTGGCGATGTTGAACATCTCGTTCTTTTCGCGCTGCGTCACGTACTGCGGATAGATCACGCGCCAGTTGCCCGCGCCGCCGCCCAGCGGCTTCTTCTTGATCGCTTCGACAGTCGATTCGGCCATGCCGATGCGCCAACGGTAGTGGTTCGCCTTGCTGTCAAAGAAGGACTTGAAGAGTTCGGGCACCGACATCTTCTTCTTGTCGTCGGCCGAAGCGCCGGTATCCGCGGGCTTGAAGTGGTCGGCCACGGCGACGATCGTCAACAGCGTGATGGCCACGCCCGCTGCCGTCCTCAATACGTTGCGCGTCGACGCGCCAAACAGCGCGGAAAGTCCTGACCGTTCCTGACTTTCAGCAAAAGCGTCGCGACGTGCGCGCCACAAGACGCCAACGAGAAGCACGCCAGCCGCCACAGCCACGCCCGCTCCCGCGCCCAGCCACGCCGAACGCGTGACCGTGAGCACAAGGAAGTAGAGCATCGTGATGAGGCCGATGGCCGACGAAATGCCCAGAACAAGGCCCTGCCAGACACGACCAGTCAGAATCCAGCGCACGCAGAGCATGATCACGACGTACGCCGCGGGCATCACCGCAACGATCTCCTGGGCCGCCATGTTGCGATTGCCAAAGGTCGAGCCCGGCATCGTGATGAGGTTCCAGTGCGGGTCAGGCAGCAGCCCGCGAATGTTGTGTTGCTCGCCAATGCCGATGAGCGATACCAGAAGGCCGCCCAACAAGTTGCCCGCGATGATGTACCAGAGCCGCTTCGGCGTGGTCAGGCTCAAGAGCGCGATCACAAAGATCACCGCCGCCGACACCCACCGGTGCGCGTCCATGCGGGCAAAAATCGAGAGCACGCCGCCGGTCTGCTGCGGCGCGATGTAGACGCCGCCCGCGATCGCGAGCATGAGCACCAGCCCTGGCCAGATCATCGGCGTCTTGGGCAGCTTCAGCGGACGCCCGGCAAGCGCCAGAGCACCGGCCAGCAGCACGAGCCACGCCGCGGCTTCGGCCATGATCATCTGCTTGGGCAACTGGAACAGATCGCGAATGTGCGGCTCGACCTTGTAGGGCAAGTACGCGCAGATGAAGCCCAAAAGCAGCGGAAGGACGTGATCTTTCCAGTCTTCTTCGCTGTTGACGGTCAGCGGGCGCGGCGCAACGGGCACAACCTTGCGGACGACGGGGGCGTCGGATTCCGCAGTAGAAGTGGACTTCAAGTCTTCGGGACGATTACGGATTTTCTTGGACACGAACAAGCTCCTGGGCTGTAGCCAGCGAGGGCAAAAGCGCGCGTGAGAGCCTGTGAAAGCTTGTCTTCGCAGGCTCTCCCAGACCGCGGCTGCGGACGGGCAGCGGCTGAAACCGCCTGAATTCACTTCAGGCGATTCTCGGCCGCGGGATCAAACATCAAGCTCAGAGGTTGGGAATTCGAAGAATTCCCGGCCTGTGAGTGTAGCCGATCGCCACAAAAACGCACCTTCGGCAAAAAAGTGCAAAAAGTGCCGCGGCAAAAACCGCAACGGCACGAATACCTCCTTGGACGACGCGCACAGAGAAGCGCGGACACAAGGGAGGGTCAGATGGGCTTTGACGGCAAGATCGGTCTGGGGATGCAAGAAACGCGGCGGTTGCAGGTGGTGCGGGATGCGGTGGCGCAGACCGTGTCGATCGCGCGGCTGACGCATCAATCGCGGGATCGCGTGGGGGATGAGCTGGTGCGTCTGGGGGCGCTGCAGGAACTGGCGGCGATCACGCCGATGGCCTGGCGTGTGGCTGCACACGAACGACGCGATGAGCTGGCGTTCTGGCTGTTCAACGTCGCGATCGGCCTGGCCGCGACGGGCGATCACGCGGCGGGCATCGCACTGCTGAACGCGCTGCCCTGTGTGCCCGCGGGCGCGCACGGACGTCGCGAGTTGATGATGGAATTGTGCGCGCACGACGCGCAGTTGGCGGCGTAACGACGGATCCAGGAGGCGACCATGATGCAGGATTTGCGTTGGCTGGTGTGTGTGCCAGGTACGAACGGGTGGCGGCGGCTGGACGTGGGCACGCGGCTGGAGTTGGGCAGTAGTCCGGCTTGTGACGTGCGGATCGCGCGACCCGGCGTCGCCACGCGGCATCTCCGGCTGCAAGCGAGCGGCCAACGGCTGGAGGCTGTGGATCTCGCGGGCGAGGGCAGAACGACGCTGGCCGGCAAGTCGCTCACTGCGCGGCCGATCGCGCTGCAGTCGGGCGATCTCCTGCGTTTGGGGGCGATTCCGGTGCTCGTGCTGGCGGCGCGCGGCGACCGTGTCGAGATCGGCGATCTCGGATCGAGCGCGCCCAAAATGATTGCGGCCATGCAGGAGCTGGCGGTCGCGGCGACGACGGCGTGGCCGGTGCTGATCGCGGGCGAGTCAGGCGTGGGCAAGGAGCTGGCGGCGCGCGCGATTCACAAGCTCTCCGATCGGCGTTCCGGTCCCTGGCTCGCCGTCAACTGCGCCACGCTGACGGGCGATACCGTGGCAGCCGAGCTTTTTGGTGCCCAACGCGGCGCGTACACAGGCGCAACGGAGAACCGCAAAGGTGCGTTCGAGCGCGCGGACGGTGGCACGCTGTTTCTGGACGAGATCGGCGAGTTGCCCGCAGACGCACAGGCGATGCTGCTGCGCGTGCTGGAGGTGGGTGAAGTGCAGGTGCTGGGTGGCCCGGTCCGCCAGGTCGACGTCCGGATCGTCTGCGCGACCCACCGCGACTTGCCGCGCCACGTCGCCGACGGTCGTTTCCGTCTCGACCTGCTGCACCGACTCGACGTCGCGCACATCCATCTGCCCCCTGTGCGCGAGCGTCCCGACGACGTCGTCGCCTTGTTTACGCAGTTCCTCGACGGACTGCCTCTGCCCGTCGGCGCGGCGTCGCTTCTGCAAGCGCAGCCCTGGCCAGGCAACGTGCGGCAGCTGCGCAACGTCGCCAAGCGCTTGCAATTGCGCGGTCATTTCCATCAACTGCGGTTGGATGATCTGCGCGCGCTGCTGGAGGATGTCGCGCCCGGGCAAGCGCCGCTCCGTCTGCTGCAAGGCGGCCGAACCGACCGCAAGGCGGAACGGCACCGCGCGGTCGCCGATCTGCTGGCGGGCGAGTCGCAAGTCTCGACGGCGTGGCGCAAGTCTGGTTTGCCGCGCGGCACATTCTTCCGCTACGTCAAGGAAGTTCGGATGGCCGCAACGGCGTAAAGCGCAGTTGACACGATCGGCCGCGACAGGCGACAACCCACGGCATGCGCGTCGACGTCCTTCACGGCCCCAACCTCAACTTGCTCGGAGAACGCGAACCGGCGCACTACGGCCACGTGACGTTGCCGGAGATCGACGCGCGTTTGGCCGCGATTGGTCAGGAACTGTCTTGTGAAGTCAGGACGTTCCAGAGCAATCACGAGGGTGCGCTGATCGACTACCTGCATGCGACGCGCAAGCTGACAGACGCTTACATCCTCAATCCGGCAGGCTATACTCACACCAGCGTCGCCCTGCGTGACGCGGTGATCGCGGTCGCCAAGCCGGCGATCGAGGTGCATTTGAGCAACACGGAAGCGCGAGAAGCGTTTCGGCACAAGTCCTTGCTGGCAGATGTGGTGATGGGCCGCATCCAAGGACTGGGCGCACAAGGGTACGAATGGGCGCTTCGAGCGCTCGTCGCGCATCTGCGGGCGTCACAACACGCGTGAACGGTTTGGCGCGCCAACCAATTCATTTGACTTAGGAAAGAGACCAAGACATGGCTTCAACGATCGATACCTCAGAGTTCAAGAAAGGCCTCAAGTTCGAGATGGACGGTGGACCGTGGGAGATCGTCGATTTCCAGCACGTCAAGCCGGGCAAGGGCTCCGCGTTTGTGCGCACCCGCATCAAAAACCTCTTGACGAACAACGTCATCGACAAGACGTTCCGTTCGGGCGACAAGGTCGACGCCGCTGAGTGCGAGGAGATCGAGGCGACGTTCATGTACTTTGACGGCGCGTACAACTTCATGAATTCTGAGTCGTTTGAGAGCTTCGACGTGCCCGACGCCGCCGTCGGTGACGCCAAGAACTTCCTGACCGAAAACCTGAAGGTCGACATCCTGCTGTACAACGGCCGCGCGATCGCGATCGAACTGCCGAACTTCATCATCGCCAAGATCACCGAATGCGAGCCCGCCATCGCCGGTAACACGGCCCAAGGCGCGACGAAGTCGGTGACGGTGGAAACCGGCTACAAACTGCAAGTTCCGCTGTACATTACCGATGTGGATGTGCTCAAGATCGACACCCGCGACGGCCGGTACGTCGAGCGTGTCAGCACCAAGTAGAGTCTTAACCGCTGTCTGCCGGAGCCAACGTGGCCGCGCCCGCCAGTGCTGATCCGAATCGTTTCCGTCGCCCGCTGACCTCTGGAGTCACGCGGGTTGGCGATGCCGTGGGCAGCGTTCAGGACGTTCGCGATCGGCTCAAGAAGGTGGAAGGGCTGCAAGCGGCGGGCAAGTCGGCAGAAGCCGTCGCGGAACTCCTGTCGATCGCCGAGGCCTATGCAACCCGTGGCGCGCCGGTAAAAGCGGTCGCAGTATTGCGGCAAGCAGCGAAAATTCGTCCGGAAGCAGCGGAGATTCGCGTCGCGTTGGGTGACGTCCAGCAGCAGTTGCGCATGGTGGAGGACGCCGCGCGCGAATACGCCTCGGCCTTTGAGATCTACGAACGGGCACGGCAGTTTGGCGAGATGATGCAGGTGCTGGGTCGACTCCTGGAGCTGGATCCAGACAATCTGGCAGGGCAACTGCAACTCGCCGAACACCTGGCGCGCGCGGGTCACAACCACGAGGCGGCCGAACTCATGCGCACGCTGGCGGCGACGCTCCTGCGCAAAGGCTCGGTTGAAGACTGGGAAAAAGTCGCTGAGCGCGCCCATGGTTTGGAAGCGACCGACGTGACGCTCGCCCACGATCTGGCGCTGCATTACGTACGTTCTGGTCGGCCGTCCTTGGCGTTAGGCAAGTTGCTGCGCTGCTATGAGTCGGTGCCTAACGATGCGGAATTGTTGGAACTCATCATCGAGTCGCTCGAACAGTTGGGCCAGCGAGAGAAAGCAGCGGTCATCTGTCGGCAGTTGATTCGAACGTTCGAACGCAATGGCCTGCGCGAGGAAGCGAACAAGGCGCTAGAACGGCTCTACTGGTTGGCACCGGACGACGAGCGCGCGCGTGCGCACATCGGCGTGATGGCCCCGTCCGTGCAGGGCGGCACGGTCATCGAATTGCAGGCTGGGTCGAGCAGTGCGCCGGTGGTGGTGCAAGGTCACAGCGCGGAAGCCGGGGAGAGCGGCTTGACCGTGGCACGCAGCCGTCCGGGCACGATGGCGCTGCCAGAAGCGGATCTAGCGCGGTTGCAGGCCGCGATCACGCGTCAGGCACAGGACAAATCGGCCTCGCTGCTGGACGACGCGCCGCCGCTACCGGCGGACGAGCCACCGCCGGTGCCTACAACGCCGCTGATACGCGACACGCGCCCGGAACCGGCAAATGCGACGAAGCCCATGCCGGCGATCGTCCACGCACCCACTGCCGCGCAGGCCATCACCGGGCGCCACGTGAACGAGCCAACGGCGCCACAGCCGCGGGCACCAACGGTGCAGGCCCCGCCCCCGCAGGCCGCCACGCCAACGCACGCCGTGACACCGACGATTCAGCCCGCGCGACCAGCCGAGAACGCGCAACGAAGCGCGGATTTGGCACCCGCGCGCGCGGTTTCGCAGTCCATCCGCGTGACGCATCAGCCGGCGCTCGACGCGCTCTCGGAACTGGACGATTCCGACGGCGACGATGCGGACTGGGATGACGAGGCCGGTTTTGAGACGGCCGAGCGGACGCTGGTGGAGGAAATCAACTCCGATGTGCTGGAACGACATGGTTTGCGCCTCGCAGACAAGCCCCTGCCGGATCTGATGATGCCCGTGATGCCGCGCGCCCAGCCGCAGACGGTGGCGGAGCCGGAACCAGCGTTCAACCCGGTCGCGCCCGCCCAGCCACGGTCCAAGATTCTGCCGCGCCCGCGGTTGTCGCGTCAGGGCGGCGGCGCGGTGGATTCCACGCCAGCGCCGCGCGACATGAGCCGGGACATCGGCACGCTGGAGTTCTTCATCGAACGCGGCTTTCACGACAGCGCGGTAGCCCTGCTGGACGCGCTTGATCAGCGTCACCCTGGCGCGCCAGAATTGGCAGGTTACCGGGCGCGCGTGAGCAACATGCGACGGGAAAGCTGATGTCTCTGGACAACGAGATCGCGATCGCGCAGACCGAGGTTGAACTCTGGCTGCGACACAATCACTTGCGCGCTGTGGCGGAAGATCTCACGGAGCGGTTGCAGTGGCTGGATCGCTGGCTGCCCGAAGAGACACGTTCTTTGCTTCCGCCCGCCGCGTGGTCGGAATCGCTGACGAGGGAACGTGCGGAGATCGCGGCCGCACGGTCGGCGCTGATCGAACGGCGACTCACCGCGATGCGCGCGGAGGAAGCGGCGCTCCTGCTGTGGCAGATGGAGTTGGACGCGGTGGCCGACGCCGTCAAGTTGCGTGAACGTGCCCACAAGCAGCCGCCTCCCAAGCCGCGCGCGGCGCTGGATCGGCACGTCGAGGCGCCGCAGTTGTCGCTGGATGACCGCAAGTCGCCGCGGACGGACACTGACGAGTGGCGCCTGACCGTTGAGCTGCCACAGGCGAAGTTGGCCAAGGAAACGATCAGCGTCGCCCGTGGACCGACCGTAACGATGACGCCAGGCGAACATGCGGCAGCTGACGGCGCGCTTCTGCCACGGTCGATGAAACGACGGACCTCGCGGATGTCGCCACTCTCGAAAACGCAATCGATGGCGCCACAGCCGCCTGCGCGTCCGCTTGAGCCGGAAGACCCGCGCGATCTCGTGCCGCTGGCGACGCCACACGATCTGCCGACAATCGCACCCGCACAGGGCCAGCCGCCCGCTCGTCACCGTTCGCGCGCAGTCACGGAGCCGTTCGTGGCCGCGCTCGATTTGGACGGGCTGTATCTGAAGCGCGCGCAGATCACCGTCGATCGCGACGCACACGCGGTGATGGTCCGTCTGGACGGGGACGCGCGCCACGTTGAACGCGATGACATGCCGGGTGAGCCGCAGCAGATGACGTTTCGCTCACGTGAAGGGGACGTGCAAGTCTTCGCGGTTGGCGGGGCGCAAGCCAGCGAGGACGGTCCCAGCCTGTTGCTGGATGTCCAACACTGGCAATTGGCTGAGTTGGACGCGTTTGAACGGGCTTTGGATACATTGCCGTAGCGCGATTCCCGCGCCACAGTTTCAGTCAACGCGTGACGTACAGCGACTCCGTTGTCCACTCTGCGCGACCAAGCAGCGTCGCTTGTGCCGATCGCATCGCCGGCAGGTCGAGGCGGACCAACGAGGTCGGCAGCGTCTGGGCAAAATCACGGCCCGCGCGCTTGCCGTCGTAGCTCAGTAGCACCAAGACTCCGCGCGCATGGAGCGCCTCGATCAGCGCGACAAGGTCGTCCTGCGCGTAGCCACTGTGGTACCGCACATCGCGACCAGTCGTCGTGCCATGCCAGGGCGGGTCCAAGTACGCCACGTCACCCGCCTGTGCGTCCGCTGTGGTGATGAGCGCCTCGCCGGTTCGCAACGTCGTGCGCCCGCGGAGCAGCGCCGCCACCGCCGCTGTCTGTTGCGCCACACGGTCGGGGTGCGTGCCGCGGCGCCGTCGATCCGCCGCCTGATTGAACGCGCCCTGACGATTGAAACGGACCGCCGCCTTCACGCAGCGCGTCAGCAGGTACAAGAGCCGTTCCGGCGTGGGTTCCGTGTGAAACGCGTGGCGGACAGCCTCGTACTCACCGGCATTCCAGAGCAGCCGATAGGCGTCCGCCAAGCGTTCGGGCGCATCGACGATCTCTTGCCAAAGTCCGACGAGCGGCGCGTAGGAATCTGCCACGACGTGTGACTGGGCCAAATCCGCGCTCGCAGCCGCCAGGCTCAGCGCTGCGGAGCCCGCAAACGGCTCGTACAGCTTGTGCACGGGTTGGCCGGCGAGCCGCTCGTGCAGCACTGCCAAAATCGCCGGCGCCAGCAGGCGCTTGGACCCCTGGTAGGGTATGACATGCGGAACAGCCAACCGTTACACCAGCTTGCGGTAGATGCCGACGACGGTTCCCAGCAAGTCCACGGCGCGAAAATCCGCGCGGTTCACGTAGATTGGCTTCATCGTCGCGTTTTCGGGCTGCAGACGAATGCGGTCGCCTTCGGGGAACCAGCGTTTCACCGTCGCTTCGCCTTCAATCATCGCCACGACGATGTCGCCCGACTGCGCGGTCGAGCGTTTGCGCACGAACAGAAAGTCGCCCGGCAGGATACCCGCGTCAATCATCGACTCGCCGACGACGCGCAGGCCAAAAACTTCACCCGGACCGCCCAGTAGGTAGCTGTCGACCACGAGCGAATCCTCGCTGTCCTCCACCGCCAACATCGGCTGGCCCGCGGCCACGCGTCCCATCACCGGCACCGCCACGGCATTGCCGCGCTGCAGCGCCGGGCTCTTCGTCTGCTTGGCGGCCAGCGAGAGCGTTCGCCCCGTCGCCGTCGTCCGCGCAATGACGGGCACGTCGTCGCCGTCTTGCTCTTCCGCCTCAGGCACAAAACGCGTCTCATCGCGCACCACTTGCAAGGAACGCGAGAGGTGACCGTTGCGGCTCAGAAAACCTTTGCGCTCAAGCGCGCGCAAGTGGTCCGACACGCCGTTGGTCGAGCGAATGCCAAAGAACTCACCGATCTCGCGAATCGACGGCGGATATCCGTGCTGCTGCTGGAATTCATGTACAAAATCGAGAATGTTCTGCTGACGCGGGGTCAGCTCCGTGTTTGCCATGATTGCCACCGTCGGTGCGACTTGGTACCGCACAAATGTTCAGTACCGCACATCATCCGCCGTGTCAAGAAATGCGACAACATGCCGCTACACCGATTCTTTGAGTCCTGTTAAAGTCGCGTGCCGTGGCGCGTCATGCCGCCTCGCCAAAGGCCCTCGACCATGCCACCGCAGCCGCGTACTCCGCCGATCGTCGCCACACAGCCGCAGCTTCAGGAGCTCGTGGACGCGCTGGGCCGTGCTGAGCTGGTGGGCTTTGATACCGAGTTCCACAGCGAACGGACCTACGTGCCGCGGCTGATGCTCCTCCAGTTCGCGACGAACGATGGCCTGTGGCTCGTTGATCCGCTGGCCGACATCGACCTGAAGCCGCTCGTCGCGGCGATGCGGCGGCCCGACTTGACGGTGATCGGCCACGCCCTGCGCAACGATCTGCGGATCCTGTGGTTGCAGTTCAACCTGCTCCCGGAACGCGTCTTTGATACGCAAATCGCGGCTGCATTTCTTGGCCACGGGTTGCAGATCGGCCTGAGCGGGCTCCTGCAAGCGATGCTCGGCGTGCATCAGCCCAAAGGCGATCAGATGGCCGACTGGAGCAAGCGTCCGCTCCCGGACCGCATGGTCGGATACGCCGCGGGGGATGTGGCGAACCTGCTGCCGCTTCACGCGCTGTTGCAGGCGGAACTGACCCGACTCGGTCGTGAGGAATGGGTCGCTGAAGAGTGCGCAGCGCTCACCGACTCGGCACCGTACGTGCGCGATCCCGATGCGGCGTTCCAGCGTGTAGCAGGCGCAAGGCGAATGGACGCGCGCGAAGCCGGTGTTGTCCGCGCGCTGGCCGCAGAGCGCGAGCAGATCGCCCAAGAAGAAGACATTGTCCCGCATTTTCTGCTGCCCGATGAAATGCTGCACACCTTGGCGCGCGTCGCCCCCGTGCGGCGCAGCGACTTGGAGAACGACCGTCGTCTGAACCACCGCACGGTGTACCGTCACGCGCAGCGCTGGATCGACGCCGTTACGCGCGGGCTGGCGGAGCCGCACCACCGGCCTCCGGGACGACCGCCGCCGGGCTGGGAACTGGAAGCCGTCGCAGCGCTGATGATGCTTTTGGTGAACGACATCGCGGTGAAGCAAAACCTGGCGCCGCAACTGCTGGTCAAGCGCGAGACGCTGCTGAACGCCGTCCGTGAACCGCTCAGCACGCGCGCGTCGCTAACGGAGGCCTTGAGCCTATCGGGGTGGCGCGCAGACCTGCTTGTCGAGCCGCTGTGGACGCTGTTGGACGGGCAGTTGGCGGTTCGGTGTCAGCGCCAGACTTCCGGGACACTGCAGCTGCGGTTTCTGGAGTAAGTGATGGGGCGACGTCTGGGCGCGTTGATCGTCGTTGTGGCGGTCGCGCTGACGGCACGCGTTGTGGGTACGTCCGCGATGCGGCAGCCCGACGGCACTGTGCGCCCCGTCTCGTCAGACTCGCACTATTACCTGCGGCGCATCGTCGCGACGTATCAGAATTTCCCCCATGTGCCCGATCGGGACGCCGGTCTGGGCTGCCCTGAAGGCACAGTTCCGCCGTGGCCGGGCGGCATCGAGCGGCTCACTGCGGGTCTGGCTCACCTGGTGCTGCCCGCGAGCGCGCCGGTCCGCGACGTCGAGCGGCTGGCCGCGTGGACCCCGGTCGTCGCGGGCGTTGTGACGGCGGCTGCGACTTGGGCGCTCGCGACCGCGTGGCTCGGTGCGCTAGCAGGTCTGCTGGCGGGACTGCTGTTGGGTCTGCTGCCGCTGCACATCTGGTACACGGCTTTTGGCTTTGTCGACCACCACATGCTGCTCGGCCTCTGGCTGGCGGCGCTCGCGTGGTCGGTCGACGCGCTTCTGGACAGGCCCGCGCGGCGTGAAACCCTGCTGCTGGGTGTCATCCTCGGCTTGGGGCACGCACTGATGACGGAGGCGTGGATCGCCGAACTCGTTGTCACGGCCGCAGCGCTTCTGACCGCGACGACGGCGCTTCCCGCAGGTCCCGACCGCCGCGGCGTGCTGCGCGCGATGGTACTGGCTGTGGGGCTGGGTGCGCTGCTGGCGACGCCGGTCATCGTTCAGGCGCCGTATTTCGTGCACGGTCTCGTCGCGCCGCACGCACCCTCGCGGTTCACGCTGTGGCTGCTGGGTGGCTTTGTGGCAGCGTTGACCGCAGGTCTCGCCGGCATCGGTCCGGACGCAGACAAGCGCTCGCGTGCGTTGGCGTTGGCGGCGCTCACCGGTGCCGCGGCTGTTGCGCTGGCCGCGCTGACGGACACGGACATGCGCCACGCGTTCGCTGCGCTGCTCGATTTTTCCGGGCGTGCGGGCATGGTCGCCACGATCGAAGAAAGCAAGCCTTTCTGGCGTCAGCCACTGCCGCAGCCGTTCTTCGTCCTGGGTGGCGCGGTTGTGCTGCTGCCGCTCCTGCCACTGGGGTTTGCACACCTGCCGCCTCTACGGCGCCATTGGCTGATCTGGCTCTACGTCGCGACGGCGGCGCTCGCGCTCCTGCAAACGCGTTTTGGCCTCGTCTTTGCCGTGCCGTACGTGCTGGCGTGGTCGGCGGTGCTGACGCTGCAAGCGGTCGTATTGCGACGAACGCTGGCGGTGCTGGGCGCCCTCAGCGTCTTGACGCTCGTACCGCCGCTCGTTGAGGCCGATCACTGGAGCGCGCACGAGGAATCGGTCTGGCGCATGCTCGTCTGGATGCGCGACCGCCTGCCGCCACCGTCCACGGGCAACCGTTGTGTGCTCGCGCCGTGGGACGTGGGGCACAAGATCTTGCACGTGACGGGCCAACCGGTCATCGCCAGCAATTTCACAGAACTAAAAGAGCGCGACGCGCTGCAGGACGCCATGCGTGTGCTCCTCGCAAGCGACTTCGCGCGTGCCGAACCTGTGCTGCAGCGACGCCAAGTGCGTTGGTTGTGGACGATGGCGACCCCGTGGTCAGTGCTCACCGCCAACGCCGAGGAAATCGGCATGCAGCGCCCCGATCTCGAGCACGCGCTGGCCTACGTGGGAACGCGGTTACTGCTCGACGCGGGGACGGCACGCGGTTCTGCCGTCGGCACCGGAACGCTGCGTCGCGTCCACGTCTCGCCCTTGGAGCTCCCGTCGCTTTGGCAGGGCCAGGTGCGCGGACCGCTGCGCGAGATTGCACTCTTTGAGCGCGTACGCGGTGCGCGGCTTGTGGGGCAAGCGCCCGCGGGGACGTTGGTCACTGCGACGGTGGAGATCAAGCACCCGGGGCCGCCCGCCTTTGTGTTCCGGCAAGTCGGACAGGCGGACGCGGCCGGTCGGTTCACGCTTCAAGTGCCCTATGCCACGCAGGACATGCCGTACGGTTTGGTCGCGCGCTCGCCTTGGCGTGTGACCTTTGGCGGGCAAACGCGCGATGTGCAGGTGCCCGAACGCGCGGTGCAAGAAGGCGCGAACGTGACAATTCCCTGACGAATTGACGAGGATTTCACGCTGCTTCCGCAATTGGAGCCGTTGACCCTCCCCCAGTCCGAGCGCACGCTTTGTTTGGCTCGCCTGCCAATCGAAAGGAGTTGCGATGGAATCGCGTGCACGCTTTGTCCGCAGTTTCGTGTGGGCCGCGCTCGCCATGAGCGTGTTCTTCATCGGTGAATTCTTGCTCGAATGGTGGCACGCTGGCAGTCCCGGCATGGACAAGGTCTCGTGGGTCGCCAAGAACAACGCCAAGTTGGTCGACATCCTTTCGCCCATGGCGCGCGCCTACAACAACGTGCTGGCCATGCTGATTGCGACGATCGGTCTGGCGATTCCGCTGACGGCGAACATGCACACGCCCAAGCTCATCGACATGTTCCTGCGCGATCGAACCAACCAGATCATGCTCGGACTCATCGCCTTTGGCGCCGCGCACGTGCTCTGGGCAGCGTGGATGGTCGGCCCGGATTTTGCGCCGATGTGGACGATTCGTCTGGCGGTTTTTGGCGCGATGGTCGGCTGGGCAGCATTGATTCCCTACTTCTTCTACGTCGTGCGCTTCCTCGATCCGTCAACCATCCTGGAGCGGCTACACAAAGACACGCTCAACGCGGTCAAAGGCGCGCTGAACGGCTCAATTCCGGTGGAAAAAGCCCAGGACATCGTGCACGAGCGCATGCACCAAACGGGCACGATCATCTTGAAGTCAATCGACCGCGCCGACCGCAGCGTGGCGCTCGAAGGCATCTGGGGCTGCAAAGTGTTGCTGGAACAGTACGGCCAACTGAAGTCGCAGCTGCCCGCCGCGTGGTTTCAAGTCGATCGCGGCGATTTCATCGGCGCGTCGCAAGAAGCGCTTTCGATCATCAACGACGAACGCAACTGGTTTGAACTGCGCGTCATGACGCAAATGTACCTCGCGTACCAAAACGCCTTGGCCAAGTCGACCGATGCGATCCCGGCGATCAGCGATGCGACGCGCGTCGTGGCAAGCCAAGCGGCAGCGCGGGGTGATGTGGAAGCCTTTGTGGTGGCGCAGCGCTTTTTCCACAACTACCTGCGCGAGGCGATCAAGCGCAAGGATGTGCACGCGCTCTACGACCTGTTTTACCAATACAGGCAGTTGGGCTCGGAGCTGACCGACAAACCCGACCTGCTGCGCGGCGTCGGCAAGCGATTTCGCGGCTACGCGGAACAGGCGGCTGGAGTGGGCATCGCGTTTGCCACGCAAATTGCCGGTTTTGATTTGGGTTGGCTGACCCTGGAGGCGACCAAGCGCAACTCGGCGGCGGCCGATCAGCTGCTGACGGAAGTCCTTTCATTCAGCCACGGCAATCCGCAGCAGCCGCTGACGCTGCTGGTCAAGGCCAAGTTTATCCTCGGCTCTGGGTTGCTGGAGCGGGGCCACGCCGCGCAAGCACAACGCGTCGCAGACGACCTGAAGGACCTGCCCGTCGCGGTCATCGCCAAGATTTGCGACGAACTCGTCGAGCAGAACGAGCGGGCGTTTTGGGAAGTGACAGACCGGCAAGTCAACTTCGAGTGGCTGTCCGCCGAACATCGCGCGTTCTTGCCGAAGTTTGCGGAACTGTCGTCGCTGCGGGACGAGGCGCGCTGACCGAATTCCAACGTCGAAGCAGCCGACACCGCGGCACGGGACGACTGGTGCGCGCTCGCGGTCCTAGAGACCCGACCCATTATGCCGTCGACTGCGGCCAACGTCGTTCCGACGTCAACTTGGTCGGGTCTCTAGCCACCGCAGTTCGGGATGTTCTGGTGCTGGCACTTGTTGCCGCTGCACGTGTCGAGCGTGCACGCGTTCTTGTCGTCGCACTGGCTGTTGAACTGGCAGCAGTTCTGGGTGGTCTGTTGACCGCACGTGCCGCTGCCGCCAAAGCCGCCACCAGAGCAGGTGGGCGAGGTGCAAGCGTTGGCGTCGCCGCAGTCAGCCGACGACTTGCAGCAATTCGGAACGGAAGTGCCATTCAGGCATTCCTGCCGCAGTGAATCGGCGCACGTCATCTTGATGCAGTTGGACGGATCACACACGTCGCCCAGCACGTCGCCGTCGGCGTTCTTCTGGTCGGCATTGCTGTTGATCGGGCAGTTGTCATTCGCGGTGAGAATGCCGTCGCCGTCGCAGTCTTTGCCAGCGCACGTTGCGCACGTTTTGCCACCGCCGCAAAGGTCGCACGCCGCTGCGGTCTGGCAGCAGTTGCCATCCACGCACGTCGTTTGCGCCACCGTTTGCAACTGCAGACCGTCCACCAGATAGAGCGTCCGATTCTTCTGATCGCCGACCGACTTCGCGGTCACGGACACCGTCATCGGCGCTTTCGGATTCAGACCGCTCACCGGCACGTTGAACACGATCCACGGCGTGCGCTGCGCCGCTTTGCCCGTGGGATTCGTGCCGGCGTCGTACAGACCCATCGGGTACGTGCCTTTGGCGCCTGGCTGCGCCGCAACGATGGTGCCATTGCTGGGCAGCATGAACGTCTTGGCGCAAAAATCGCCAATCGTGAGCGTCAGCACCGGGGCGCCATCGATCTGCACGGTCAACGAATCCTGGTAGGACTGGTTCTGGTTTTGCCCACAGCCCGCAGCAAATTCTTCACTGATGACCTGAACGCTCAGGGTCAGCACGCCGGACTTCTGGCCGGTCGAGGCCAGCGCGTGCGTGGCTGAGCCGTCCTTGCCAGACTCCGTTGGCGCTGTCCCGACAGCCAGAAAATCTGCTGCTGCGTCTGCGGTCTTTGAATCGCCGACTTTCTCCGCCGTGGCGGCGTCACCGGACAAAGCCCAGCCCGCCGTGTCGGCGTCGCAGGGTCCGCCAAACGTACCGCCGCAGCAGACCCAGCCGGGTGAAGCCGCTTCCCCACAGGCGCCAGATGCCAAACACGCGACGTTGCCGCTGGTGCACGGGCTACCGTCCTTGGGTCCGGTGCATTTGCCACCGGGCTGCGGCGTGTGCACACAACCCGATGTGGGGTCGCAGATGTCGTTGGTGCAGACATTTTGGTCGTCGCAGCCTGCGCTTTGCACGGTCAAGCACTTGCCCGCCTGGCACTTCGACAAAGCACCGCACACCGAACCGTCGCCGCCACACGCTGTGCCATCGGGCTGTGCCGTGAACGTGCAGCCCGCGGTCGTGTCACAGGTATCGGTTGTGCACACGGAGCCGTCGTCACAGAGAACCGGCACGGAGAAGCCTGATCCGTTGGCCGCGCAGGCAAAAAAGCCCTGAGGACTGCAAACGCTGCCGGCGCAGATGTCGGCATGGCAGACTTTGTCGGCGCCGCAGAACTGCTCGGTCTTGCAGTCCGTGTCGGACAAGCAGTCGACGCAAAGCCCGCTTTGCTTGTCGCACACCGCGGCGCAATCCTTGGACGACGCGCACTTGGTCTGCGCTGTGCACTTGTGGCTGACGCACGTCAAACCCGCTGTGCAATCAGCCGTGGCGAGGCAATCCACACAGACTTTGGTGGCTGTGTCGCACACTTGGTTGGTGGCCTTGCAGTCCTTGTCGGAGGCGCAACCGCTCGCAGCAACGCACTTGCCGAGCTCACAGATCGTGCCCGGTGCGCAGCCTGCGGCAGCGGTGCAGTCGACACAGACGTGCGCGGCGGTGTTGCACACCTGACTTGCCGGCTTGCACGCGTCGTCGTTCAGGCACACGCCCCCTTTGCATCCCGCGATCGCGGTGTATTGACAGCCCTTCGCCGGGTCACACGTGTCAGTCGTGCATGTGTTGCCGTCGTCGCAGGTCAGGGCGCCGCCATTGGCGTCCAAGCAGAGATTGCCGGTGGCGTCGGGACCCACGGTGGCGTCGCTCGCGGACGTGTCGCCGTCCGGCAAGTTGAGCGTATCGAGGTCGACCGCGTCCGTCACAGCAGCGTCGTCTGTCGGCGTGACGCCATCGGCGCCGGCCATGCTGTCATCGGTTCCCAGCATTTGGCTGTCGTCGGTCGACGTCCCATCAGACGTCCCAACAGGCGTAATGGCCCCATCTTCTCCGCAACCGACCAGACCAAACGTCAACGCCGCGGCAGACAATAGGAAAAAACGAGATGAACTGAACATGGGTACCTCGGGCCGCGGTCTGTCGTTGGCCGGAATGCGTGAGAGCCGCAGCAATGCGGCGGCCAACAAGCGTAGGGAACGGCCCGCGATCCCGCAAGTTGAACGGCGACGACCCTAAAGGATTCTTCACAATTTCCACGAGGTGTGCGACACTCTTCGCACCAAGGACGGCATCTGGAGGTGCGCGTGGCTGGAGGCTTGCAAAGTGACGTTCTGGCGCGGCTGCGAGCCGAAGGCGGCGCGGCGCTGGTGGCGGCCCTCGCGGCGCTACTCGCGCGAACCGCACCGGCGCGGCTTGCGCTCATTGCCCACGGCGTGGCCAACAATGACCGGCCAGGCGTAGTACGGGCGGCGCATTCCCTGCGTTCTTCCGCGGCAAACTTGGGCGCGCTGGATCTGGCGGCGGCGGCCGAAGCGATTGAAACCTTGGCTGAATCGGAACGCGCTTGGAGCGATGCGGAGCGTCGTGAACAAGCCGCAACCCTGGTCAGCGAGCGGTGGTCAGAAGTGGCAGACAGCGTGCGGCGTTTGGCGGCCGCCCACGTAGAACCGAGCTAAGCTCAAGGACACGAGTCCAACACCAACGATCGTCGAGTGGATCTGTTGCGCTTCGGACTTGGACCGCGAACAACTGCTTCCGGTGGCGCGCCGCGAGTCGAGAACCGATGATCTCAAACTTCGGTCAGCGCGTTGGGTTCACATCTCGATGCCAGTTGGCGCAAAGCGATACCCCACACCGCGCACCGTCACCAAATGGCGCGGCGCGTCGGGATCGGGCTCCAGCTTCTGCCGCAGTCGCATGACGAAGTTGTCCACCGTCCGCAACGTCGCGTGCTCCAGACCCCAAACCCGTCTCAGGAGCGCCTCGCGGCTCAGCACACGTTCGGGGTTGTCCAAAAAGTGCAGCAGCAGCGAAAACTCCCGCGCAGTCATCGGCACGTCTTCGCCGTGGCGCCTGACGCGATGGCCGTCGCGATCCACTTCGACGTCGCCAAACGCGCGCACGGGCTGCCCCACGTGCGACTGCAATCCCGCCCGCCGCAAAGCCGCGCGAATGCGCGCCCGCAGTTCACCCAGACCAAACGGCTTCACGATGTAGTCGTCTGCGCCCAACTCCAAGCCCAGGATCTTGTCGGCTTCTTCCGCGCGGGCCGTGAGCAACAGCACCGGCAGTTCAGGCCGGTTCGCGCGAATGATACGCAGCACCTCAAAGCCGTTGCGCCCGGGCAGCATCACATCCAGCAGCACCAGATCCACGGCGTGACGTTCCAGCGCGGAAATGGCCTGTTCACCGTCCGCGGCGGTCTCACAGTGGTGCCCCTCAAGCGAGAGGTTCAACTCCAGCCCTTCGCGGATCGCCGGATCGTCCTCGACGATGAGAATGTGGGCGCGGGTTGGCGCTGTTGGGTGCGGGCTGACGGTCAAGGCGTGCTCCGACGTACTTCACCCTGTGTGCCGCATCCGCTGCCCGTTGGCAAGAAAAGTGCGCGCCCGGCGACGCAGCGCAGGTCAAACTCGACAAAAGCAACAACCATGCGACAGTACCCCCGGCTTTGCGGCCAAAAGCGAGGAAGACATGGCATTTTCTACGGTAGCGGCGTTGCGCGAGTTGATTGGCGCGGTCGATCAGCACATCGGCAAGTCCACGGCGGGCATCGGTCTGGTGCTCGGTTCTGGTCTGGGCGGCCTGGCCAATGAAATCGAGAACGCCAAACGCGTGCCCTATGCGCGCTTGCCGCATCTGGCGGCTTCTACCGTGCAAGGTCACGCCGGCGAGCTCGTCGCGGGTCGTTGGCAAGGGCGCGACGTGTTGGTCCTGGCTGGACGTGTTCACCGATATGAAGGTCACTCGATGGAGCAGGTCGTGCTGCCCGTGCGCATGCTGGCGGCAATGGGCATCCACACGCTGATCGTCTCCAACGCCGCGGGGTCGGTGCACACGCGCTTGCAGCCGGGCGATCTGATGCTGCTCGCCGATCACATCAACTTCCAGGGCGCCAACCCACTCGTCGGTCGCAACGACGAACGTCTGGGACCGCGCTTTCCCGACATGACCGTCGCATACGACGCCGAACTGCGGGCGCTGGCGCATCGCGTCGCGGCTGAACAGCAGTTGCGGCTGCAAGAAGGCGTCTACGCCGCGGTGCTCG
The DNA here is from genome assembly GCA_903896545.1 of uncultured Myxococcales bacterium. Taxonomy (GTDB): domain Bacteria; phylum Myxococcota_A; class UBA9042; order UBA9042; family UBA9042; genus CAIYBN01. Next base: position 126,888 of record CAITYF010000161.1, on the reverse strand, counting down.
GACCCAGCTACGAGACGCCGGCAGAAATTCGCATGTTGGCAGCGATGGGTGCCGACGCGGTCGGGATGTCCACGGTGCCAGAAGTGATCGTCGCGCGTCACATGGGCGTGCGCGTGCTGGGGCTGTCGTGTATCACCAATCTGGGCGCTGGCTTGGGCGTCGGGACGCTCGATCATGCCCACGTGGGGGAAGTGGCCGGAAAGGCGACACAGAAAATGGTGGAACTTTTGGGTGGAATTGTCCGAGCCATACCCAATACACCGGGCGTACGGAGGCTGCCGTGAGCACCGCGCCGTGGCAAGATGCGCCTGAATTGCTAACAGATGCACACTTGCTTGCACTTGCAACGCAGGCGTTTGCGGCTCGTGAGCGCGCGTGGGCTCCCTATTCAGGATTTCGGGTTGGCGCGGCGCTTGTCGGTATGTCAGGGCGCGTCTATCTCGGTGTCAACGTTGAGAATGCGTCCTACGGCGTGGCCGTTTGCGCCGAGAGAACCGCTGTGGTTTCCGCTGTCGCGCAAGGTGAACGGCGATTTCGCGAAATCGTGATCGTCACAGATGCGGCACAACCCGCCGCGCCGTGCGGGGTTTGTCGCCAGACGTTAGCGGAATTCGCGCTGGCGGATGACGGCGGCGACCTGCCGGTGACCTTGATCAGCGTCAATGGCGCAGTCGCGCGTTTTCAATTGAGTTCCCTCCTGCCTCTGGCTTTTACGCCGCGGTCTTTTCAAGTCCGTCCCGACCGCTAAACAGCCAGCACACCCGCGTTCGCGCGCTGTCCAGTAGACTTCACAAACTTGCGCCAATTCGCAGGCAAACCTAGTATGATTGCGGCATCGGCGCTGTATTTTGCCCGATCAGGAGTTCTCGATGTGTAGTGAAACGCGTGGCATGAAATTGCTTGGTTGTCTCCCGAGTCAGACGCGGATGATCCGTTTGCTCGGAATGCTGACCACAGTGGCCTTTAGCGTCGCGATTGGCGGCTGCGAAGACGATCTTGCGATCGAGGGCACAGGCCTCTTGCCAGACGCGATTGTCGATCAAGACGGCGTGGTCGTGGGCGACACGACGCTCGACGGCGTGATTACGAACGACCTGATTCAGACCGACACGATCACGGGCGACACGCAGCCGGACGGCATCGATCTCGACCTGCAGTTCCCCGACACGGCCGACGTCGCGGACACGGCGGACATCGCCGACGCGACCACGCAGGACACGGACGTGAGCCCCGACACGAGCTGCGGCGGCCAGTTGGGCTGCCCGTGCAACGTGCTGGGCGACTGCATCAGCGGCATTTGCGCGGCGTCCCCCAACGGCACCGGCAAAGTCTGCACCGCGAATTGCCAGCCTGGTCAGGTCGTTCCGGAAGTCTGCAACGGCATTGACGACAACTGCGATGGCAACACCGACGAGGGAACCTGCAACGACGGCGACCCGTGCACCGACGACTCCTGCAACGCGCAGACGGGCTGCGTGCACTTGGCAAACACCGCGACTTGCACGGACAGCAACGCCTGCACAGTCGGCGACGCGTGCTCCGGCGGCACCTGCCTCCCCGGCGTGATCAGCGACACGGCGTGCGACGACGGCAACCCCTGCACCACGGACTTCTGCCTGCCGCAGACCGGCTGCCAAGCGTCCAACAATGCCGCGCCTTGCGATGACGGCAACGCCTGCACAACCAACGACGCGTGCTCCAAGGGCTCTTGCCAGCCGGGTGTTGTGAAAGACTGCGCCAACGCCGGCGTGTGCACGGATTTGGTGTGCGATCCGACCCTCGGATGCGTGTCCGGCAACGGCGCCGCGACTTGCAGCGACGCAAATGCCTGCACCGTGGGCGACAAGTGCACGGCCGGCGTCTGCATGCCCGGTGATCCGACGACCTGCGCGGACGACAACGCGTGCACGGTCGACTACTGCGATCCGATCAAGGGCTGCGTCTTCCAGCCGACGGCCGCGGGCTGCTCGGACGGCAACGCGTGCACCGTAAACGACACGTGCAAAGACGGCGCTTGCATCGGCGGCGCTTCCCCGACCTGCAATGACGGCAACCCCTGCACGACGGACGCGTGCGATCCGACCTTGGGCTGCGTCAACGCGACGACGACCGACACGTGTTCCGACGGCAACGTCTGCACCGTGGGCGACGCGTGCGTGAGCGGCCAATGCGTGCCCGGCACGTCAAGCACCTGCGACGACAGCAACCCGTGCACCACGGACGCGTGCGACCCGATCAAGGGCTGCGTCACGTCGAACAACACGCTGCCTTGCTCTGACGGCAACTCCTGCACGGCGGGTGACATCTGCGCGGGCGGCACTTGCGCCGCTGGCAGCAACTTGAGCTGCAACGACGGCAACCCTTGCACGACCGACACCTGCACCGACGCGGGCGGCTGCGTGTTCACGCCCACGAGCGCGCCGTGCTCAGATGGCAACGCATGCACCGTCGGCGATGTCTGCACCGCCGGCGCGTGCGAGCCGGGCGCCGCGAGCACCTGCGATGACGGCAACCTCTGCACGACCGACACCTGCAGCCCGACCACGGGTTGCGCGGCGGTCAACAACACGCTGGGTTGCAGCGACAACAGCCTCTGCACAGTCGGCGACGTCTGCGCCGCTGGCGCGTGCGTACCGGGCGCGAGCCTGCCGTGCAACGATGGCAACCCCTGCACGACCGACACGTGCGATCCGGCACTGGGCTGCACGTTTGTGTTCAACAGCGACGGCTGCTCAGACAACAATGGCTGCACCCAGGGTGACGTCTGTGCCGGTGGCGCTTGCGTGCCCGGCTCGGCGGCAACCTGCGAAGACAACAACCCTTGCACCGCTGACACCTGCGACCCGATCAACGGCTGCGTCCACGCGAACACCAGCGCGGCGTGCTCCGACGGCAGCGTGTGCACGTTGAGCGACATCTGCATCAACGGCGCGTGCACGGCCGGCGGTAGCCTCCCGTGCTCAGACGGCAATCCATGCACGACGGACTCCTGCAACCCGGCGACGGGCTGCACCTTCACGCCGAACACCAACACCTGCGACGACGGCAGCTCCTGCACGGTGAACGACGCGTGCGCGGGCGGCATCTGCAAGGGCGGCACGGTCGCAAGCTGCGACGACAACAACCCGTGCACGACCGAAGTTTGCGACGCGACAAACGGCTGCACGCACACAAACAACACGGTACCTTGCAGCGACGGCAGCGCCTGTACGCAGGGCGACATCTGCAGCAACGGCGCGTGCAACGCGGGCGCGGTCGTGACCTGCAATGACGGCAATCCTTGCACAAACGACGTTTGCAACCCGGCCAGCGGGTGCACGTTCACGAACAATACCTTGCCCTGCACCGACGCGAACGACTGCACGAGCAACGACGCGTGCGCCAGCGGCGTGTGCGTGCCGGGCCCGGCGCTCGCTTGCGATGACAGCAACCTGTGCACCACCGACGCATGCAACGCGGCCGGCGGCTGCTCGCACGTGAACAACACCGTCCCGTGCAACGACAACAACGCCTGCACGAGCGGCGACGTCTGCGCGACGGGCGCATGCCAGCCGGGCTCGCTGCTCAGCTGCAATGACGGCAACCTGTGCACCGACGACGCCTGCGACCCGACCAAGGGCTGCGTGAACACGAACAACAGCGCGCCGTGCTCGGACAACAACGCGTGCACGAACGGCGACGCCTGCGCGGGCGGCGGCTGCGCGTCGGGCGCTTCGATCAACTGCGACGACGGCAACCCCTGCACGACCGACTCGTGTGGCGCGGGCGGCGGCTGTGTGCACGCGAACAACAACAACAGCTGCTCGGACGGCAACGCGTGCACCAACGGCGACGCGTGCGCCGCGGGTGCCTGTGCGGGCGGCGCGGCCGTCACCTGCAACGACGGTAACCCGTGCACCGCCGACACCTGCAACTCGGCGACGGGCTGCGTGTTCGCCAACACGAACGCCGTGTGCTCGGACGGCAACGTCTGCACCAACGGCGACGCGTGCGCGAACGGCGCGTGCGTGCCGGGCGTTTCGACGGTCTGCAACGACAACAACGCCTGCACCAACGACGCGTGCAACGCGGCAACCGGCTGCGTGTTCACGGCGAACAGCCTGCCTTGCAGCGACGGCAACGCCTGCACGACGGGTGACGTCTGCGCGAACTCGGCGTGCAGCTCAGGCGCCAGCGCCAGCTGCAACGACGGCAATCCGTGCACCACGGACAGCTGCGATCAGGCGACGGGGTGTGTGTTCACGGCGCACACGGGCGCGTGCTCGGACAATAACGCGTGCACGCTGAACGACACGTGTGCTTCAGGCGCGTGCGTCCCCGGCGCGCAGCAGAACTGCGATGACGGTCAGCTGTGCACCAACGACTCGTGCAACGCGGCGAGCGGCTGCGTCCACGCCAACAACACGCTGCCTTGCTCAGACGGCAATGACTGCACCACGCCGGACCTGTGCGCGGGCGGCGCTTGCGTCTCCGGCGCGGGTCAGCAGTGCAACGACAACAACCCGTGCACGACAGACAACTGCAACAACGTCGGCGGCTGCGCGTTCACCCCGAACAGCAACGTTTGCTCGGACGGCAACGCATGCACCATCGGCGACATCTGCGCGGCCAGTAGCTGCGCGCCGGGCGGCTCGACGCCGAACTGCAACGACAACAATCCGTGCACCTCGGACTCGTGCGATGTGTCGGCCGGCTGCGTGCACACGAACCTGACCGTCACGTGCGACGACAACAACGCGTGCACCAACGGCGACGTCTGCGCGGGTGGCAGCTGCCAGTCGGGCACCGTCATCGCGTGCAACGACAGCAACGGTTGCACCAGCGACAGCTGCAGCGCGCTGACCGGCTGTGTGTACGCGAACAACACCGCCGCATGCAGCGACGGCAGCGTGTGCACGATCGGCGATGTCTGCTCGGGTGGCGTGTGCGCGCCGGGCGTGAACCAGAACTGCGACGACGGCAACCCGTGCACAACCGACTCGTGCAACGCGGCGACCGGCTGCCAGACGCTGAACAACAACAACACCTGCAGCGACGGCAGCGTGTGCACGGTCGGTGACGCTTGCGCCGCCGGCAGCTGTGTGCCTGGCGCCGGAATCGACTGCGACGACGGCAACGCCTGCACCAACGACACCTGCAACGCGTCTTCAGGCTGTGTGAACTCGGCCAACAGCGCGGCGTGCAGCGACGGCAGCGTGTGCACGATTGGCGACGCCTGCGCCAACAAGGCGTGCCAATCGGGCACGACGCAGACCTGCAACGACGGCAACGCCTGCACGACAGACTCGTGTGACCCAGCGACAGGCTGCGTGTTTGCGAACAACAACAACGGCTGCAGCGACGGCAGCGCGTGCACGAGCAACGACACGTGCACCTTGGGCGCGTGCGTGGGCACGACGGTCGTCTGCAGCGATGGCAACCTCTGCACCGACGACTACTGCGACTTGGCGCTTGGCTGCAAGACGACGAACAACGCGTTGTCCTGCGACGACGGCTCGCTGTGCACGAGCCCGGACAAGTGTGCGGCTGGCGTCTGCGGCGGCACGACGGTCAACTGCGACGACGGCAACCCGTGCACGGCGGACACCTGCGACCCGGCAACCGGCTGCGCGAACGCCCCGCTGAACGCTACGCCGTGTGGCGACATCGGCGTGTGCATGACCGGCACGTGCTCGCCGGGCTCGGACATCAATCCCGGCACCAGCTGCAAGCAGATTCACACCGCCTATCCGGCGGGCGCGACCGGCACCTACTGGATTGACCCGAACGGCAGCAGCCACGCGGACAAGTATCAGGTGTTCTGCGAGATGACCAACTGGGGCGGCGGCTGGGAGAAGATTGACAATCAGTGGGCGTACAACCTGCTGACCGTTACAAACCCGAACCCCGCGCAGGGCCTGTGCCTGCTGACGGCGGCGCTGTGGCAGACGTGGGACCAGTGGAACGGCGCGCCGGGTAACCAGCACTTGTGCATCGGCGCAAACGCCAGCGCGAATTGGCCGTCCTACACGGAGCTCCGCTACGAGGCCTTGGTCTTGACCGGCTATTGCGGCGGCACGGCGAACTTCGACTTGGGCACGAACTGCTACAGCACCAACGGCACGGACGACTTCTGTGCAGGCCCCGCGGCACAGTTGAAACCGCCGAACACGGCGAACGTGACGCTGACCAACGGGGTGAACTCGGCGGCGTTTACCCGCGCGTTCACGCTGACGGGCACGGTGAGCGACTTCCAGATTCGCTCGCGCGCTTTCAGCAACTTCCAAGCGGAAGGCGTGCAGTGGAAGTCCGGCGCGGTCTACTTCCGGTAGTTCGGTTCACGTAGAAAGGATCTGGCGCGCGGTCGGCGGAGGTTCACCCCTTCCCGGCCGCGTCGCCGTTTTGGCGCCGGTCTATACATCGCTGCATTGACTCGGAGCCAAGTATCTTGTGTCGCCGCGAGTCGGCCCGCAGGGACGCGAGCTTGGCGACCCAGCTAGCAGCCTAAACATGCCCACCCGGCGGTCAGCATTTGATCTCCAGTCTTGGCAGGCATGTTTAGAAGAGCAAGGTCTTGGAAAACGCCAGACCTTTCTCGGTCAGATGGAAGCGGCTGCCGTCGTACATCAGCAACTCGTCGTCAACAAGCCACTCCATCAGCGCGGAAAACGCCTGATGTCCCGCGGCGAAGCGCTGCGTGCTGAACGCGTGCAGGTCGCCAATTGGCATCGCGCCGCCCGTGCGGGCAAGCTGCTTGATCAGCCCTTTCTTGGCGGCCTCGGCGTTGTCGGGCAGAAATGGAAAGCGGTCGTGCATGATTCCCTCGGCGTTTGAACTCCGACCAGTTTGGTCGGATTACCACCAACGGTCAAGGCGTACGACGTAACCGCACGTGATCTGCGGCGTCAATCGCGCGCAGTGACTGAGCAAAGTCACCATACGCATCGGGCGCGACGATCGCCGGCTCTGAGACGAGATGCCGCTTGACGACCACGGCGTCGCCCTCCCGCCGTGCGCGCCGCTGGTAATGCAGACTCGCCGCGTCCACCACGACGTCCAGGGGCAACTCGTGCACTGCCCCGCCCCGCGGCACGACGCGCAGGGTCACATTGAGATCGAGCGTGTGACTAAAAAGCAGCGGCGTGGTCCGGCTCGGCAACTGCGCGTAGGACTGCACAAGCTGTTCCGCCCACAGGTCCAGATCCAGGGCGTCGGCGCGTTCACGGTCCGCGGCCAGAGTCACCTCGTAGGCGAGCGTCACCGCGTCATCGCCCGCCAGCCCGTCGATGCGCAAGAGCTGCACCGCTGCGCCGTCAAACGCACCTTCCGCCAGCTCTTTGGCCAGCTGCTGATCGTTGGCACCGTTACCGCGCAGAAAGCTGCGAACAGACGCCGCCATCGCGCCGTAGAGTTGCTCGTGCACAATCCCGATCAGATGCCCATCCTCTGCCCAGTCCAACGAGACGTCGATGACGCGGCGATCCGCGCCCGCGCCCAACTTGGGAATCGTCACACGCGGATCGTCCGGCGGCGTCGCACAGCCGCAGAGAAGACCCTGGCGTCCGCGCAGCCCCGCACGCACATGATCCAGCCGACCGCCTTCTTGCGCGGGGTCATACCAAATCTCCGTCGTCGTCGCGGCGTGCGGCAGGGTCACGCGCAGACGCACGACCTCCAGCCCGTAGTCGTCCGGATCAACCGGCGCCTGTGGCGTGAGTGGATCGTCTGCCGGCAGCCGCGCCATGGGCAACACACGCACCAGACACGCATCCGCGCCCGCCTGCCGCGCCAGCGTGTAGAACGTCGACGCGCGATCGCCTTTGCCCTCGGTCAGCGCCGTCTCTGGCCGACCAGGCGAACCGCCTTCGTGCGCGTGTTGCACCGTCAAGGCCAACCGGGACGCCAACTTCTGCCAACGCGTAAACGATTCCGGCACCTGCGTCAACGCCGCGCCCCACGCCCGCAGAGCCGGGTCCTGACTCTGCACGTAAGCGGCCAGCGCTTCATTCCACGGTTCGATCACCGGCTCCAGGCCGGGCCGCGCGAAGGCCCGCACCGTCGGCAGCACGCGTTCGGGTCGCACTGCGCGCGGCTCATTGCGCACCCGCGGCAACGCCGCTCGACTGAACACGTAGGCCGTAAACGCGCCCATCGGCTTGACGACCGGCGCACCCGCGGCGGATGACGCGTCCAAGTGAAAGGGCACCCCCTGTGGAACGAGCACAATGTACTCCGAGAGCTGCACCGGCGCCTCGGTCGACTGCATGTGAAACAGCGGCAGCCGCGTCGCACCCGTCGCCGGATCGTCGGCCGGCTCGTAAGCGATCTGCGCGAATTCCACGGTCGTTCCAGCCGCGACGGCGCGGAGCGAAATCGTCTCCTTGTCGTCGGTTTCAGCAGGCAGCACGAGCGAGCCGTCCGGCAGAATCGTCCGCGCCAGCTCCAAATCCGCGCCTTCGGCAACGCGAATTTCACCCACAGAATCCGCTGCCGCAGCTTCGCGAACCCGCACGACCTGGTGTACGCGCCGAATCGCACCGCCGTCGGGCAGCAATTGCACGATTTCCTGATCCAGCATCCACACCGTCGCTGACCCATTGGCAAACGCGTCGGTCACTTCCACCTGCGCGATTTGCTCACCGTCGCGCACGAACGGCTGCCAGATCGGCTGAACCCCCGCTTGGATCGCCTTTTGCCGCGCTTCCATCGGCAAACCCGGTGCCGTCAGCAGGTGGTGCAGCGCGGCTTGCGTAGCCGTCTGGTCGTGACGCAACTCGGCTTCCTGCGCGGTTTGCCAGTGGTCCGCTTGGCGGTCTTCCCCCCACAACGGACGCGGCGGCAGCGGCTTGTGGAGGGTCTGCGCCAAAAGGCGCGCGAGCCCCGCCGCTTCACGGGCGTGCGCAGGCTCGGCTTGTTCCAGGAGCAGTGTCGCCAGCGCGTCGTCCAAACGGCCGACCATCGACTCGGCAAAAGCCCGCGCCAACCGTTCGCGCGGACACAGCACGGGCTGGGCGAGCAACCGCCGCGTGAGTGGCCGGTTCAGCGTGTCCTCACCGACCCCCAGCGCGCGCGTGAGGATTCGGCAGTCCAGCGGCTGCTGTTGCACCGCGGCTTCGGCTGACGACGCCGCCATGTCCGGCAGTCCGAGCGCCTGATAGGTCATCGCGCGTTCCAGCAGCAGGTCGCTCCGCGGCGCGGTTGCCACAACGCTGACGGCAACGTCCGCGGGCTGGGGCGGCTCCTCCAGCCCCTGAAGCGACTGCCACGCCAGCTGCGCCTGACCCGACTCGCGCGTGTACATCGCACGCATCAGCTGCGCGTCCACGTGTTTTGGCCAATGCGCCAGCAGCGCATCCACCACGGCGGAAGTCGGCAGCGCCTCGGTCTCACGCGTATCCGCCCGTTGCACCGCCGCGTCGGCTTGCAGTAGCTCGTGGGGAAAGCGCTGCGTCAGTTGCGTCATTGCCGCGCTAGTCGGTTCACGCAGTGCGTCCAGAACGACTTCGAGCGTCGCGTGCCACGTCACCTGCGGCGGCGGCTGGGCTGTCCGATCCCCCGGTAGCAGCGCCAGCGCGAGCGGCTGGCCGTTCTGACCGATCGGCACGGCGAGGTCCAGCGTGTGCGCGCCTGGCGGCAGATCCAGCCACGTTTCCTCGCGCGCCGTTGGCTCGACGCGCGTGAGCGGCCGACCGTCACACCAGATCCGCACTGGCTTCGCAAATTCCACGCGCAGGAGCAGTGGCGCACGATCGGTGACTGCGAACTGCGCCTGTAGGCGGTAAACGCCCGCATCGCGCGCCGGCAAGGCATACGGGTCACCTACCTGAGTCGGCGATGGCAAAGGCCGAAGATTGGCTGGGGTCGGCAGGGCATCGGGCAGGCGATCCAGCCCAGTAAAGAGCCGACGCGAGAGCGGTTCCGCGGCCAAAGCAACCGTCATCGCCAGTGGACGTTGTGCACCGTGCGGCGAGGGCGCGGCGAGCCACGAAGCCAGCGCCCTTTCGCGCCGCCAGCGCTCGGCCGTCGTACCGACGTCGAGCCAGTGTTGCACCGACTCACCGCGCTGTGCCAAACGGGTCGACACCAGCGCGTAGTCGCGCGCCGCCAGCGGCCCCAGACGCTCCACGGCCAGTGACAGGAGTCGATCGGCGCGGTCGCCGTGCTGCACAAACGCGGACGCCGCAAGATCCGCCAGCGCCAGCCACGCATCCAAACGCGGCGTGACAGGACCGAGCCCGTCAGTCGCCAGTGCGCGGGCGAGTTGTGCTTCCAGAGCGCCATCCGGCTGCGGCTGCCACATCGGCGTCGGCTGCGTCACGCGATCGCAACCGCGACCGTGCAGGACACAAAGCCAGGCGGTCTGGATGAAGTTCGCTGTGTCGGCGGGTCGCGTCGCGAGGTGCTCGTCCAGACGCGCGGCATCGACGTCGGCGTCCAGCGCGGTCCAGGACGCGCTGCAACCGGCGAACAGGAGGAGGGCGAGTAGATGCTTCATCGACCACCCTCCAGCTTGCGCAACGGCACATCCACACGGAGCACATTGTCGACGCCCGTCAGCCAGCGCAAGAAACCGGGGATGTCCTCGACGCCGATCACGCGCCGGTCAATCTGCAGGTGTGTGCGCAGCGTCAAGGCACCATCGGCGGCGACTTCGGTCCGGAGCGAGAACTGCCCCAGAGGCTTGCCATCCACGCCGCGCAGGACGTCGTCCACAGGTGCCGGTGACCGCGCGACGGCATAACCTGGCGGCGGCACGAGCCACGCGGTGTGCGCCACTTCGGTCGGGTGCGAGAGCACGAGCGGCTGTTTACGCCCCGCCTGCACGCCGTAGAGGTGCACGTACGGCTGGCTTGGCCGCAACGGATGGACGCTCAGGCCACCGTCCGGCAGTCGGTGTGCCCACTGCGGCGCCTGCGCACGGATGTGCAACTTCACCGTCTCGGCCATGGGCTCAATGCCCACCGCCGTCAGATCGCGCACGACCACACCGGGGAAGCGCGCCGTCAGAAACTGCTCCATCTGCTCGCGCCGCGACGTTTCCACCCAGAGCCGCGCCCGCGCATCCGCCGCAGCCTGACCGTGCATCTCAAAATCGACCTCCAACTGCGCGGTGCCGTCCGGCTGAATCCGCGCCTCGATCTTGGCCGACTGCAGGTTTTCGTGCGCCGACACATCCGGCAGTAACTCCGGCTGCGCGCGCTCCGGATGTTGGCGCGAAATCCGCAGCGCGATGCCGCCCGCGTCGCCTTCCGGCAGTTCACGCGGACCGTGCTGCGTCGCCGTGGCGTCCAGCCACCAGTTCAGGCTCGGCACGTAGGCGATCGCGTGGTTGAAAACGCCCAGACTCGCCACCGAATCGTGCGTTTGGCCGTTGTCCGCGGTCCGCACCAGCGCCACTTCCGCCTCGATGCCCACTTCTGCCAAAAGCGCGACAAGCAGCGTCGCTTTGTCTTTGCAGTCGCCAAAGGCGCGCTGCAGCACTTCACGCGCCGCGTGCGGCTTCAGGCTGTGAATGCCAAATTCCAGGCCGACGTAGCGCACCTGATTCGTGGCAAAAGCGTAGAGGGCGCGGACTTTCTCCTCGTCCGTTGTCAGCCCCTGCGTCAGTCGCAGCGCTTCGGCGTGCACGACAGGGTCCGCGCCCTTGGCCGGGATCGCTTCGGCCGCGAGTTGACTCCACCAGCGGGCGAGCGCCGGCCAGTTGGCAAAGGTCGAGATGTGCAGGTACGGCATCACGTCGGTCGTGCCCGGCATGTTCGACTCGCTCACGATCGCCGCCTGTGCGCCCAGCTGCAAACGCCACTCGTCCCAAGCGCCTGCGTCGTGTCCGCCCGCGCTCTCCACGCGGCGCTTGACCATCTGCGGCATCGGCGGCTGATTCGGCCGCGGGTCGACGACCTCTGCGCGCACGGGCGTCCCCGCGGGCAGAAGCACCGCCACGTCGGTTTCCCGCACCGGTCGTGTGTCGCCCACCGTCAGCATCTCGCCAAAAACCAGACCAAAAGGCGTCGGCGCCAGATCGCGCTCGACGTGTTCAACCACGATCGTGTCGCCCGGATGCAGGCCGTTGAAGTGCAGCGTGATGCGTTCGAGGTCGAAGTACATACCCGACGCATCTTCGCCAAGCTGGTCGACGCTCTGGTTGCTGCAAGACTCCACGCGCCCGTCGCGGCGCACGATGACCGCCTGGAGGACGTCTGCGCGCGTCTGCGTCGGCGCATAGTCGATGTCCACCGTCTGGTTCGGGTCGCAGCCTGGCCCCAGATACCGCACCAGCGCCTCGTACTGCGCTTGTTGGCCGTTGCCCACGCCTTGAATCACCGTCTGCTGCAGCCGCTCTTCGGCAGCGTGCTCACGCGGCGCGTCGATTTCCTTGCGCACAAGCGCGACAAGATCGCGGCGATAGGGCGCGTAGAACTCGCCGTCAGGCTGCAATTGCGCCAGCCGCCACCGCAGATCCGTGCGCGCCGGTGCCCGCTCTACCGCCGCGCGCAGGTCAGCGATCGCCTGTTCAGGCTTGGCCTGGGTCAAGGTCAACGCGCGGGCGCGAAGTTCGAGCGTGCTCGCGTGCACCAAGTACGGCGGCAGAAGCGTCAGATACTCGAGCGCCCCGGCCGGGTTGTTGCGCGCCAACAGGTTGCGTGCAACCAGTTCCGAACCACGGCTGCGCGTTTGGAAGTTCTTCTGCAGAAACGTCTCCTGCCGCGAAGCGGCATTGGTTTGATCGGCGTCGAGCAGCGCGTTGAGAAGCCCTGTTTGCACGTCCAGTCGTCCCGGCTCCAGCTTGGCCCACGCCTGATGCAGCGTCACGGCGAGGTTCAGGTCGTCGCGGGCCACGGCGTCGCGAATCCGCGCGTCAATGAGCTCCGGCGCGTCTGGCCACTTCGCGGCGCACTGCATCAGCAACGCGCTCGCCACGGCATCGCCGCCCAGCCGCGTCCACAGCGCCGACCGCAGCACGCAGCCGCGCACCGACTCGTCTTCCGGCCGCCGCCCCGTGCGCGCGACCCACTCCTGCCACAACCGATGCGCCTGCGGCGTCTTGGCCATCTTGTCCAGCGCGTCGACTTGGGCCAGAAGCAGCTGCGCGTTGTCCGGTAGCAGGCCCGACCAGAGACGCAGTCGGTCGATCCGATCGCCCAGCTCTCCCGCCAAGAGCGCGTGACCCACAGCGATGTCACCTTGCGCGGGCAGTTCGCTCGGATCGAGGCTGAGCAGCCTCTCCGTCAGGTCCGGCGACATCGGCCAACTGTGCCACGCCAGCGCAAGGAGCGCGGGCAGCGGCGACACCTTGGGCAGCGGCGCGTCCACCGGCCAGCGCAGACCGAGCGCGGAGTCCGGTTCTTCGACGGGCGTCGGTGGCGCGGGCAGCGGCGTGGCCCACTCGCTTTGCGCCAGAATCTCCACTTTGTTGTTGATCACAAGCGGCGCGCCCGACGCATCGCGCCAGCTCACGCGGACCGGCGTATTGCCCGCGGCGGGCGCTACCTTCACCAACAGCCGATGCCAGCCCGCGGTCAGGTTCACGCGCGCCAGCGGCACGTCGGGGAGCAGCGGCAGTGACGACGCCAGACCAAACTGCTCGGCGCGATCAGCCATTTGGCCGAGCAGCACGCCGTCCAGATAGACGCGCACCGCGCCCACGCTCCCCACGCGGAGCTCGGCTAGGCCAGGCTTCACGCGGATCCAGGATTGCAGGAAGATGATGGCGTCGTCGGGCTGCTCGACCCACTCGTCCACCAGGACGCGGTAGACAAAGTCCTCGCCCGCCCCGACCGATCGCCACTTCACAGGTCCCGAACGCCCCGCCCACGACTCCTGCGGCGCTTGCGGACCCGCACCGATGCGCGCGGCTTCCAGTTCCACGGGCGACTGGCGGGTAAACGCCGAGCCGTGTTCGTTGCCAAAAGGTCCAAGCCACTGCCACGCGCCGACGACACCTTCGGTCACGCGCCAACGCTCCAGCGCTGGGTGGTCGCCCGCGCGCTCCGCCACTTCAGCCAGCAGATCGGTCAGAAAATCGGTCACAACGCTGTGCCGCAGCTTGGGCGACGCCCGCCACTTCTGCGCGACCGGCGTGAGCACCTTCAGCACTTCACCCGGAGGCACCGCGCCCAGCGTTCTCGCGGCCGCCAGCACGTCGGCCAGCGCGGTCACGCCCTGCAGACGCTGTAAGCGCGCCGCGGCTTGACGCAGATCCGCGCGTTCATCCGCGAGCGCCGGGAGCGACACGAACAGCAGCAGGAAAAACGCGCGACGCAGCATGAGCCTCCAGCCAGTCAGACGCTTCACGACGAGAAGTGGTTTCAACGGCGGCATCAACCGCCCACAATCACGTCGGCGGAGCCTTCAATCAGCTTGCCCATGCCGCCGCAGTGCTGGTCGGCGTCACCCAGGCGGTGCGCGCCTTTGCCGTTGATCAAAACGGTGCCCGAGCCGCCTTGCGCCGACCACGTGTTGGGTCCGCAGCACGCCGCGTGCACGCCGTGGTCGCCCATGCGCAACGCCGGTTTGCCGTTGACCAGCACGTCGCCGGAGCCACCGATCGCTGGACCGATGGCCGGATGTGGGCACGCCGGGCAGCCGTGTGCATCAGCAGGAACCGAGGATTTGTCGCCCAAGCGGCCTTGTCCTGGCATGACCCCTCACATCTACTTGGAAAGCGGCGTGCCGCCGATGTTCAGGCCGATTTCCAGCGTGATGCGCGCCAGCGGCCCCGACTGAACGTCGTCGTACTCGGCCGTCGGCCGCAGCGACTTCAGCATGAAGTCGGCCCCGACCGCGTAATACCACACGCCGTGACCGCTCATGATCCGCACTTGTCCTGTGATGTAGTCAAAGGCGGGTCGGCCGCTGTGCACGTTCACGTGGTTGTAGTGGATCGAGCCGCAGAGTCCGGAAAATCGCGGCAGGAGCACGCCGGTCCACACGGAAACGCCGCTGGGCGTGGCTGCGGGCGTGCCGCTGGGCGCCATCATACCGAGGAAGCGTTGGTAGCGCGCGCCGACAACCCACGAAATAAGCGGCACCTCGTCTTCCGCCGCGCTGCTCATGTGGAGGAACCCGCCTGCGCCCCAGCTCGCATCGAGAACCGAACGTTGGTTGGCGTTGGTCATCATTGCCAAGCTGCCGTCAACCTGTGGAACGACGCCAAACACAAGGCCGCTGCTGCCTTTGCCGCCTTCGGGTTTCACGGGCTTGTCGTTCTCCGGCGTGTCTTCCGCGTCTTCCGCCTTGACCTGAGCGACGGGCTTTTGCGGTTCCTCTGCGGTTTTGGGCTCAGCGGCCTTGACCGCCGGTGGCGCAGCGGCTGCAACGGACGCAGCAGGTGCAACGACTGCGGGAGGCGCCACTGCCGCCGGTGCAAGCGCCGGTGCAACAAGTGGGACGGGCACAACGGGCGCAGCGACAACCGGCGGCTGCTCTGCCGCCAACTGCTGCGGCAGCGTCACGGCCAGCGTCCAAGGTCGCGCCGTCACCACGAGCGCACCCGCGCGTGCGTGAAAGCCCGGCTGGGTCAGCCGCAGGCGATGCGTGCCCGCCGTTACGCGCAGTGTCAGCGGTGTCGGTCCCACATCGAGGTCGTCGACAGTTGCCAGCGCGCCCGGCACTTCGGTGGTCAGGGCGACCGCGACGGGCTCCAGCAGCGTCACGCCCGCGGGCAGCGGCAACGCCGTCGGCACAAAGCGGCGGATCCCGTTGAACAGGTCACCAGCAGCGCGTTGTCCACGTGCAGACAGCCCCGGCAACGTCAGGGCCGACACCTCGACGGCAGCCAACTCCGCCGCATCGCGGGTCTGCCAGAGCACGAGGCGCACCCGCAGATCCTTGCCCTCCTGCCGCAGCGTCGTCGTCACCGCGTACGCCGCGCCCAGAGTGCGCGCCACTTCCAATCGGCAGCGAAAATCGCACTGCGCGCCCACACCCACGACTGGCCGATTCTGCTCGGCGCGCAGGTAGTCCGTCAGCGGCACGACCTCGCCAACGTTGGCGTCCTGCGCCTCTTTTTGCACAGCCGCCTGCACCTCGCGTGCCAGCTTCTCCGTGTCCTCGCCCGACGTCCCCGCAGGCGGTAGAATCGCCACACCGTCGGTCGTCTTCCGCAACGCTTCCAGCCGCGCCTTTTCCGCCGCCGCAATCGCGTCCGCCTTGGCTTTCTCCGCCTTTTGCCGTTCCAACTCCAACCGCGTGTTTTCCGCCTGACGCGCTGCATCTGCGGCCGCTGCTTCTGCCTTCTTGCGGGCTTCCGCTTCAGCCTGCGCTTGCGCGGCAATTGCGGCGTCAATGGACGCCACGTGGGTCTGCGCGTCGGCCAAGCCCGCAGGATTCTTCTCAATCTTCAGGTACAATTCCAAAAGCGCCCGCGCTTCCGCCAGCTTCTTGGCCTGCTCGCGGGCGCGCGCGGCGTTGAACACGGCAGTCGGCGACTTGGCGACGTCGTACACCTGCATGAACAGGTCCGCGGCGCGATCAAACTGTCCGTCGTGAAACGCTTGTTTCGCTTGGGAGTCCAGCGCTTCGGCGCGTTGAGTCGCTGTCGGAAGGGGCGGCTTGGCATGGGCGATCGGCGCCGCAAGCGTCAAGAGGACCAACAGGCTGACAATGGGCCACTTCATGAAGCGGAGTATGACGCGCAGGCCCACGAATGGCAAAGCAGCGTCGACCTACTGGTGGTGATGAACGCTCTCAGAAAGGTACGGGTCCTTGGACGGCAACAGAGAAGCCTTGCCGAGGAAGGTCGTGACCGTCAGCAGGAACAGACCCGCAACCGCCGCCGTCGCGCCGATTTCCGCCGGACCAAAATACGGACCGGTGCCGCTGAGCAGCGTCTTCTGTTCGGCAGCGAAGTGCGAGGTCGCCGGCATCACCTGCAGGTACACGTCCAGCCAGTGACCGATGAGGATCAGGATCGCGATCGGCACCAGGATCTTCGGGTTGTGCTTGTTGGGACGCGGCAGCAAGACGAAGAACGGGATCGTCCAGTTGATGACGAGGTTGGTCGCCCAGAGGCACAGCCAGCCCGTGTCCTGACGGATGATGAAATAGCCGGTTTCTTCCGGAATGTTCGCGTACCAAATCAGCAGGAACTGGCCGATCCAGATGTACGCCCAGAAAGTCGCAAGACCAAACAGGAACTTGCCGAGATCGTGGATGTGGTTCTCGTTGACGTGCGGCAGGAAGCCGCCCTTCTTGAGCGCCAGCGTGAAGAGAATAATCATCGCCACGCCGGAGACGTGCGCGCCT
Organism: uncultured Myxococcales bacterium; assembly: GCA_903896545.1. Classification (GTDB taxonomy): domain Bacteria; phylum Myxococcota_A; class UBA9042; order UBA9042; family UBA9042; genus CAIYBN01. Next base: position 109,665 of record CAITYF010000161.1, on the reverse strand, counting down.
GCGAACTGGTAGACGCCGAACATCGTCGAGAACCAGTGCGGCTCCAGGCTCATCAGCCAGTCGAGCACGCCAAGCGTCAGCGTCAGACCCATGAAGATGATGTAGATAACCGAGAAGAGCAGGTTGCGCTCGGTGTGCTTGACGTCGCCGTCGGTGTCCTGGGTAATCGAGCGCTTGCGGATGAAGAACGTGAGCAGCGACCACGTGCCGAGAATGAGCACAAGGCGCGTGAGGAAGCCGGTCGGATTGAGCAGAACGGCCTTGTGCTGCAGCAGGTGGTCTTCCGCGACGATATCCGGATGGCTCCATTTATAGAGCGACTTCATGCCCAGGCCGGTCACAGCGAGCATCGTCACGAGCGCCACCGGGATGTAGCTCATGATCGCTTCGGGCACGCGACGAATGACCACGCCCCAGCCAGCCTTGGTCACGTGCATGATCGCAACGACCACGGACGCGCCCAGCGCGATGGACAGGAAGTAGTACGACGCAATCAGGCCGGCCGACCAGGCGCGCCATGCTTCCGTGGTCAAACCGTAGGCGAACAGCGCGCCGCCAACGACCAACAGCCCAAGCGCCAGCGCGCGGATGTTGCCCGGCGTGGTGAACGTGGTCGGCTGGAGCACGTCTTCTGCATGTTCAGTGTGTGCGCTCACGAGGTACCTCTTGAAGAGCGGACCGTTATCGGGTCCATGGAACAGATGCCAGGGCGATTACGGCTTGGCCGCAGGCTTGGCCGACTGTTGCAGCGTGCGCAGGTAGAGGATCGCCTTCCAGCGGTCTTCCTGCTTGATTTGGGTCGCGTACGACGGCATCACGTTGCGACCGTAGGTCACGATGTGGAACAAGTAGCCATCGGGCCACTTCGCCGCGTTGTTCTCCGGCGCGCCGATCGGGAAGCCCGGCATGCCGCGCTTCGCGACCAGACCGTCGCCGGCGCCCGTCGTACCGTGGCATGGAACGCAGAACGTCTCGAAGACGACCTTGCCGCGCTTCAACGTCGCGTCATCCGCCTCGAACGGGTTGATCAACTGCTCGCCCGCGGCCGTACGACCGGCGTCATCGGCCGTGAAGTGCAGCGGCGTAAAGTCACGCGGAATCGTGCCTTCCGGCGGAACCTGATTGGTCAGCTTGTTCTTGAAGATGGTGTTGACCGTGTTGGTCTCCGCCGCCGAGCTGAACATCATCATCGGGTTGAGCCAAGGCAGCCACTCGTAGTTCGGCTGGCGCTCGACGCGGCAACCGGACAGCGTGCTGGCGGCGAAAATGGCCAAACTCAGGCAAACCAGCTTGTGGTTCCCGGTCAGCTTCTTGTGTTGTGCGAACGCGGTGTTCATGCGCTCTCTCCGATGAAAGCAACTTCAGATGCCCCGTGAGCGGCAAACAGCCCGCGCACTTTGGCCTCGTCGTAGTTCTTGCCCTTGGGGTCAATCGCGATGGCAAAACGGTCGTTGGTCACGCCGTCGATGTGCAGCTTGGCCTTCTTGCCCGGGAACAGGCCGTTGACCGCGAACATGCCGACCGCGGTCGACAAGCCAGCAAACAGCACGGTCAGCTCAAAAAACACCGGGACAAAAGCCGGGAACGGCAGGAACGGCTTGCCGCCGATCACCAGCGGCCAGCCCGACAAGAAGGGCGTCGCGATGCCCTGCGTGTAGGTCTGCAGGAGCCCAGCGGTGAGGAAACCGCAGGCGCCGCCGAAAAACGCGATGAAGGTCACTTTGGACCGCGGCAATTTCTGCGCGTGATCCAGACCATGCACCGCGTACGGCGTGTAGGTGTCATGCACCGGCATCCCCGCGTCAGTCGCCGCGTGGGTCACGGACATGATCTGATCTTCTTCCGTGAAGATCCCGACCAGAAACGTGCTCGGTGTTGTGGGTTGGGCGTGCATGGCAGCCATATCTCCGTTCAGGTGCGTAATGGCCTAGTGGCCGTGAGCGGAACTCTGTGCGGGACCCTTTTGAGCCCAGCGCGCGACGGCCTTCACTTCGCCAATCGCCACAACGGGCGCCACGCGGGTAAAGAGCAAGAACAGCGTAAAGAACAGACCAAACGTGCCGAGGAAGGTCGTGTACTCAACCCAGGTCGGGTGGTACATCGCCCAGGACGACGGCAGGTAATCGCGGTGCAAGGACGTCACGATGATGACGAAGCGCTCAAACCACATACCGATGTTCACCACGATGGACATGATGAAAATGACGGTCGGGTTGGTGCGCATTTTCTTGAACCAGAAGACCTGCGGCGAGATGACGTTGCAGCTGACCATCGTCCAGTAGGACCACGCCATCGGGCCCGTGGCGCGGTTGCTGAAGAACGTGTAGCCCTCGTAGTTGTTGCCGGAATACCAGCCCATGAGGAATTCCGTCGAGTACGCCAGACCGACCATCATACCCGTGGCGACGATGACCTTGGCCATGTTTTCCAAGTGGCCGATCGTGATCATGTGCTCGATCTTGAGGATCTTGCGCAGCGGAATGAGCAGCGTCAGCACCATCGCAAAGCCGGAGAAGATCGCGCCGGCAACGAAGTACGGCGGGAAGATCGTGGTGTGCCAGCCGGGGATGACGGACGTCGCGAAGTCGAACGAGACGATCGTGTGCACGGAAAGCACGAGCGGCGCGGACAAGCCGGCGAGCAGCATGTACGCGGTCTCGTAGTTGGACCAGTTCTTGTTGGAGCCGTTCCAGCCAAATGACAGTGCGCTGTAGATGGCTTTGCGGATGCGCGTCGTGGCGCGGTCGCGGACGGTGGCGAGGTCAGGCACGAGGCCGATGTACCAGAACACCGCGGAAATCGTGAAGTAGGTCGAGATCGCGAACACGTCCCAGAGGAGCGGCGAGCGGAAGTTGACCCACAGCGGACCGCGCAAGTTCGGGTACGGCGCGACCCAGATCATGCCGAACCACGGACGACCCATGTGGATGAGCGGGAAGGTCGCGGCGCAAATCACTGCGAACAGCGTCATGGCTTCGGCCGACCGGTTGATCGACGTGCGCCACTTCTGGCGGAACAAGAACAAAATCGCGGAAATCAACGTACCCGCGTGACCGATGCCGACCCAGAACACGAAGTTCGTGATGTCAAAGCCCCAGCCGATGGTCTTGTTCAGACCCCAGGTACCGATACCGTTGTAGATTTCGTAGCTGACCGCGACGACCCACACGCCGAGGATCGCGACGGCGAGCGCGAAGCCCGCCTTCCACATCGGCGACGCCGGCCGCTCGAGCGGCCCGACGATGTCTTCGGTAATCTGCGCCAGCGCCGGATTGCCGGTGACAAGCGGTTCGCGCAAATGCGAGGTATGCGAGGACATGGATTAACCCTCCGCCTTTTCGGGCGCCTTCTTGGCAGGACCGTGTTCGTTCTTTTCGCCGTGCTTCGCCGCATGCGGCCGGTCAGAATTGCGCACCTTGGTCATGTACGTGACGGCCGGCTGCGTGCCGATCTCAACCAGCGCCGAGTAATTGCGCGGATCGTCGTACAGCTTCTTGACCTGACTCGCGGCATTCATGTCGCCAAACGTGATCGCGTCCGCCGGGCAGGACTGCTGGCACGCGGTCTTGACCTCGTCCGGCTTGCAGATCTGGCCGTTGGCGTTCTGGTCAATGCGACCTTCGCGCGACGCCAGCGCTTTGACTTCCTGGATGCGCTGGACGCAGAAGCTGCACTTCTCCATCACGCCGCGGGCGCGCTTGACCACGTCCGGGTTGAGCGCGAGCGCCACCAGGTCGGTCTCCTGCTTGCCTTCCATTTCGCCGTGCGGGTAGTTGAACCAGTTGAACCGGCGCACCTTGTACGGGCAGTTGTTGGCGCAGTAGCGGGTGCCGATGCAGCGGTTGTACGCCTGCGTGTTCAAGCCTTCCGAGCTGTGCACCGTGGCCAGCACCGGGCAGACCGTCTCGCACGGCGCGTTGTCGCACTGCTGGCAGAGCATCGGCATGTGCACGACTTCCGGATTGTCGGCCAGGGCGAGCAGGTCGTCCTTGGTCGAATCCCAGTCCTGACCGTTCGCCGGCGCCGCTTCGCGCTCGCTATAGTAGCGGTCGATGCGCATCCAGTGCATTTCGCGACGCAGCAGCACTTCCGCCTTGCCCACCACCGGGATGTTGTTCTCGATGTTGCAAGACACGACGCAGGAACCGCAGCCCGTGCACTTGTTCAGGTCGATCGCCATGCCCCATTTGTGACCGGGGTACTCGTGGCGATTCCAGATCGAGCGCGTGATGCGCTTGTCCTTCTTGCCCGGCTGGTGAAGCATCTCTTCGAGCGTCTCGTTGCCGGCTTTCGGGTCTTCCGCCCACTCTTCAAAGCTCGTCTCACGCACGCTGTCGCGGTGCTCGTACGAGTGGTGGACCTGACTGAACGCGACCGGGTCAACCGCGCCCGTCTTGCTGACGTCGGCCTTGACCGTGCCACCATTGGGCGCGAGCACGCGAACGTTCTTGCCCAAACCGTTGCCGATCTTGCCTGAATCCGTGCGACCAAAGCCCAGCGGCAGCGCGATCGCGTTGTCGTGCAGGCCGGGCGCCAGAACCACGGGCAATTCCACCGTCGCACCGCCGGCCTTCACCGCGAGCACGTCCGAGGAAGCCACGCCGAGCGCCGCCGCCGTCTTGGGCGAGACCATCGCGTAGTTGCCCCACGTCGACTTGGTGATCGGATCGGGCATTTCGTGCAGGAACGGGTTGTTCGCCTGCTGGCCCTGGCGCAGCGCGACCGTCGGGAACAGCACCAGCTCAAACTTGCCTTCGCCCGCGATCTTGGCCGCCGGAGTCGCCAGCGCCTTCTTCACGCCTTCCAGCGTGTACAGCGGCGGCGGCGGCGCTTCCAGCTTCACTTCGGGCGTCGCAGCGGCGGGCAGACCAACCGGTGAGGCGTCAGCAGGCGCAGCGACCGGCGAGGCATCCGCGGCAACAGCAACGGCGGCAGCAGCGACGGGTGCAGCCACCTTCGCGTCTTGCGGCGGCGCGGCTTCCACCGGACCACCGGGGAGCACCACCAGCGCGCGACCCACGACGACGTAACCGTCATGCACCGACTTGTCCCAGAACTTCAGGAAGTCGGCCGGCTTGCCAGCGCGCGCAGTCACCTGCGTCTTCCAGGTCTCTTGCAGGAACGGCCGGAACGTCGCGGGCTTCTCGCCCACCAGCGCGCCCGCCCACAGGAGCAGCGAATCTTCCGCCTGACGCGTGTCAAAAAGTGGGTTCACCAGCGGCTGCTGGACCGTCAACGTGCCGGAGATCGTCTCCAGATCGCCCCACGATTCCAGCGCGTGACTGCTCGCCGCAATGATCTTCGCCAGCTTGGCCGTTTCATCCGCACGCTGCGAGAGCGCCACGGAGAACGTCGCCTTCTTGATCGCTTCCGCCCACGCGCCGGGCGTCGGACTGTCGTACGCCGGGTTCACGCCGACCAGAATCAGACCCGTCACCGCGCCGGACTTCACGTCCGCCAGCAGCTTCTCGATCGCCGCCGTGTCCGCGAGGTTGGACTGCAGGTGCGAGTTCAGGTCCAGCGTCTTGCCGTAGTTGCCCAGCTGCTCGTTGATGAACGCCACCGCGCCTTGCACAGCCACGTCGTCTGAGTCCGTCACGACGATCGACTTGCCTTTGTGCGCCAACAGCGCCTTGGCGATTTTGTCGATCTGCTCGTTGCCCTTGGCCGTCACGCCCAGATCCGCGCCCGTCGCGCTGCCGATCTTGCTCGCGAGCGCCAACACCAGATCGCGCTGTTCGCTGGGCAGGATGCGCACGCGCTCGTCGGCGTTGGAGCCGGTCAGCGACAAGTGCGTCTCGAGCTGCACCGTGCGGGACATCGTCTTCTTGTCGAGCGACACCACGCGGTTGGCCGCCCACTGCTTGGTAAACGCGGCCGGCTGCAGCCACGTACCCAGGTAATCGGCGCCAAAGGACACCACGTAGTCGGCACGATCAAAGCTGTAGCCCGGAACGGCCTTCTTGCTGTGCGTCAGCGCGTGCGCCGCAGCGATCGCGCCGATCGGATCGGCCTCGTACACCACGTGCTGCGCGCCGGGAAACTTCTTTTGGAACGCGGCGATAACCGCCTTGCTCGCCGGGCCGCTGATCGAACCGGTCACCAGCGCGAGCGCCTTGCCATTGGTCGCGTACGCCGCGAGCTGCTTGGCCACTTCAGCGTCAACCGCTTCCCACTTCGCCGGCGCACCGCCAACGGTCGGACCGCGCAGGCGATCGCCGTCGTACAGATCCAGCACGCCCGCCTGACCGGCCGCGCAGACGCCGCCCTTGCTGACGGGGTGCTCCGCGTTGCCTTCGACCTTGATGGGACGGCCGTCGCGGCTCTTGACCAGAAGGCCACAGCCCGCCGAGCAGGTGCGGCACGCCGTCGCATACCAGTTGGCGCGACCCGGCGTCAGCTCTTCGGGCTTCTGCACGTACGGACGCGCGTAACGCTCCGGCAGGCGCGCGCAGGCGGCCGTCACGCTCGCGGCAGCGAACGTCGCACCGACGACTTTCATGAAGTCGCGACGCGGCAGGTCGCTGCCATCGCCGACCACCGGCACCTGACCGAGCTCCTGCTCGCGCAGAACCTCGACCGACGCCTGACGGGTCAGTTCTTCCACGCTCACAAAGCGCCGCTTGCGGGCGTTCTTGCGCGTGGCCGAGATGGCATTGGAGATCGCCAACGACTGCACAGCCTTGTGGCCGGCCTCGTGGTTGTCGTGCTTGGAGTCGCGATTGTGGTCCATCGAAATGGTCCTCCGGAGCTTAAAAAGTGCTTCGGCGTTGGGGCAGTAAATGCGCCTGATTTAGTGGTGGCAGGCCGCGCAGTCCGTGGAGGGCTTCAGGTGCAGATCTTTGAACTGCTCCGGCGGCGTCTGACCAAACTGAGCGCTGTCTTTCTCGCTGTACTGGCGGTGGCAGTTCACACACCAGCCCATGGCCAGCGAGCTGAACTGATAGACTTCCGCCATTTCCTGCACAGGTCCGTGGCACGTCTGGCAAGCCAGTCCGCGGCCCACGTGGCGGCTGTGGTTGAAGCTGACGAAGTCCGGCAAGTTGTGGACTTTCACCCACGGGATCGACGTGCCCTTCTCGTAGGCTTCGGCGATCTTCTTGATCTGCGGTGACTCCGGCTTGATCGTCTTGTGGCAGTTCATGCACACATTGACCGGCGGAATCGAGCCGTTACGGCTTTCCGCGGCGCCAAAGTGGCAGTACTGGCACTGCATCTGCAGATCGCCGGCGTGCAGCTTGTGGGAGTACGAAATCGGCTGTACCGGCTTGTAGCCTTTTTGGTACGTCGGCACGGTGACGTCCGTGTAGTCGCACCCGGAAAGCGCGGCAAGAAGCGCGATAGCCGGGAGGAGCCGAAGAATTCGCTGGGTCAGAGTTCGTGGGTTCATTGTCTGTGCGTTCCTTCGCACCGCGGGGCGGTAGCTACCCGGCACGGGCTGACTGCAGGTTCGCAGAACGAGGTTTCGCATGGCGCGGAGCCAGGCTCCAATTCACGCGAAAATTGTCGATCACAGGCGAGCAAAAGTGAGACACCTTTTTTGCAGAATCACAGGCCCCGCAGCTTGCGCATGAGAACGCGAGCCTGAGAGGACGAACAGCGAAACTGGAAATTCCAAGGCCATGACGCACCCGCACCCGGCCCGGCGCGGCCGCTTTATGGCCCAAACGGAGGCTTTCGTCCAGTGTTCGGCCTGAATTTTTTTGGCAATGCGACCGGCTGGGCGATCCATGAAGCAATCGTCACGGAATCGTCACGGCCGGTTACTCCGGTTCGTCCCGACCGCCGGACTGGACGCGGTGATAGCGCAGATCGGTTCCGTGAGTCGCCATTCCCGAATCGCCACAAGTCTCTGAATAGAGCAGCACGCGGCGGTGACCCGTCGTGCGGGCGACGTCCAGCGCGATTTCAGCCCGCGTAAACAGCTCCTGACCGTCGCTCGAATCGCCCGGGAAGGTCGCAACGCCGGCGGTAAAGGTGACGCGATTCGCCGACTCCCCCAAACGCTCCAGCGTTTCAGGACGCAATCCGAGGCTGCGCCAGAGCTTGTAAAGTAGACGCCGCGCTTCAAACGGCGTGATGTGGTTCAGGATCAGGCCAAAACGATCGTCACCCAACCGCGCCACGGTGTCGGAACGCCGCAGCGTCGATTGCAGGTGTTCGGACATGTCGATGAGCAAAGCGCGCGCCACATCGCGGCCGCGTTCACGTTCGATCGCGATGAAACCGTCCAAGTCCACGACCGCGACCGCCATCGGCATGTTCGCGCGCGAAGACAGGCGGATCGTCGGATCAAGCCGCGAGAAAAACACTTGCTGCGTCGGCAGTCCGGTCAGCGGATCGCGCGAGGCCAACGAGTGCCGCACGCCGCGGGATCGCATGCGACCGCGCAGACGCTGAGCACGCTCCGTCGCGTCAAAACCGCCCACAACGACGTCGTCAAAGCCGGCAGCGAGCCAATCGCCTTGCTCCGCCCGGCGCGCTTCCGGCAGGGCGGCAACGGAAATCGGCAGCAATTGCGCGGCGCGATCGGCCAAGGATTGCCAGACTTGTTCCGGGGTTTCACTCGCGCCTGGCGCCAGGACACACAGCACCGCACCTTGCAGAAAAGCTTGCCACGCGCACTCAGCGGGCAGCGGGCGCTGCACGTGGATGCCGCCGGTGGCCAAGGCTTCTGCCAGTGGGTCCAGCAGCGGGTCGCGCGCCACCATCGCCAAGTCAGTCGGCGAATCCGTCGTGGCCAAAGCGTTCTGGGTCATCGCAGACTCCGGGGACTCGCGGGCAGCTGCGGCAACGATCAAAGTCCTGGGCAGACGTTGATGGCGCCGGGCGTACCGCGGTCCTTCAAGTGGCAAGCGTGATCGCCAGCACCGACGTCCTCACAGACTTCGGTGGCGATACAAGCCGACAGACCAACGCCGCACTTGGCGTTGGTGCTGCCCGAAGCGGCGACGTACGCGCCATACGCGCATCCACCGCTCGACGCGGCCTGCCAACATGCGGCCGCGTTGTTGGCAGTCGTGTCGTAGCAACTGCCGGTCAACATCATCGCGTAGCCTTGACCATACGGGAAGGTGGAATCGTACACGACCTCATCAATCACCTTGCCAGATGGGTTGCTGAGGATGACCTCGTCGCCGCCGTTGCTGAGGGCAAACCCGCTGCCCGCGGGGCTGTCGCCCATTCCGTAGAGGACGCTGACGCCGTTGTTCGTTGCCAGATCGATCTTCTGACCGATGAGCGCGTAGCCGCCTGCCGGGATCGTGAGCGCAGCAGCGCCTGGTGTCTTGGACGAGTTGCCGCCGACAAAGCCGTTGGCGTCCTTGCAGTATGGGCCGTAAGCGGTGTTCCACATCGGGTCGGTCGCGCTGACCGTGTTGCCCTTGACGTCGATCGGCGCGGTGCCGGTGCCGTCGTCAAGCGCGATCGAGACGAGGTCGCCCTTCCACGCGTTCGGCCACTTGACCTGCGGGCCGATCGGGCGGTGCATTGCCGCGCCAAAGGAGGTGGAGGCTTGGAAGCTGGAGATACAGCCTTTGAGCGCGTGCACAAGTGCGCCGCTGCCCGCTTCTTGCGCGCCGCCAATCGTGAGGACCGACGCGTTGCCCGTCGGCCAGCCGCCAACGGACACCTGCAAAACCAGCGCACCGTTCAGGAGTGCGTAGAGCTTGCCGTCGTCGTAGCTCAGCGCGAGGTGGAACCACTGGCCTTGCGTCGCGTCGGCGAGGTCAAAGTAGGCGCTGCCGACGAACACCCGCAGTTTGCCGCCCTGAATGCGCGCACCGAACGACGAGTCACCCGTGACGCCGTAACTGAAGAGGTCGCTGCACGCCGACAACCCGCCAATCGTCGGGCAGGTGCCGGTTCCGTAGAGTTCATCCAGAAGGAACCAGCCGTGTACGGTCAGGTTCTTAGCGAACGGAAGTGCGCTCTTGGGAGTCACCGTCACGACGCCCGTGGAACCGTTCAGCTGCAGCAACGTGCAACTGCCCTCGACGTGACACCCGGCGTCGCAACCGTCGCCGTCCTTGGTGTTGTGGTCATCGCACTCTTCACCAGCTTCCGTCAGACCATCGCCGCATGCCGCTGAGACGACGTGCAAGTCGCCGGTCGCGTCGCTGAGCTTCCAGCCGGTCAGGTCGATCGCCTTCTTCGTCGGGTTGTAGATTTCCAACCATTCGCCCGCCGCATCTTCCACCGCGTCCGGATTGACCTGAACTTCCGTGATGATGAGCGTCCCGTCCGCCGTCGGCTTCACTTCAATGTGGCACGTCAGGTCACAGCCGTCGCCGACGGTCGCGTTGCCGTCGTCGCACTCTTCGCCCAGGCTCAACTGTACGATCTTGTCGCCGCAGTACGGCTTGACCACGCACGCGCCAGCCTGACACCACTGTGTCGTCACGTCGTCGCACGGCGTTCCGTCGGCTGAGGTGAGGCAGATGTTCTTGCACGTGATGTTCAACTTGCCTGGCGTGCCAAAATCGCCCGCGCTGCCGATCCACTTGAACTTGCCGGGGCAATAGTTGCCGGCCACATCGTTATCCGCAGCGCTCAGGTGCTCCGGATCCAGAGAGACTGACTTGCCATCGGCGATGTCAAAGCCCGCGACGCTCGGCGTCTGTTTGATGTACTTCACCGCGTCGATGACAACGCCATTCCAGTCCAGGTCGATCGCGTCCGCGTTGTTGGCCAGCGTGAAGTCCGTGTAGACGTAGTCGACCTGCACGCCGCCGTTCTTCGCTTTGTCGCCGTTGATGCCGAGCACGCGGAAGCCCTTGGCGGGGATCACAAACGGCACACCCTGTGAAATCACGTGTTTCTGCGTCAAGTCGTCGTGCAGGGTCCAGCCGCTGATGTCGATCGGTTGATCGGTCGTGTTGTAGAGTTCGACCCACTCGCCGACGCTGTCCAATACGGCGACGGGCTTGACCATGAATTCGGAGACGATGACTTGGCCCGCATTGTACGACTCGACCTGGCATGTCGCCGAGCAGCCGTCACCGGAGAACTTGTTGCCGTCATCGCACACTTCGTACAGCTCCAGCTTGCCGTTGCCGCAGGTGAGCGAGTCACAGAAGTCGCCGTAACCGTTGCCGTCGATGTCGCTCTGGTTCGGGTTGGCAAAAAGCGGGCAGTTGTCACACACGTCGCCCACGCCATCGTGATCGCCGTCCGCCTGCGTGACGTTGGAGATGCCGGCGCAGTTGTCGCACACGTCGCCCAAGCCGTCGCCGTCGCTGTCTTTTTGAGCGGCGTTGGTGTCGAACGGGCAGTTGTCACTCTCGTTGTTGGTGCCGTCGCCATCTTTGTCCTGGCCAGCGGAAATGCACGACGTGTTGCCCTTGTCCGGCGTGCCCAGGTCGCTGGAGGTCGGATCGGCAGCGTTGAACGGTGCGTCGGATTGGCACCAGAACTTGGCCAGATCGTTGGCCTCGACCGAATGATACAGCGGGTCGAGTTGCAGCGCCTTGCCCGACACAGGCGCGGGCGTGTTGACGCCATAATGAACCGCGTCGATGACCGCCGCGCCGTGCAGGAGCGAGATCGTGTCCGAGACATCGTCCAAGCTGAACGTCACCGGCCACGCCCAGTCGATCTGCGCGCCGCCGTTGTAGAGCGTGTCGGTCGAGCCGCCAAACGCCAGCCGCGTGCCGGGCGCGATCGTCAGCGCTGGCAGCGTAGTTTGACCGCCCTTTGTCGTCTTCAACGTCCAACCGGTCAGGTCGATCGACTTCGCTGAGCCGTTGTACAGTTCGACCCACTCACCGGGCTGCGAGTCCGCGTTGTACGGAATCGCCAGAATTTCCGTGATGACCAGTTCCACGGGCACCACCGCCGCGACCTTGCACTCGCTCGTGCAGCCGTCATCGTTGTCCGAGTTGCCGTCATCGCACTGTTCGCCGGTCACGCCGCCTGGATACTTGCTGTCCAATTCGCCGTCGCCGCACTCCGCCGGGTCACACGCGTCGCCCGCGCCATCGCCGTCCGTGTCGAGTTGGTCGCTGTTGGCGATCGCGACGCAGTTGTCGCACGCGTCGCCTTTCTTGTCGTTGTCCGAGTCGACCTGGCCGGGATTGGCGTCCGCGGGGCAGTTGTCCTTGCCGTCGACGATGCCGTCAACGTCCGTGTCGACCGGCTTGGGGCAATCGGCGTTGATGCTGCCCGGCGTGCCGAGATCACCGCTGCCGTAGGCGCTCGCGCCGCTGCACCAGAAGTCGACGTTGTCATCGGACGTCGCGTCGGCGTGTCCGGGATCGAGGCTCCAGGACTTGCCATCGACCGGCAGCGTATTGGAATCCCAGGTGATCGCGTCCTGCAGCGTTGAACTCAAGCCGACCGCATTGTGCAGCGACAGTCCGCCCGACAGATTCGCCAGCTTGATCTCGTCGCCATACTCGTAGTCGCACGTCACACCGCCGTTCTTGCTCGCATCCGCGCTGCGGCACAGGGTGACGACCCCGCCCGGCGGCACAATCAGCCCGCAAGAAAAGATCGCGTGGCTGTAGCCATCGGTCGTGCTCAGGAACAAGCCGGTCAGCGGGATCGGGCCCGCCGTCGTGTTCAGAATCTCGATCCACTCACCCAGCGCGTCGCCCACCGCTTTGGGATGAATCATCAGTTCGTTGACGATCAAACTGCCCGCCGCGAGCGAGATCGGCAGCGGATCGCAGCCCGCGTCGATCTTCACGTCGGGTGTCGCGATGTCTGTGCCCACGCTGTCGGGCTCGCCTACGTCAGCGGAATCGGGCACCGCGTCCTTACCTGCATCTTGAACGTCGACCGGAGTGGCGTCCGCGGACGTATCGACCGCGTCGTCTTGCCCCGTCGTGCAGTCAAACTCACAGTCCGGATAGGAGGTCCCATCCGCGTCGTCTGCGGCCACGTCGTCGGGCGTCGAGCCAGCTCCCGGCGTCGGCGTCGCCCCGCACGCCACCGCGAGCACGCCACAACAAACCAGTAAATTCAAACGATTCAGCATCATCATGGGGCGATTCCACTCCAAGTCACAAGCAACACACACGAACGCTTGAGACTACGGCACCAGTGGCGCGTGTGCAACTTGAAGCTGCCCCAGCCACGTCAGCTCCGGCTCGCTGCGGTAAACCACGTGGAGCGCTTGCGTTGTGTGGCGCGCGGCGATTTGCGCTTCGCCGGCTAGCAGCGCAAGCGCCGTCGCCACGCCTTGGGCCAGAAGCAGCCGCCGCGTCAAGTTGGCCAAACCCGCGTCCAGTTCACCCAGCACGACGTGGACCGGCAGGTCGTTCGCGACGATGTCGTTCAGGTGTTGCCGCGCGTCAGGCGTCAGCGGCAGTTCCGTGCCCAGCGCCGCCAAACCATCCGCCAACAGGTGCAGCCGCGCGCGGTCGCGCACACGCTGGGGATCGGTGATGCCCTGCGCCACGGCGCGCAGCTCCGCCAACGCGCGGGACAGCGTCGGTTCTGGCCACAAGTCCGCTGGCACCTGCAGTCCTTGCCGCAACCACTGCAGATCGGTCGTCCAAACGATCTCGGATCCTTCCGCCAGCACAGCTTGGCGCTGCGCCACTGCCGCATCCGCCAACGCCACTACGCGATCGAGCCACACGCGCGGATCCGGAACGTCCGGTTCCGCGGCGAAGAACTGCGCCCGCAGCGCCTGCCAGTCCGACCACGCGATGGGTAGACCCGCGCTCAGCGTCACCGGCAGGTGCACGGGCACCGCCGCCGCGCCCTCCGTCAGCAGCTGACGAACCTCCGCTTCACGCTGCGACCAAGGCGAAGCCGCCGGCCGCGCGCGGTCGTAGCCGTCGCACGCCAATAGCAGGGAGACATGTACGCCCTCGGGCGACCTGTGGAAGCGCAGCGGAAACTGTCGGCACGTGACTGGCTTGGCCTGCAAGCCGTGTGCGGCGTGAATCTCGCATAGACCGTCATCCGCTTGCGCCACGCAGCGCCCACTCAAATCGCGCGCCATGCCGCGAACTGCTTGCCCGCGAAAAGCCACGGACTCAAACGGCGCACTGCCGGGCGCAAAGCGCCGTGTCCGACCAAAACCGAGCGCGTTCACGCGCTGCGCGTCGGCGTCGTAGACCGGCCCCAGAAACGACGCGCTGCAGCACGTTCCTGTGCCCACGCACCCATGTTGCGGCGGCTGCCGACCCTGTGGCCACAGCAGATCCGGGCTCGGCGGCGTCGGCATCCGCTCCACGTGCAGCGCCAGACGCGCGTCACTGCGCGGCCCCGCAAGCACGTACAAGCGCGCCAGCGCGGTCAACCGCCGCACCGCGTCTTCACCGCAAGTATCTTGTAATTGGCGTATCGTGCGTGGCTTCTGCAGCGCGCGCACCAGCTTCCGATCCTGCTCGCCCAGGCGAATCGCCCGCGCCAGCGCCGGATCGATCAGCCGGTCGCCGTCCAGGCGCAGACCAGCACGCAGCGTGTACCGCAGGATCTAGACCTTCTTCACCGGGACGCCGATGTCCGGAACCGGGATGTCCTCGATCGCCACATCTTCCACCGCGAGCGCCTTGGGCGCCGCCGCCGGTAGCATCCCCATCTTGGCCTTCAACGCCAGCAGTGCGTCGCTCGGACCCTGGGTGTTTTCCAGCTTCTTGAACTTGTCGTCCAACGTCGCGCCGCTCACGTCCGCGGCGATCTCCGCCGACGCCGACGCTTCCGCCTCCAACTGATCGACTTTCTCCGCCATGCGACCAAACGTGTCGAACGCCGAGTTGTCGTTGAGCCCCGCCATCGTATTCTGGATCGTCTTCTGCGCGTCCGCCCGCTTGGCACGCGCGATCAGCAGGTCCTTCTTGCGCTTGGCTTCGTCGATCTTGTTGTTCAGCTGCACAAGCGACGCCCGCAGCGACTCCGTCGCCGTCTTCTGCGCTTCCCACTGCTTTTGCCACTCGGTCGACTGCGCGGCTTCCGTCTGCTGACGCGCCAGCGCTTCCTGCGCCAGACCGTCTTCACCCGCCTTGACCGCAAGCATCGCCTTGCGTTCCCACTCGACGGCGTTCTGCTGCGACTGGATCAGCTTGGCCTGCAGACGTTTTTCATCGGCAATTGCGACGGCAACCTGCTCTTTGGCCTTGATGAACTGATCGCGCATGTCGATCAGGAGCTGCTCCAGAATCTTCTCCGGATCCTCCGCCTTGGACACAGCCGCGTTGGCGTTGGAGCGAATCAAGAGACCAATGCGATCAAACAAGCCCATGATATGCCTCGTTTCTGAAGTGTCTTGGAGTTAGGCCAACTGGTCCAGAACACCCTGACGGTGCTCCAAGATGGCCAGCGACAGCGAGTCGATCGCCGCGAGAAATTCGTTTTGGTCGAGATTTTCCGACTGCATAACCTCAACGGCGACCAGCGCATTGCCTTCGAGCGCGTACGCACCCTGCAGCATTTCCGCGCCGTTCAGCACCAGAAGGTGGCGGAACAGCTTGGCGGCCTTGGCGTCGGAGAGATCGGTCGGCAGGTCGAGCAGCTTCACGCGGAAGATCACCAGCGGCTCCGTGTTTTGCACAACGATCTGCGCGCCGACCCAATTGGAGTCGCGCAGGATCCACGTGCCTTCACCGACGTGCTCGTGGGCAATCCCGGCGTTCAGAAGGTAGCTCTCCAGCTTTTCAGCAGTGTGACTGGAACTCGCAGAAGAATCGGCGGCCATGTGTACCTCGGCAGAAGACAGCGGCAGTGTAGGCTGCGGGCTCGGCTCGGTCAACGGCGGTTGCTGCGGCACGCGCGTATGGCACAATGACGAGGCAGGCGGCGACGTCTGCCCGGCGGGTATACCATGCGGCTTGTGACAAAACTGACTGCGCTGGCGGCGCTGCTGACGACGGCGTGTGCACCCCGCGAGAATTCGGACGCGGCGGAGCAGCCAATCCCGATTGCTGAGCTGGCGCGCGCGGCGGAGAAGGAAGTCGGTGCGATGCTGGAAGTGCTGAATTCCGAGCGCGCCACACGCACGGCGATGGGCGCGGTGAATGCAACGCTGGTCAAAAGCGGTCTGGCGCGCGGACTGCCGGGGTTGCCGACGCCGGACGATGCTGAAGCGTGTTTTCGTGAGTCGGCGGCCAAGCGCGCGCTTCAGATCAGCTCCGTGAAATCCGTGGTACCGGAGGCGATTGCGCCGGTCGATCACCGCCTGAAGCCCGGCGAGCGCTGGCAGGTGAACGCCAAGGATCTGCTGGCCAAGATTCAGCTGGAGGTGGTCGTGAGCGGTCCGCTGCCTTCCATCGCGGCGCTTGTCGACGACATCTCCGTGTGTCGACGGTTGATCGCGGTGCGCAGCGCGGCCGTCGCCGGCAGCATCGTGACACTGAAGGCCGACGCGTGGTTTGAGCAGAGCCTGGCGACGCCGGACCTCGACCTGCGCTGGCGGTCTCTCGATGAACGCCTGACGGCAGCGGGCTGGAAGCCCAGCGACCCCGCGATCGCGAAGGATCCGGAGTACGGCCGCCTGAAGTCCGCGGTCGACTTCGGGCGCGAGCAGCTGCCACGGGCACGCACCCTGTTGAAGACGAGCGTTGAACTGCCGCGGTGGATCGCGCGCGCCCGCGAACTCATCACGCTGAAACAAGAGGTGCTGCAGATTCACGGCGCCAAGCTGCTGGGGCTAGAACGCCGAGCCACTAACGGAGGCTGAGGCTGGCAAAGAGGCGCAAGCAGGGCAAGGCGCCCGGTCGCCGCGCGGCTGGTGGCCTCCCAGGACCTGGCAACGAAGCCCTGCTCCGCGCATCTGCGGCCGACCGACCCGGAGTTGGTGGATCGGTGTTCCAGGTCAGGGCTGAGTCGCGCCACGAGCCATCAGAACCGAATCACCAAGCCGCCTTCGCCAGAGCCATATTTGGGTGCCGCGGACTGCGCCTTGCGCGTCGCGAGCAGTACCGCCACTGCGGAACCCACTGCGGTAACGCCGATCACGGTCCAAAACCACCAAGTCTTGTAGACCGGCGTGCCCTGAATCGCGACGGGCGGCGCGGCAGTCGGCAGATCCGGGATGCGAAACAGCTCGTCCACCAACCGGTCAATTAGCTCTTTGTCGCGTTTTTGCCAACCGATCTCTCGGCTAATGCGGTTGACCACTTGCCGTCCCGCCAGATTCGCCAGCGCGAGGTCGACCTTCATCTTGTCGCGCGTTCCCGTCGCCCGCACCGCCACCGCGTAGGTCGCGCCGCCCAGACCCTGTGCTTCGGTCAAGTCGTTCGGTTCAACGGCGCCCTCGAAAATCTCACCCAAGCGGTCGCAAAGCGAATCGTAGGCCGCCTTGCGCTTGGCCGCAGGCATCTCCTCCACGACCGCAGGTGAGTCCGGCTTGGTCTGCTGCAGAAACTTCGCGCGCCGCGCGCTGCCATGCTTGGAAAGCGCGATGAACTGCTCGCCCGCCGCTGTCTTGACCCACACGGGTGACAAACCCTGAAAGACACCGTTCAGGTACACACGCGCGTTCGGCGGCGTCGTCCGCACTTCGTACTGGATCCGCGGACGTGCCAGAACGCCCTTGCGCGCCTCGTCGTAGGCGCTCTGCACCTTGGCAGGGAATTCAGTGAAGTCCTGCTCGTACTTCAGGTCCGCTTGAACGCTGCGGGCAAAGTTCTGCGCCGACTTGGTCTCGTCGCCGCCCAGCAACTGCGCCACACCGAGCAGTGCCATCGCCCGCGGGAGCACGGAAAGGTCGGGCAGAATCGCGTACGCCTCGAGATAACTCTCCACCGCTGCGTCAAAATCTTCCGCAGCCGCGGCGTACTTGGCAGCTGACAGCTTTGCCTTGCCCGACTTCACCAAGCCATCGCCGCTGCGCACGCTGGCGACCGCGTTGTCTTCGGCCCCGCGATTGAGCTCTTCGTCCAAATCCCGGTAGCGCACTTGCTTGGATCGTCGCAGCGAACGGGCGACGTCAAAAGCGATTTCGCGGAGCGCAGGTTCGTCGGGACTCAGATCAAAAAGCGTCGTGAGCGGTACGTCCTGAGCCGAAGCGGTCGGCGGTGCAGCGTACGCGGGCGCAGACACCGCCAAAAGCGGCATGAGCAGAGCGAACGCGATCGGACGGTGCCAAGTGGCGCGCATGGCGAGTCTCCCGTGCGGCATTTGACCCGGAAGTCGAGGGCACGTCAAATCCTGGGTCCGTCGCTTCTCGCGCATTTTTGCATTGTGGCGCGAAAGCCGCGCTTGACGCTACCCCCGTGCGGCGACGCGCGATTTCCAGCTTGCGCCTCGACCTGATGCCAGAATCGACCGCGCAGAGAACCCGCATCCGCGGACGTGGGGAATCAACGGCAGGGGAGGGCGCGAGCGCCGGCAAAAGCGCAAACGCGGCGCCGGTTGCCCGACGCCGCGTTCGCGGAGACTCCGAAAGGTCAGGGTGCCGTTACTGGCAAATGACCTGAACGTCGTCGATGTAGAACTTACCAGCCGTCGCACCCGGCTGTTTCACCAGGTAGAACGTCGGCGCAACGAGGTCGTAGATCGCCGTCGGCGAGACGGTCCAGGACTGCTTGGAGAAGCCCGTCGTCGTGTCGCACACACCGAGGTTCAACGGCTGCAGCACGTCAGCAACCAAGGCAGCGAGCGTCAGCGGCGGCGAAACGCCGGCAGCCTGACCCGTCACGCGGAACCAGAAGATCGCGCTCGCCAAGGATGTGGCGCACGTTGCCGGCGGGTTCGCTGCGAACAGGTTGACCTGAGCGGACATCGTGGCACCGAGAACCGGCAGCTGGAAGATTGTGCCCTTGGCCGCGGCACCAGCGAAGTACGCCATCTTCGAGTCCGTCGCGTTGGTGTCGAACTGCGCGAACGCGGACGTAGAGCCCGAAGTCGCGTAGGTCGTGCTCGCGGCGAAGGCCTTGAACTTGGCGACCGAGTCCGTCGTGCCGACCGTCCACTTGGACAAGCCGCCCGTCTCGAAGTCGTCGCTCAAGCACAGGTACTTGCAGGCGCCACCGATGGCTATGTCGTCGATTTCCACGGTGCCCTTGGCGTTGGCGCTGGAGCCCGTCGTGGCGACGATGTCGATGTCGACGGTCGAGTTCACGAACGGCGTGAGGTCAAAGGACTTGACCGCCCAGCCCTGCGTGTTGTCGCAGACCTTCAAGAGCTCAACGACCGTACCCGTCGACGTGTTGACGCGCACCGACAGGTCGTCGGTCGTGCAGCCTTGGTCGTAGAAGGACGTCTTCACCGCGAGATAGAGGACGTTGCCAGCCACCACGCTCACTTGCGGAATGGTCAGCTTCGCGACCTGTGCACCACTCGCCGGCTTGCCCGTCCAGTTGGCGACCAACTCCGACGTACCGGTGTGACCCGCGGTCGCTACCGGTGCCCAGTTGACGTACGTCGCATCGGTGGTCGAGGCCTTCCACGCCTGCGGCATGACGTACGGCGTGTCGACCTCACCGCCCGCACCGCGCGGCTCAAAGTCCACACCGACACAAGTCGTCGAGCAAACGCCCACCACCTTCACGTTGTCGACCGTCGCGAGGAACGTCTTGGTCGCCTTCGTCACACCGTGCGAAGCCTGGAAGACCAGGTCGATCGGCGCGCTACCCCAATCGGTCAGCGGGATCGTGACGTGAGCCGTGGCCGCGTCGGCGCAGAAGAACTTCACCGCCGTCTCGTTGATCAGGACTTCGACCTTACCTGCGGAGCAATCCACCGCGCCGCCCGCGAGCGACAGGTCGAATTCGAGCTGTGAGGCACCCGACAGGTAGAGCTTGCGCGCAACCAGACGCGTACCGCTGCTGCCCTTGGTCGGATCCACCCAAGTCGCCGCGCCCCACGTCACTTCGTAGTCGCCGGTCGACGTGTTGAACGCCCAGTTCGCCGCGGCCGTGTTGTGGCTGCGAACGACCATATTCGCCGTGATCGGCTTGCCAGCGTCGAAGGTTTCGTCCAAGCACTTGCCGCAGCCAACGATCGGCGTGTACGCGCACGCACCGGACTTCGCATCGCAAGCATCGGTGGTGCAAGGATCGAAGTCGTCACACGTCAGCGAGATGCCGCCGACGCAATTGCCGTTGCTGCAGTAGTCGCCCGTCGTGCACGCGCTACCGTCGCTGCACGAGATCTGCTTGACCGGCGTGCAGACGCCCGAGTGGGTCGTCGCGTCGTTTTCGACGCACTTGTAGTTCGACGCGCACGTCGTCGGATTGTCCGTCGAGACGCAGGCGACCGGCGGGCTGAGCGTCGGCCAGCTGTCCGCCGCCGTCACGTTACAGTTGAAGGACGACGCGCCGGTGCTCGCGCACGTGGCCACGCCGCACTGCGTCTGGTAGGTCGCGCAGGTCTGCGTTTCGCCCGCCGCACACGTACCGCCGTAGCAGGAATCGCCCTTGGTGCAGCCGTCGGCGTCCGCGTCGCACGCCGTGTTGTCAGCAACCGCGAGGTCCTGACAGAGGTACTTGTCGTACGCCAGCGTCGTGCACTTCTTCGTCTGGCACTGGACAGTCGACGTCCCGCAGTTGACAGCCGTACCGGCCTTGCACAAGCCGGTCTGGCAGGAGTCCGCCTGCGTGCAGCCATCGCCGTCCGCGTCGCACGCCGTGCCGTTCGCCTTCGGATTGCCGCTGCAGATGAAGGTCTGCGCGCTCGTGCTCAGGCACGCGCCGGTCGCGCAAGCGTTGGTCAACGTGTTGCAGTCGACCGCCGGACCGGGCTGGCAAGCGCCAAGCGCGTTGCACATGTCGCCCTTGGTGCAGCCGGTGTCGTCCGCGTTGCAGATCGTGCCGACTGTGGCCGGAACGACGACGCACGAGTTCGCCGCGTTACCCAGCGACTGGCATGTGCCGATCTGGCAGCCATCCTTGGACGTCTGTGCCGAGCAATCCTTCGCCGGCCCAGGTGTGCATTTGCCCGCCGAGCAAGCGTCACCCACGGTGCAGCCGTTCTGGTCCGCCTCGCAGGGGAGCTTGTCGACCTTGGGTGCGCCTACGCAGGTAAACGTGCTGCTGCCAGAGGCTTTGCACGCGCCGGTCGCACAGTCCGTGGTCGAGCCCGTGCAGTCCGGAGCGGTGCCCGGCACACAGGAGCCCTGTACGCACTTGTCACCCTGGGTGCAGCCGTTGGTATCCGAGTCGCACGGCTGGCCTTCGTTCTTCGGCGTCGGCACGCAAGCGCCAAAGCCGGAGTTCGCGGTCTTGTCGCACACGCCCAACGAGCACACACCGGTTTCCGACGAGCAGTCGTAGGAGCCCGTGCCCGGCTGGCACTTGCCCGCCTTGCAGAAGTCGCCCGTGGTGCAGAGCTGCTTGTCGTCGCACGCCGCGTTGTCCGCAGCCGCCGCGGTCTGGCAAGTGAACGAGTTCGCGCTCGTCGACTTGCACGTGCCGACCTGACAGGTCGCCGCAACGCCGGTGCAATCGACCGTGCTGCCCGCGACGCACTTACCAGCGGAGCAGTGGTCGTTCGCGGTGCAGCCGTTGTTGTCGTTGTCGCACGCCACGGTCACGTCAAGCGGCATCGCCACGCACTTGAAGCCCTTGAGCGCGTTGGGATCCTCAATGCAAGCCGCGGCGTTGCACGCGTCCTTCGCGGAGGCGCAGTCGTTCAGTGCGCCGGCTTTGCACGTGCCGTTGTAGCAGGTGTCGCCCACGGTGCAGCCCTTGCCGTCTTCGCAGACCTCGCCGTTCACGCTCTGCGTCATGCCGCACTTGCCGTTGGCCGGGTCGCACGTGTTCTTCAAGCACGGGCCGTCGCCGGTCGAGTCGCACGCCACGATCGTCGTGTCGGGCTTGCAGATCTTGTGCCCAAGCGCCACGGAGTCTTCGCAACGGTACGTGCCATCGCACGCGTTGTTGTTGTTGTCCATCCATTTGCACTCGGAATCCGCGGTGCACGGAGCGCCGCAGTCCTTCAGGTCGCCGCCGCCGCAGACGCCCGCTTGGCAGATCGTCTTGGTCGTGCAGGCTTCGCCGTCTTCACAACTCGAACCCTCCGTGGCGTCGACGTGGATGCAGCCGTTGATCGAGTTGCAGCTGTCCACGGTGCACGGGTTACCGTCATCGCAGTCCGTGGTGACGCCAACGCAGACGCCGTCCACACAGCCATCTTGCGTGCACACGTTGCTGTCGGTGCAGGTCGACGCGTCGGCGAGCGCCGTGTGGCCGCAGCCGGTCGCCTTGTCACACGCATCGGCGGTGCAATCGTTCTTGTCGTCGCAGACGGTCGGCGAGCCGCCGCCGCAAACGCCCACGTTGCACGTGGTCTTGTCGGTGCACGCGTCGCCGTCGTCGCAGAAGCCGCCGTCGACCGTCTCGTGCTGGCAGCCGAGCACCTGGTGGCACGTGTCCACCGTGCACGAGTTGCCGTCATCGCAGCCATTTTGCGTGATCACGCAGCCCTTGACCGCGTTGCACTCGTCGTTGGTGCAGATGTTCTTGTCGTCGCAGCTGACCGTCGGGCCGGAGCAACCGCCACCGGAGCACTTGTCGCCCATGGTGCCGGGCAAGTTGCCGCTGGTGCAGAAGTCACCGTCGTCGCAGAGCGCGTTGTCGTTCTGAACGGTGACGCAGCCGGTGACCGGTGAGCACGTCAGGTTCGTCTTGCAGACCGTACCCGTCGAGCAGTCCACCACGGCGCCGACGCACTGGCCAGCGCCGGTGCACAAGTCGGGACCGGTGCACTCGTTGGAGTCCGTGCAGGCCTGACCCGCCGCGGTCGTGAACACGCAGTTTCCGTCCTGGCAGATGTCGTTGGTGCACGGGTTGCTATCGTCGCAGGACTTCGCCTTGCCGACGCACTTGTCGTTGACGCAGACGTCCTGGACCGTGCAAGCGTTGCCGTCGTCGCAGTCCTTGCCGCCAAAGACGACGTTCTTGCAGCCGCCCAGACCGTCGCACGCGTCGATGGTGCACGAGTTGTTGTCGTCGCAGTTCAGGACCGTGCTCAAGCAGACGCCGTCTTTGCAGTGATCCGGCGTGGTGCACGGGTCGCCGTCGGTGCAGGTCAGCGTGTCGTCCAACGTGTGCGCGCAGCCGCCCTTCTTCTCGCAGGTGTCCGCGGTGCAGGGGTTGCCGTCATCGCAGTTCACCGCGCTGCCCAAGCAGCTACCGGTCTTGCAGGTGTCCTTCTCGGTGCAGTCGTTGCCGTCATTGCACAGACCGCCGGTCGCGAGCGGCGCGTGATCGCAGCCAAACGCGGTGTCGCAGAAGTCCGTCGTGCAGGCGTTGTTGTCATCGCAGCTCACGGTGGAGCCCGATCCGCAAATGCCGCTCTGGCAGGTCTCGCTGAACGTGCACGCATTGCTGTCGTCGCACGCGATGTTGTCCGACTTGGCCACCGCGCCGCACTTGCCGGTCAGCGGCGCGCAGACGTTGTCCTCGCACGAGTTCGCGAGCTTGCTGCACGTAATCGCCGATGTCGGGTCGGGCTGGCAGAAGTTCTTCTGGCAGGTCAGCACGCCGTTGCACAGGTTGCCGTCGTCAAAGCCAGCGCACTGCGAGTCCGTGGTGCAGCCGCAGGTGTTCTGGTCGCCCGTGCACTTGCCCGCCACGCAGGCGTCGTTCGGCGTGCACTTCGAGCCGTCGTCGCACTTGGTCGCGTCCGCCACGTTCGCGTGCTTGCAGCCGACCGTCGGGTCGCAGCTGTCCGTCGTGCAGGCGTTGTTGTCGTCGCAGTTGAGCGCGACGCCTTTGCAAGTGCCCAAGCCGTCGCACGTCGAGTTGGCCAAGCACTTGTCGCCCGTGCAGACCGTGCCCGCAGTGAACTTGACGATGCTGCACACGCCGTTGTCCGGGTTGCAGCTGTTCTTCGTGCAGGCGTTGTCCTTGGTCGCATCGCACTTCACGACGGTCGCGGGATCCGTGTCGCAGACTTTGCCCTTGTAGCTGTCGATGCACTTGATCGTGCCGTTGCAGAAGTCCTGGTCGTTGTACTTGGCGCAATCCGCGTTCGAGTTGCACGTGTTGCACTTGTTATCCGCGGGCAACTGCGTGCACTTGCCGGCGTCGCAGTAGTCGTTCTGCGTGCAGCCCAGGCCGTCGTCGCACTTGGCGCCGCCGGGCAGCGGGATGTGCTGGCAGCCCTTGATGCTGTCGCACAGGTCGTTCGTGCAGGGGTTGCCGTCGTTGCAGTCCGCCTTGGTGCCGGAGCACTTGCCGCCCGTGCAGAGGTCGTTGCTCGTGCAGACGTCGCCGTCGTTGCACGGACCGTCAAACTTCGCGTGCGTGCAGTTCGTGGCGGAAGGCGCGGCGGGATCGCAGGAATCCGACGTGCAAGCGTCCGTGTCGGTGCAGTCTTTGGCGGTGCCCTTGCAGCTGCTGCCAACGCACTTGTCGACGATCGTGCAGTTGTCGCCGTCGTCGCAGAAGGACGCGGTCAGGACCGGCTGGTGCGAGCAACCTGAAATCGGCGTGCAGGAGTCGTTGGTGCAGGTGTTCTTGTCGTCGCAGTCGGTCGGCAGGCCGGTGCAAGCGCCCTGCGAGCAGGCGTCGTCGGAAGTGCACTTGTTACCGTCGTCGCACGCGTCGCCGTTGCTCTTGGGCGTGGCGACGCATTGGCCGCACAGCGTGCCGGTGCACTTCTTGGGATCGCACGCGTCGTCGGTGCACGGCAGGCCGTCATTGCAGATGAGCGCGGAGCCGTTGCACTGCTGGTTCAAGCAGGCGTCGCCCTTGGTGCAGGGGTTGCCGTCCGTGCAGGAGTCGCCGTCCGCCGCGGGTGCGTAGGTCACTTTGCCCGTGGCCGCGTCGCAGAGAACGTTTTGGCAAGGCAGCGTTTGCAGGTCGATCAGCACCGACTTGCCTTTGCAGGTACCGTTCTTCTGGCAAGCGTCGTTCGAGGTGCACGCATTCGTGTCATCGCACGCGATGGTCGCGCCAGTCGGCAGCGCGATCGGCGTGGTCGAACAGCCCTTGACCGCGTCGCACTTCGGTTCGAGGCACGGGTTGCCAGCGTTGCACACGACAATCGTGCCGTTGTTGCACTCGCCGCCGAGGCACGTCGCGTTCTCTTTGCACGCATCGCTGTCGTCGCACGCCACGCCGTTCTGCGTCAGATCGGGCGTCTTGTTGCACGAACCCGTCGCCGGATCGCAGATGTTGTTGTAGCAAATGTTGCTCGGCGTATCGCACTTCTTGGCGCTGCCCTTGCAGGTACCGCCGGGGATGCAGACGTCGTTGGTCGTGCAGTTGTCGCCGTCATCGCACGTCGCGTTGGTCGCGGTCGACGGCACGGTGCACTTGCCGTCGGGATTCTTGTCGCAGGTGCAGAGTTGGCAGGGGTTGTCCTTGCCGCTCTGGTCCTTGAAGTAGACGGGCGCCGTGCCGGCGGCGCAGGTGCCCGCGCCATCGCACTTGTCCGCGCCGTCGCATTCCTGGCCGTTGTCGCAGGCGGTGCCCGCGGCGGCTGGAACATTTTTGTCGTCGCACGTGTTGTTCACGCACTGCCAGACGTGGCAAGCGGAAGGCGCGCCCAGCTTTTCGCAATCGGCGGCAACCGCGCAATCGGTCTTGATGTCGGCGTCAGTCTTGACGTCTTTGTCGTCGGTCGCTGTGTCGTTCGTTGTGTCCTGATCGGTCTTCGCGTCGGGGGCGTCGTCCGTCACGGACGTGTCAGAGCCCTGATCGATGTCGTCAATTGGCGTCTCAGCATCACTGCCGGTCGCCGCGGTTCCGCAAGCTCCAAGCGCCAAAACCAGCGCGAGCAGCGTTACCCAAACGGGCAGTCGGGAAGAAGTGTAAGGAGTCGAAGGCTCGCCACAAACAAGACGACAAGCACTCGAAAACAGTTTGGATTTCCGCATTTGATTCCCCCCTACCGGCGCCCCTGGACTGCACATATCCGTGGACGACAGGCAACCTTCAACATCGACGTACCGACGACCCGCAATTCGAATCTGGCCCACAAAAGGCGCAGACGTGCCGTCTACCTTACCAGAACGTGCCACAACCGGGCAAGTTCTCGGGAATAAACTTCCGACCCACCTGCAGTCACCCCGCAGGCGTCTCAGTCCGGCTCAGGCGCGCAGCCAAGCCAAACCGTTCGTTGTTCCAGCGCGAAGGGGGAATCAAGCGCGCTGCGATGTGGACAGCGCCGCTAGGGCGTGCCCGTGAGCGGCAAGCAAAGCTGGCCGAAAGGTGCGCAATTCAAGCAAATACCGTTGCAACCAGGGCACGTGTACTGGCTCGGCGGTTTGGTCACGACGCAGTCGCCGGCCGCCGTGCAGACGCCCGCGATGGGGTCTGACGTGCAGATGCTCGACTTCACCGTCGTCATGCACGTCACGTTGGCCTGCGGGTAGCAGACACCGGCCGCGCACTGGCCCGTGGGGCACTTGGAGGAAGTCGACACACACGCCGCGAAGTCGTTGTTCTCGTGCGTGCAGCCGCCGGCTTGGTTCGGGTCGCACTTGTCGATCGTGCACGGGTTGCCGTCGTCGCACGCTGTCGCGCCCTTGAGCGGACCGGACTTGCAGCTGCCGTTGATGCACGAATCGCCATCGGTGCACGGATTGCCGTCTTCGCACGGTCCATTCGACGGGCTGTGCTTGCACGCGCCCGCGGCGTCACAGGTGTCCAACGTGCAGGGCAAGCCGTCGTCCGTGCACTTCGCGCCGGCTTGAATGACGTGACCACAGGCGCCGACCTTGCACTGGTCAAGCGTGCACAGGTTGCCGTCGTCGGTGCATTCCGTGCCGTCCGGCGCCTTGGCGTGCTGGCAGCCGACGAACGGATCGCAGCTGTCCGTGGTGCACGGGTCGTTGTCATCGCAGTTCAAGTTGTTGCCGCCGACGCACTTGCCGCTCAGGCACTTGTCCGTCTGTGTGCACATCGAGCCGTCGTCACACGCCATGCCGCCCAATTGGACGTGCTGGCAGGATCCGTCGGTGTTGCATGTGTCCTTCGTACACGGATCGCCGTCTTCGCAGAGGCCTTCATCGGTCGTGCCGTCGCAGTTGTCATCCAAGCCGTTGCAGGCTTCGGGCGCCGCCGCCTTGCCTTCGCACTTGGCCACGCCATTGGTGCACTCGGTCAACTTGCCGTAGCAGTACTTGCCGTTCAGGTTGAATTCGTTGAGCGGGATCTTGCACACCGCGTTGGCCATCGAGATGTCATCGGTCTGGCCGTTGCAGTCGTCGTCAATGCCGTTGCATTCCTCGGTGTTCGGTACAGCCGCGCTGCATTCCGCCAAGCCGTCCACGCCGCATTGCCGCACGCCGTCGCACTTGCCGTACTCGTTCTTGACCCAGCACTTGGTGGAGAGGCCCAGCTGCGTTGCCTTGGGGCTGCACTCGCAGATGCCCTGATGCTTGCACTGGCTGATCTTCGCGCCGGTCGCGGGGTTCACGACAGTCTGGCAGCTGTAGCCGGTCGGGCAGTCGCTCTCGGTGGGGTCGCAGGTCGCGCCGCAGAACGATCCGACTTCCGCAAAGCTGATGCAGACATTGCTGGTTTCGCCCGGATCGTTGCAGTCCTTGTTCTCGGCGCACGGCTCGCACAAGTGTTTGAACTTGGGTACGCAAGCGTAGATTTGGTCCTGACCGCTCGATGAAACTTGTTGGCACGAGAAACCCGGCTCGCATGCCGCGGTTTCACACGGGTGGCTGCAGATCTTGCCGCTGTAGGCCTGCACGCAAAGGCCGCTGTTGCAGTCGCCGTCGTCCTTGCACGGCGCGCTGAATTCGCCCGGCAGAACCGTCTTGGTCGCATCGTCGCTGGTGTCGGCCGCGTCGCCGCCCACGGAGTCCGCGACGTCACTGAGTGCGTCGGAACCGCTGATCGAGTCGAACTTCAGACCGTCCGCTTTGACGTCCACGTTGCTGCCATCGTCCACGGTGCCAGGCGTGCTGGAACACGCCGCAACGGACAGACAACACGCGAAAAATGCGGCGATCCAAGCCGGCTCGGTCGTCGCTCGCTTGGTCAGTCGGGGTGGGAACTGAGACATCGCAGCAAGTCCTTTTTGTGCGTTTCTGCAGCGAAATTTGCCCAGTGAGGAAAATTTGCAGCCGAAACGACAAGTTGATGCGGTGTCCAGCCCGATGCCAGACCACCCCGACCAGTATACGGGCCGACGTGCCATCGGGCAACAACTCTCGCAACTCCGCAGTTTCTGACGGTGGCCACACGCTTCCTGCTGACAAAAGCACCGGATTCTGGCAGCGCTGGGGATTGAGCACTACACTCGCGGGCGATGCGACGTCCGCCCTTCCAACGCCAACTCAGAAACACCGCCTCGCGCGCATGCATGCGCTCCCGAATTCTGACGTCCACGACCGCGATCCGGGAGCGCGCATGAGCGGTCCCTCGCGCACGCAACGCTTCCTGCAGCTCTTTGGCCGTTCGTTGTACCTCATCGTGCTGCAAACCGCGGTGGGCTTCGTGGCTGGCGCGCTCCTGCTCTACCTGACGCTGAACTCGCCGTCGTCGGCTGGGCTGGTCAGCAGCGTGCTGTCCGAGGTGCTGCCGGGAACGTTCGAGGTCGCGGCGATCCAGTGGGGGCCGTCGCCTGGGCGCATCCGCCTGCGCGGCGTGCAGATCCGCGAGCCGTCGGGGCGGCAAGTCATCGCTATGGCGGCCCTGGACGCGCAGCTCGATTGGCCCAAGTTGGTCAACGCGCTGGTGCGCCGGCAGCGCGACATTCCGCTATGGTTTGACAAGGTGAAGCTGACCGACCCGGAAGTGGTGATCGAGGCGGATCGTTTTGGTCGTCTCCTGCTGCCCATGGCGTTCAGCGATCCGGACAAGCCGTCGTCGCCCGAACCGGGACCACAGATCCGTCTGAACGTGCAGCGCCTGAAGCTGGAGGGCGGCAAGTATCGGATGAATATCCCGGCGATCACGCTCAAGGCTTCGGGCATTCGCCTGCGCGGCTCGGTGCAGGTTTTTGTGCCGGGCGAGGGTCCGCCGCAAGTCTCGTGGCAGGCGCAGGATGTCGCTGCCACGGAAGTAGACGTCGCGCCCACGCCGATCGCGCAGTTGCCGAAGATTCCGACGGGTGCGGTGCAAATCCGCGTCGCGCATGGTGATCTGACCGACGTGCAGATCCGCAGCGCGGCGATTCAACTGCCCGCGATGCGCCACTGGTACAGCGCAGAATTGCCGGACACGGCGGTTTCCGGGCTTGATCTGTCGATCGCGCTGACACCGGAAGTGCTCGTGGAAGGGCGGGATCTCGACATCGCCACGTCGACGCGATCCGCGTTTCTGGGACCGCTGCTGGGTGAAAAGTTGTTTGATTGCCAAGCGCTGGCGACCGGTGGTTTTCGCGTTGATCCGCACGCCGGTTTCTCGTCGAACGCGCACGCCGAGGGCTGGGGCAAGATCGCAGGGTTTGAGACACGGTTTGTGTCCGCCGAAGTGGAAGTCCACGCGTCGATTCCCGGTCAGGCAAGAGTCACCGTGGACGGTCGCGACCTGCACATTGCGGCGTACGGCGGCACGATCGACTCGCCGCACGTGCGCTACCGCATGCTGGACGACCCGACGCCCGCGTGCTTGGGCGCCAACAACGACCGCTGCGACGCGCCTGAACGCCCCGGTGAGCCAACCCACGCGGTCGATGGCCCTTTCACGTTCCACGGCGTTCTGCCAGGACCGGTGCTGCAGAGTCAGGCGGTCGCGATGCAAGGCGCGCTTGTCGAGCAAATGACCGGCAGGCTGTCGGGGGACGTGGACGCGGGTGTGCGCGTACGGCTGGAGCGCGGTCTGAACTGCGACTTGCCGATGGTGCTGGACGTGGCGCTCGATAGCCGACTGACCGTTGAAAACCCACTGCCCAAGGACGTCACGGACGCGGCGGAATACGGGTCAACGGCAGAACGGACGGACGACGCGATCTCGGCGCTGCACCTGCGTGGCAGATTTGGCTACACCACGGACGAGGCGTGCAAACAGCGGATCAGTCTGGGTCACACGCTGGTGTACGACCGCGGCGGACCGGACGCGACGTCAACAGAAGTGGAACGACAAGGTGGCGACTGGTTGCGCGCCGACGGTTACTTGAACTTGGGCGACGACGAGAGCGACCTGCATGTCGCCGCGGACATCGCCAGCCTACGGCGGCTCCTCGCGCCGTTTGGCGTCGACTCCGTAAGCGGCTCCGTGACGATCTCCGACACCGAAGTGGACGGTGGCACGGTCAATCCAGGTCTTCACGGCAAGCTGACCGCGCGCAACCTCGGCTACCATGGCGCGATTGGTCACCGGCCCTTGGACCTGTCGTTCGCCACGCTGAACGCGCAAGTGCGTTTGAACAAGGGCGTACTGTTTCTGGACAAGCTCGACACGCGCGGTGACGTGCTGGGCGCGGTCAGCGGCAATTTCGCTCTCGATCTTTTTGGCGCCACTCGCACCAGTGTCTTGCACCAGCAGCGATTGCAGATCAACCACTTGCAAGTGAAGGACCTCGCTCTCGCGCGGTTGATGGGGCTTTTTGGCGCGAATACGGCCGCGCTGGGTGGCGCGGTCACGTTGCACGACGCGACGGTGGACGTCGACCTGCAGCGGCCTCTCACCAGCTTTTCGGTGTCCGGCGACGTCGACCTGCGCGACTTCACCGTCGTCGCGGAGTCCTTCCCCCGCGTGAAAGCACACATCAAAGGCCACGACGGTCACCTGCACGTGACGCCGCTCGACATTCAGTTGTTGACCCAGGAATGGGCGAGCGCGACGGTCGACACGGATCTGCGGTTCACCAAGTTCGACATCTCCCTCACGTTGCCGCAAACGCCTCTGGTCCGCCTGTCCCACATCATGGCTGACATGCCGCTGGGTGGTTCCGTGGGCGGCGATCTGCACTTGTGGGGTTCGACGCAGAAGTTCTCCCTGCAATCAGGGCTGAAGGTGCTTGGTCTGAAGTGGGACAAGGTGCAGTTGCAGGACGCAGACTTGCAGATCACCAAGCAGCCCCAAGGCGCGGCGATCCTGACAAGTTCGCGCTTTTTTCCGGGCTTTCGCTTGCTGGAGGGCTCTGAGATGCGCTTCGAGGGCCTGAAGCCGGTGGAGGTCGATCTGCACATCGACGCGCCGGACATGGTCGATGTCTTTGCGCTCGTTGGGATGCCGCCGCCTCCCGGAATGCAGGCGCACGTGTCCGCTGATGCGCTCGTGCACGTGAACCTGCGACCAGGCGCGCCGCTGTACGCCGTGCAGGCGACGTTGCCACCGCGCGGCCTGACGCTCGACTTTGGCGCCGGTGCGCCGGGCTTGAGCAACACATCGCCGGCGAACATCACGGTCACGCCGGGTCGCGTCGTGCTCGACTCGGTGTACTTTGACCTTGGCCGGGAACCGCTGGAGGTCTGCGGCGTGATGACCCTACCGGTCGGCAAGGGCGCGCCGTCGCTCCAAGCGTATCTGGCGGGCACGATCGACGTGCCGCGCATCGGCGGTCTCGCAGACTCGATGGCGTCGATGGACCTGCTGCTCGACATCCTGCCGTGGGATCGCGGCCGCGACGATCCGGCCGCGGCGTGTCTGGAATCGGCGCAAGTGGGTCGTGGCTATCTGCGGCTGGAAGGCGCGTTGGACGCACTGGCAATGGAAGGGCGGCTGCGCACGCGCGCGGGTCAGGTCACGCCGCGGCATTTTGGCCACGATGTCCTGATCGACGAAGGCGGCGAGTTTGAAATCCACCCCATGCGCGACGGAGACGGCGATGTGGTGGACGGTCAGATGGTCGTCACGATTCCGAGTAACCCCGAGCTGCGCGTCTCGGGCACGATCGACGATGGCCAATTCGACGCTTTTGGTTCGGTGACGCTGGACCACCTGATGCCGCACGCGGTCGACTTCACGTTGAACGGCACGAGCATCCCGTTTGCCGTGCCCAAGGAGTACACGATCTCGCTTTCGCCGCAGTTGCGATTTGTCGGCTCGGAACTGAACCACCCGTCGCGGCGCAAGATGACGCTGTCCGGTCGGGTCGACGTGCCAGACGGCTCGTACTACCGCAACTTCGACCGGATCTCAGGCGTGGTTGGCGGCGTGACAGATCGCAAGGTGGATCAGTTTTCCAAGCCGATCACCGAGACGATGCCGTGGATCAATGAGATCAACCTCGATCTGCGCGTGAACGCGCAGAACATCGACGTGGCGAGCCGAATTCCACTTGGACGCGTCGAGGCGGTCGTCGAAACGGAAGGACTGAAGGTCACGGGAACACTGCCAAAGATGAACCTCGTCGGTCGTGCCAAGGTCGCGGCTTCAAGCGACAGCAAGATCACGTACGCGATTCAGCAGCTCAACTTTGATGTCGATCACTTGTGGCTGGATTTCCAGGGCGAGCCAACGCGACCGTACATCGACGCTGAGATCCGCGCGCAGATCACCAAAAGCGGCAGCAGCACAAGCTCGACGGCATCCGCGATCGGCGCCGACTTGAACTTTGACAACCAGGGCTTCACCGACATCGTCATTGTGTCGGTGGGCTACTCCGGCGTGTTCACCGCGGACGCCAAGGCGGAGGATTTCCGCTTCTCGGACAACAAAGGCGACTCACCGGCGGACGTCCAATGCCTCATCATGTTCAAGCGCAAGTGTTCGGACAACGCGGGCGGAGGGTCGAGCGCCCCGCCGATCTCGTCGTCGGCGCTTATCGGCGAGCTCGGACCGTCGCTGCTCAAGCCGTTCCAGTCGCTGTTGGGCATCGAATCCGTGTTTGATCAGTTCACGTTCGACTTTGACGCGGCGGGCAACGTCGGCGCGAGCGGCTCCAAGAAGCTGGGCAATCAAATCAGCGTCGCGACGCAAGTGCGCTCCGGCGCGACGGACCGCCTCTACAACGTGCGTTTTGACTTCCGCGCGACGGATCACCTCAGCGCAGGTGGTTTGTGGCGCAAGTCGCAGCAGTTTTCACAAAACGCGTCGCTTCCAACGGAAGTCTACGAGTTCAAACTCAAGTACAAGCAGCCCCTGGAGTGAGGTCGACGTCCGTGTTCACTGCCCGTCCACAAATCCCGGCGTTCTGGCGCGTCGTCTTCGCGGCGATGGCGCTGCTGTGGGCAAATGCGGTGTGGGCGCAGGGTTCTGAACCGGTGGTGCCGCTGCCCAAACCGGCGACGGCCACGCACTTGCCGCCCGACTCGACGGCTGTCGCGGAGACCGCGCGCGTGGCGGCGGTGATGGGTCAAAGCGGCGCGGCGGAAGCCGAACAGCGCTGCCTGAATCGGGCGCTCCACACGACGACGTGGCAAGGTTGCACTGGAACGCGCTGCGAGAACGAGACGGATCGCGCAGAAATCGAGTCGCTGACGGACCTGCAACCGGGGGTCATCGTGACACGCGGCGCGCTCAGCCGGGCAACGTCGCGCATTTTGCAATTGGGTTTCTTCGTCGACGTGCACGTGGATTGCGTGACCGACCCGGACGGAACAGCGGACGTCATCTGGAAAGTGCGCGGCAACCACTTTGTGCGGCGCATCGATTTCACCGGCAACACCGCGGTTTTTGAGGATGAACTGCGCGCGAAACTGGTGATCCGCACGGGCGATATCCTGAATCCGGACACGCTGGACGGCAGTCACGCGCTGACGTTGCAGCGAACGGCGCTGGAAGGTCTCTACCAACGCTACGGTTTCGACGGGGCGAAAGTGGTGTTGGCCGCGGTGCCGTTCGTGGGCGGGCGCGCCGACGAATTGCGCTTGATCGTCGCGATCGATGAAGGCGTAAAGCAGCGGGTGGCGGCGACCCGTTTTCGACTCGAACCGCTCGCGCCTCCCAGCGATGCCGAAGAACGCGCCGGTCTGGTGTGCCCCAAGGTGAGCGAACGGGCGATCCGCGACGTGTCGGAGCTGCAGAACGTCGAGGTCTTCACCCGGCGCGCTGCCAACAAAGCCAAAAACGCCATTCGCACGTACCTGCGCCGTCTGGGCTTTGGCAATCCGAGCGTCGGCATTCCGGAACCCAAGGACAACATCGTGGACATCACGGTGCGACCAGGACGTTGCCACCTGGTGCGCGTGTACGTGCGCGAAGAAACCGGCCAATACGACAAGTCCGGTTTTCGCCTCGTGACGCAAGACGATGATCAGGCGCTCTACGACGCGCTGCCCTTTGCCGAGTCGGGGCTCTTTGAGTTTGAAGAAGCCGATCGCGGGCGCACTGCTGTCGCGGGCGTACTGGAAAACCGCGGCTACTTGTTTGCAGACGTGCGCCTGGAGCTGCGCCCGGTGCCGTCGCCTTTGGATCACCAGGTCGAATCGGCGATCACGTACTACGTCACAACGGGCTTTGTCTCGCAAATTCGAGGTATTCAGTTCCCCGGCGCGGATGGTTTGGACATCGATCAGCTCAAGTCGGTGATGACGACCAAGGCGTACGACCTGCTGAACACCGGCGGTTTCCTGCAGGTGGATCAATTGCTCGCGGATCTCGACGCGCTGCGACAGTTCTACATGGCGGCGGGCTACTTCAACTTTGGGTTCGGCGCGCACCTGCCTGAAAGCGCGACGCCAACAACCAACTACCAGCGCACGTTGACGGTGACAGTTCAGGGCGAGCGCTTCGATTACCTTTACAAAGACAAGGGTTTTCGCGTGCGTCGACCAGCTGGCGAGGACTTTGTCTACATCGAAGTGCCGATCCGTCCGGGCAAGCGCACACACCTCGGCGAACTCTCGATTCAGGGCGCGTCTGAATTTTCCGAACACGACGTGCGCGAGGTGCTGGGCTTGCAGACAGGCCAAGTGGTGAGCAATGACCTGCTGAATCAGGCGGTTTCACAGGTTGACCAACGCTATAAGAATACAGGTTTTTTCCGCGCGCG
The DNA here is from genome assembly GCA_903896545.1 of uncultured Myxococcales bacterium. Taxonomy (GTDB): domain Bacteria; phylum Myxococcota_A; class UBA9042; order UBA9042; family UBA9042; genus CAIYBN01. Next base: position 74,982 of record CAITYF010000161.1, on the reverse strand, counting down.
CGTCGACGCGTTCTGCACTGCCCACGCCCCCGATCGGCCGGAAATGCCTTGTTCATTCGAGGCGATGCGCGCCGAAGTCGTCGACGTGCGCTTGCAGGTGACCGAAGGTGAGCGCGTCGAGATCGGCGAAGTGTTTGTCCGTGGCAACTTTGAGACCGACGTCGGCGTGATCCTGCGCGACATGCCCAAGCCCGGACAGCCGTTTTCGGCCGCCGCGCTCTTTGAGTCACAAAGGCGTTTGCGCAACCTCGCGCTTTTTGGCCAGGTGACCTTTGACTACATCGGCGAAGACGAGACACCGCCGCGTCAGCGCTTGGGCGTCGTCGTGCAAGTGGCCGAGAATTCGTTCCGCTGGATGGAGTACGCGGTGGGCGTGCAGACGATCAACGCCTCACACGCCAAGACGGAACGCACCGTGGCGCCGCTCCTGGACGGCGTCGGTCAAGCCACAGCGGCAGGCGATCGCGCGACGAGCGCCTACAACCAAGGACTGACGCTCAACCTGCCCAACCTCCTCCTGACCGGCGAAGCGGCATGGGTAAACCGCAACTTCCTGGGTCTGGGCAAGCAGCTGCGGATTCCGCTGAAAGTGGGTCTGACGCGTGCGCCGGCGTGCGGGGAAGTGAACGGGGAAACGGTTATCGCGTGCGACCAGCAGACGATTCTCGACACGATCCGCCTGCTCTCGCTCTCGCCGACCTACTCGGACTCGCGGCTTTTTGGTTCGGATGTGACGCTGAACCTGACCGCGCCGTACTTCATCCACGATTACGCCAGCGGCGTCGTCGATCTGGATCGCACCGGCGCGCTCGTGCAGCTGGCGCGGCGTTTTGGCAAGGTCGCACTCGCGCTCGCTTTTGACGCCGGCTTTATCCGCACACGAACACCCAGCGCGCCGATGCCCGTCAACGGCTTTCGCCTCGAACCGCAATTCCAGATCAGCCCGACGCTGACCTGGGACCGCACCGACAGCCCGATCAACCCGACGCGCGGCTTTTACCTGAGCAGTTCGGTGCAGTACATCAACGCCTATAAGCAAGTGGTCAGCAGTCCAATCGCGTCGCTCATCGGCCAGTATGAACACGGCAACTACTTGAAATATGAAGGTTCCGCTAAAGGCTTCATCCCGTTTGGCCAAGCGGCCATCCTTGCACTTCTTGTTCACGCGGGCGGTTCGACTCAGCTCGGCTCTGACTCCGCCGACCTCCCCGACTGGGCGCGCTTCCAACTGGGCGGCGTGCAGGGCTTGCGCGGCTACGCGGATCTGGCGGTCAAAGAATACCTTTCGGACGGCTCAACCAAGTCGATCAGCAAAACCGGCCAAGCTGTTTCCTCCAGCGCGCAGGACGCCGACCGCACCAAACAAGGCGGCAACTACGTCGTCAACGGCTCCGCAGAGCTGCGCTTTCCCATCCTGCGCGACACCGGGATCTGGGGCGCCACGTTCTGGGACTGGGGCGCGATCGCCGACATGCCGTCCGAATTCTACGCCGCCAGCTTCCGCCACGGCGTCGGTTTGGGCTTGCGCTGGCTGCTCTCGGGTCAGATTCCGATCCGTGTCGACTACGGTTTTGCCATCGGTCGCCGCGTGCGCGAGATCCAGAACACCAACGGCGCGAGGACGCAAACGCTGGACGACTCGCCGGGCGCGTTGAGTTTCAGCGTGTTGTATAGCTTTTAGACAGGACCGATTGCGCGTGAAACGCGGACGGGTAACACCCGACAACACCGCTCAAGCCACCGCAACCGCCCGCGCGCCAAACCCGTTCCCCAGCAATCACACCCCGCCTCCACCGCGACCGAGGCGCGGTACCGATCGCCGCAAAGCGGCGCCCATCGGGGCCCCGCACGCCGAGACGGCGATCCCGGCCCTCCAACTCCAAGTCCAACGCGAAAGCTTGCTAGGAGGCGCCATCGCGCCGATAACAGAACCCCGCCTTCCTCAACCGCCCGCCCTTAGAAAGGGAGTCTGAGGGAAACTGCGTTTCCCTCAGATCCGGCGCGCCTGCGGCGCCGGCCCCGCAGCCCCCTAATTCACAACCGCTGTCGACTCCGCCGGCTTCACCAAAAACGGCCCGAGCGATCCCGGCAACTTGGCCGGTCGCGCCAGGATATCCCGCTGGATCTCCTGCCACTCCGGGTACAGCCACGCGTACGTCTGCGCGGTCGCCGTTACCTGCATCACGTAAGCGCGGGTGGCCGGATATGGAATCGTCTCGACAAAAACGTCCGTCGGCAGCGTCCCCGCCTTCTTGACCCAACCTTGCACCGCGTACGGTCCGGCGTTGTACGCAGCGGCCGCCAGCGCTTGATTGTTGCGGTAAAAGCTGAGCAATTGCGAGAGGTAAAGCGCGCCGATCTGCAGATTCGTCTCCGGCCGTTTCAGGCCGCCCGCGCCCGGCGCCGGCAGGTCGTACACGCCCGCGATCATCTTCGCCGCAGACGGCAGCAGCTGCACCAGCCCGTACGCACCCGCTTTGGAGACGGCCGTGGGCACAAACGCGCTCTCGTGGCGCATGATCGAGTACAGAAAACTCTTTGATATTTCCGCGCTTTTTGCCGCTGTCACGGCCTCCGTGTAGAACGCCTTGGGGAAGCTCTGGCGCCAAACGCCCGCCGTCGAGTCATCCGGACGCGCCGCGCGACGCGTGTGGCGCTCCATGACGGCGTACGCGGCTTTCTTGCGACCTTCCAGATCGTAGAGCGTCGCCAGAAGCTGCACGCCATCGCGGGGCAGACCGCGCGACAGTCCGTCCTTCAAGAGTTCGCGCGCTTCCTTGTACAGCCCCATGCGCACCAAAAGCGCGGCCTCATCCAACGCTTGATGCCGCCCCACGCGCAAGCGGTCCAAGGACAGCGTTTGCAACACCGTGCCATCGGACGGCCCCGGCGGCGGTCCCTGAATCCGTGCCGCGCGGTCCGGACGCAGCTCGCGCATGCGGTCGATCGCGATCACGCCGTAGTACGTCTGCGCGTAGGTCTGCGCGACGGTCGCCCACACGTCCAGCGCGGCATCTTTTTGCCCCATCTGCGCCAGCGTTCGCCCTTGCCAGTAGAGAGCCTTGGCGCGCCAGGATTGCCACGACCCCGTCCACAAGTGCCCAAAATCCTTCTCCAGCCGCACAAAATGCTGCAGCGCTTCGGGCCACCGCTTGGCGCGAAATTCGCTGAAGCCCAGATTCCACAGCGCCAGTTCACGTTCCTCGGCTGTCGGGTGCTGGTTCAGCACGTTCTGCAGCGCTTCCGCCGCGAGCTTCGGCTCGTTCACGTTGCCGTAGAGCTTGTGCAGCCGCTGTAGCGCGCGGGCTTGGGTCTCATCGCCCGCCGGAATCTGCGCGATGCGCTCGAGCACGCTGATCGCCGCGCGATCGTCGCCCGCTTTGCCTATCGCGTCGCCCAACACGAACAGCGCGCGCCCCTGCTGCACGGGGTCCGTCAGCTGCTCCACCGCCTGCTTCAAGAGGGCAATCGCGGGCGCACGCGTGTTCTTCTCGCGCGCCTTCAAGGCGCCCGTCACGTACAGCCGCAAGCCGTCGCCGTCCGCCGTCACGGCTTCCGCCTCACGCAGCCACACGTGCAATTCGCTGTCCTTGCGGGCTTGCCGGCGCAGAATCCGCTCGATCTGGTCCGCCGGACTCGGAATCGCTTCGAGCGCTCTCAGCCCGTCAAACGCTTGATGCGCCGTCGGCTCAACGTCCAAGGTCCACGCTTCGCGCAAACGTTGCACGGCGAGCTCGTTCTTCCCCGCGCGCTGGGCGACCAGCCCTTCCAAGAGCGCCCACCACGCGCGCAGCGGCTTGGTCAGCGCGTCGGGCTTGATGCGGTCCAAGGCGTCGCGCGCCGGCCCCGTTTGCCCGCGGGTCAATTCCAGTTCCGCCATTTCCAGGGTCGCCGCGTCGCGATCGACGTGCCACGGCGCGATCGCCGCAAGCTGCGCCAGCGCCTCGTCCTGATCTTTGCGCTTCTGCGCCAGCTCCGCCAGATGCCGCCGCGCCCGCTGCGCCATCGGTCCCGACTGCGCCAGCCGTTGCCACGCCTGTTGCGCGCCGTGCCAGTCCTTCTGCGCCTCCAGCGCCATCGCCTGTAGCGTCACGACCGCAGCTTGCGTGTGCGCGCGCAGCGGCGATCGCAAGATCTCGTGGCTCAGCGTGACCGCCTGGCCGTACTGCCGCTTGCGAAACGCCTCAAACAGCGGCCCGTAACGCGGATCTTCGGCAGTCAAGCTCTTGAAATCGTACAGTCCTTCGGTTGAGACCTGCGCCAATGGCGCGGCGGGCGCCTCGTCGACTTCCGCAGCGACCGCATCGGCGTCCTCCTCGAAATCGTCAGCAAAAGCCAGCGCCGACCACTGCAAGAGCGCGCAAAACAGCAATAATCCTATTGATTTGCGAGGAAAGCAGCGCTGGTCGGCGAGAAAGCGCATCGCTTGACGGTACGCCCAAGCGCAGGGTTCGGCAAGAATCGCGTGCTATTCGCGTGCGGCAAGGCTATCGCTCAGAGATTCCAGCGACTTCAGGCCGAACCACGCGGGCGATCAATCCGCCTTCGGGCACTTGTAGTCTTTCATGATCAGGTCGCGCCACGTCTTGAACTCGGCGTCGTCTTCCAACTTGAGCGCGATCTCGCGCTTTTCCTTGGTGAACATGAGCTGCTCCCAGAGCAGATCGTCCGCGTCCTTCTTGCCCTGGTCGGGCTTGCCCTTCCACTCCGGCGCTTCCTTCATGCACTTGGACTGCTGCGTATACTGCATGTAGCGGTTCACCAGCACGCGCGGCGTCGGCGTCAGGTCAAACGCGGCGTTGTCGATCAAGTACTTGCCGTCCGGGGTGCGCTTGAACTTGCGCGTCGTCCAGCCTTCCTTCTCCAGCTTCTTGATGTCCAGATCCGGCGGCGACGGGTCGTCGTAGAAAAGCACTTTGCGCGGCAGATAGCCCGGCGCGGTCAGCTCGATCTCGTACACCCACGTCGACACCGCGATCGTCTTCACGACCGTCGCCGGGTCCTTGATCACGTTGCCTTCTGAGTCCTTCTTGGGCGCGTTCTTCATGTCCTCGATCTTCTTCATGTCGTCCGCGGTCAGACGCTTCTTGTTGCCGTCTTCCTGCTCTTTTTCCAAAAGCGGCAAGGTCGCCAGCGACATCGGCATCTGCAGTTCCTTGTTCGGCTTGGGCTCCCACGTGATCGGCCCCACGCGCGGCGGGCTCGGCGGCACGGACGGCGGCGGCGGCGGGTCATCGGGCTTGGGCGGCGCGGGCGGCGCGGGCGGGGTCGGCGCCGGATCGCTGGCGTGCTTCTCTTTCCACGCGTCTTCCAGCAAGAAGGAAATCACACCCTTGGACGTGCCGTCTTCACCCTTGGGGAGCTGCTTGAAGTCGCCGACCTTCTTGGTCTTCAGCACGCGGTTATCGCCGGCGGAGCCAGCCTTCACGATGCACTTCTTGTTGGTGTCCGCGCCGGTGCACTCGTAGTTCGCCGGGCAATCGGCCTGCGCTTTGCACGGGACGCTGCCCGCGGTGCGCGCGATGAACGACGCACGATCTTCCTCGTACCGCTTCTGCACGATCAAGACGGACGTGTCCTTGGGCGGATCGAAGTTCAGATCAAACTGGCCGTAACGTGCGGTCATCAGCGTGATCTCTTCTTCTTTTTCCTTGCGCTCGATCTCCGCCTGACGGTCTTCTTCCGTGATGCACTTGTCGGCCTTGCCGAGCAGGTTGCACTGGATGCGCGCGTTCAGTTCGTCATCCGTGGCGATCTTGCCGATGATACCGAGCACCAGAAGGCCCAGCGCCACCAGCGCGATCAATGCGATCGGCGCCTGCTTCTTGACGGGAGCAACGTCAGCTTCCGGCATTTCCAGCGCGTCTTCCTTGTCGAGTTGATCCTTGGAGTGATCGTCCTCGTCCTCCTTATCCAGAAGGTGCGCGAGCGGATCCTCGAACTTGCCACCCGCGTGCTTGGCCTTGTGCGCGTGATGATCCTCGGGATCGGGCAAATCGAGCACGTCGGTCACGGGGATCGGCGTCTCAGCCACCTTGACCGCAATGGCGGTCGGCGTACCGCAGGCGGCACAGAATTTGGCACCAGCGTTGAGCGGTGCACCGCACTCGGGGCAGAACTTGGGCGTGGTCGACATGGGCGATTCCTTGCAAAGAAAAGCGGCGCAAAGTGCGCACGCTCGGGGCGCGAATGCTGGCAAGCCTACGCTGCAACGTCAAGCCAAGCCTGTGAGGTAACTCCACGCAATTCGCGCGGCCAATCGCGCGGTCGCGCCGTCGACGTCAAAACGCGGATTCAGTTCATATAAGCCTAGTTGCGTGACACACGGCAGGGCTCCCAGACGCGCAGCAGCACGCACAACGGCCGCCGGAGGCACACCAACGACCGCCGGTGCGCTCACGCCGGGCGCGCAACTTTGTGGAAACGCGTCCAGATCGACGGACATGGAGAGCGCTGCGTGGCGGGCGGCGAGGTCGCGCAGAATCTCGGTCAGCGCAGCACCCGCGTAAGCGTCCGTGTCCGGCAAGTCTTCCCAAAAGACCGTGCGCGCGCCCTGTGCTTCGAGAAACTGCAGGTGCGCCAAGGCGTTGGACGCGCGCTGCAGCCCCCATTCGACAAAACTGCTGCCGTCCAATCGCGCCGCCGGCTCCAACAACAACCGCCGAAACGGCGTACCGGAGTGCGGCTCACCGGTGTGTGGGCGTACATCGGCGTGCGCGTCCACGTTCAGGACGGCCAGTCGGGCGTCTGCCCGCGTCTGCGTCAGCCAACGCGCGAGCCCTAACACTTCACCATACGCGTGATCGTGGCCACCGCCGACGACAACCACGCGCGCCAGCGGAAAGCGGTTGCGCAAGACAACGATGATCTCCGCCAGCCGCGCGTGCGTTTCCGCCGTGTGCTCCGCGCCCACCAGATCGCCCGCAGACAGCACGGAATCCGGGCCAAACTCCGGCGGCGCGGGCAGTCGACCAAAATAGTCGCGGAATTTCGCCGGTCCTTCCGCTGCGCCGTGGCGACCGCCGTTCAACTTCACGCCGCGATCGTCCGCCACACCGAGCAGAATCGCCCGCACGAGGTTCGGGTTCGGCGCGCCGTCCAAGCCGATCATGCGACTCGCCATGCGCGGATCGTCGCGGCGGATCTTGCCGTGCGGCTTCGTCCCGCCGGGCTGCAGCAGCGCATCGGTGCGAATAAAACGCAGCGTGTCCGTCATGCTACCTCAAGGCGCAGGCGTCGTAGGCGGTGCCGTCTTCTGATCAGCGGAAATCGCGCCAGCTTGCAGCAACCGCGCGCGACGCGCCTGATTGCGTTCGATGGTCTCCAGCATGCGCGAAAGACCTGCTTCCGACTTCGTCACCCAATCCGACTCGGCCGCGCCCAGTGTTTTGCCCAGTTCGATGTTCTTGCGGTAGATCACTGTCGCGCGTTTGGCCAATTTTTCCGTGTGGTTCCACAGCTCGTCGCGGTACACGTCCGCCAACTGCTCGCTGATCTCCGGCGGGACTTCCGCGTTGTCGATGTCATCAATCAGCCGCGTATACAGCCCGCCGATGTTGTGCCCCGCCGCGAGCGACCACTGTTTGTGATGCAGCCGCACACAGTGGTAGTAGGAATTTTCCGCCTTCAAGAACAGGTTCGCCTTGTCCTCCAGGTCGCGCTTCATGCGATCAACCGGCAGCTTGAAACGGATCGACGCAAACAACTCGCGGTACAGCTCGCCGCGCTCATACGCCGACCGTGCGACCCACTCCGACTCGCCGACCACCTGCACGTCGCGGTGATCGTTGTAGAGGCGCTCCACGCGGCGAAACGCGTCGTCCGCCTGTTTGATCTCGCCGGCAGCGCGCCAATTCAGCCCCATGCGCGCCGCCGCTTCCAGCGCGTCCAGAATGCCCAGCTCACCGCCGATCTGCTCTCGCGTCTTGGGATCGTCCAGCGCATCGCGGTAGAGCGTCGCCGCCGCCGACACGTCGCCCGCCAGTTCCAGACTCTCCGCCTGCAAGAAAAGCGCGTCCCGCGCGTGCCGCGTTCCGGTGTTTTGGACACGCGCCACGCCAAAGCGACCTGCCGCCTCCTTGTGCATGCCCATATTTTGCAGCGCCAATCCGCAGTTGTGCGCGATCGCGCCGGTTCCCGGCGTGTTGGGATATTCCTTCAGCAAGATGTCGAAGACGCGCACCGCGTTGGCCCAGTGCTCGGCGTGAAATTCAGCCATGGCTTGATCGACGATCGCGTCGTGATCCTTCACGTAGGTCAGCGGCTTGCCGGATCCGCGATCGGTCTTGATCTCGATCGGGTCCAACTCGACCACATCGCGCCGCGACGCTCCGTCTGGATTGCGCTGCGCCGCGCCGCAAGCGGTGGTCAGGAACAACAGGGAAAGCCAGAAGCGTGCAGTCATGGCGCAAGTGTGACGCAGCCCGCGGCGCTCGTCCACGGGGTCACGCCACTTCGTACTTGGCGATTGCATGCGGTTCTGCGGCAGCGTCACGGGCCAACTCCTGGAGCGCCGGCGTGGCCAGCATCGTTGCCAAATAGACGCCCGCAGGACCAGAAAGTTGCACGCCGTAGGTCTGCAAGCGAAAGCAGACGGGCGCGTAGAACGCGTCGGCGATGGAGAACGCGCCAAAGAGGTACGGTCCTTCTTGACCAAAACGCGCGCGGCATTCCGTCCAGAGCTGAGCGATGCGGTCGATATCGGCCTGCACGTCAGCCGAAGCCTCACGCGACGTGCGACGGCGTACGTTGCACTGAAAGTTCATGCGGAGCGCCATGAAGCCGGAATGCATCTCGGCCGTCACCGATCGGGCGAACGCGCGCGCGACCGGATCGCGCGGCCACAGCTGCGGATGACGCTCGGCGAGGTACTCGCAGATGGCCAGCGAATCCCAGACGCGAACGTCGCCATCGATGAGCAGCGGCACCTTGCCCGAAGGCGACACTGCGCGGATGAGCGCGTCATAGCCCGGCTCAAAAAGTGGAATCATCTGTTCTGTAAATGGAATCTCAAAATGCCGCAGCACCAACCACGGTCGCAGACTCCACGAGGAGTAGTTCTTGTTGCCGATGACGAGCGTGTAGACAGGCATGTTGGGCACCCTTTTTGCGGAGGTTCTGCAAAAAACTAGCCCAAAAATCCCAAACCCTCCGCTTCTTCCCCTGGCGGGGTTTCAGCGGAGGGCTTGAGATGATCCCCCGCTTGTACCTTATTCACGCTCCGTGCCAACTTGCCGCAAAATCCAGCAAAGTGCCGATCGCAGTTGGTTTTTTGCCGATTCGCCCTGTCCCAGCCCGCTGCGCGAAGGCAAAAGCCCGCAAATATTGCGCGGTTTCGGTGACAAAAAACGTCAAGTGTGACAGGTCGTGTCACGACGCAGCGCGTCAAACAGCGAGCAATTCACGCGCGGTGGCCGACAAATTCGCTTGTGCGACAGTTTGCTGGGCGCCATCCCGGAGGTCTTTCAGCACGGCTTGACCCGCCGCTGCTTCGTCGGGGCCCATTAGCACGGCCAGACGCGCGCCCCGCTTGCTGGCGCGCTCCAACTGCTTGCCGAGCTTGCCGCCTGCCAGATCGAGTTCAACGCGCAAACCAGCCGTACGCAGGCCCTTGGCGACTTCAATCGCAAGCGCAGATTGGTCGTCGCTGAACACCGTCACGTAGACCTGCACGGCGTGGCTGTCCTTGCTGACCAGTTCGAGTTCCTGCAGCGCCGCGAGTAAGCGATCCAGACCCAGGCTGATGCCAACGGCGGGGATCGATTCCTTGGTGAACAGGCCGATCAGGCCGTCGTACCGGCCGCCGGACATGACCGCGCCGATGCCCTTGACGCGCGGATCGGTGAGGCGCGTTTCGTAAATGATGCCGGTGTAGTAGTCGAGGCCGCGGGCGATGGTGGGGTCAAAGACGATGCGATCGCCGAGACCGGCAGAGCGAACGAGCTCGATCACCGACATGAGACGTGTGGCGGCTTGGACCAAGTTGGTGTTGATTGACATTGAGTCATCGAGATGCACGAGTTGCAAGAACTTCTGCGGGTCCGTCTCAGCAAAGAGGAACCGATTCAGCAACACGGTAGCAACTGACTCTTCAATGCCGACTTCGACGATTTCGCGAATCACAGCTTCCGCTGGGATCTTGTCCAGCTTGTCGATCGCGCGAATGCAGGCGATCTGCTGGTCCTTCTCCGTGACGCCCGCTGCGGCGATCAGGCCAAACAGCACATCGCGGTGATTCAAGTGCAGCACCGCGCCATCGATGCCGATCGACTGCAGCACGCTCAGACCCGTGATCAGCGTCTCCGCATCCGCCATCGCCGAATTCACGCCGACAATGTCCGCGTCGCACTGGAAAAACTCGCGGAACCGACCGCGCTGCGGCTTGTCCGCTCGCCACACCGGCGCGACCTGATACCGGCGAAACGGCAGTTGGATCTCGTTGCGGTGCTCAGCGACGACGCGCGCCAAGGGCACCGTCAGGTCGTAGCGCAGCGCCACGTGACGCTCGCCGTGGTCCTGAAAGCGGTAGAGCAGCTTGTCGCCTTCCTCACCGTACTTGCCGGCCAGTGTCTCCAGGTATTCCAACGCCGGCGTCTGCAGCGGCTGAAAGCCGTGGCGCTCAAACGTCGCCTCGATCAGCCGAATCATCGCCTGACGCGGCGCCATGAGTTCGGGCATGTAGTCGCGAAAGCCCTTGAGAGTCTGAGCTTTGAAGAGTTTCTGCGGTTGTTGGTCGGCCATGATCGTCTCGTGCGCAAGCGGGCGCGGGGGCGGAAGTGTCGCGGAGGGCGGAGGCGAAGTCTACCCCGCCAACCGCTGACTCTCCTGCGCCGACTCCACCAAGTGCGCGTACAGCCCCGCGTGCGCCATCAACTCCTCGTGCGTGCCGCTCTCCGCGATCCGCCCGCGCTGCATGACCACGATGCGGTCCGCCTTGCGGATCGTCGACAACCGGTGTGCAACCACGATCGCCGTTCGCCCTTCAAAGACGCGCTCCAGCGCCCGCTGCACAGCTTGCTCGGTCTCCGTGTCGATCGACGCGGTCGCCTCGTCCAGCACCACGATCGGCGGATTCGCGGCGAGAATGCGGGCGATCGACAGCAGTTGTCGCTCGCCCGCGGACAGGTTCCCGCCATTTTCACTCAGAACCGTGTCCAAGCCGCCCAGCCGCGCGACCTTGTCCGCCAGCTGCGCGTCTTGCACCGCCTGCGCGATCGCCGCCCGCGTGATGCCCGCGCGCCCTAGCGAAACGTTGTCGGCAAAAGTGCCGGAAAACAGCATCACATCCTGCTGCACCACGCCGATCGCGCGTCGCAGCGCCTGCAGTTGCCAGTCTTCCACCGCGACGCCGTCGACCAGAATCGCGCGCTTGGGCGCGTCGTACATCCGCGCGATGAGCTTGACGAGCGTCGACTTCCCCGAACCGGTCTGCCCAACCAGCGCGACGACCTGACCGGGCCGAACGCTCAGCGACACGTCGTCCAGCGCGCGCACCTCGGCACCGTAGCCAAATGTCAGGTGATCAATCTCCACGCCGCCGCGAATTTCCGCGGGCACCTGATCGCCCGAAGGCAAAGGCACCGCTTCATCCAGCAGACCGAAGATTCGCTCCAGGGCAGCTTGGGCGCGCTCAATCGTGGCCACCTTGCCGGACAGTTCGCGCACAGGCACGAAAACCCGCTGAATGTACTGGATAAACGCGATCAGCAAGCCCGGCGTACCCAGACCGCCCACGACGCGCATGGCACCGTAGCCCAGCAGAATCGCGATGCACAGGCCAGCGACGCCGTCCATGACCGCGTAGAGCGACGCGTCGTACCAGTTGGAAATGCGGTAGGCGTCCAGGTAGCGGTAGTTGAAGCTGCGGTATTCCTCGACCGTCGCCGCTTCGCGACCGTGCAGTTGCACGATGCGGGCGCCCGCCAGTGCTTCCTGGAAATGCCCAGACGCAGTGGCCATCGAGCGGCGAATTTCCGTGGAGTAAAAGCGCAAGCGCCGGCGGAACAGGTTGACCAGTAGCACGATGAACGGCGCCACCAGAAGGCTCATCGCTGTCAGCCGCACGTCAAACCAGAGCATCGCGGCAAGAATGAAGAGGATGTCGAAGACGTCGCCGATGATGCCGACGATGCCAAACGTCAGCACTTCACCGATCGCCTCAACGTCGGTCGTTGTGCGCGTGAGCAAGTTGCCCGAGGCGCGAGTGTCGAAAAATGCCGATCCTTGCTGCAAAACGTGGCTGAACACGCCGCGACGCAACCGCTGCAGCGCGTGGTAGCCAGCACGCTGCAGCGCCCACAACTGCAGACCGCGCAGCACGTATTCCGCGAGGACCGCGCCCAGAAACGCGAGCGCCACGGTCGTCAGCGTCCAGCCTTCGCTTTCGCGGTGGTGCAGCGCGTCGCTCATCGGACCGTCGACGGCGACCTTGAGCAGCCACGGCTGCGCGACGCCCGCGAGGCTCATCAGCGGCACCGCCAACAGGCCAAAAATGACCCAAGGCGCGTCCGGCTTCACAAACGGCCAGAACCGCTTGAATAGTGCAAGATCGTTTAGCTTCGTTCGCTGCTGCTTGGCTTGCGGATTGCTCACGCCGTCAATCCTTGGCCTTGGCGTCCGCCGGCTTGGCTTCAGGCGGTGGATCCGCCTCGACCCAACGGATGTCCTTGACCTGAAACGCCAGGGCGTGCGGCTCGTCGACTTCCGTCAACAGGCCGTCCGCCTTGAGCTTTTGCGTGATAATCGCGACCAGCCACTTGCGGTCCGTCGTCCAGTACAGCGACTTGAGCGCGACCTTGGCCCAGACGTCCGCGCCCTCGTCGTGCTTCACCGCCACATCGGCGATTTTCCCCAGCTTTTGCCGGTCCGTGACCGCCAGCACGAACCGATCACGGGTGGCCATCAGGCCAAAGAAGTTCAGCGTCTTCTCAGCGTCGTTGGGATCCAGCGGGTAGATCGTGTCTTCCAAGCCTGGATCGACGATCTTGAACTTCTTACGCGTTTCCTTGATGACTTTTTGCGACTCGCCGCGCTGAAACGGGATGAGCGCGCTCTTCTTGGCCGGCTGACCCGCCGCGACGTCATAGAGCCGCAGGTTGGTGCCGACGTTGTCGTCCTCCAACTGCACGAGCATCTGTTTGGCGTCTGCGGTAAAGCCGAGGACGGCGAGCGTAACCTTGGTCTCTTGCGCCTGTGCCGACACCGACCACAACAGGCCCAGAACGACGACGGTCAGCAGGCGGGGCATTGTTAGTCGATTGTGCAGGAGAACGATTCCGACGACGCACCAGCCAAATGGACTTTGCGCAGCTTGTTTTCGCAGCAGCTCGCCAGGCTGGAATCATCTTTGCCGTCCGCGCTGGCTTTGACGCCTTCCACCCTGCCGCCCGCGCCTACTGAGAAGCGAATCTTGAAGTCGGCCACGCCAGCGGACTGGCCGCACCCACGCAAGCTCGGCTTCTGCGCTTCGCACATCTTGCGGATGTCGCTCGCCGTCACGCTCTCGCCGATCGTCGCACCGCGGGGCCCGGGACCACCGCCGTCGAGCATCGCCAAGAGCCGCTTCTTCTCTTCTTCGCTCACCGTCACGCCAGTCGGCGCCTTGGCCGCTTTCTTGGCCTTGACCACCGTGCGCATCTTCGCCGCGAGGTCAGACAGCTGCACTTCCTGCTTGGGCTCCGGCGCTTTCTTGGGCTTGGGCGCCTCGCCCGGCGTTGGCGGCGGCTCCGGCGCGTCATTGGCGACGTCGATGGTCACGCTCGTCTGATACGGCAGGTTGAACATGCCCAGAATGTTGTTGGCGTCGGCCAAAAGCTGCGCCTTCTTCATCCCCTGATAGCGAATCACAAGGCCAAAACCAATCGCACCCAGCACCAACGCAGCAACGATGACGGTGATCAGGATCTTCTGCCGCTTCGAGCGCTTGTCCAGGCGGAACATCACGCTGAATTCCTGCAGCAGGTTCTGATATTCCTCTTTGGTCGGCTTGTGCTTGTCGGCTTCCGGCATCGACAGTGCGACGTGATCCAGATCGTGATGCGACGTAAAGAAACTGTCCGTCTGCACCGCGTGCATGTCCGACTCCACCGACTTGGTCGGCAGTTGCGACGGAGCAACCGGAGCAGGAGCAGGAGCAGGAGCAGGAGCTACAGCGACGGCTGGGGCAGGCTGGACAACGGGCGCGACTGGCTGCGCGACGACCGCCGCAGGCGGAGCTGCGGGTTGAGCAATCGGTGCGACCGGTGCGACCGGAGCTGCAACGGCAGCAGGCGCAGCAACGCTGGTGCTATCGGGATGCGCCATCATCGGCGGCGGACCGCCAGCGACGTGGACCGTGCTATGGGGACGTAGCAGCGGACGCAGCTCCAGCACGTCGACCATCGGCACCCAATTGGCCATGCCTTTTTGCCAAACGAGCGACTGGCCGGAAATCGTGCTGACGTCGAGAAGCTCGGAGAGCTGCAGCGGCGTGAACGGCCCTTTGCGGTCGCGACCTACGGCGACGAACCACGTCGGATCAGCCGGGACAATGGCCGATTGCGGACGGACGTCCGTAACCAACACCGGGCCCGACACTTCGCGCGTGGCCAAGCGGGCGTCCAGCAGGTCGCCACCCAGATCACGCACGATGATGGATGCCTTGCAGTTGGGACAACTGATTTGGGCACGCTGGTAGCCGGCCAGCCGATCGGGCGGCAACCGGTACATCTTGTTGCAACTGGGACAGGAAAAGCGCACGGAGCGGTCCTCCAGAAAAGCCTGGGCCAATGGGGCACGGCGCTGTGCCGCAGATCGTGGTTGTCTACCCGATCATGCCCCGCAAGTCTACCCGGTGACGCCTTTTCTGCGGCCGGACGCCGTCGCCTAACCGGCCCTTACGGGTCCGATTCTGAGCCACGGTGGATAGGGTGTCTGCGATTTACTCAAAACAGCAAGTGAATTAGCGGTTTTACCCGTCCGAAACGGCGTTTTTTGTACGGCACTGTTTCCTCCCTTTCTGACGCGTCGGCGCACTTCCAGGCGTGCGACTCAAAGCGATTTTACGATTCTTCACATTACGCGATCGAACCGCCGACGTTGCCCTTGCCGCGCTCGGGAGCGTGGGGTAGCTTCGTAGGGAACCGCACCGGCTGCGTCCTTGGGGGCTGTGCACGATGAAAGCTCAAGCTGTCAAAGACTTGCGTGTGGCATTCACGGCTCGCCATGGCTTTCTGTCGGCCTGCATGACGGTCCTGACCATGCTGACCGCGGCGCCCAGAATCGCGTGGGCACAAACCGCGGCGGGCATGCGCGCTGATCTGGCTTCCGAACAAGACGAGGAAGAACCCAAGCACACAGCGAAACCTTCTGACGCTTTTGCGCTCAATGGCGACCTGCGCCTGGACAACACGGTGGGCGTTGGCACTTTTGTGCCGGGTGAAGCGCGGCGGACCAACTACGACCTGACCCTCTTTCTGCGCGCCGGTCTGGCCTTGGGCCATGGAATGAGCCTGAGCGCGCTGCAAACCGTCAGCAAGAATCTGGCGACCAATGCCGACAGCGGCGCCGCGCGTCCCTATGACACGGTGGTGGGCGACACGCTGGTCACGCTGGGCTGGTCGCCGATGCGGACCGATAATGCGGGCAAGCGGAAGCCGATGCTGCTACCCGGTGGCATCAAAGTGGGTGTGTCGCTGATTGGCGCGTTGCCGACGTCGCGGGCTTCGCGCTTTCAGACCCGCTGGCTCGCGCTGACACCGAGCGTGTCGTTGGTGAAGCCGGACCTGTTTCGCGGCAAACTTTCCATCGTCTACGCCCTGGGTTTCACCAAGAACTTCAATCGGCTGACGACAACAGCCATCGACGCGGTGAACTTTCCGAGCCTCGCGCGACCTGACGGTCCCGAACTCATCTCAGGCCAGAGTGAAATCGCCACGGGCACGCTGAACACAGCTTTTGCCGTGCGCAACACGCTGGCGGTGACCTGGCTGCCCACGCCGCGCGTCGCCGTGGGCCTGACGTATGTGCTGTACAACAATTTCAAATACAACGACTTTCCCGCCGACACGTACACAGCGCGCAGCGCCCAGCCCGGCCGGGGGCGCTCGGACGTGCAGTGGGGCCTCGTGTCCGTCGGCTACACTTTTGACCCCGACCAGAAGTGGACGCTCAGCGCGATGGCACTGACCGCAGCGCCGCCGTGGAGCGCGGACAACCGCACGCTGCGCTTTCCGTTCTTCGACTTCCGGTCGTCTGCCGACAACTACTCCAGCATCAGCCTGTCTGTGAACCGGGCCTTTTGACCGATCCCAGGGAGCCCTCATGAAGTTTCTGCGCCTTCTCTTCGGTCTGTGGTTCGTCGCGCTGCTGCCTGCGTGCGCGCTGGATCCCGGCCTCATCGACCGCACGCAGGTCAACCGCGTTGCCAAGGCCGATCTCGGCGGCATCTGGTACGAATTTCAGGTCGTCAGCAGCATGCCGTCGACCGCGGGTTTTGGCTTCGTCGGCCAAGCCAACGCTGGAAGCAAGCAGAGCAAAGTGATTCTGGATATCCAGGAGAACGCGTTGGTCGTGTACCCAGTCGCGGAAGCGGTCCTGGGCGCGGACGCCCTGTGGAATCGGCGCAAAATCCGCAAGTACTGGGACGACGCCGTGCGGAATCGGCCGGGAAATGAGGTGCTGGAATCGGATTTTGTGGAAGTTGTGGTCGGCAACCCGATCGAAATGTACCCGATCGTCAGCCATTTTGACGTCAAACGCGACTACGCGCCGGCGACGGGCGCACAGAGCAATGTGCTGGTGGAAAACACGACAGACCGGCCGTGGTGGCAGCGCGACTACATCCGCGTGGACTGGATGGGCAACACCATGGCGAACTTTGCCCTTCCGCAGGGTTCCGTGACGCTCTCGCCGGTCGACTATTTTGTGCAAGGCGACGACTCGGACAATCCCAGCCACTTTTATCAGGACCCCGACGGCGGCTATTTCCACTTCACGCGTCATCTTTTTGGTCAGCCGATGTCGACGGGCGCTTGCAGCCCTTACGCCTTGGCACCGGGCGATTGCGCGGGCGCGGCGTTTGAGATCCGCGTCAGCTTTCGCCGTGCCAGCGTGCAGCGCATCAACGACTACGAAATTCGCCCCTACAGCAACTCCGGACCCGCGCAGAAATTTGGCTTCTTTTTGGCGGATCGGCCGTTCTACAGCGAGGACTACGGTTTGACGTATAGCGGCCACGACTACAAGGCTGCCCGCTGGAACATTTGGCAAAAATCCAAGGTCTTCAACCTGCCAAAAGACGCCAAGGGCGCGGAGATCCACAAGACCTGCGTGACCAACAACGACTGCGCCAAGCCACAGGTGTGCGATCAACCCGACTGGTTTGTGCCCGGCGCGTGCAAGATCGGCCAGCGGTTGGACTACAAGTCGCGCGGGATTCGCCCGATCGTGTACCACTTGAGCGCGGACACGCCCTTGGATCACACGCCTGCCGAGTACGAAACCGCGGATGGCTGGAATGACGTGTTTTTGGACACGGTGGCGTGGCTGCTCTTTTGGGAAGACAGGTGGGGCGCCGACGTGCCCAAGGACGCGACCGGCGCACCGAAGACGCAGGCGGGTTTCACCGATCCGCAGTCGCGCTTTGGCGAGCGCTTTTGCAGCACCAACGCAGATTGCGCGACGAGCGCAGTCGTCGCGACGGACCTGAACATCGCGGCCGACAAGTTCAACGGCGTGGTGATCGCGGCGGGCGCGCCGGGACAGCCCGCCCAAGCGGTTGTGGTCGACGACACGCCGTCGGCGCGACCTGCTGTGCCCGCGGGTGGCTCGTGGCTGACCTTTGTGAACGCGACGCCCGGTAGCGCGCCAGCGACCGTGACGGTGGGTAACGCGCAGGTTTCCGGTGTCGCGTTTGCCGCGGGTGCGCTGAAGTCTGCACAGCAAGGCGTCGCGCTCACGGCGGCCGATCTCAAGGCGACCGAGGCGACGGCGACGGCGGGTGCGGCGAAAGCGTCGTTGCCCAATCTCGGTCTCAAAGCCGGCGAGGCGTACACGCTGGTCTTTGTGGGCGGTGACGCGCTCGTACTGCTGCGCAACAACCTGAACACGGCGCAATTACGGGCGGTCAACGGCGTTGCGCTCAGTGCAAGCGCCGACAAGCCCAGCGCGGGCGAGGACCTGAGCGTGGGCATCGCAGGCGTGCTGGCGGCGGATCGGTTGAGCTACGCGACAGGCAGTGATCCTCTCTTTTACAGCGGCCAAAACCCGCAGGTCGCCTTTGTTCGCCCCGGCAGCCGCACCGACGTGACGTGCATGTCCACGGGCAGCGTTGGCGTCTGCACCGGCTGGAAGCAGCCTTTGACGCAGGCGGACGCGGATCGACGCACGCAGCTGAAATCAACGCTGCCGCCGGTCTTTGTGCTCTGTGAAAATGTCTTTACCGCGACCAAGGACGTCTGCGACGCACGTGGTGAAACCGCCAAGTGGAACGTGCAGAACGATTGCCGCTACTGGCGTCAGGAAGGCGACGCGTGGCGCAACCCGTGCGCGGACATCAAGGAAGGCGGTTTTGTGCGCCATGCCGCCGAGCCCAAGATCGTTGGCGATTCGCGCTACAACTTCATGTACTGGGTGACCAACGTCGAGCCGACTTCACCTTTGGGCTACGGACCCGCCGCACCCGATCCCGATACGGGTGAAATTCAATGGGCGTGCGCCAACGTCTACGGTGCCGCGCTGATCACGTACGCGCAGTACGCCAAGGATCTCGTCGACCTTTTGAACGGCGATTTGAGCGACGCGGATCTGAAAACGGGCAAGTACATCAAGGCGTATCTGGCCAAACAGGCGCGGTCGGCGCTGGACAAGTCGACGTTTGCGGGCGCGGCGATGCCGGACGCGGGGCTGACACCTGAGGAATCGCTGGCGCAAGCGCAGGCGCGCGCGACCGTGCGGATGACCGATAGCGTGCCGGGTTTTGTGCACACAGCGCCGCCGACGGCCGAACAGGAAAAGATGCTGCGCGAGATCGCCAAGCCGACGGGGCTCGCGAAGGCGCTGGATGACCAAGGGCTGACCTTTGATCCGCAGCTCTCGCTCGACCATTTGAAGAAGATCCAGGGCACGCCGGTGGAGCGCGCGCTGATCAACGACGAAGTGGCGCTGACGCTGTCTGGCGGCGCAGTGCAGCCGGGTGACGCGATTGCGCCGGAGTTGATTGAAAAACTGAGCCCAGCGGGCTGGGCGACGCCGCAGCGGGCGATGGACGAGCACAAGCGCATGCTGATGCTGGGCGTGAACACGATTGAGCCGGCGGAATTCTACGATCCGGCGATTGTAGGTCTGGCGCAGCGTCTGGCGTGCAAAGACGGTCAGGATCCGACGACGACGCTACCGGATCCCAAGCATGTCGACGCGCCCGGTAACTTTGCCAAGCGGTGCTACAAAGGCGACGCGCTGCGAACGGCGCTGTCCGTGGCGATTTTCCGCGCGACGATCGAGCACGAGATCGGCCACACGATGGGGCTACGTCACAACTTTCAGGGGTCGGCGGACCTGTTGAACTACTTTGACCAGTATTTTGACCCCGACACGGGGCGGCAAAAAGAAGTCGTGCCGTGCGCGGATTTGGTGACGCCAGCGGGCACCGTCGCCGCCAACCAGTTCTGCGGGCGCGATCTGTACGGGCGAAACTTGCTGGGCGAGACGTGCGTGTTCAAGCAGTGCCTGTCCGACGACGACTGCCCCAACGGCACGGCATGCGCGAAGTCGTCCAAGCGCTGCGTCGATGCCGACGGCGTCAAGACCGGCATGTGCAACGCGACGGTCAATGAAACGCGATCGTGCACGACCGGCGACTCATGCGGCGATGGCGCGGTCTGCCAAAAAGGCGTCTGCAACGCGATGGTCAAGTGCACCGACGCGACGAAGTGTGGCACCGGTAACACGTGCGAAGGTGGCTACTGTGTGGACGCGCGGACCGGCGCTCCGCAGGGTCTGCCTGTTGTCCAGACCAGCAGCGGCGTTGCGTACAAGTACCTGCCGCGGGCGCAGATGACGCAGAGTGAGATCGACAATCGGCGCATGGAGTACCAGTACTCGACCGTGATGGACTACGGCCAAAAGATCCACAGTGACATTCACGGTTTGGGTAAGTACGACTACGCGGCGATCCGCTATGGCTACGGCGAATTGGTCGACGTGTATGCCGACACGAGCTTCTTGCGCCAGCGCGTGCTCGATGTGGCCAAACGTGAGAATGCAAACAAGCCGGATATCGCGAAGTGGTCGGTGCAAATGGAGACGACGGGCTGGCAGTACGACGTCATCACGCCGCAGTTCAGCATCGTGAGCGATTGGATGCCGCCCGCGTATAACCAAAAACGCGATGCTGTGCCGGAATTCCTCGTCAATCTGGAGTCCAACAACGCGTACAAGTACGGCCGCAATGACATGGACCGCACGTACCTGGAGGTGCCGTACAAGTACTGCTCCGACGAGTTTGTGGGCAGTACGCTGGCGTGCAATCGCTTTGACACAGGCGCAACGACGGAAGAAATCGTCTACCACGCGGGCGAAGCTGTCGAGGAGTACTACCTCTTTGACGCGTTCAAGCGCGAGCGGCAGTGGTTTGCGCTGGGCGGGTCGCCGCTTTCCTACATGGCGCGCATCACCGATCGCTGGCTGGCACCTTTGGGTGCCGCGGGTCGCTACTACGCGCTTTACAACAACATGCTGCGGTTCTACCCGTGGTTCGCGACTTTTGATCGCCAGGAATCCGGTTTTGCGCCGATGCGACGGGCGTCCATGGCGGCGTTCCGCAAGCTGGCATCGATGATCGGCTCGCCCGCGCCGGGCGCGTATGTGTTCGACAAGAAGCAGAACGTCTACGTGAACACGTCCTACGACGACGCAGCGCCGGGCGAGGCGCACGTCAACCTGGGTCCGGGCAAATACCCTTGGACGACTTTTGCCCACGACAAGGGCTATTTCTACGCCGATCACCCGCTGTGGATCGGCTCGTACTGGGACAAAGTCGCGGCGATTCAGGTGATGACCAACGCCACTGTCGCGCTGATTTCCGAGTCCGCGGGCGAACAGTTGCCGCTCTTTCGCGGCACGGCGATCGGCTTCAACACGATCTATCCGCGCGAGTTGATGAAGGTGCTGGGCGGTCTGGTCGCCGGCGACGCGGAGATGATCGGCGGACTTTTTGTGACCGACCCGCAGAATTCCGCAGAGAAAGTCTACCAGCCGGCTGATCCGTTCCACGCCTACACGCCAACGACGGCGCACGTGCAGCCGTCGATCACGAACCTGACGCTGCGGTTGCAGGCGGCTTGGCAAGCTGTGGCGAACCTGCCGGCGGGCTTTGATCCGAGTTACACGGACTCGATGGCGGTGTGGCTGAAGGGCAATGGCCTGCAGTACACGATCGGCACGGGGCAGATCGGCGGCAAGGATGCAACGGTGCAGTTGGTCGAGTTTGAGGATCCGTTTGGCAAGAAGACGTACGTCGCGCCCAAGCCCAACTACGACGCGGATCGCTACTCGCCCACGTACCGCATGCTGCAACGCCTGAACGCGTGGAAGACCGGCTGCACCGACGGCACCGCGTGTGCGGGCGGATTGTGCACCGACGGAACCGGATGTGCGCCGCAATCTTTGGCGACAACAACGGGCGCCGCGCACGACGCGATCGCGGCGCAAATGAAAGCGGAGATCGAGGTGGTCGATTACATGCGGCAACTCTACGCACTCTACGGCGCCATCGGCGCGGGCAATTGAGGGGATGACCATGCAGAAGCACATCCACCTGGTTTTTGCCGCCACGTTGCTCCTGGGCGCTTGCGCGCAGGATCAGCCAACCGTCGACGCCGTTCAGCCCAACTACGTGGCCAAGCGCGACCTGCTGGGGCGCGAGTGGTACATGCGGACGACGGTCGTGGATACGAAATACACCAACGCGCAGTCGTTTCCCGGCGCGATGGGCGGCCTGGCGCGCGGCGTCTTCGAGGTTCAAGAAAACGCGCTGTTCTTCTACCGGACCTACGAGTTTCTGGCGGGTTCAGAAGCGTACGCGCAGAAGTCCGACACGGACACGCCGCTGAAAGACGCGAATGGCAACCCGGTGACGCACGCCGTGCCGCAGGACTACCAGAAAATCGCCTGCACCGAGGATGCCGAATGCCACACAGGCGCGCGCTGCGCCAATGGCAAACACGCGGACGCGTGGAAGGACGAAGCCGACTGGCAAGGCTTCTGCGTCAGCCATGCCCGCGCCTACGTGTACCGCGGCAGCCCACTTCTCGCGTTTCCCATCACCAGCCAGTTTGACATCAGCTACACCTACAGCGCGGCGACAGGTGAAAAGACCAACAAGCGCTATGAAAACACCAGCGATCGCAAGTGGTATGACCGCGAGTTCATGCGCGTGCAATGGGGCTTGAACCAACTGCTCAGCTACGACTCCGACGTCTTGGCCAGCGCCAACACGCTGAGCGTCGTCTATGCAGGTGACAGCGCGCCTGAAGGCGAGAACTTCCAGACCGGCGTCGACAGAAAATGCGCGGACAACGGCGCGGATTGCAGCGATCCCTCCAGCACGCAGAACTTCTTCACCTACACGCACCGCCAGGTCATTTCCGCGCCCATGGTCAAACAGAGCGATGGCTCGAAAGTACCCGCGTGCTTTTTCTACCCGTACTACGTCGGCGGCGTGTACGACTGCGCGTCCGAGGAATACACCGTCCGCACGTTCTTTCTGGAAGTGCCGATCTACAGTGATCCACAGCGGCAGTACGTGGCGCGCGAGATGGACGACGTCGAGATGCAAAAGTTCGGCTTCTTCCGTTCCGAGCGCCAGGTCTACGACATCCAATACGGCAACATCTTCTCCAACGAAGTGCGCCGCGCCGTGCGTCACCGAATCTGGGACAAGTACGTCAAGAAGCCCGACGCCGACGGCGCGTGGCGCGGCAATTTTGACTACGCGCAGATGCAGCCGCAGCCGATCGTGTACTACCTGAACGACGAACATCCGCGGGAGTTGGTGGGGCAGTCGATCGAGATCGCCAAGATGTGGTCCGAGCCGTTTGAAGCTGTGGTGCAGTTCCAGAAGCCGGACCTGAAGCTGGATCATCCGATGTTTGTACTGTGTGAAAACAGCGACGCGCAGGCCCAAGCAGCGCTCAACGCGGGTGAAAAGCAGGACGACGGTCTGTGGAGCAAGGGACCCGATGGCCAACTCGCGCCGGTCGCGAACGGCACCGTGGCGCAGTGGTCGGGTACCGCGCTGGGCAAGCGATTTTGCCGCAACATGGGCGAAAGACACACGTTTGGCGACTTACGCTATTCGTTTCTGCACATCGTGAACCAGCCGCTGCAGAACGGTCTGTACGGGTATGGCCCAGCGGCGAACGATCCGCTGACGGGTGAAATCATCGCGGCGAGCGCGCACAGCTACGTGTCGCCGATGAAGATGGGCGCAGAGTCTGCGCTGCAGGCCATGGAACTGGCGGCAGGCATTTTGGACTTCAACGACGTGAAGCGCGCGAGCCAGAAGCGCTACGTGGTGTCGACGCGTGTGGCGCAACAATACGACCTAAAAGGTCCGAAATCGCTGGACGATGTGCAGAACCACGTGGCGGCGATGCTGGACGCAGACGTGCGCGATCACCTGAGCAACCTGGGACCGGAGAAGAGCGACGACGGCGGCACGTGGGCGCAAAATCGGATGGCGCGGATTCAGCAGAATGCGGAGCTGGATCAAGCGCTGATCGGCGATGACGACGGCCACACCGTCCAGGCGATGTTCAAATTGTGGAATATCCCCGTCGGGCAGAGCGCAACGTTGTCCGATGACGACCGCAAGCAGCTGAGCCTCGCGGTCTGGGCGCACAAGGCGGGTACGCAAAAACAACAGGCGGTGTACGACAAACTGGCGGAGAAGACCGTGCATTTTGCCGAGTTCTCCGATGGCGCCGTGCTCGGTCTGGCGCAGACGTACGGGGCGCGCTACGACGAGGCGTTGTGCAAGGCGTATCAGGCAGCGACGCTGAAGACGATCCTGACGTGGACCGCGCGACACGCACCGGCGCAGACCTGCCCGACGCTGGGCGCGTTTGAGTCGCTGGGGCTGGGACAAGGTCAGATCTGCGCGGACCTGGGGCAAGGTCCACAGTGGGCGACGTGCGCGGCAGGCACGATCGCGGCACAGTTGCGAACGGCGCTGAACGACGTGAACTACAACCAGAGCCCGGCGGTCGAGCAACAGCACGTGCTGCCGGGGCCGTTCTACACGGACACGACGGATCCAGTGATTATCGCGACGCAAAAGATCGGACGCGACGTGATCGATGGCCTGCGCGCGGACATCAAGCTGGACCTGTGGAAGAAGATCTACCGCGGCACGGCGCAGCACGAGGTCGGCCACACGCTGGGTCTGCGGCACAATTTTGAGGCGTCGACCGACGCGCTGAACTACCACCGACACTTCTGGGACTTGAAGCTGGACGGCAACGGCGCGGTAGCAAACCCGTTTGGCGCGGAGACACCGGCGCAGAGCCAAGGCAACATGCGGATGCACATGCTGGCGTCGGTGATGGATTACACGGCGAAGTTCAACGGTGAATTCCTGGGTGTCGGGCTCTACGACAAAGCAGCGCTGAAGTTCGGTTATGGCGACATGGTCGAGGTCTTTGACCATCCGCCCGCTCTGGACAAGTCGCCGGGCGAGGGCCTCGCACCGCTCGCGCAGTATCTGGCCACGCCGCAGGACGGCGATCCGAGCATTGTGATGCTGCAGGATCACGGCGTGACGGATCTGAACAAGCTGAACCGCCGCGTGCACTACACGACCTTGCCGAAGTACTACGGCGGCGTGGAGAACATGTACGCGCGCCACGACGTCTCCTGGCGCGACATCAAGGGCACGCCGTGCACGCAGGACAGCGACTGCGGCGACAGAACCTGCGCGAAGTTGGGCGAGGACAGCTTTTGCGCAGACTCAGCAACGCGGCGAAGCGAAGTGCCTTTTCGCTTCTGCAGCGACGAGTACAACCGCCAAACGCCGACTTGTGCGACGTTTGATGAAGGCGCTGACGCCTACGAAATCACCCGCAACGCCTTGGATGACTACGAGAACTACTGGTATTTCTGGGGCTACATGCGCGACAACGAGATGTTCAACCCGAACACGTACTCCAGCCGCGTGCTGCGGCAGTTTGGCGTCGCCAACCAGCAGATGCAGTTCTGGGCAGTAGATTTTGCGACGTACCAGAAAAACGGCTGGTGGAAATCGCGCTATGGCAAGGAATTTGATCAGGACGTGAACGGCGGTCTTTCGGGCGCGTATGCGTCTCTGCTCGGTTTTAATACGATGGCGCAGGCGCTGGGTCGGCCGAGTCCGGGCTACTACGTGATGAACCCGCTCCGTGGGCGTTTTGAGCCCTACAACAACGTCGACGGGCAGACGGCCGACTTGCACTGGATCGACGAGTTGGATGGCGCGCGACCAGTCTACGCGGCGTGGGGCGGTGGCTACATGTACCGTCCGGTGACGGCGGGGCAGATCTACGATCGCTTGGCGGCGTTTCAGATGCTGTCGGATCCGACGTTACCCCGCTTCATCGGCATCAACGAAACCGAGGACACGCGGCGCTACCTCATCTCCTACTTCACGCTCTTTCCGCGGCAGCTCATCAACCTTTTTGGCGGCATCAGCTTTGAGGGCATCGACGCCTACGGCTGGTTGCTCCTGCAAGGCGCCAACGCTGACGGAACGGCGGACCTGATCCTGCGGCCGCTTTTTGCCGGCGCCAACGTCGCTCCGCCGAAGGCATGTGCGTCTTACCCCGCGAACACGCCGCTCGCGGACAAGGTTGGCTGCCTCAAGTACCGCATTTACCCGGACGCGCGCCCCACGTTCCCGTCCACGCGGTTTCGCATGCCGCTTCTGGGCTCGGTCTACGGCATGTCCTTCCTCGCCAAGGGCTACGATCGCACCTACATGGACGTGTCGCGCGTGTTTGTGGCGGGGAACAAGGCGCAGATCACGCTGCCGGCGGACATCACGGCGACGGACATCGCGCAGTTTACGGACCCGCTGTCAGGGCGCCAGTACGTCGCCGCAAAGGTGAGCGGTGCAACGCTGAATCCGGGCTACGAGGCCGTGCAGGCAGCGCAGAAGGAGCTGGCGAAGTACCCGTCCCTGGAGAAGCTGCAGGCGGATTACTTGTTCAGCGAATACCAGTTCCGGGTGTCGCTGCTGGACCTCATGCGGACGATGCATGAGGTGTACGAGTACTGACCGCGATGATACGCGCTGACCGAATTCCATGGTCACAGCTGTCGACACCGCGGCGCGCGCTCACGGGCCGCGGTGCATCCGGTCTGAATCACTTCAGCACCGGATTCACAATGGCTCAGCGAATTTAGCCTTCCGCGCCCATCGCCGTTGCGACGACCAGCGCCTGCAAGCCCACCGCGGCGCCGATCGCGGTCGCCACGGTCAGACCGAACAGGTGACCCGACGACGCGAGCCACACCATCGTACCCACCGCGCCGACGCTGATCAGGCCAAACAGGTTGGCGGGCAACTTCACCGGGGTGCTGCGGGTCGAGAGGGCGAGCGTGTTCAGCGTGTTCAGGTTCTGCATGGCGATTCTCCGTGGCGTGGCGTTGTCTGTACCGTTCATAGAGGTACACGCAGGAGCGGAGAAAAAGTTACACAGAAATCTTTTTCGGCTGCGATTTTTTTGCCGACACGCCCTCAGTCACGCGTTCTTGCCCAAGCACGGCGGTCTGCGCGGCTGCTACCAGGAGTACATCAACGTCGCGGAAGGCAGCGGGTAGGCACCGTAGAACCCAATCTGGTCCCACATCACGGTCATCTGCACGTCAAAAGCCGCGGAAAAACCCGGCCGCGCGATGGCGCCGATTTCCACGCCGACGCCCAAACCAACGTGGGCGAAGTAGTCGGTCGGCGCCGAACGGTTGACGATCGCCAAACATTCTGGGGTGTTGCAGTTCACGTTGGGCACAGCAATGTTGTTGGACTGGTTGCGGCTGACCCACACGCCCGTGCTGCCGACGAAGCGAAGCGCGGAAGTCGCCGGAAAGAGCGTGCTGCGCGCGGCTTTGTTCCACATCAGGAGGTAGTCGATGAACGTCAGACCGCCAAAGACTGCGACGTAATTGCCGCTGTCGGCAATGAGCGGAAAAATGTCCGCCTGAACGGCCATGTTGCCAAAATAATGACGATACGCGATGCCGTTCAAACCGCCTACGCCAAAGGACATACCCAGACCGTGGTGGTTTTGGCTGAGCGTTTCCTCGTAGCCCTTGGTGAGCGTGTCGGCGGCAAACGCCGCGCTGGCGCTGAACGTGGTCAACAAGACGAGCGCGAGGCCAGCAATGACGGGACGGGCGCGGCGAAGCAAAATCGACATGGCGACCTCCTACCAGTTGTAGAGCACGGCCAGTTGCGGCAGTGGCAAAAGGAAATCAAAGGTACCGTCCTTGAGCGCCGCGGTCAGGACCACGTCGAGCGTCATGGACACGCCAGGACGGTCGATGGCGCCGAATTCGAAGCCCATGCCCACGCCGCCGTTGACGTACGAACTGGTCGAGGTGACGGTGGCTGAGCAGCCGCCAATGGTCGTGCAGGTCACACCTTCCAAAGCGATGCCGTTGGGGACGAATTGCGTCGAGACGCTGCGATTCATGAAGTAGCTCAGACCGCCGAGCACGCGAAGTGCCGATGTCGCCGGCAAGATGCTGCGCGACGCGCCGTGCCACACGTGCAGCCGATGCGCGACCAGTGCGCCGCCCGAGAGGACCGTGGAATCGCCGCGTTCAGTCACCACGCCAAATGCGGAGAGTTGGACGGACGTTGGACCCCATTGGCGGCGGTAGCCGAAACCCGCTCCCGTGGAGAAGCTGAGCGTGAGACCAATGCCGTGCACGTTGCTCTGGGTGGGCTCTCCCGGTGCATCCACCGGTGCGGGCGGCGGTTGCGGCGTGGGCGGCGGTGCTGGCTGTGCCTGAGCTTGGGGCGGCAGCGACGTGGGCACCGTCGCGGGCGGATCTGCTGCAGGCGGTGCTGTCAGGGTACTCGCGGGCGGCGGTTCCTGCGCCCTCGCCGGTTGCCCAGTCAGCAGCAGCAACGCCGCGGTGGCGATCCAACCAGCCCAGAGCCGATTCCGTTGCAAGTTGCGGCGCATTTGTTGCGGCATGACAAAATCTCCTTGCGGATGTCCCGGCCATCGCGCGGTAAGCCAATGCGACGCGCCGTTGCTAGCATAACAACGTCCCGATCACTTGTCGCATTCATCGCCGATTTTGCACAGAAACCCGTGATGCAACCGACGCCGCGTGCAGCGTATCCGCCACCAAGGGGTGAGCGCGCGGCGGCGCGGCGAATGCGTAAAACAGCGCGTCCGGGTGCGTGAGGTCGAGCAGCGTACTCTCAAAACGCTCGCCCACTGCAATGCGCCCAGTTAGCCCGTCGACTTGATCCAAGGCCAGTGCCGCCGTGCGCGTCACGCCACGAAGCGCCTCCGGTGGCGTCAAGCGAGCCATCAGCACGGCGATTTGCAGGGCGAGCGCGAGGTTCGTCGTCATCGAGGATCCCGGATTACAATCCGTTGCCAGCGCGACCCGTGCGCCCGCGTCGACCAAGGCGCGCAGCGGCGCAAAACCTTCACGCAGGAACACCGAGGTCAAAGGCAGCCCAACCGCGACGGTGTCCGATCCTGCAAGTTTCGCCACGCCCACCGCGTCCGTACACAGCAGGTGCTCCACGCTGACCGCACCTTGCGCTACCGCCCAGTCCAGGCCACCGATCGCGGACAACTCGTCGACGTGCGCCTTGAGCCGCAGCCCCAGACGCTGCGCCGTTTGCCACACGCGATCAGCTTGCGCGACGCTGAAGTAGTTCTTCTCCACAAACACGTCGCAGAACCGCACGGGCAGCGGTGCGTGCGCCAGCGCCGGCAGAATCTCCTCACAGATCAGCGTCACATAAGCATCTGGATTTTCTCTGTATTCAGGTGGAATTGCGTGCGCCGGCATCGCGGTCGGCACGAGCGTCAACCGTCCGACGAAGCGAAGCTGCAGCTGCCGCACCGCGTCCAGCGTCTTCAGTTCCGTTTCGCGATCCAGCCCGTAGCCGGTCTTGATCTCGACAACACGCGTGCCCCACGCCGCCATTTCCGTCAGGCGAACCGCAGCGGTTTCGACCAGTTCCGCAACCGACGCCGCGCGCGTTGCCGCCACTGTGTGCACGATACCGCCGCCCGCCGCAGCGATCTCTGCGTAGGACTTGCCCGTCAGCCGCTGCGCGAATTCATGGCTCCGGTCTCCGGCAAAAACCGCGTGCGTGTGGCAGTCGATCCACCCTGGCGTCAGCAGGCGCCCGCCCAGATCGAGCGCGGAATCCCAGTGCGGTCGGTCGCGGTCCTGGGCCTGGCCCAGCCAAACCGTGCGCCACAGATCGCCCTCGTACGCCACGATCACTTCGCCGTGCGGTAGCCAGCCCAGACTTTCCCAATTGCCAAGCGGACCTCGCTCCGCACCCTGACCCGTCACGATCGCGGCGTTGTGCAGGAGTACGCGGGTGTGTGGTGTTTTTGTCTGCATGTTGGAAAATCCTACACACCAAAGAGTCGGCTTGCGCGCATCGAAGTTCGGGTGTCTTGTCATTTCATGACGTTGGCAAGACTTTCACGCTTGGCATGGCCTTTGCAACGGCCTCTCTTGTCGCCACCTTTCACCCGCGGCACTTGGCAGGAGGACCCCATGACCGATTACCGCTTCGCGCCCCTCAGTTTGCGCCGATTTCACCCCATCTGGCGAGCCCTCTCCTTTGGCATTCTGCTTTCCGCGTGTGGCGTCACGACGGGAACAGATGCGGGCTCATCACAATCCACAGCCTTTGATCAGGCTGCAGACGACGCGAACAGCAGCGGGGCCGTGGGCACGACGAAAGACGTGAAATCGGGCGGCACCTATTCCAGCCAAGACACCGCGACCGGGACCGATTCGAGCTACTGGGGCTACGCCGATGCGACGTCAGCCGACGTGGGGGGTCCAAACGCGGGCAGTGGCGGCACCGATCAAGGCATCGGCTTGAAGCCCGGCGGCGCGCAGGACATCGGCTATTTCCGCTCGCTGTTGCAGGCCGGCCAGTTGCCCAAGATCGGCGACATGACAATCGAAGGTTGGCTGAACGAGCACGACACGGTGCTGCCCGCCGCCAAGAAGGATCGCCTCGTGACGCTGCACGCGATGGCGGCGGTGATCCAACAGCCGGGCAAGGCGGCGGAGGGGTTGCTGCAGCTCGGGCTGAATTCCGCGCAATCGCTGAAGGACGTGCAGACGTCGTTGTCGCTCACGCTGGTGATCGACAATTCCGGC
Source organism: uncultured Myxococcales bacterium (assembly GCA_903896545.1). Classification (GTDB taxonomy): domain Bacteria; phylum Myxococcota_A; class UBA9042; order UBA9042; family UBA9042; genus CAIYBN01. The sequence goes on along the minus strand of CAITYF010000161.1, from coordinate 44,586 downwards.
TCGATGGCAGGCGCCAAGCTGGACTACGTGAAAGCGGGTCTGCACGTGCTGGCGGACAAGCTGCCCAAAGGCACGCGGCTGACCCTCTTCACGTTCAGCGAAATGCCCAAGCTCATCTTCCCTGCCAAGGTTGTGGAGGACACGGATCTGGAGCAGCTGCACGCGGCGATCAACAACGTACAGGCGACAAACGGCACCAACCTGTACGACGGGCTGGCGGCGGGCATCGCGGATTGCGATCAGGCGAGCCTCGATTTTGTGCAGAAGCGCGTGATGCTGCTTTCAGACGGTGAGCCGACCGTCGGCAACGTGAACATCGACGACATCATCGCGCTGGCGGGTCCGGCGGCGAAGAATGGCTGCAGCATCTCGACCGTCGGCGTGGGCTTGGACTTCTCCCCCGCGCTGATGACGGGCATCGCACAAAAAGGTAACGGAACCGCGTGGTTCTTGCAGAATGTGGAATCGGCCAAAAGCGTGTTTGTGCAGGACCTGGAGACGATGCTTGTCTCCGTCGCTGAGAAGCTGTGGCTGCGGTTCAAGCCGGCGGCGGGCTGGAAGGTCCTGGATATCTACGGCTTTGAGTGGGTGGAGAAGGACGGTTTTGTGCAGATCACCGGCACCAAGAAGCCGCCGACCCAGCCGGGCGAACCGACGGATCCGACGCCGACCACGACCGATCCGACCGATCCCAACGCGCCGCCGGTCGCGATGCCAACGCTGTTTGCCAGCTCGCGCAATGGCCTCGTGCTCGCGCGTCTGGCAGGTCCGGCGAGCACGGATCCGCTGCAAGTTCTCAACCTGACGTTTGCGTCGATGCAATACGGCTACACGTCGAGCAAGAATCAGCAGCCCGCGCAGTACACGTCGCCCGTGGAAGTGCCGGGGCTCGTGCAAGTGGCGGACGGTGGGCTGGCGTACTTTGCCGATCCGGGCGTGCGCCGCGCTTGGCTGATCCTGATGGACGGGCTGTCGCTACAGGCGGCCGTGCAATGGACGAGCGACGGCAAGCCGGACGACGCCAAGGCGCTCCTGGCGTTCGCGGTGAAGCGTCACGACGAGCAAGTGTCGGTGATGATCGCGGATCTGCCGGTGTACGACGCGAGCGCGCCGGATCTGGCGGATGCGAAGAGCCTTTTGCTCGCGCTGTCGGCGCTAATTGGCAAGTAAGAGAAGCGGGGGCGCGGTCGGCTATTTCTGGCTCAAGTCCAGACTGGCCGATCGCGCCAACTGCGAGAGCACCGCGCACGTCTCGATGTGCCGCAAACCGGATTCCGCAAGCACGCGCGACAGCGGACGGTTGCCGTCGAGAAGCGAAACGACGCGCATCATCTTGTCGAAGTTGAAGTACGCGGGCGGCATGCCGCCATCGGTGTCACGCAGCTTGACCACGCGAGACCACGGACCCAGCACGCTCTCGTAGTACTCCAGAAGCCGCGCCTCGTTGTGCGCCAGAAACGTCTCGATTTGCGGCGAGATCGGCGACACCGTGAGGAGTCGTTCCAGGGAAACCAACGCGCCTTCGCGATCGCCGATCTCAAACAGCGCGCCAATGTCCTCGTACAACACTTGGCTGACGTAGGACGGCATGATCGACTGCTTGTGACGGATCTTGCGCTTGATGTCCGGACCCGACAGCACGATCGTCTCAGCGGCGGCGAACTGGTGGCGATCGCGCCCACCGGCACGCACAAACTGTTCGGCGACGTCGCCGTTCGGCGAGACAGGCTGCTGCGGCACAGCTTGGCCGCGCGCAGCCTGCTGCTGGTGCGCGATGACTTGGGCCTGATCGATCGCGGACAACACAACGGTCGGCGCGGCGTGCACGCTGGGCGGCAATTCAACTGGCGTGGGCTCAAAACCGTCGGATTCGGACAACGACGGCTCTTCGACGAGCGTCAGCCCCATCGGGTTTTCTGCGTGCTGGCTCGCGCTCTGCAAGATGATGCTGTCGAGCACCGTCAGCGCGCGCAGAACGCGTTGGCCGCGTTCATCGATCGGCAAACCGATCACAGCCAGATGCCGGGCAACGGCGTCCTCCGCGCTCGTCGCGGCCGCGAGCGGATCACGCGGCGGTTCGGGCTCCAGCGCGTAAAGGGAGAATTCGTTGGCCGAAGTCTGGGTCAATGGAAACCACCTGGCGCGACGGGCCTGCACCACGCCTATCCTGCCGGGAAGTTGCCGGACCTGCAAGTTGAGACCGCACCTTCCGCGGCGGGACTTGTCGTTTGCCGGTGCAACAGCCTACCCTGCGCGCCGATCCGTAGGAGGATCCTGCCATGAGCGCGCCCTTTGATGCCCAAGCCCGCGATTTCGCCGTTCCACCGGAGCTGGCGGGCAAGCGCCTCGATCTGGCGCTGGCAACGCTGGCGGGCGTAACGCGCAACGAAGCGCGGCGGTCGATCGAACAAGGTTCCGTGTACTTGGCCGGTAGCCGCAGCCAGCTCGCGGCGACGCTGGTGGAAGATGGGCAACAACTGCGCCTGCTGCCCAGCAACCCCGATCGCACGCACATCGATGAAGGCCAACTGCGCGTTGTCTACCGCGACGATTGGCTGATGGTCGTTGAAAAACCTGCGGGTCTGCCGACGCAGCCGCCACCGCGTGGTGGTGATGCGCTGAGCCTGCGCGTGCGCAAAGAGCTGGACGGCCGCGGTTATCTGGGCGAACTGCACCGACTGGATCGCGACGTGTCGGGACTCGTCATGTACGGCATGCGTCCTGAATCGACCGCGAATTTGGCCGAACAACTGCGCTACCACCGCGCGACGCGGCGGTACTTGGCGCTCATTCACACAGCGATCCCGGTGCCGCAACAGACGATCAACGAACCACTCCGCGAGATCGCGCCGGGACGTATGGGCTTGCACCCTGCGGGCATGCCGGCGCGGACGCATGTGGTGCAACTCGATTTTGCCGAAAAGGCGCGGATCGCGCTGGCGCTTGTGGCTCTGGAAACGGGGCGGAGCCACCAAATTCGCTTGCATCTCGCGTGGTCGGCGGGCGCGCTGGTGGGCGACCGGCAGTACGGCGACACGCTCGCGCTGCCGCGCATTGGCCTGCACGCGGCGATGCTGCGCCTGCGGCATCCGCACGACGGTGAACAGTGCACCTGGACCTTGCCGCCGCCCGACGATTTCTGGGCACTGACCAACGGGGCACCGCTGCAATTGCCCGCGGACTGGGCGATGTTGGATCCCAAGCCGTAGGAGGATGTGATGGAAGAAGCACACAAGACCTGGCTCGAACGCGTGTACCTGCCCGCGACCAAGAAAGCGCTGCGGCAAGACACTTTCCGCCGTTCCACCGCCGAAGAAGTACCGCCACTCTACGTGGGGGGCGGCGCCCAGGAATTCCCCGGCCAGTTTCCCTTCACCCGCGGCGTCCAGGCCACGATGTACCGCGGTCGCCTGTGGACGATGCGCCAGTACGCGGGTTTTGCCAGTGCGGCGGAGTCCAATGCGCGGTACCGCTACCTTCTGGCGCGCGGTCAGACCGGCCTTTCCGTGGCGTTTGACCTGCCGACGCAAATGGGTCTCGACCCCGATCACGAGCAAGCGCTGGGCGAAGTCGGTCGCGTGGGCGTGTCGATTGCGTCCCTGGAGGACATGGAAACGCTGATGGCGCAGATTCCGCTGCAGGACGTCAGCGTCTCGATGACGATCAACGCGACGGCGACCACGCTTCTCGGCTTTCTCTACGTCGCCGCGGAACGCCAAGGCGTGGATCCCAAGCTGCTGCAGGGCACGGTACAAAACGACATTCTGAAGGAGTACATGGCGCGCGGCACGTACATCTACCCGCCGCGACCGTCGATGCGCCTCATCACGGATCTCTTTGCCTGGTGCGCGTCGGACGTGCCCAAGTGGAACACGATCTCGATTTCCGGTTACCACGTCCGCGAGGCAGGCTGCGATGCGGCACAGGAACTGGCGTTCACGCTGGGCGATGGCATCGCCTACGTCGAAGCGGCGATCGCGGCGGGTTTGAGCGTTGACGATTTTGCCAATCGCTTGGCGTTTTTCTTCAATGGTCACAACAACTTCTTGGAAGAAGTCGCGAAGTTCCGGGCGGCGCGGCGGCTGTGGGCCAAGATCATGCGCGAACGTTTTGGTGCCAAGCGCGACGAGTCCTGCAAATTGCGCTTTCACACGCAGACGGGCGGCTCCACGCTCACGGCGCAGCAGCCCGACAACAACATCGTGCGGGTAACGCTTCAGGCGCTGGCGGCGGTGATGGGCGGCACGCAGTCGCTGCACACCAATTCCCGCGACGAAGCGCTGTGTTTGCCGACGGAAGCGGCGGTGGAGATCGCGCTGCGGACGCAGCAGATCATCGCCTACGAATCGGGCGTGGCGGACACGATTGATCCGCTGGCAGGCAGCTACCTGATTGAGAACTGGACCGACGCGCTGCAGAAAAAAGCCGAGGAGTACCTCGCGCGCATCGACGACCTGGGCGGCATGGTCGCGGCGATCGAGCACGGCTACCCGCAGCGGGAAATTCAGGACAGCGCGTATCGCTACCAGAACGCGGTGGAAAGCGGCCAGCAGGTGATCGTCGGCGTGAACCAGTTCCAGTCGCAGCACGAGATCCCGATGCCGATCCAGAAGATCGACGAGCGGATTGAAGGTGAGCAAGTCGCACGTGTCCGGGCTTTGCGGCTGCGGCGTGATGCGACGGCGCACGCGCATGCGATGCAGGCGCTGAAGGACGCGGCGCAAAGTGATCAAAATGTCATGCCCAAGATCGTGGACGCGGCGCGCGCGTGGGCGACAACGGGCGAGATTTCTGGCGTGCTGCGGGAAGTCTTCGGCAAGCACAGGGAAGTGTTGGTGATCTAGACCCGTTGATCGTTAACGAACGCGAACGCCGAACTCAGGCCTCGTGGCTCGGAAGGATCGCCGCCAACATCCGCACCGCGTCGACAGGTCGCCCCGTCCACAGCGCAAAAGACCGCGCTGCCTGATGGGCCAGCATGGCTTGACCAAAATACTTCACAATTCCAGAAGGATCGGGCAGCGCCGGGTGAATCTGCGCAAAATCGATCGGCGGTACCGTCAGGCGATTGTCCACCCGCAACCCGCGCTGCAGCGCGAGAGCCTGCACCGGGGTCATGTCGCCCGCGTAGACCAGATCGGCTAGCAGAGGCTGGTGTTTGGCCCACGCCGTCCAAGGCAGCCAATCCAAATCGGCGGCCACTTGTGAAAGAACGGCAGGCAAAGGCGGCTGTCCGTGACCCAGACGCGTCGCTTGCAGCACCACGTCGATGCCGAGCAGCCCCTGCGGATCGCCCCAAGTTTGCGGGACCGCGTGTTTGGGCCAGATCGTGTTGAGGCGTTCCGCCAGCGCAACGGCTGGGGTCGGCGACCGGTTGGCGATCCGAAGCTGCGCGGCACCCAGCGAAAGAACCTCGGCCGCCACCGCTTGACCCGCTCCGCCCGCACCCAGCAAGAGAACCCGTTTGCCGACCAGGTCGACCTGCGCGCTCAGAAGCGCCGCACCCAGCCCCGCGCCGTCTGTCGAGGCTGCCACAAGATTATTTTCCAACATAAATAGTGTGTTGGCTGGTTGTGTAAACACCCCAGCTTTGTGGTGTGCGGTCCTTTGCCACGCGTCGGCCGACTGGAGGGCCAAGGCCTTGAACGGAGTCGTGACGTTCAGACCGTCCAATTCGCCAGATCGCAGTTGCGCAAAAACTGCCCGCGCGGCGGTGTCGTCCGCGCAGTCGAAGATGGTGTAAGACCCTGTAAGTACGGACAATTCGAGCGCCCGCGTGTGCAGAATCGGCGACAGCGAATGGCGAACGCCTTGGCCGACGAGCCCCAGCCGCAGCGGGCGTGGAGGCGTCACGGCAGCAAGCCGCTGGCGCGCCGCTGCGCGAGGACCTGTCGGGTGTCGCGCACGTCCTGCTCAATTTGCGCGATCAAGGATGGCAAGTCGGCAAAGCGCTCTTCGTCGCGCAGGCGGTGGACAAAATCGAGATCAATCGGTTTGTCGTAAATATCACCTGAAAAATCAAGCAAATAGGCTTCAACCCGCACTTCTTCGCCCGCGAACGTGGGACGCGTACCGATGCTGATCGCGGCGTCATGCCATGCGCCGTTGACGCCCGCCACGCCGGCGTAGATGCCGTTTCTGGGGATCACCTGACCGGGCGCACGCACGTTGGCGGTCGGAAAACCAATCGTCCGGCCGCGCGCGTCGCCGTGAACAACTTTGCCGCGTAGACAAAACGGCCGCGTGAGCAGTTTCTCGGCGAGTTCGACCTCGCCCTCGCGGATCGCGTGGCGAACGCGCGAAGAAGAAACCCGTGTGTTGTCCCACAGTACGCCGCCAAAAACTTCGACGTGACCCTCGGTTTCGGCTGCGATCGCGCGCAAAAGCGTGACGTCACCGTGGCGCAAGTGGCCAAAATGCATGTCCGGACCGACCGCGAAAGCACGCGCGTGCAGCAAACCGCAGAGCCAATCGCGGGCAAAAACGCCAGCAGGCACGGCGGCAAGCGCCTCGTCAAAATGCAGCACGAAAACGTGATCGACGCCCAGTTGCGCCAGATAACTCAGCCGACCATCGAGGGTATCGATCGCCGCGGGCGCGCGTTCAGGTTTGAGAATCTGCAGCGGGTGCGGGTGAAATGTGATGACGATCAGCGGGCCGTGCAGCCGGTCAGCAACCTCCCGCAAGTGCGCCAAGAGCGCGCGATGCCCAATGTGGAGACCGTCAAAATTGCCGAACGCAACAGCCGAGGGCTGCTGCAGCGGTTGATCGGGAAGAGCGTGACTAACCAGCACCGGTGACACCTGCGCCCGCTTGGGCGGGGGCGGATCGGAACCTGTTGGCGCGCACACGTCAAGTGCGACCTCGATCCGCCGGTGAATTTTCACGGGCCGACGAGTCCGCGTGCGTTCCAAGGGCATCGCGGAAGCCGTCGTGCAGGAGATCTTCGCCGTCGCTGCGCTGTTTTTGAACGAACCACCGCAAAATGCGCCAGAAGCGACGCATACCGAGCAAAGGGGGACTTTTGTGCAACCGATGGCTCTGTTACACTGGGGGTCGCGACGGGCGCTGCCCCAAGGTTGGGCGGCGCAAATCGGGACGGCGCAAGTCGGTTATCGACCCGCCAGAATACGCTGACCGCCTGGAACATCTGGACCGCCGGCAAGAGCCGGTCGGAGCGTCGCTGAGACCGCAACACTGCGGACGAACGACGGTTTGGCCAGTAAACGGCAACGCCAGAACGACTATCGGACAGCTCGCGCTGCAGCACCTGCTTGGGTTACGTCCTAAGTCAGCTCTGCAGATGGCCAGACAGCCGACACGAGTGCCCAGAAGAGAGCCGCAGAAGCGGCTGGGCCAACCGGCAGCTCGCCAGCAAGACCCCGCGCAACACCCGATGATCGCCCGTTCGCCCCCTGAGGAGATTTCTGTGACCCCAGCCCTTATCGACCTGCATGTCCGGCCAGTTTTGAACGAATCTGGCCAGCAAGACGCAGAATTGCTTGCAGTGCAAGCGCGTGACCACGGCCTCGACGGGCTCGCGGTGATTGCCCAGGATGAAGTGGTGACGCTTGGCGACACGGCTGAGGTCAGCCGCGCAACGGGCGTCCTGCTTTTTGCCGGCGTGGAATTGGCCACAGATGCAGGTCGTCTTGTGTGTTTTCCGCGGACGTTGGATGCGTGGTACACGGGCGCTGGTTGGCGCTCCCTGCCGCGCGCCGGTACGTCAGATGCGTATGACGCGGAGGGTGTTGTCCGGGCGTTTGCTGAGCGCGGCGGTGCCGTCGTCGCGATTGCCAGTGCGTTTGAAGTGGACGCCCCGGCGCGTCCTGCTGGTTTGTGCGCGCTCGACGTGACGTCGATGGAACCCAGCCAAGTTCTGGACGACGACGAAGCGGAGCCCGATATCTTGGCCGGTGGCCTGCACGACGGCGCGTTGCAATCGGCTTTTGCTGGTCGTCTGGCGTGCGTGGCTGGCTCGCGAGCAACGCCAGGTGAAACCCGCTTTGGCAGCGTTGCGACGGTTTTTGCTTCGCCGCCCAGCAGTCAGGAATCGCTGGTGGAAGGTCTGCGTTCAGGTCGCGTGTGGCCGGTAGAAATTGGCGCGCCGTGGGCAGACGCCGCTTTGCAGCCCCGCCGTGCGCCGAGTGTCCAGCCCACAGCAGCCGCGTCGGCGGTTCAGTCCTACGCCCCCCAGCTCCAATCCCAGCCTTCCCACACGGCGCCTACAGCGCAGCACAGCGAACGGCCGCAGCGTCAAAGCACCGTGCACCGCAAGAACAGCCGCTACTGGGATCCGTTGGAGCGTCCAGGCGACGCGCGCGGCAATCGCCTCAACCGCGAAGCCTTGCGGCGCCGCATTGCGCCCTTGAGCGATGAAGGCGACCAGCCGGCTTTTGACCCGGTTGCAGCGATGTACGGCTTGGACGGGCGCAAATTCCTGCGTTTTTCTGGAAAGAGCGACATCGAGTTGGATCGTATCAACGGCAACCGCGCGAAGGGTCCCGATCCGAACATCATGGTGCTGCCCGCTTTTGACGAGCTGCGTCAGGAACGCCAGCACGTGAACCTGCTGTTCTGCCAGACCGAGGAAGAGGACGACGAGGAAGACAGCCTGTCTTTGACGATTGCTCTCTCCTACTTTCAGGATGAAGACGGTCAGCCCAACCGTGATTTTTCGCAGATTCCGACGGGCAACCACGGTCGCGGTCAGCAGCAACAGCGCCGCCGCCGTCGCCGGTAGGTGAAGGCCCAGCATGGGCGCACGCTGACCGCCGTGAAAGGGATCGTTACCCGAATGGGCGGAGGCACGCGCAGCGGGTCTCCGTCCTGAGCGTCGGCGTCAGCCGGACCGCGAAGGATAGAGCCCGGTCCGGCCGCTTGCGGACGGATTCGCCCAACTGCAGAACGGTATTCGCCAGATCCGTGCCAATCTGATTCAAGTAATCGATATTGTTACACAATTTTGCACTATTCTATCCATTCCAATCCTGTGGATAACTTGTTGCTAACATGTGCAACAGCTGGGGAAAGATCGCTTTCCCTGTGCACAGGCCTCTCACCCTGTGCACAACCCTGGCACCTTTCCACAGCGCTCCCCGGATTCATCCACAGGCAGATCGTCTGCAACTTTGCTTTCCGAAAAAACATTTTCGATCTACCCACACCATCCACACGGCCTCCGACACCGCCTCTTTGATCTGATCTAGATTCCAGGACCCTGACACTGTCAGCAAAGGCCGTAACCGTTCGCGCTCAGGACCGTGGGTCTGGTCAATTGCGACCATCCAGAGTACAACTTCGCGGCGTCAGCCGGACATCAGAAGCACGGTTCGGCAGGAGAGTCGTAGATGAAGGTTCGCATTGACAAAGCCGCTTTGACTGTGCCGCTTTACCGCGCCCAGGGCGTGATTTCGCGCAAGCCCATGAACAACGTGCTGGCCCATGTGCACATCGCGGCGAGCGAAGACGGCTTGGTGTTCACGGCTGCAGAGTACGACGTGACTGTTGTCGCTGAAGTGGCGGCGGACGTCATCGAGCCAGGTGCTGCCGTCGTCAATGGTCGCTCGCTTTTTGACATCGTGCGCGCGCTGCCCGATGGCGCGACCGTGCAACTGTCGACTGAGGCGAACAATCGTCTGCGCATTGAAGCAGGCCGCGCCTACTACTACCTGAACGGCATGGCGCCGGAAGAATTTCCGCCGAACGCGATTGAAGATACCCAAGGCCGTGGCCTGCTGTGCGACAAAAGCCACCTGGAGACGATGCTGAAGCGCACGCTCTTCTCGGTCTCGCAGGAAGAAAACCGCCCAGCGCTGAACGGCGTGCTTTTGGAAATCGAGCCGGAGGGCAACGGTGCGCCGGCCAACCAGGTCCGCATCCGCATGGTCTCGACGGACGGCACGCGCCTGTCGAAGGCCGAGCGGTCGATGACCGTGAGCGACTACGACGGCCAGAAGCACGCGTGGATCCTGCATCACCGCGGCGCCTCGGAACTGCAGCGCATCTTTGAAGGCGCAGATCCTTCGGCGCGCATTGAGTTTGTCGGCCGCAACGTCGTCATCTCCAGCGACAAGGCGCGCGTGCAAGTGCGTCAAATTGAAGAACGTTTTCCGGATTACACGCGCGTTATTCCGGAGCGCGGTGATGCTTCGGTCAGTCTGCGGACAAGCGAGTTCATGAGCGCCGTGCGCCGTGTCTCGTCCTTGGCCTCGGCGCGCGGTGACTCGCCGTTGCGCGTGGAGCTTGAAGCCGGCCGCATGGTTCTGGAAATGAGCCATAACGACGGTGAAGCGCACGAGGAAATCGACCTGCCCGACTATCAGGGCGCCAAGATCAAGGTCGGTTTCAACCCGCGATTCCTGCTGGACGTGTGCAACGTGTTGGGCACGGAACACATCACGCTCGAATTGTCCGACCAGTTCTCGCCCTGCCTGCTCCACGCCGATGAAGAGCCGGGTTGCGTGTTCGTCATCATGCCGATGCGCATGTAATCCCAGCCGCTCTTGTGCGGCGTGGCTGGATCCCCGTTCGGCGAGCGCGACTGCGCCAGTGGACCAAGAGAACCGTGCACATCGAGCGCCTTTTTGCTGAGCACTTCCGCAACCTCGACGTGATCGAGTGGTGGCCGCATCGGCATTTCAACCTGATCGCGGGCGACAACGGTCAAGGCAAGACGAATCTCCTTGAAGCCATCGCTGTCGCCGCCAGCCTCCGCAGTTTTCGCACGTCAAAGTTGAGCGATTGTCTGCAGTTTGCCCAGAAGGAAAGCACTTTGGGTCTGCGCATCGAGCGTCGCGGGCTGCGTGAAGATCTGGGTGTGCGGATCGCGACTGGACAAAAAAAGCTCTTTCTGGACGGCAAAGCCGCGACCTCGATGTCCACCTACTTGGGGCGTTTGGTCGTCGTCTTGTTTTCACCAACTGATCTCGCCCTGCCACACGCGGAACCGTCGGAGCGGCGGCGTTGGCTGGACCGTCTCGCATTCAATCACGAACCGGCGCATCTCGGCGATTTGCGCCGCTACGAACAAGCGTTGGCGAACCGCAATGCGCTGTTGCGTCAGCATAAAGTGGCGCAAGTAGACGGCGGCTTGCTGGACGCTTACGACCAAGTGCTTGCCCATTCAGGCGCCAAGATCATGGCACGTCGGCTGCGGATCCTGCAGCGTTTTGCGCCGATTCTGCGCGACGCCTTTGATCGGATTGCCGCGCCGGGTCTCACGGCGGACGCGCTCTATCAACCACGCGATGAAGTTGACGACGAACAGCAACTTCAGCGGCTCTTTGCAACGCACCGCACCCGCGACCTGGCGCGCGGTCACACGACGCGCGGTCCGCATCGCGACGATGTCGACTTGCGTATCGCTGACCGCACCGCCGCGTTGCACGCGAGCCAAGGGCAATGCCGCGCGCTGGTGCTGGCCATGAAGATCGCGGAAATTCGCAGTCTGGAAGCAGATTTTGGCGAGCCGCCGGTGCTTTTGATGGACGACATTTCGTCCGAACTCGACGCCGCGCGCAACCGCGCTTTGATGGGCTATCTTGACGAACTGGGCGGTCAGGTGTTTCTGACGACCACAGATGCCGCGCACATCCGCGTGGCAGCGCCCCGTCAGGTCTTTTTGATGCAAGCGGGTCAGCTCACTGAGCTCGGCCGTTTTGACAGGACAACCAACCCGGAATCTTCCACAGGTGTGTCATGAGCCTCTTTCGCATCCAAGGTGGCGTCCCGCTGTCGGGCACCGTTCGCGTTTCTGGCAATAAAAATGAGGCGCTACCGGCGCTGGCGACGGCGCTTTTGACCGATGAGCCGGTGATCCTGCGCAACATCCCCGACATCCTCGATGTTCGCGTGATGATCGACATTTTGCGCGAGCTGGGCAGCGAAGTGACCTGGCTGGACGCGCACGCGATCCGCATCGTGACGCGCGATCTGCGTACGACGGTGCTGCCAGACTTGGGCCGCCGTGTGCGCGCCTCCATCCTCTTTGCCGGCGCCCTTCTGGGTCGCGCAGGTCAGTGCGAGCTGCCGCCACCGGGCGGTGACGTCATCGGTCGTCGCCGTTTGGACACGCACTTTGACGGCTTTGCCGCGCTAGGCGCCAAGCTGACGGTCGGCGAGACGTTCAAGCTGGATTCCAAAGGTCTGGTCGGCGCGGACTTCTTCCTGGATGAAGCGTCGGTGACAGCAACGGAGAATCTCCTGATGGCCGCGTCGGTCGCGAAGGGCACCACCGTGCTATCCAACGTCGCGTGTGAACCGCACGTGCAGGGCATCGCCCGGCTTTTGACCGCGATGGGCGCCAAGATCGAGGGCATCGGCACGAACCGTCTCATCATCGACGGCGTCGCCAAACTGCACGGCGCGGACTTCACGATTGGTCCCGATTACCTGGAAGTCGGCAGCTTCATCGGTCTCGCGGCGGTCACCGGCGGAAGCCTGCGCATTCAGGACGCGGCGCCAGAGCATCTGCGGATGATCCGCATGGTCTTTTCACGCCTCGGCGTGCAGACCGAGATCGATGGTCAGGACGTGCTGGTGCCCGGTGAACAGGAGATGCGGATTCGTCAGGACTTGGCGGGCGGTATTCCGCGCGTGGACGACGCCATTTGGCCGCAGTTTCCCACCGACCTCATGTCGATCGCGATCACCGTCGCCACGCAGTCCAACGGCACGGTGCTCTTCTTTGAGAAGATGTTCGAAGGTCGCATGTTCTTTGTCGATCACCTGATCGGGATGGGCGCGCAGATCATCCTCTGCGATCCGCACCGCGTCGTTGTCGCGGGTCGCAGCAAGCTCGTCGGCCAACGCGTGCAGAGCCCTGACGTACGCGCGGGCATGGCGCTCGTCATGGCGGCGCTGTGTGCGCACGGTACGACGACGATCCACAACATCCGGCAGATCGACCGCGGCTACGAAAAGATCGAGGTGAAGCTGGCGTCTCTGGGTGCGCGCATCGAACGCATCGAGGAAGGCTAGATGCGCAGCACGCTCGCCCGGTCGTCGCGGATCGTCATCAAAGTGGGTTCACAGGTGCTCTGCAGGGACGATGGGACGCTCGATGAAAGCGTGCTCGTGGACCTCGTTCGCGGCATCGCTGAACGCCTGAAAGCAGGTCAAGAAGTGGCGTTCGTGTCGTCGGGTGCAGTTGCTTCAGGCACCGGCGTCGCAGCGAAGCTTTCCCTGGGCAAGCAGGCGCTCGCGGCGATTGGTCAGCCTCTCCTGATGGCGCGCTACCGCGAACTTTTTGCCGCGCACGGCGTGCAGGTCGCGCAAATCCTTCTGACGCATGCCGACCTCGCGGACCGTGGGCGGTTCTTGCATGCCCGCCGCGTGATGGCGGAACTTATGGCTGCGGGCGTCGTGCCGATCATCAATGAGAACGACACCGTCGCGGTTGAAGAACTGAAATTCGGTGACAACGACGCGCTTGCGGCGCAAGTGGCGCACGTGGTGGGTGCTGACGTGCTCGTGTTGCTCACGGAAACGGACGGGCTGTTCACCGCCAATCCGCACGAGGACGCGCAAGCCAAACGGATCGCCGAAGGCTCCAGCCACGACGACGCGCTTCTGGCCGTTGCATCTGGCGGCAAGAGCGTCTTTGGCACGGGTGGTATGCACTCCAAGCTGCTTGCGGCGCGCAAAGCGGGTGCAGTGGGTGTAACGGTGGCGATCGCGCGAGGCAAGAATTCTGGCGTTATTCAGGCGCTTTTTGCTGGTCAAGACGTCGGCACGCTGCTCTCACCCGGAAAACGTCGGCTGACGGGCAAGCGTTCCTGGATCGCGACTTCGCTCCGTCCGCGCGGTACGATCCACGTGGATCAGGGCGCGGCTGAAGCGCTGCGTTCTGGCGGTCGATCGCTCCTGCCGATTGGCGTCCAGCGTGTAGAAGGCGAGTTTGCCGTGGGCGATCCGCTTCTCGTCGTCGATCCGGCGGGACAGCCGTTGGGTCGCGGCCTTTCGCGCTACGACAGCGCCGACGCGCGCCGTGCTGCAGGTCTGCGGACCGATCAGATCACTGCGGAAATGGGTTGGCTGCCGGCAAGTGAGCTCATCCATCGCGACGACTTCGTGGTGCAATAGGTGTGTACCGCCGTCGCGTGGCCGTTGGCCGACGGGTACCTGCTCGCGTTCAATCGCGATGAACTTGTGGATCGTCCGCCCGCTTTGACCCCATCTGTACAGGGCCATTTTCTCTCGCCGATCGACCCCGAAGGTGGTGGAACTTGGCTTGCAACCAACGTTTTTGGGCTGACGCTGGCGGCGATGAACCTCTACGAAGCGCTCTGGGAGCCACAAGCGCCGGTGCGCAGCCGTGGGCTTTTGGTGACAGACCTGGCGGACGCGTCGACGCTCGATGAAGTCGCGATCCGCGTGCGTCAGCACCCGCATTTGATGCACACGCGTCCGTTTCACCTGTTGGTCATTGCGCCCGATTGTCGCGCGCTGGATGTGCGGTGGACTGGCGAATCCCTCGACCTGACTCCGGCCGCTTTGCCGCTCCTGCGCGTCTCGGCGGCATTTGACGCACCGGCAGTTCGATCCGCTCGTGAACTTGAATTCACTTCTCTTTCTGAAACATTGCAAAACTCTGTCCACAGGTCACAAACCCTGCGCGAGTGGTTTGCAAGCCACGATCTGAACGGCGCGCCACGGGGCGTTTGCATGCACCGTGAGCCCATCGCGGCGACGATCAGCCACACGCAGGTCGAAGTCGGTCCGCACGCCTCCGCGATGTGGTACGTTGCTGGCGCGCCTTGCCGGGATGTGCCGGAATTTCACGCCAGTATCGGGAGGTTGTAGATGGTCTCGCTATTTCTGACGCTGCTTGCGGTATTGGCTCCTCTCGTAGACCGACCTGTGGCGGATCCGAACGCACCTGTGGTCATCGGTCTGCACGGTCGCGGCGACACGCCGGAGAACTTCAGTCACGTCGCCGACGGCCTTGGACCACAATTTCACTGGGTGTTTCCGCGCGGCCCGCTGCTCTGGAAAGCCGACATGCAGGGGTCGCAGTGGTTTGACCGGCAGACGCCTGATGGCGGCGCGGCAGCCTTGCGCACGGCGATGGCGCTGGTCGAGGCGGAAGTGCAAAAGGCCGGCAAGAAGCCGGTCGCGCTCGTCGGATTCAGTCAAGGCTGCATGCTCGCTGCACATTTTGTCGCTACTCACCCCGATCAAGTCCGCGCCGTGCTGTGTTTTGGCGGAATGCTGCTTGCCCCGGTGCGGGTGCCGGCGGGCAAACACGCTGTGGAAGTGCGCTTCATCCACGGTCACGCCGATCCGATGGTGCCGTTTGCCAAAGGGGAGGAGGCGGTGGCGACCCTCCAAAAAGCCGGACTCAACGCGACTTTGACGCCTCATGACGGTGGCCACGTGATTCCGCAGGTGCTGGTGCCGCAGCTGCGCGCTTGGTTGACGCAGAAGCTGAAGTAGGCCGCTCTCCGCGCAGTGCGCGTCAGCCAAAACCGTGTTGACATGCCGCGGTGGCGCCCGCATTCTGCCTTGAGGTGCGGTTGAACCGGCGGTTGGTGGTGTGATTTTCTTCCTTCGGCATGAATTCTGGCGTTCTCGTCATGCCGTCTGGTGCAGTCTCACGGCCATCGCACTGGCGCTTGGCGGCTGTCGCCAAGCAGAAACAGCAAGCGTCGACGCGTCACCCGACGTCATCGCCGATGTGCCCACCGACGTACGTGTTGACGCCGCGCTCGATGTCTCACCCGATTCCGACGCTGCCGCCGATGAGACAGTCGCTATTCCCGTTGGCTGTCCGCCGGACCCGTTGCCCTCGTGGGTTCCGCCCGTGGCAGACCCCGCGTTGGACAAGCGGCTTCCGGGTCTGACGTGCGCGTTTCCTGGGTGGCCCGGACCTGCAGCGGCGCAACCGCTTGTGTGGACCGCCGCGCCCAACATCATGACGATGCCCGCTGGCGTGCAGTTGGATCGCTGCCTGCTCTGGGAAGACGTGAACAACGATGGACTGGAAGACTTGATCTTCCTGTTTGCCCCGCAATCGGTCGGCGGCAAACGTACGCTGGTCGTGGGCTTTGGCCAGACCGATGGCACGCTGAAGACGCAGCAATTCGCGACGCAGTTGTCCTGGGAACCGATGGATTGCACGGTGGCGGACCTCCAACACGACGGCAAGCCCGAACTTCTGATTCCAGCGCTGCCGGGTTTTGCGATCATGGAGCTCACGGGGCCCCAAGCCGGCACTGACGTCACCGCGCAGTTCACCACGAAGCAATTTCCGTTCAACGGCGCGATCGCGTCGTTCGACATGGACGCGGATGGGGACGAGGACGTCTATCTGGCAGGCAACCAGAACTACAACATCACCAAGGGCAATTTCGCCTGCATGAACACGGACCTGCCGTACACCATTTGCTGCCTGAGCACCGATTCTGTGCCGTGCATGCAGACCAAGGTTGGTCAGAAGGACCTCTCCACTTGTTGTGCCGTAAACCCGCCCGCCTCGCCGCATTCCTTCTTGCGCAATGATGGCGGCAAGCTCGTCGACGTCAGCGACAAGTTCGCGCTCGACACCGGCGCCGGCATGACGGTGTCCCCGCGCGACATCGACCGCGACGGCCGCATGGACTTCTTCCTCGGCAACGATTTTGGCCACCACGCGTGGTACATCAACCGCACAACGAGCTTTGCATTTCTGACCACGGCGGTCGGCATGCGACCGTACGGCCACGTCATGGGCTCAGCGATAGTCGATTTTGACGGCGACCACCGCGACGACTTGATGATCGCCGATTGGGGCCCGACGACCTTTTACAAGGGCACCGACAAGGGGTTCGTCGACGTCAGCGAGCCGTGGGGCATCTGGAAGGACACGGACTACACGATCAATTGGTCGCAGCAGGCCGTCGATCTGGACCGCGATGGTCGTTTGGATCTCGTCACAACGACTTCGCTCCATACGCAAGAAGGCCACTTTACCGCGGTCGAGAATGAAGATGCCATGCAGTTCGCGCCGGGCTATCACATCGTCGCGCAGAACACGGGCACTTCATTCAAGTTCCAACACTTGCCTTGGGAAGGGGGCGCCGATCCGGGCGTGACGAGCGTCAGCGGTACCGCGGGCGACTTCGACCACGATGGCGATCTGGATCTGTTTCTCATCACGTCACGCGGGATGCTCTCGATTTGGCGCAATGACACCAAGCCGGTCAATCATTGGATCAACGTGCACGCGCGCGATGCGGTCGGCCCCGTGCGCGGCGCGCTCGTGCAGGTCTGGGCTCAAGGGTACGCCCAAGAGAGCCGCGTCGCGGACTCCACGGGCTGGGGCACGCATCTCGCGCCCGTGGCGCACTTTGGTTTGGGAATCGTCAGCAAACTCGATCTGGTCCGCGTCTGGTGGCCTTCCGGTCAGGTCACGGACGTCAAAGCCCCAGCGATCGATCAGGAGTTGGTCGTGCAGAAGCCGCTCTGACCGACGCTACTGGGCGCCCTCCGTGAATCTTCGATCCCGCTCGTGCGTCGTTCCAGTGGCCGGCAACACTCGGCACGCTGAGGGCTCCATGCGTACCGTTTACACACCGTGATCCACTTCGAATACCAAACTGGCCAGGGTGAGACCTGTCGCATTTTCGGACTGGGACCGCGAAGCGTGCACCTCCGGTGGCACGCCGCGGCGCAGGCGGCTGTGACGTGTGACCTCGGTCAGCGTGTATACTTTTCTGCGTTGTTCCTCGTTTGTGGGCTTTCAACCTCGGCGTACGCGCAAGAGCCTGCCGCACCCGACGCTGGCATGACGCAAATTGCGCCCGGGTTGTGGGCCGTGCCCAGCGAATCGGCGCCGATGTGGTTCACCGAAGGCCAGTATTACGTCTGCACGACCGGCCAGTGGTCGACGACCGTTGGCGGCGCGGCAGACTGGAGCCCTGTCGCCGCGCAGCTGCTGCCCGATAGCGTCCGCGATGGCCTCGACGCCGGGCGTTACGCCACCTACAGCGTCTGCCCAGGCGATCCGCTTCCACCGGCCGTTGCCACCGCCATCGGCGGACCGAGTGTCATCTACGTCGCCGGCTACCCGCGCATCCTCCGCGTCGGTCCTTTCTTTCGCGGTTGGCGCCCGGCGCCCGTTTGGTCACGCCAGCGTTTTTCCGCCCGCTCTCTGCTCTGGCCCGCGTGGAACCGACCCACCTTCGGTGGCGGCTTCATGGGCGGCTACCGGGGCGGTCACGGTTGGAGCGGCGTTCACGGTCGCCGTTGAGGCCAAGTCACCAGAACACCGATCCACCAACTCCGGGTCGGCCGGCCGCAGATGCGCGGCGCAGCGCATCGTTGCCCGGTCTTGCGAGGCCACCAGCCGCGCTGCGATCGGGCGCCTGGCCCTGCTTGCGCCTCTTTGCCAGTCTCAGCCTCCGTTAGTGGCTCGACGTTCATAAGATTCTCCTTCTGCAATCGCACCTTTTTTCAATCGCCACGTCTTCGTCACCGCGGCCGTTCACCCGGATGACACCGTTCGGCAATCGGCCTACACTTCCGCGCCGCTGGGTTGACCTGGCGCGCAGTCGGACGATCCCGACACCTTTTTGCTCTCACTTCCGCTTTCACGAGGTCTTCATGTCGCAGCACCGCATCAGTCGCGTCGGTGTCGTTGGCGCCGGCGTAATGGGTACCGGCATCGCCGCCCATCTCGCTTCGGCTGGCATCGACGTTTTGCTGGTCGATATCGTTCCCAGGGATGCGCCTGCGGCCGATGGAACAGCCAAAACCAAAGCCGCGCGCAACGCGATTGGCAAGTCCGGTTTGGATAAAGCGCTCGCGCTGAAGCCCGCTGGTTTCCAGCGCAACGCTGACGCTTCGCGCATTGTCATCGGCAACTTGCAGGACGACCTGGAAGCGCTCGGCGCATGCGACTGGGTGGTTGAAGCTGTGACCGAGCGGCTCGATATCAAGAACGCGGTGTTCAACGCCATCGAGCCGTTTCGCAAGCCGCACACCATCATCACGTCGAACACGTCGGGCATTCCGCTGGCGACGATGGCGGAAGGCAAGTCGGAAGGCTTCAAGAAGAACTTCCTGATTACGCACTTCTTCAATCCCGTGCGTTACATGAAGTTGGTTGAAATCATTGAAGGCGAGTTCACGGACCCGGCGACCACCGAGAAAATGCGCGCGTTCTGTCGCGATGACTTGGGCAAGGGCGTTGTCGACGCGAAGGACACGATCAACTTCATCGCCAACCGCATCGGCGTGCACGACATGATGCGCGCGGTGAACATCGCGTTCAGCCAGGGCTACCGCATCGACGAGATCGACGCGCTCTGCGGCGAGCCGATGGGACGTCCGCGCAGCGCCGTCTTCCGCACCGCGGACGTCGTGGGCCTGGACACGCTGGGTCACGTCAGCCAGAACTGCTACGACAACCTGCAGAGTGATCCGAACCGCGACATCTTCAACCTGCACCCGGTCATCGCCGCGCTCATCAAAGCCGGCGCGACGGGTCAGAAGGCGGGCGCGGGCTTCTACAAGAAGGTCGGCAAGGACATTCAGGTGCTCGACCCGGCGACGCAGGGTTACGTGCCGCAGATCAAGCCGGACTTCCCGATCCTCGCGGAAGTGAAGAAGATCAAGGACACCGGCGCGCGCATCAAGGCGATCGTGGCCAGCGAAGACCGCGGCGGCAAGTTCGCGTGGCAGGCGCTGTCCTATTCGCTCGTGTACGCGGCGGATCTGCTCGGCGAAATCGCGGATGACGTCATCTCGATCGATCGCGCGATGCAGTGGGGCTTCAACTGGCAGCTCGGGCCGTTCCAGATTTGGGACGCGATCGGCGTGAAAGCCGTGGCGGACCGTCTGACGGCGGAAGGCCGCGCGGTGCCGAAGATCGTCACGCAGCTGCTGGCCTCGGGCAAGACGTCCTTCTACGAGGGC
The DNA here is from genome assembly GCA_903896545.1 of uncultured Myxococcales bacterium. GTDB lineage: Bacteria > Myxococcota_A > UBA9042 > UBA9042 > UBA9042 > CAIYBN01. The sequence goes on along the minus strand of CAITYF010000161.1, from coordinate 24,687 downwards.
GCGACGCAGACGACGGCGAAGAATACGCACATCGCGATCCCCGCGATGCCGGGCATTCACTTGAAGGACGTGCGCGCGGCGGGCAAGGTCGTGGCCGAGAACGAGAGCGCGCAGCTCCTCGACATCGGCGAGAACGTGCTCTGCTTGGCGTTCCGCTCCAAGATGAACGCGCTGGACGACAAGATTATCGAAATGGGCTGGAAGGCGCTGGAGACGATCGGCTCGCAGGGCTGGCACGGCTTGGTCATCGGCAACGACGGCAGCAACTTCTCGGTGGGCGCGAACCTTGCGTTCGTCGTGCAGTTGGTCGGCGAAGGCAAGTGGAAAGAACTGGAAGCCGCGACGAAGATGTTCCAGGACCTCTTCATGGCGTTCAAGTACAGCCACGCGCCGATCGTGTCCGCGCCGCACAGCATGACGTTTGGCGGCGGCTGCGAAGTCGCGATGCACGCCAGCCGCATGCAGGCGGCCAGCGAGACGTACATGGGCCTCGTGGAAGTGGGCGTCGGCCTGATTCCGGGCGCGGGCGGTACCAAGGAACTGACGGTGCGTTCGCTCGCGGGCGTGCCGGCGGAGTCCAAGGTGGATCGCCTGCCGCTCCTGCAGCGCGCGTTTGAGACGATCGCCTTGGCGAAGGTGTCGACGGGTGCAGGCAACGCGCGCGAGCTCGGCTTCCTCCGGGACGTCGACAGCATCAGCGTGGATCCGGAGCGCCGCATCGAGGACGCCCGCCGCTTGGTGGTCAACCTCGCTTCGCAGGGCTACCGTCCGCCGAACGCGCCGGACAACTTGAACCTGCCGGGCGCGGAGTCGATCGCGACGTTCGACATGGCGCTCTACTCGTTCCTCCTCGCGGGTCAGGCCAGCAAGCACGACTGCACGATCGGCCACGAAGTGGCGCGCATCATCTGCGGCGGCGAACGTGGCGGTCTGCGGACCGAGCAGGACCTGCTCGACCTCGAGCGCGAGTCGTTCCTTAAGTTGGCGGGCATGCAAGAGACGCAGGACCGGATCCTGCACATGCTCACCACCGGCAAACCGCTTCGCAACTAAGCTATCCGACCAAAACCAAACTGGAAATTGGAGAAAACCATGTCGAACACAGCAGTTATTGTCGCGGCGGTACGTACGCCGTGTGGTCGGGCGCTGAAGGGTAGTCTCGCGCGCGTGCGTCCTGAGGACCTCGCGGCGGCGGCGATTCGTGGCGCGCTGGCCGCGTCCAAGGTGCTGAAAGGATCGGACATCGAAGACGTCGTGTTTGGTTGCGCGATGCCCGAAGGTCCGCAGGGTATGAACGTCGCGCGCGTCGCGGCGCTTCGTGCGGGCTTGCCTGTGGAAGTGGCGGCGGTGACGGTGAATCGCTTCTGCTCGTCTGGTCTGCAGGCGGTGGCGCAAGCCGCGTTCGCGATCGAGTCGGGTCACGTCGACATCGCCCTTGCCGGCGGCGTCGAGTCGATGAGCCAGGTGCCGATGGGCGGCTTCAAGTTCGCGCCGCACCCGCAGCTGATCCGCGAATGGCCGGAGATCTACATGCCGATGGGCAACACGGCTGAACTCGTCGCCAAGCAGCACGGCATCAGCCGCGAGGATCAGGACGCGTTTGCGATTCAGTCGCAGCAGCGCGCCGGTGCATCCTTGGCCAATGGCGCGTTCAACGACGAGCTCGTCGCGGTCAATACCCCCGAAGGCAGCCTCGCGGTGGACGAACTGCCGCGTCCGGAGACGACGCTGGAAGGTTTGGCCAAGCTGAAGCCGGCGTTTCAGGCGGGCGGCTCGGTCACGGCGGGAACGTCGTCGCCGCTGACGGACGGCGCTGCAGCAGTCATCCTGATGTCGGAAAAGAAAGCCAAAGAGATGGGCGCGCCGATTCTGGGCTACTTCCGCGGCTTCCAGGTCGCTGGCGTCGCGCCGGAGATCATGGGCATCGGCCCGGTCGCAGCCGTCCCGAAGTTGCTGGCCCGCGCCGGCATTTCGCTCGACAAGATCGATCAGATCGAGTTGAACGAGGCGTTCGCGGCGCAGGGTCTCGCGGTCATCCGCAAACTCGGCTTGGACCAGAGCAAGGTCAACCCGTTTGGCGGCGCGATTGCGCTGGGTCACCCTCTGGGCGCGACCGGTGCCAAGCTCACGGCGACGGTCCTGCACGGTCTGGGTCGCACCGGCGGCAAGTACGGCATCGTCACGATGTGCGTCGGTGGCGGCATGGGCGCAGCTGGCCTTTTCGAGCGTGCCTAACGCGTCCCCAACGTGCGTGCGGCCGCTGCTTGTCACTTGCGCTGGCACACAAGCGCGGCCCTGCTATGCTTGGGGAGCCGCAGGCTTGCAGCACCGTGTAGTTCATGTTGGAAGACAGGCGTCATAGTTCGCGACACCCCGTCCTGCTCCGCTCGCTCGTCACGTATGGCGGCGAGCGGCTGGACGTGGTCTGCACCGACACAAGCACCACAGGTGGTTTCTTCACGGCGCGCACGCCGCCACCTCTGGGCGCGGAGGTCGTTGTCGAGTTGCGTGCTGGCGGCTTAGACGGCCCGATCGTCACCTTGCACGCCGTGGTCACGCGAACGAGTCTGGCCGGCAGTCAAGGCGCTATCGGCTTTGGCGTCGCGTGGCGCACGGCGACGAGCGAAAGCGGGCCAGAACCGCTCCATCGCGTCCTTCGCAACCTGCTTGGCATTCAGGAATTGGGCGACACCGACCTGACCCAAGGCCGCTCTGCGGGATACGTCTTTCGCGACACCGCCGACGCCGCGGCCTTTGATCCCGCAGCGCACGCGCCACCCGTTCCACATCGCGCCAGCCACGCGCTCGGCGTCTGGTCCACGCCGATGCACCGCCCAACGAGCGGCACGCCCGAACACAGCCGCCAGCCCGTGCAGCACCCCGTTGAGCTCGATCCACAGGCTCCCCCGGTTTCGCGTCCCGTACCCGCGCCTGCGCGACCGAGTAGCCCGATCAACGATATTTTTGGCGATAAGAGCGTGTTTTTTGACGCGCTGGACAACGACATCTCCGTGGCCGTGGGCGCAACGCAGGAAACTTCCGCGCAGTCGGGCGACGATTCCTCCCAATCGTGGCCGGTTTACGCACTTGCACCAAGCGAGCGTCGCGCCGTCAGCGACCCGGAGCAAATCCGACCTGTTCTGGCGCCGACCGCGCAACGCACGTCCGTCGTGGTCGCGCCGGAGTCCATCGCCGCGCCGCCTTCGCCGCGGACCTCGGTTGCGCTCCACCGGCATCCCAGCGTGCCGATGCAGCCGATCAGCGTGGCGTCCCAGCCGGTGAGTACGCCCTTTGCTGGTTTTGTCGAGCACACTGCGCCCAGCGCGCCGCCGTCCGCCAAACCGCGCAGGCAAGACAGCGCCCGTCTGCTCGCTGCAGCGGACGTGCCCATCACCTACTTACGCGAGAATCAGTTTTATGCCGGGCAGCTGACTGGCATCGCAGAACAGCTCGCTTGCGTCGTCACACAGGGCGTGCCGCCCGGCTTGGATGAGGTGCTGGTCATTCACCTGCCCGTGCGGGTGGAGCAGACCTGGCGCTCCGTGCAACTGGTCGGTCGCTTGCTGCAAATCGCAACGGACACACCGTCTGGCAAGCGTTTTGTCATGCATATTGAACGCGTCGAGGAAGGCCGCCACAAGGGCGCCTTTCAGTCGTTCCTGAGCGCGTTGACCGGCCCGTGAACCTGATTCAGCGCCGTACTTTGCAGGAAATCGCGCTGGCGATGGGCGTCGCCTCGGCGCTCCTCTTCGCGATCGACCGTTTGGCCGCGCTTGTCCCGTGGCTGGCGTCCGTCGCTGGACTTTTTTCTGCACTCACGTTTGCCTTGGTCCCGTCGCTGGCGCTGCGCTGGGGTGCGCGGCGCGACTTGGCGGTGCTCGACGACCCGCTTGGCATCGACCGCGCGCCGCTTCTGCGCGGCGTGGGTTTGGGCGTGGCGGTCAGTCTCGTCGTGTTGCCGATCTTTGCCGTGGGTCTGGATGTGCTGCAGGTCCAAGTTCTGCACCACCGCCGCTTGGACTTGAGCGCGCTGCAGAGCGCCGGGATCGGCTTTCAAGGGCGCGGTGCGGAGACGACGAACCGCGTTGTGCTCTTGGATGATTTACGCGGGCTGGCTGTGGAAAACCACCGCGCTGAACCTGTCCGTGTGGTGCCTCATTGCTCGGAACAGCCAGCGTGCGCGGCGCGACTTCTGCCGCCGGGTGGCCGCTTGTTGCTCGCCCCCATTGCCGCGACTGAGGTGCACCTGCAGGATCTGGCCGGCCATTCGCTTTCTGACGCCGCGATCATCGCCGGGGCATCGGGTGAGCCCCAGGACAACCCGGTACACGCCGCGCCAGGGCTCACGTGGATTCTGCTGTGGCTCGTGAGTCAACTTCTGGTCGTCGCGCTGCCCGAAGAGATGTTCTTCCGCGGCTACGTTTTGGGTCGCCTGCGCGCCGCCTTTCCGCCGCAACGTGCCTTGTTCGGCGTGCCTTTCGGTCGCGCGCACGTGATTTCTGCAGTGCTTTTTGCCCTCATCCACCTTGTGCTGGTGCCGGCGCCGCAGCGGCTTCTGGTATTCTTCCCCGGATTGCTCTTCGCGTGGCTGACTGAACGCAGCCGTGGGACTTTCGCTTCCACCACGCATCACGCGCTCGCCAACGTGTGCCAAACAGCGTTGCTGCTGCTGTACGCCCCGCATTAGACAGGGGCCCTGTCTCCAGCTCCAAGCGCTGTGGGTGAAGCCTGTTGCCCTCTCGGACTGGACCGCGAGCGTGCACCTCCGGTGGCACGCCGCGGTTCGGGCAGGTTTGAGCGCGAACTTCGGTTGGAGTGTGTGCACAAGACGACCTGTGTCCAGCACCAAGCGCTGTGGGTGAAGCCTGTTGCCCTCTCGGACTGGGACCACGAGCGTGCACCTCCGGTGGCACGCCGCGGATCGAGAATCGATGACCTGGAACGGAAGTCAGCGCGTAACGCGGGGATGAGCGTCCGATGCGCGGCGTGGCATTCTCGTTACGCATCGCGCTGTGAGCGGCGAATTCCTTGCGAACAGGCCCGAAACATTTCAGACTGTAGCCCGAACACCCGTCAAGGGAACGCTCAGCATTAACTGGGCATTTACGTGGTCCGCCGAGGAACAGGTCATGAAAACACGCTGTACATTCAACGCTTTGGTCTCCCTCTCGCTGACGACCGTCCTCGCGCTGGCGCTCGCTTCTTGCGGCGATGACGTGGCGATTCAAGGTCTGGTAGGTCAGGACGCTGCAAGCACGGATCAGGATTCGATCTTGACCGGTGACGCGACAACCGATCAGGACACAGCGATCAAGCCGGACACAGCGGAAAAGGACGCGGCCGACATCACGGGCACCGACGACGCGGACGTCGCGATCGGCACGGACGTTGGCGATGACGCCAAGACGGACGCCGACGTGCCGGTGACGCCTGATGCGGAAGACGTGGCGCCCGACGTGGCGCAGGATGTCACGGCTGCGGACGACACAACGGTGACGCCAGACACGACCCCTGATGACGACACCGCAGCGGGAACGGACGCGGCGGTCGGTGAGGATGTGCCACCCGCAGAGGACGCTACTGCGACTGTCGACACGACGGTGGGTGAAGACGCTGTGGTTGGTGAGGACACGATCGACGCGGGTCCCGTGGGCTGTGTGACGGCGCTCGACTGCGCGGGCGACGTCACGGTTGCCTGCCAAGCGTGGCAGTGCGTGGAGGGCCAGTGCGCGCTGACCGCCGCGACGGACGGCAGCACGTGCGAAGATGGCAATGCCTGCACCGGCAGCGATTCCTGCCTCGCCGGCGTGTGCGTGGGCGGCGGCAACGTGTGCGATTGCCAAGTCGACGGCGATTGCAACGATGGCAACGTCTGCACGGACGACACCTGTGATGCCCAGAAGAAGTGCCAGCACGCCGCCAACACGCTCGGCTGCGACGACAGCAACGCGTGCACAGAAGGCGACGTGTGCGCCGACTCCGCGTGCAAGTCTGGCCCAGCCAAGACGTGCGACGACGCCAATTTGTGCACCGACGACCAGTGCAACATCGCCGATGCGGCCTGCACCAACACGCCCAACACGGGCGCGTGTCAGGACAACAACGCGTGCACGGTGGGCGATGTGTGTTCGGGTGGCGGCTGCGCGCCCGGCGGACTCATCACGTGTGACGACGGCAACCTGTGCACCGACGACGCTTGCGATCCGGCGCAGGGCTGCGTGGCGGTCGCCAACGCCGCGCCGTGCGACGACGGAGACCTGTGCACGCTGAACGACATCTGCGCGGCCAGCAAGTGCGCCGGTGCGGTCAACGCGTGTGACGACAAGAACGTGTGCACGGTCGACTTGTGCGACAGCAAGACCGGTACGTGCTCGCACAACAACATCGCGGTGGATTGCGATGATGGCGACGCTTGTACGACCGGCGATGTGTGCAAGTCCGGTGCCTGCTCGCCCGGCGTGGCCAAGGTGTGCAACGACGGCAACGTCTGCACGACCGATTCCTGCGACCCAGCGACCGCGAACTGCCAGACCGCCCCTGCCGCTGGCGCGTGCGAGGACGGCAACGCGTGCACGCTGAACGACACCTGCGCGGACGGCGCGTGCGCCCCCGGCACGACCAAGACCTGCAACGACAACAACGTCTGCACCGACGACCTGTGCGACCCGGCGACGGGATGCACCGCGGTCAACAACACAGCGAGCTGCGCGCCTGGCGACACCTGCGAGCTGGGCACCTGCAGCGGCGGTTCCTGCCAGACGACCGGTCAGGTCGGCTGTGACGACGCCAACCCCTGCACCAAGGACACCTGCACGCCCGGCGTCGGCTGCGTGTTCACGCCGATCACAGACGGCACAACGTGTTCCACGGGAACGGCGTGCATCACCGCGTCGACCTGTCAGGTGGGCGTCTGCACGAAGGGAACGACGACGGACTGCACGGACGGCAAGGACTGCACGACCGACGGCTGCGACCCTGTGAATGGCTGCTTCTGGAGCGCGAACACCGATCCGTGCGACGACGGCAACGCCTGCACCGTCGGCGACGTGTGCAAGAACGGCGCCTGCAAGTCCGGCGCGGCGATCGACCCGAAGGTCACCTGCGACGACAGCAACCCGTGCACCGATGACAGCTGCGACACGATCAAGGGCTGCGTGCACGCCAACAACACGACCGCATGCGACGACGGCAGCAAGTGCACGACCAACGACGTTTGCGGCGCCGGTACCTGCGCGGGCACAGCGGTCAACTGCGACGACACCAACGTGTGCACCAATGACCAGTGCAACACCGCGGACGGCACCTGCTTCTGGACCGCCAACAGCGCGGTGTGCGACGACGGCGACGCATGCACGGTTGGCGACGCGTGCGCGCAGACCAAGTGTGTCGGCGGCGCGGCCAAGTCCTGCGACGATGGCAACGTCTGCACGACGGACAGCTGCGACAGCAAGACGGGCGCGTGCGGCCACGCCAACAACACGGCTTCGTGCGATGACGGCAACCCCTGCACCGTGAGCGATACGTGCGCCGCCGGCGCGTGCACCAAGTCGTCGCCCAAGAGCTGCGACGACGGCAACACGTGCACGACAGACAGCTGCGACAGCGGCACGGGCAACTGCGCGTACAGCGCGAACACGCTGCCGTGCGACACCGGCGACAAGTGCACGTTCGGCGACACGTGCGCGGACTCGGCGTGCGTCAAGGGCAGCGGAGTCGTTTGCGTGGACAACAACGTGTGCACCACCGACGCGTGCGACGCGGCGACGGGCAAGTGCACGTTCGCGGCTGTCGCGGACGGCGACCCGTGCGACGATACGTTGGCGTGCACGACCAACAGCTGCCAAGCGGGCAAGTGCGCGGTGACCGCGTCGACCTGCAGCGTGTACACCGACGCGCTGACTTGCGCGGCAGCGGGCGCGGGCTGGACGCTCGACAAGCCGGCGGGCAAAGCGGTGATCTGGGCGGTCGACAAAACGGCCGTCATTGGCACGGCGGCGGAACAAACGGCGCACGAGTGCACGCTGAACTTCAACAACGGCACGAACTACTGCGATGCCCAAGGCGGCGGCTGCCAGGCTCCGACCGGCAACGCACGCACGCCGACTATCGACGCGACCGCGGCGTTTGGCGTGTTGACGCTGCAGTTTGACACGTGGGAAGACGTTGACGGCACGCCGCAGGACATCCCGACGGTCACCCTGTACGATGCGACGTCCAACGCGCAATTGCAGCAGTTCCAGCTGAGCACAACGAACGCGAACCAGCGGCTGTGGCGCAAAGTCAGCGTCGCGGTGCCGGCGGTGAGCGGTCACAAGTTCTACATCGTGTTCAACCTCGGCACGCCGTTTGGTCAGGGCAACACGGGTAAGGGCTGGTACGTGGACAACATCAACGTCGCGGAAGTGACGTCGCCGGAAGTCTGCAACGACGGCTTGGACAACGACGCCAATGGCGCCACGGACTGCGCGGACCTGACCTGCGCGTCTGACCCTGCGTGCTTGGCGGAAATCTGCAACGACGGCATCGACAACAACAAGAACGACCTCATCGACTGCGCGGACAGCGCGTGTGCGACGAGCGTCTACTGCTTGAAGCCAGTCATCTCCTGGAACATGGACTGCGCGGACAAGACGTGGGCGTTTAGCGCGGCGCAGGGCAACGGCGTCAGCTGGGGGTTGGACGCGGCCCCTGCGACACCCGCGCCAGTCACGGGCTCGTGCACGCTGAACTTCAACAACGGCACGAACTACTGCACGGCGGCGAACTGCGGTGGCAATCAGGCGGCGGCGAACGGCACCGCGTCGCTCGTCACGGCGTACAACGCGGCGGCACTGACGGGCGGTCTGACGCTGCAGTTCTGGAGCTACACGGATGTGGAGGACGTCGCGGGTCAAGGTGCGAACTTCGATCTGCCGACCCTGGAAGTGTCGACGAACAACTACGCCTGCCAATTCGCTCAAGGCAACCTTTGCCCGCAGAACTGGAATCCGTACACCGGCACCACGATCTTCAACCTGACCAAGACGCCGCAGAAGACGTGGATTCAGCAGTCCATCGACTTGACCGCATTTGCCGGCAAGACGTTCACGATGCGCTTCCGCTTCAACTCGGTTGACGGCAACAACAACAACCACTCCGGCATTTTCATCGACGACGTGAACTTGTTCGGCTGGTAAAAACCGCGGCGTCGGTCTAGGCTGACAGGCATGCTGGAACCGCGCGGTGGCATAGGCCAGATGGCAGTGGTGGCGGTTCAAGCGGACCTCATCGACAAGCTTGGCCGGGACCGCGTGCGCGTGGGTGAAGCGGCGCGTCAGCACTGCGGGCTCGACGCGCTGGCGGTGGTGCTACCTCACAACAGTCAGGACGTGGAACACGCGGTGCAAGTCGCGCGGCGTCGGCACGTGGTGCTGGAAGTGCGGCACCGTCTGCCGTTGCAATCCGGCGACGACGTGACCGCCGCGATCGTGCTGGACGCGACGGCGCTGCAGCGGCCTCTGGAGATCGACATTGGGCGGCGCTTGGCGACGGTGGGCGCGGGCGTCGAGGTCCACGCGCTGGATCGCGCGGCGCGGCAGGCGCGACTGTGTACGCGCGGCGTGCCGTTGTGGCCCGACGAGACGCTGGGGCAGATGCTGGCGACGGGTGACAGCGGTGAAGTGGGGCTCGGCGACGCTTCATTTCTGCAGGACGTCGTGGGCGCGCGTGTGGTGACGGGTGCGGGGCGCACGCTGCAGTTGGGTGCCGCCGAGCTTTTTGGCCTCCGGGCGGGCGCGCCGCGCGGCTTGCCTTCGCCGCTCGGCTTGCTGGATGGCTACGACGGCCGCGGCTTGGTGGTCTGTGAACTCACGCTTCGGCTGCACCGGGCGCCTTGGTCTGCGTGGTCACACGGCCATTTCGTTGCTGATCGGCCGGTGCTTCTGGCGCTGCTGTCGGCCGCGCGCCCCTTGGTCGCATCGCGGGAAGTGGACACGCTGCGCCTCGTGGAGTCGAGTGGCCACGTTGCGCTGTCGTTGCGCGTGTCGAGCGCGCGCAGTGAAGGGGACCTGGCGCATCTGACCCGTGACGTCGCGGCGCGTCTCGCCGAAGCCGGCTTCCCAGTGGCCGACTTTGCCGCGGAAGACCGCCGCGTTCGTTTGGGTCAGCAAGCGCCCGTTTGGCCGGAAGCGCGTTCCGCACAAGCGCAGGTTCAGGTGAACGTCGCTTGGCCGGACATTCCCGCGCTTCTGGACGTGACGGACGCGTTGGCCGCTCGAACCGCCGCGCCAGCGCAACGCGCGTGGTCGGTAGGTCCAGATGCCGTGCGGCTGCGTTTGCCCGCGCTGTCGGCGCCGCAGGACATCGCGCTCCTGCTCGACGCCGGCGCGGTCCCGATCGCGGCGAGTACCCAGTGGCGTCAGGCGATCCGCGACCGCATGAGTCCCGCGGCGAAGGTGGTGTTGACGTCCTTGCACCGCGCGTTTGACCCGGACGGCTTGATCTCACCGAAGGCGGGCTTGCCGTAGCGGGCTGTGCGCGCGGATTCGCGCAAAACACGCCTATTCGCTGCGCTTCTCTACTCCGTCCCCAACCCTGCAAAATCCTGCTGGCGTAGCGCTTCGTACAGCACCGCCGTCACGCAGTTTGCGATGTTCAGGCTGCGGATTTCGCCGTTCGTCGGTACAAAAACGACCTGCGCCGCGTACCGCTCCAGCACGGCCTTGGGCAAACCGCAGCTTTCGCGGCCAAAAACCAGCACGTCGTCGGGCCGATACGCCACCTGATCGTAGCGCGTCGCGCCGTGCGCACTGAAGAACCACAGCCGCTGGTTCGGCAACGCCGCGATGAGCGCGTCCAGATCCGCGTGCGCGTGCAGCTGCACTTTATGCCAGTAGTCGAGTCCCGCGCGCCGTACGGCGGCCTCGTCGATCTGAAAACCGAGCTTGCCGACCAAGTGCAGCGGCGTATCCGTGCCGACGCAGACGCGGCCGATGCTGCCGGTGTTGCCGGGAATTTCCGGTTCAATGAGCGCGATATGCATGAAACCACTTTAGAAATAGTAGGTGACGCCGGCGCCACCGGAGAAGCCGCCGCGAACGCCGATGAGGAGGGTCGTGTCTTTTCGCAGGTCGAGCGCCGTCGCGCTGCCGTCCGTGCGGGCTTGCGGCGTCGCCAGATCGATCGTCAACCCGACGTGGCCGATCAGACTGATGTGGTCGTTCAAGAACACTTCACCTTGCAGGGGAATTTCAGCGCCAAAGCGCCACGTGCTCTGGTCTTTCTGATCGGTCGCGCTCTGCAGCGTGTATTGCAGCCACGGCCGCAGTCCCAGCGCCAGGCTGGCCTTCTGGTCGTCTGCGAGGCGGTAGAGAAAGCCCAGCGCGATGCGAAGTTGCGTCGTATCGGGGCGTTCGAGTGTCGCGGGCGTCGGCGTCGTCGCCACGTAGCCCAGCAGACCCTCCAGCGCGAGATGCGTCCGCCAGTAGCGAAACGCCAACATCGGCATCCCTTCGGTCGTCACCAGCACACCGATGCCGCCTTTTCCCGTCATATCGCGAGCTTGCGCCGGAATCGCCAACACCACGAGCACAAGCACGGTCAAAAACCGCACGGTGATTCGCATCTTGGCTCTGGCGTGGCGCAGTTGCTTCGCTATCATCGCGACGTGATGGTGCGCTTCTACGCCAAGACCCTCAAGTCTCTGCACGACTGGTTTCTGCACATTTGGTGGCAGCGGCTGGTTTCCTTGCGTAAGGTTCTGGCGTGGTGTCTGGCCCTATGGCTCACGGTTGTCGCTGTTCCATTTGGCTTTTTGTACCCAGAAGAAGGTCTGGATCGGCTGGTTTGCCTGGGCCTCGCGCTGCTGACGCCCGTGGGTGTTCTGGCGGCCGTGCCGTCTGGCGAGTCGACCATGTTGCTCGGCGCGGCGCTGGGCGGGCTGGTCCCGATCCTGGTGGCGTGTCCGGCGCTGCACGGTGTGCGCACGTCGGGTCCTGTGCAAGGGCTGTGGCTGGCCATGGTGCTGCTTGGCTTTTTGCGTGCAGTCTGGAATCACGACGTCCAAGGCCAAACCGAAGCCGACCTGCGGCGTCTTTCGCGTTCGTGGCATCCGGGCAAAATGCCGCTCGCGGATCGTCTCGTGCTGCTGCTCGCGCCGATCTGGCTTGTGCAAGCGTGGATGTGGAGTGAGCCAGCGGGTGAGCACACGGAAGCGTCGCGCGCGGCGCGTCTTGCAGGCGCGGCCCTCTGTTGGATGGCCGTGCGGCTGGTGCCGATTCGCGGCGATCTGCCGAGCGCAGACGGGCTTGGACCTGTGGGGGATCGCTGGCCGCTGTGGCTGGGGCGTCGTTTGTCGTGGCTAGCGCTTTTTGGCGGTTTGCTCTGGCTGTGGCACAAGCCGACCTAAGCATGCTGACCTGGTCCAACACCAGCGCTCGTCGGTTAGACCTGTCGCATTTCGGACTTGGACCGCGAGCGTGCGCCTCCGGTGGCACGCCGCGGTTGGATGCGGTTTGATCTCGAACTTCGGTCGGAGTGTATAGTACACTCTGACGTCAGGTCAGCGGGTGCAGAGCCGACTTTGGCGAGGGCTTCATGGGCAAAAAATCGCTGACTTGGTTGGGCGTCGCGATCGCGCTTTTGTCGCTTTGGCCCATGGCGCGTGCCCTGGACGCCGTCGCTTTGCGCGACTACTTGGGCGGACTCTTGCTCCTTGGCCTGACCTGGGTGTTGGCGCGCACAGGCGTGGAGCTGACGATCCTCGGCCGAACGCACGACTAGCGTTTCCGCGCATTGCCGTCTGCGTCAAAAAGCTGGCACTATCGCCGCGTCGGCGCGCGGCGCAGACCCCTGAGGAGCCTTTCTTGCACACGCTGCGTTGGTCCATCGGTCCGTTTCTCCTGTGCGCTCTGGCGTGCACGGGTAAGCCGACTTCGTTGGAAGACAAAGCGATGTCGCCCGTCACGCACTATCTCGGCAAGGTGACGCTGCCGGCCGGTCCGGTTCCGCAACACCCGTGGGCCAAGCGCGCGTGCAAGCCCGGTCAGCTGGAGGCAGACGTTTTGGCGTGCGTCGATGGCGCAGCTGTGACCCGCGCACAGTTTGACGCCGTGCAGAAGCTGTATCCGGCGGATACGCCACCGCGCAGCATCGTTGCCGCGCTGGTCGACCAGGAAGTGTTGGCGCGCGCCGCCGGTGCCAAGCTGTGGGGCGAGTGGCTGCAGGAGCCGATCCGGCAGTTCATGGTCGCGCGGCTGCTGGAAGATCAAATGGAGGACAACCTGACGCCGGAGAAGATCACGGCGGAGGACGTCAAGGCCGCGTGGGCGGTCAAGTCCGTGCGGCACACCTACGATCATCCCGGCGTTTACGCGGTTACGGACGCGCAGATCATCTGCTGCACCGGCGACTTCCGGCAGTGCGGGGAGTCCGAAGAGGCCGCGAAGTGCATCGACGCGTTGGAACCGACAGCGCGCGCGTTGGCCGACTTCCTGGCGCAGAATCACCCGGCGACGGTGCAGGAAATGCACGGTCGCGTTGGCGCGGACCCGCGTTTTGCCAAGGCGGCGGTGGTCGATCTGTCGTTCTTCTACGAGCCGAGCAAGCCGTACTCCGCACAGAAGGGCATTGTGCTGATGGTCGAGCCGTTCGTCACGGCGGCGCTCAAGCTGCAGCCGGGCGAACTCACCAAGGATCCGGTCCGTTCGCCGTTTGGCTGGCACGTGATCCGCATGAACAGCGCCGTCGCGCCGTCCCACAAGGGTCCGGACGACCCGGAAGTGCTCGCAGACCTGAAGAAGAGCCTCGTGCCCGCCCTGCGCGACAAAAAGGTGGAAACGCTGGTCGGTGAGCTGGGGTTGGCAAGCGGCGTGAAGCTCTACCTCGGCGCGTTTGACCAGCAGTAGGCGGTTGCGACGCTGAGGACACCGCGGTCGACTCAACTTGCCGATGAGACGAAGCTGGCCGGAACGCAGGCGACTTCAAGGGACAGCTCGCCGCCCGTGAATGAATCGGCGCCCCCGGGCGTTTCCTACACAACGCACCGTTGACACGCGGCGCGGCACACAGACAATGCGGCAACCCGTGTCGCAATCGATCGACACCTGACTAACCTGTTTGCGAGGAATGATGCGTAAGATTCTCATGACTTTGTGCCTGTGCTTGGTCGCTGCGGCGCCGGCCCTGGCGGATGAAAAACAGTACGCCGTCCACGCGCCGAGCGTGACGCTCAAGCCGGGTGCGGCGGGCTCCGCGGTCGTGACGATCAGGGCGGGCAAGGGCCTGCACTTCAACCCGGAATTCCCGGCAAAGTTCACGGTGGAGGCGACCGCGTTCGCCAAGTCAGCCAAGGACGCGCTGACCACCAAGGGCGGCGACGTGAAAGTGGTTGGCAACGACGGGCTGGTGACGATTCCGCTGCAGGCGATCGCCGCTGGTGCCGGACCGGTCGCCATCACGGGCAACTTCAGCATTTGCAGCGCCGAACAGTGCTACATGCTGCGCGGCGAGAAATTGTCGCTGTCCGTCGTCGTCAAGTAGCGTTTGCATTGCGGCTCGTGCGCGCGTCGGGTATCGTGGGCGGCAATCGACCCTGAACGGGTGTTGAGCGCAACGTGCTGCAAAGATTGCCACATCCGCGATTTCTTGGCGCCTTCTTGGCGCTGTTCGTCGGCGCGTGCAGCACGCAGGTTGAGGAAGGCCAGACGGTCTGTACCGATCCCAAGACGGGCCAGTTCATCGCCTGTCCGGGCGTCAGCGTTTGCGTAGATCCCCTCAAGGGCACCGTTGTGCCGTGTGTGAGCGGCGACGTCACCTTTGGCAAGTTGGACGCGGACACCAGCGATACTGCGGCGGAAATCGTCGCGACGGACGTGGTCCAGGACGCGATCGCCGACGTCCAGAAAGACACAGCGATCGCCGAAACGAGTCCGCCGGATGTTGGACCCGCGGATTCGGGCCCCGTCGACACCGGACCCTGTCAGACGGGCGCCAAGCAGTGCAAGGACAAAAACACGCTGCAGACCTGCACCAACGGCATCTGGGGCGCCAACCTGACGTGTCCCAGCACCCAGGAATGTCACGACGGCGCGTGCGGCTGCCCTGATCCGTGCAAGGCGCTGGGTTTGGTTGAGTGCCTGTCCGACGTGCCGGCCATCAAGACCTGCCAAATGAACCCCGACAAGTGTTTGTCCTGGGGCGTGCCGATCGCCTGCAAGCCGGGAGAAATCTGCCAGAACGGCCAGTGCAAGACCGGCACAACGAGCGGCTGTAACCCACCGTGTTCCGCCAACCAGACCTGCCAAAACGGCGTCTGCATCCCCAACAGCACCGGCGGCACGCTGACTTGCGGTCAGGTCGTCGCGTGTACAGGCAACTGCGCGCCCGGCGACACCGTGTGCACGGACGGCTGCATCGCCCAGGGCACCAGCAACGGCCAGAGCTTGTTCACCGCCTACAAAAGCTGCATCAGCGCGATCTGCAAGACGTACGCCGACGCCGGCCAAGTCAACGACGCGATGGCGTGCATCTACGCCAACTGTTTTGACGCGCAATCCGCGTGCTTGGGGTCGGGCAGCGCGACGTGCAACCAAACCAACTCGTGCATCACCGGCTGCGGCACTTCCGCCACGTGCGTTGATGCCTGCAACAAGAATTCCAGCAAGAACGGTGGGTTGACTTACTACACGCTCTATGCCTGCATGGACAGCAACTGCGCGGGACAATCCGGAGACGCGTTGGTCGATTGCGCCAAGACCCAGTGCACCAGCAGTTTTGTCGGCTGCTTTTCACCGATCGGCGCCAACCAAACGCTGTTCAGTTGCCTCGATATCGCGACCTGTCAGGGCAAGTGCGGCGGTGACACGCTCTGCGCCAAGGCGTGCACCGCGCAAGGCACCCCTCAAGCCCAAGCGGACGTCACCGCGTTTGTGAACTGCCGGGACTTGAAGTGCGGGAATTGGTGCCCGGGCAGCACGAACTGTTCGCCGTGCGTGTCGCAGTATTGCGGGTACGAGTTGGCCGTCTGCTCGCAGTGATTGTGCGGTGGATGGGGTTGCTCGGGCGAAACTTGCTGGGCGATTCTTGAGCTAGAAATCACGGACGAGAGCGGTTGTGGTGGTTGTGGAAGGTGCTTTTGGGCGCATCCGTCCGAAGCGGCCGGACCGCGTCTCCCAAGCCGTGGCTGCGGCTTGGCAAACGGGTGAAACCGCTCGAATTCACTTCACGCAGTTCTTGCCCGCTTGGTTCAAGCATGGCAGCCCCGATGCGGGTCTCCGCGCTGCGCGTTGCGCCGCTCACGCGCTGGCGCATGTGCGGCAGGCCGCGCTGGGCGGGAAGTTGCGGTCTTGGAAATGGTTTTATAAACAGTGCGTTGGTCCGATCTGTGCAAAAAGATCGGCCTTGCGCAGAATTTGTTTTGACAGCCGTTGATTGTGTGTGTACAGTGTACACATCGCGGCGGCACGGAGTTGTCGTGACCTTTGTTTCACAGCACTTGAGTGTGTACATAGATCACGCTCGCCCGATTCTGGAGGTCAATCATGCGCACCCAACTCATCCTCGCGGTTTCCTGCTTGCTCGCCAGCGCCGGCTTTGCGGCCGATCCGCAGCCCGACGTCCTCAAGGTCTCGGTCAGCGGCGCCAAGAACGACACGGGGCACATCGGCTGCGCGCTGTTCCGCAGCCCGCTCGGTTTTCCGTTTGAAGACGGCCGCGCGATGCGCCTGCAGGACGTGAACATCAGCCATGGTCGCGGCGAGTGCACGTTTAACGGGCTGCCCAATGGCAACTATGCGATCGCCGTGATGCACGACGAGAACAACAACGCCAAGCTCGACACCAACTTCTTTGGCATCCCGACGGAGGGCTTCGGCTTCTCCAACGGCGCCAAGGCGCACGCGTTTTCGCCGGCTTCGTTTGAAGAAGCGCGTTTCTCCTATGCCGGCGGCGCGGCGACCCAGACTGTCTCGATCACGTACCGCTGATGGACGCCACACGCTATTTTGAAGGCAAAAAGTCATGAAAAACATCCTCATCATCCTCGGACATCCGCGCAAAGAGAGCTTCTGCGCGGCCATGGCCACTGCGTACGCGGAATCGGCCAAGGCGGCGGGCGCCACCGTGCGCGTGCTCGTGCTGGCGGACCTGCACTTTGACCCCGTTCTGCACACGGGCTACGCGGCGATTCAGCCGCTGGAGCAGGATCTGGTGGCGGCTCAGGCGGATATCACTTGGGCGCAGCACCTTGTCTTTGTGTACCCGAACTGGTGGGGCACGTTTCCGTCCTTGCTCAAAGGCTTTTTTGACCGTGCGCTCTTGCCGGGCTTCGCGTTCAAGTACCGCGAAAATTCCGTGATGTGGGACAAACTGCTCACGGGTCGCAGCGCGCGGGTGCTCGTGACGATGGACTCGCCGAGCTGGTACTACCGGTTCCTGGTCGGCGCGCCGGGCGACAAGCAGATTCGCAAGAGCGTGCTTGAATTTTGCGGCGTGAAGCCGGTGCGGATCAAGCACTTTGGACCGATCCGCAACTCCAAAGACACCCAACGCGCCCAGTGGCTGAGCGACGTGCGGGCGATCGCCGCGCAGGACGTTTGACGCCGTGGCCACCCCCGTGTACGGTGTACGCATGAGCGCAAACACCAAAGACCGCATCCTCGACGCAGCGCGCGACCTCTTCGTGGAGAGCGGTGAAGCTGCTGTGACCATGCGCGCCGTGGCGACGGCGGCGGGCGTCTCGACCATGGCGGCCTACCGGCATTTTCCCAACAAGGAAGCGCTGTTGGTCGCGGTCATGGAGCACGGCCACGACAAGTTTCTGGCTTGTATGAGCCGCGCATTGTCGGCGCCGAGTCCGCTGGAACGGCTCATCGCGAGCGGGCAAGCGTTTTTGGATTTTGCGCTGGCGAACCCGCGCGATTACGACCTGATGTTCCTGCGCACGGCGCAAGTGGACCTGACCTGTGCGCCATTGGCGTGGCGCGATGCGGCGACGTTTCGCTTTCTGGTCGACCGCGTCTCGGAGTGTATGTCGGCGGGCTATCTGCAGGGTGAAGATCCTGAAATGCTGGCATTTTCCATCTGGTCGCTGGTGCACGGCATGGTGGCGCTCTACTTGACGGCCAAGCTGGCGACCGATGAAGCGACCTTTCGCGGGCTGTACGTGCGCGCGCTGACGGCGGCGCTCGCGCGGTCTTGAGTGCGTCTGGGCAAACTGTGGTAACCTCTGCGCCGCGAGCAGCAGGCGGTCAGGTGGCCGCTGGCTGGCTAGAACAGACAGAGGAAAGTCCGGGCTCCGCAGGGCAGGATGCTGGCTAACGGCCAGCGGGAGCGATCCCAGGGAACAGTGCCACAGAAAGCAAACCGCGTCCCCGATTCCGCAAGGAATCCGCGGCGTAAGGGTGAAAGCGTGCGGCAAGAGCGCACGGTTTGCGATGGTGACATCGCTCACGGCAAACCCCATCTGGAGCAAGGTCAGGATTCCGTGAGGAGTCCATCGCAGGCGAAAACGCGGACGCAAGTGCGCGTTGGAGGGCGGCTCGTTCGAGCCTGCGGGTAGACCGCTTGACGGCGTCGGCAACGGCGTCCGCAGACGAATGGTCATCATCGGCGGCTGGGCAACCGGTCGTCGGCACAGAACCCGGCTTACGACTGCCTGCTGCTCGCACTTCACGTTTTGGCTCGCTTGGTTGGCATGCAAAAGAACGCCCAACGCCTGCGCGGTAGCCTGACGCTCCCTGGCGACAAGTCGATCTCGCACCGCGCGCTGCTTTTGGCGGCGTTGGCGCAAGGGCGTAGCGTCCTGCACGGTCTCGGCACGGGCGACGACGTCCAGCGTACCGCCGCGTGTTTGCGACAGCTGGGGGTGCAGATCACCCAGCAGGCGGACGCCACACACGTTGCGTCACCGGGCTTCGCGGGCTGGAAGACGCCCGAAGCGACGCTGGACTGCGGCAATTCCGGCACAACCATGCGGCTTCTGCTGGGGATTTTGGCTGCGCATCCAGATCTGACCGCGACGCTGGACGGCGATGCCTCCCTGCGCAAGCGCCCGATGGCGCGGGTCACGGGTCCGCTGGCGGCGATTGGTGCCGTGATCGCGTCGTGCGAGGGTCGACCACCACTGACGATCGTCGGTCAGACGCTTCACGGCGCGATCCACGATTTGCCCGTGGCCTCCGCGCAGGTGAAGAGCGCGCTGCTGTTGGCGGGTCTTTTTGCAAACGGCGAGACCGTCGTGCACGAACCGCTGCAGTCGCGCGATCACACCGAGCGCATGTTGACCGCTCTGGGCGTTCGGTTGCAGCGCGAGGACAATCGCCACACGATCGTGGGTCAAGGTCCGCGTGCGGTGCTGCCGCCGCTGGGCGACTTTCACGTACCGGGTGATCCGTCGTCCGCGGCTTTTGCGATCGTGGCTGCGCTTTTGCACGCCGACGCGGACGTCACTGTTCGGCACTTCTCGCAGAATCCGACGCGTATCGGCTTCCTCAACGTCCTTGGGCGGATGGGCGGTCATTTGCAAACGCGCGAGCCCTCGACGCTCGCGGGAGAACCTGTGGCCGACGTGCGCGCGACCTCGTCGCAGCTGATCGCGACCGACATCGCGGAAGGCGAAGTGCCATCGCTCATCGATGAACTGCCGATTTTGGCGCTTGCTGCCGCTACTGCTGCTGGCACGAGCCACTTTTGCGGTCTGGCGGAATTGCGCGTCAAAGAGTCCGACCGCTTGGCCGCGGTTGTGCGCCTGCTGACCTGTCTGGGTGTGCCAACGCAAAGCGGGGCGGACTGGCTCACGGTTGTTGGTATGGGAGAATCGTCTCGGTTGCGCGCCAACGCGGGTGCGTTCGTCCCCGGTCTGGATCACCGCATGGCGATGACCGCCGCCATTGCCAATCTTGTCAGCCCCAGCGCCCTGGAAATCCAAGGTTTCGCCGCCGCTGTGGGCAGTTCGTGGCCAAGTTTTGCCGCCGACTTCCTCGATCTGCAAAACACCGCGGACTGATCGACCGGCTACCTTGGGATCTGCACGCCGCGTTCCTGGGCCACGACTTCGGCTTCCTCGTAGCCCGCGTCTACGTGGCGTAACACGCCGAGCGTTGGATCGTTGGTCAGCACGCGCTGCAGGCGCAGGGCGGCTTCCGGCGTTCCGTCCGCGACGATGACGACGCCCGCGTGCTGGCTGTAGCCCATGCCTACGCCGCCGCCGTGGTGCACGCTGACCCACGTTGCGCCGCTGACCGCGTTGGTGAGCGCGTTCAGGAAGACCCAGTCCGAAACAGCGTCTGAGCCGTCCTTCATGCTTTCGGTTTCGCGGTTGGGCGAGGCGACGCTGCCGCAGTCCAGATGGTCGCGGCCGATCACGATAGGCGCTTTGACTTTGCCCTCGGCGACAAGGGTGTTGAAGATCAAGCCCGCCTTGGCGCGTTCCCCTAGTCCCAGCCAACAAATGCGCGCGGGCAGGCCTTGAAATGCGATCTGCGGCGCGCCCTCACGCAGCCACTGCTGCACGCCGGGATTGTCCGGAAACGCGGCGAGAATCGCCCGATCCGTGACGGCGATGTCTTCCGGATCGCCCGACAGCGCGACCCAGCGAAATGGACCCTCTCCGCGACAAAACCGCGGGCGAATGTAGGCGGGGACAAAACCGGGAAACGAAAAGGCGACATCGTCCGCCAGCCCGCCCGACACCGCTTCTGCGCGCAAGTTGTTGCCGTAGTCAAACACGTGCACGCCGGCATCTTTCCACGCGTGCAGGCGGTTCACATGTTCCACGATGTCCGCGCGTACCTTCTTCACCCACGCTTCTGGATCGGCCGTCCGCGCGGCTTGCGCTGCCTCCAACGTGAGCCCAGTCACGTGGTAGCCCACCAGTGGATCGTGCGCGCTCGTCTGGTCCGTCGCCAGATCCGGCAGAATCTGGCGTTTCTCCAAAGCGCGAAGCAGCTCCAGCGCCGTGGCAAGCACGCCGATCGAACGCGCTTCCCCCGCTGTCCTGGCCGCCAGCGCGCGGTCGATCGCCGCGTCGACGTCGACGAACTGCTCGTGCAAGTAGCGCTGATCCAGCCGCCGTTGCAGACGCGTCGGATCCACTTCCGCGGCCAGCATGACGCCGCCCGCCAAGGTGCACGCCAACGGTTGTGCGCCGCCCATGCCGCCCAAACCCGCGGTCACCGTCAGCCGACCTCGCAGCGGCCGGTGCGGATCAAAATCCGCCAAGTGGCCAAAATGCTGACGACCGGCCTCTGCAAAGGTCTCGTACGTCCCCTGCACGATTCCTTGACTGCCGATGTAGATCCACGAGCCGGCCGTCATCTGGCCGTACATCATCAGCCCCTTCTGCTCCAACTCGCGGAAAACCTGCCACGTCGCCCACTTGGGCACGAGGTTGCTGTTGGCGATCAGCACGCGCGGCGCGTCCGGGTGCGTCTTCACGATGCCAACCGGCTTGCCCGATTGCACCAGCAGCGTCTCGTCGTTCTCCAGCGTCGTCAGCGCACGGCATATCGCGTGAAAGGCCGGCCAGTTGCGCGCCGCTTTGCCGATGCCGCCGTAGACGACCAGATCCTGCCAGCGTTCAGCCACGTCCGGATCGAGGTTGTTGCAGAGCATCCGCAGGGCCGCTTCCTGCATCCAACCTTTGCAGGTCAACGTCGTGCCGTGAGCGGCGTGAATGGGCTGGCTGGGCTGGGTGTCCGACATCGTCATTTCCTTCACAGGTCGCGCAGATTGTGGCAGAGCGCGTGAATCGGAACAAACAGCGACGCGTTGATGTTGTAGAATACGCGGCACGAGCCCGCACAGGTGATCATGGATCGACGCGCATTCTTGCGAAGAACGTTGGCTGGCGGCGCGGCGCTTGGCGTGAGCGGCGTGGGTGCGATGGCGTTGGCGCAGGGCGGCGTGCGGATCACCCACCATGACCTGCCGCACGCGCAGATGCCGCTTTTGCCCGCCGGTCGACGTTTGCGCGTGGCGCAACTGACCGACATTCACGTTGGCTGGGGCACGTCGGCCGAGACGTTGCGGACGGCGCAGGTCCAAGCGCGCCTCGTGCGGCCGGATTTGCTGGTGCTGACCGGCGACTACCTGAATCACTCGCTGTCGGAAATCGATACGCTGCGCGCGTGGGTACGCGGGCTGCCGCGACCGTGCATCGCGACTCTGGGCAACCACGATCACTGGAGCGGCGCGCCGGACATTCGCCGGATGCTGGAGCAAGAAGGAATTCCGGTGTTGTCCAACGAGTCGACGGTCCTGAACGTGGCGGGCCAACCGCTACGGATCGTCGGCGTGGAGGATGGTTTTACCCACCGGGATGATGTTGAAGCGGCGTTCCGCGACGTGCCACGCCCGGAAGAAGCGCTTGTGCTCAGCCACGATCCCAAGACGGCCGACAAGATCGCCAAGACCGGCGCGCGCGTGGTGCTGTCGGGGCACACGCACGGGGGGCAGTTCGATATTCCCGGTTTGACGGCTGCGATCGCCACAGCCGCCGGCATCCGCTACCTGAAGGGCTGGTATATGATCGACGACATGCGGCTGTACGTGAACTGCGGCATCGGCTCGTCGGTCGCCGCCGGCCGCAATGGCGCCGCGTCCAGCGAGCTTGCTGTCTTCGAGATCGGCTGAACGTCGGCGGGAGCGCGCCAGCGAAAGGACACGCTCCCACCGACCTCCTTCGCCTCTTAGCCTTCTGCGACGCTCGACACGGTCATCGAACTGATCGCCAGCGACGAATCCGGAGCGAACGCCGCGTCGCGCACGCGCTGATCGATCTTCTTGAACAGCTCTTTCTCGTCCTTGAGCAACTGCCGCACTTTCTCGCGACCCTGACCCAAACGCTCGCCGTCAAAGCTGTACCACGCGCCGACCTTGTCGAGGATGCCCGCTTCCGCCGCCACGTCGATCAAGTCGCCGCACGCGCAGACGCCTTCGCCGTAGAGGATGTCGAACTCGTGCTGACGGAACGGCGGCGCGACCTTGTTCTTGACCACTTTGACGCGCGTGCGGTTGCCGATGTTCTCTTCGCCGCTCTTCAGCGCGCCGATGCGGCGGATGTCCAAACGAATGGACGCGTAGAACTTCAGCGCGTTACCGCCGGTCGTCGTTTCCGGGCTGCCAAACATCACGCCGATCTTCATGCGCAACTGGTTGATGAAGAGCACGATGCAGTTCGACTTCGCGATCGACGACGTCAGCTTCCGCAGCGCCTGGCTCATCAGTCGCGCGTGGCCGCCGACCTGACTGTCGCCCATCGCGCCTTCCAATTCCGCCTTGGGCACCAGCGCTGCCACCGAGTCGATGACGATCACGTCCACCGCGCCCGACCGCACCAGCGTGTCGCAGATTTCCAGCGCCTGCTCGCCCGTGTCCGGCTGGCTGACCAGCAGATCGTCCGCCTTGACGCCCAATTTGCGCGCGTAGCCCACGTCCAGCGCGTGTTCTGCGTCGATGAACGCCGCGATGCCGCCCGCCTTCTGCGCTTCCGCGATCAGGTGCAGGGCGATCGTCGTCTTGCCGGACGATTCTGGCCCGAAGATTTCCACCACACGGCCGCGCGGGAAGCCGCCAACGCCCAACGCGATGTCGAGGCCGATCGAGCCCGACGAGATGATGCTGATGTCGCGCGCCGTCGCCGCTTCGTCGCCCAGACGCACCATGGCGCCTTTGCCGAAGGCGCGTTCGATGGTCGAGAGCGCAGTCGCGATCGCTGCGCGCTTGTCGGTTTCCATCGGTTCGTTCAGGTCTTTCTTGGGCTTCGCCATGGTATTTTCCTCTCGAGTTCGTTTTGTGTTCAGTACTTGTTCAGGGTCCGTTCAGTCCTGTACAGATGTTCAGTGATCTGCGTGGATCTGGCAAGTATTTTGTCGCGCAACGCCAAAAATGCCCCGTGAAACCTGTATAACATGCTAAAACTACACACCTCGGTGGCTTGATCACCAAACACGGCCCGCACGGACGCGTTGCCTACGGTCGCGCGATCGTGGCAAGCTTGCGGGTCACGAGGTTCCATCAGTGACGTCTGAGCGCCGCTCGCATGACACAGACCCGACTCCGCCGCCAACAGTGGCCGGGGACGATGGGGCCGTAGCGCAAGAAGATCAGGCAGATGATGGTCAGCGCACCTTCATTCAGCCCTTTCGCACCACCGCAACGATCGAGGATCCAGCGACTTTGGCGGCGTTGCAGGCGCTGCTCAATGCCGGTGACCCGGAACGGACGACGCCAGGAAAGCCGCTGAATCAGCGTCCGATGAGCGAGTCCGAGGCGCTGCAGCACTTGACGTCTTCGCCTTTGGGCTCATTGGGCGGCACGGATGACGCGGTCTTGCCGGTCGAGGGGGACGGACGCTACCAGATGGGCGAGGAGCTCGGTATCGGCGGTATGGGCGTGGTGCGCCGCGCGTACGACACGTCCTTGCGGCGTGACGTCGCGATGAAGCTGCTCAAGCCCGAACTGTGCGACGAGGCGGGATTCGTCGGCGCGTTGCGACGTGAAGCGCGAATTATCGGCGAACTGACGCACCCCGCGATCATTCCGATTTATGAGTTGGGCGTCTGCAAGGATGGTCAGACCTACTACACAATGCGCATGATGCCCGGCCGTTCGCTGGGTGATGTCATCGGTCTGCTGACGATGGGGGACGTCGCGACGATCGAGGAGTTCACGCTGCGCCGTTTGGTCGGCGTGTTCATTCAGATCGCGCAG